>JAFLTE010000018.1 GCA_022510565.1 Lachnospiraceae bacterium | reverse complement strand
TTGTCATAGTAACTTGTCACCGCCTCCATATCCTTTAACAGCGCTATATAGGTAAAGTTGACATCATTCTCCTTAACGTGTATGGGAGCGCTCAGTTTCTGCACAAATTTCCAGTAGTTACCCTGATAGATATAGCTGTCAGAGATAAAAGAATATTGATCCTCTCTGCTGGCGAGTCTGTCGATATCCGGCCAAGGACCTCGATATCCGCTGTCATCATAGACGTTTCCCTGACTGTCCAGCAGGACGAATCGGGAGCCACGGCTATCTGTTTCCAAAATGCGCTCCAGCTCGCTTATGTACGCGGCTATATCCTGTATTGTATCCGGCTCATACCCCTCCAGCATGTTGAGCGCAAAAGTGATGTAGATCCAATGGACATTCAGCGAGTTATCAAGATTAGCATACACCTGGGACGTGATCTCATTCAGCTGATCCGTGCGTTCCTTATAAATACGCTGTTCCAAATAGCGCGCAAAAAAGGTGCCGCCGACCAGTAGGAACAGCAGCAGCCCGGCGACCAGCGCTGCCGGAAGTGTGATGTTCCATTTTTTGTTCTTAAGTTTCATTCATGCTTACCTTTCCGATTCTGCCAAGCAGCATTATGTGTTATGAATATATCTTAATATTATGCTTATAACATTCACCTGTCAACATTATGATTTTAATGCAATCACCGCTTTTTCTCTCTCAACAGTACCCCTCCTACCGCCAAGAACGCCAGCCCTACACCACTCAGAATCAGTGCATCGGGAAGTGACATGCTTTCCCGGTAAAGTATCGGAAAAATCTTCTCAATTTTCTCCGGATAATACGTTACTGCCACACTGACGGCATTGTTGATACAGTGCATCATCATGGACGGATAGATACTTCCGGTCTTATATACAACATAGCACAATACCAGACCAAGAAGTCCGGTCGGAATGAATTTAACCAGACTCATGTGGTAAATCCCGAATAATACCGCCACGATGCTGATTGCCACAGGTGTGCGGTATCTGGATTTCATAGCATGATAAATCAATCCGCGGAACAACATTTCTTCACAGATTGCAGGGGCCAGTGCGATTACAAGAAAAATACTTACTATATTGCCGTCCATAATGGTGGAAAAGGTTGTCACCACATTATCAGCGCTTTGCGGGAACAGGGTAATCAAAATACACGACAATACAATATTGATAGGGTACATTCCGAGAATAATAAAAAATGCTCCTAAAAACCTAATCGGTTTGGTTTTATGTAAACCAAATGTGGCGGACATATCTTTCTTTGTATAAATTACAACAGCAAGCGGCACAAGCAGAATAATTAACTGTGTCCCAAACACGCCCCAAAGTCCGAATTTAAGCTGCAGCATACTTCCGGCATACAACACCAGCACAATCGTGAGCGCAACCACAAACCACACATCGGACACGGTAGGCACGCCGCCTTTTTGCAGATTAGAGCGCTTCTCAAACAACTGCAGACTGCCCTTCGCGTCACCGAACAGTATACTCTCGCTGTCATAGATTTTACTCAGGAATAAAATTGCGAACACCGCATAGGCTACGTTGCTGATGAGCACCACCGCAATAATCATATAGTCAATTTTAAAAACTAAAATATTCTTAATAAGCAGGCATATATTGGCAACAGGAATCATTGCCATAGTCTGTGTCAGCTCAATATTCGGGATAAATCCGATATAACCCACAAACATAATCACCAGCATGAGGGGTGTGATATAGTTATTCGCCTCCTTATAGCTTTTGGCAAAGGAAGTTACACACATCGTTATGGCACTGATGAAGAGGGAAAATGCAAAAATACATAAAATCCCTACCAATATTGCCGGATAAAATTTCGCCATATCAAAACTTGCCACTTCTGTCTGCATGCCCAAAATCTGATACATATAGACAGCTATTCCGCCCATCGAAAGAATGTTAAGCAGAGCGGATATCATTCCGATCACAGCAACCGTCAAAAATTTCGAGATAATCAACTGTCGGTTTGTTACAGGAAGCGTCAGAATCGTTTCCAAAGTTCCTCTTTCGCGCTCTCCCGCGGTTGTGTCGATAGCCGGATACATAGTTCCCATAAGCAGACTTATCACCAACATAAAGGGCAGAACAGAGCCCATCAGGCTGCCCATGGACTGCTCACGGCTTGACTTATCTTGATTCTCATAAAGAATCGGCTCCAGTATTTCACGAACATCCAGTCCGGCATCTTTAATCTTTGCCTGCGTCAATTCTTCCCGATACTCGTCAAATACATCCATGACAATATTCATTGCATAATCGGAATTGGCTACGGATGACATATAGTAAACATCGTATTGCAGCTTACCGTTCTGTACCGTACCACGGATATAGACATCGAGTTCCTCGTTTTGCAGGGCGCTCTCATAATCGTCTATGCTGTCAGGCTCCACGATTGTAATCGTGTAAGAATCAGTGTTGCTATCTGCTGCCTCATCACTGTCATCCACTCCGCCCTTATCCTTCCACTTGTCATCATTCTCCGTAAGCTTATGGAGAAAAGCGCCATCGTCCTCCGCTTCTACGGCAATCCTGTAATCTTGCTGCCTCATGTCGGAAGAAATAGCCGCCATCAACTGCATGACGCCTATAAAAATGAGGGGGTAGAGAATGACCGGTACGACCAGCATCATGACAACTGTCTTTTTGTCGCGCAGTACATCGAGCATTTCTTTTTTCACCAATGTTTTTATGATTTTAGTGCTCATATGCGATGCCCTCCTTCTCGATTAACTGCGCAAAAACATCCCTCAGATTCTCCTTGTCGCTCTCGCGTTTCAATTTCTCAGGTGTGCCTTCACTTATGATTTTACCTTGATGTATCATAACAATCCTGTCGCAGAGGAATTCTGCTTCTTCCATATAGTGAGTGGAATACAGGATTGTTTTGCCGGCTTCACGCTCCTTTTTCATAAAATCAATGATAGCGGCACTGCTCAATATATCCAGCCCCAGAGTCGGTTCGTCAAAAATGTATACCTCAGGGTCATGAATTATACACCTTGCAATCGATGCACGCTGCGTCTGCCCGGTAGACAGTTTTTCAATACGATTATCAATAAATTCCCCCATTGAGAGAATGTCACTGATTTTCCTCGTCTTTCTCTCCACAGCTTCCTTATCCAAACCATACAAAGTGCCGAGCATTCCCAGAAATTCAGCGGTAGAAAATCTTCCGTACAGTTTGGTATTATTGGAAAGGTAACCGATATGGCGTTTTATTTCTATATCATCCGCAATCTCCCTGTCCCCAATCCGAATGCTGACCATCCCGCTTGTAGGCCTCATCAATTTGGACATCATCCGAAGCAGGGTAGTCTTGCCGGCACCGTTGGGACCTAATATTCCAACGATTTCGCCCGTTCCGACCGCCAAGGAAATACCGTCCACCGCATTGATATCGACTTTCCTATTTTTCTTTTCATTTCTGGTAAAGGTCTTCACCAGATTGTCTGCCATGATTCTGTTATCACTCATCTTCATCTACACCTTCCTGCTCCAACCGGTTCACGCGTTTCTTATAGAGAAATGTACACCATGTAAGCCCTGCAAAACATAAAACAAAAACCATAATTCCAAAAACAATTCCCGTGGCAGCAGCTCCCGCCAGTTTATGATAATTTCTGTAGGATGATGCGAAATTCACAACAGCCATGACAGCACCGGCGATTACACTCGCACAGGCATTAACCGTTGGCGTGGGTGAAAGCCGCCTGTCCCACACACCGTTTCTGAGACAATCAATGACCATATACAGCGCCAGACACATAAAGACAATCCATTCTCCCGCCATATATCTCAAACTTTCTTCTCCGTATCCGTATATAATTATCTGTATAAAGAGTACCGCAAGCAATCCCCAAAATGCCAGCCAGCAGCCGTTGCGTTCTATTTTCAGCATTTTCTGCTCCTGCATCTCATCCAGCTTATTTGCCACCTTTTTCTTCATTTTTCATCCTCTCCTTCCATCCGAAATCTATCATTATTCGGTTTCCTCATCCTCCCAGAATAATTCGTCAAGGGTTCTGTCCAGAACACGACAGATAGAACGGCACAACTTGATTGTCGGATTGTACTCTCCCTTTTCAATCGCATTCACCGTCTGTCTGGACACTCCGACAGCGTCCGCCAAATCTTTCTGCGTCATATCCTTATGAGCCCTTGCTGCTTTGATTGCAAGATTCTTTGACATTTCATCCTCCATGTCTGCAGTCTGTTGTTTTTATTTTCTGCATATATATTAACACTTATTTTTACATATTGTCAAATATATTTTACATTTTATATATTTTACTTTACAATTAGTTGTGGGTGGAGCGATGTATCGTTAATATGATATGCCATAGACATACAAATAAAGAGGCACCCTTTTCAGAGCGCCTCTTCCATAAATCTTTTGCCTATTATCCCTCATACCCGTTGGGGTTATTACTCTGCCATCTCCAAGAGTCGGCACACATTTCCTTGATGCCGTACTGTGCTTCCCAGCCCAGCTCTCTCTTAGCCTTATCCGCATTGGAATAGCAGGTAGCGATGTCTCCCGGTCTTCTGTCCTTAATTACGTAAGGAATCTTTACACCGGTCGCTTCCTCGAAATTCTTGACGATATCCAATACGCTGTAGCCCACACCCGTACCTAAATTATAGATGCAAAGACCCGCTTTCTCTTCAATCTTCTTAAGCGCCTTCACATGACCCACCGCAAGATCCACCACGTGGATATAATCTCGCACGCCCGTTCCGTCCGGTGTATCGTAATCATTGCCAAATACGCCCAACTCTTTCAGTTTGCCCACAGCCACCTGCGTAATGTAAGGCATCAGATTATTGGGAATACCGTTGGGATTCTCTCCGATAGTGCCGCTCTTATGTGCGCCAATCGGGTTAAAGTAACGCAGCAGAATCACGTTCCACTCCGGATCTGCTTTCTGCATATCGGATAAAATCTGCTCCAACATGGACTTGGTCCAGCCATACGGATTGGTGCACTGTCCTTTGGGGCACTCCTCCGTAATCGGAATAATGGCAGGATCTCCGTACACAGTAGCGGAGGATGAGAAAATGATATTCTTCACACCGTGCCCACGCATCACATCCACTAAAGTCAATGTACCCGCAATATTGTTCTCGTAATATTCCCACGGCTTCTGAACGGATTCACCCACAGCCTTAAGTCCCGCGAAATGGATACAGGAATCAATGTTTTCCTTGCTGAAAATATCTTCCAGTGCATTTCTGTCTAATATATCCGCCTTGTAGAATTTAACCGGCTTCCCTGTGATTTTCTCCACTCTCTGTAATGATTTCTCGCTGGAATTCGCCAGATTGTCAACAACCACTACGTCATATCCCGCATTCTGCAGTTCCACTACAGTATGGGAACCGATATAACCTGCACCGCCTGTCACTAAAATAGCCATCTCAATACACCCATCCTTTCCCCTATGTGTTCTTGTTAAAATGTTAGCAGTTCGCTATTTGATTTACACATAGTCTACACTTCTATCCTAGTTGTGTACAATGGGAGAATGTTATTCGTATCTGTCAAAATGTTTACAGTTCAATTCCGTTCTCTTTACACAACGCTCTGGCGCTCTCCACAGAGTCAATACCTGTCTTATTCTTAATCGGTGCGAACTCGTAATTTCGCACCACCTCGTAGGGCAGACAGGAATCCAGTTCATGAATCATATCAAGCACAAGCTGCTCAAACTTATATCCGTTGGGGCTTTCCGGCTTCACCGGTCTGCCCTCCTCATCCAGGTACGGAATCTTTTTCTCCACAATATGAAGAGGCAGCTTCTTCGCAGCAATCTCTTCTAAATCTTTTTCCCTGAATAGATAATTCAGGATAACACCGAAGTTGTATGCGGGCTCTCCCTTCGCGTCCTTGGCATCCATCAGTTCCTGAGTCATCTCATAATATTCTACGATGGACGGTCTGCCGTCTTCGAGACACATAGCCCCCACCTTCTCATCAGGCGCATTCTTCTTCACTACCTTAGCGCCAACTGCGCTGTCTGTTGCAATGGTGGCGCCCACGAAACACGGGTCGGCAATACGCTGCAGTACATTATCCACCGCAAAGACATTCAGCCATTCTACTCCTGCTGCCTTAATCTTATCCACCACTCCCCACTTCATCATAGAAAGGAACCACCCGCCGTTGCCGTTAGGCGATGTGGACATTTTATACTTTTCTTCCATATATACCTTGCCGTTATAGTCGGAGGCCGGTGCCATATCCTGCATAAAGAACGTGACATAGTCGGGGTTGTAACCGAAATACTCTTTTTCTCTGAAAAAGTCTGTCGTAGTGGCATGATTCTTATCGCTTGTCATAACGTAGAGGGGAATCCATGCATCCGCCTGCCGTACCACATCCATCAGATTTTCTATCAGACGCTGAAAAATAAAGACATCCTTGGTCAATCCGATATTGTAGACCCCCTTCGGCTCATCGGAGCCCAGTCTGGTGCCCATACCACCCGCAAGCAGCACGGCCCCCACCTTGCCTGCTTTAATCGCATCCAGTCCAATCTTCGTGTATTCCTCACGCTTCGCATCGTTCTGGGCAAGCTGCATCACCTCAATAGGTGTGATCTTACCCCGCGGATTCAGTTCCGCCTTATTCTCACACTGTTTTAGCACTTCAAAGTCCGTGTTCTCAATCTGCTCGAGCAGCGCTTCCTTCTCATAACCGCTCAAATCCTCGTAATACCGCAGCACATGAAGCTGCCCGTATTTCTCCAGTTTGTTGTAAGCCTCCTGATATCCCATAGTTTTCTCCCTTTCTGCACCTTCTCATTGCTTTCTTTGGTAACTATATTTTGCATTTTTTATTATTTTATGTTATATTTACGCACTGTCGCGCACCAGCATTAATGCCGTCTTTTTCCTCACATGAATATATGCCGGAATCAGGAATATATCGGCGAATACCCATGCCAGAGGATTGGCGAAACATACTGCGCGAAATCCGAACATAGGAACAAGGGCAAATCCCATCAATCCTCTTGCAAGCATTTCAAATGCACCGGCAAACACCGCCAACTTACTGTAACCCATTCCCTGAATCAGGAAACGCACAATATTGACAAGCGCCAGGAAGATGAAAAATGCTGCGTTGGTTCTGATAAATGTATAGGCATTGTCCAGAATCGCCGTCTCGCCCGCATCCAAAAACAGCAACAGCAAATATCTTCCTGCGATATATATCACTGCTGCGGCAATAAGCGCATAGATAATTCCCAAAATCACACAAGACTTCAATCCCTGATCCACGCGCTCCAACTCTCCCGCACCCACATTCTGCCCACCGTAGGTCGCCATCGTGGAACCCATCGCATCAAAAGGACACACCAGCATCAGATTCAACTTACCTCCCGCCGTAACAGCTGCCACTGCACCGGAGCCGATTCCGTTCACCGCACTTTGTAACACAACACTTCCTACGGCGGTGATGGAATACTGCAGTCCCATGGGTATTCCCATACCGCACAACTTACCTACAAACTGGTGATTCCACTTCCACTCATCCCTCGTAAGATGCAGGATGGAAAACTTCTTATGCATAAAAATAAGACAGCAGATTCCGGCTACCGCCTGTGACACTACTGTGGCTACAGCCGCACCGGCAACACCCATTTGAAACACAATAATGCACAGCAAATCCAGAAAAATATTCAAAACAGCTGCCATCACCAGAAAAATGACAGGTGTTTTACTATCCCCCAGTGAACGAAGGATTGCAGCTGTCATATTGTACAGATATGTAATCGGAATCCCAAGAAAAATAATAAAAATATAATTGTAAGAGCTGTCTATGATATTGGCGGGTGTCCGCATAACCTGTAAAATAGGGCGACACAGTATCGCCACAAGCACGGTCATAACCAACGCAAAAATAACAGATAACCACACACAGTTAGCCACATAACGGCGCATATTTTCTTCATGTCGCGCGCCGAATTCCTGTGCAACCGGAATGGCAAATCCACTGCACACTCCCATACAAAATCCGATAATCAGAAAGTTCACGGAACCGGTAGCACCCACCGCCGCCAAGGCATCCACCCCGAGGTATTTCCCTACAATAATAGTGTCAACCATACTGTAAAACTGCTGAAAAATCAGACCAAATAAAAGCGGCACCGCAAACCCTAAGATTAACCTCATAGGGCTGCCCTTTGTCATGTCTTTTTCCATAATACTCCTCCGTTCCAATCTGTAAATCAGAACTCCCCAACTTGAAAACCATTCAAAGTAACATCAACATAGCACATTATGATTCCCTCTGCAATAAAAAAATGGTACAGTATATAGTATGTAAGTGTCGATATTGATTTAACGGATGTTATACGCCTTGTATGGAAAGGAACGGATTATGTTTCATGATAATAATGATAGAGATATATTCTACTCTAAGATGCTCCAATTGGTAGTACCCATTGTCATTCAGAATTTGTTGAGTGCCGCCGTCAACTCTGCGGACGTTGTCATGCTGAATTATGTGGGGCAGTCTTCGATTTCGGCCGTGTCACTTGCATCCAACTATGCCGGTGTTCTTTTTATGGTCTACTATGGGCTGGGTACCGGTGCAACACTGCTGAGCGCTCAATACTGGGGCAAAAAGGATATGCAGGCAATCCGTGTAATTGAAGGGATCGCATTACGTTTTTCCATGTTGATTACCCTGCTTTTCTCGGGATTTGCACTGTTTGCGCCGGAGCTGATGATGAGACTCTTTACTTCTGACACAGAGCTGATTCACATCGGTGCGGGCTATCTTCGTGTTATGTCCTTTACTTATCTGTGCTGGGGTTTCACGGAAATTTATCTCGCTATACTGCGAAGCGTGGGCCGGGTAACGATTGCCATGGTATTAAATGTGACGGCGTTTTCGCTCAATATATTATTAAATGCGGTATTTATCTTCGGACTGTTCGGCGCACCCAGACTGGGAGCTGTCGGTGTCGCCATAGCAACCGCTGTCTCCCGCGCCGTAGAACTAATCGGTTGTATTGTAGTCTCTTTTCTGTTCAGTCGGGATTTAAAACTGAATCCAATCTATATGTTTATAAGCAATAAACCTTTGCTTAAAGATTTTATACAGTTGGCACTGCCGGCATTAGTCAATGATTTGTCATGGAGTGTGGCTTTTTCCATGTATTCGGTAATTCTGGGACATCTGGGAACCGATGCAGTGGCTGCCAACTCCCTCGTGGTGATAGTGCGCAACTTCGGTACCGTACTTTGCTTCGGCACTGCCAGCGCAGGAGGCATCCTGCTCGGCAATGTAATGGGAGAAAATGATATGGAGCGAGCTAAGGAATACGCTTCCAAGCTGCTTAAACTGACTGTAATCACGGGTGCAATCGGCGGTGTGTTAATTCTGATTGCGACACCTTTGGTCCTACACTTTGCCAAATTGTCCGAGACAGCCATGCATTATCTGAAATATATGCTGCTTATCAATACATACTATGTAATGGGAGCCGCCGTGAACACCACACTTATCGCAGGCGTGTTCCGCGCTGGAGGAGACACCCGCTTCGGTCTGATCTGCGATTCCATTGATATGTGGTGCTACGCGGTGCCTCTCGGATTCATCGCGGCATTTGTATTGAAGCTGCCTGTGCTCGTCGTCTACTTTCTACTGTGCACCGACGAATTTGTGAAATGGCCATGGGTCATCAAACGCTACCGAAGCGGCAAGTGGCTGCAGAATATTACAAGGGATGACCTGTTTGTCAAGGAGGATGCTCATTGACCTTAGCCCGAAATTCCTTCCTGCCCGACACCTGCATTTTCTCATAGATATGGGAGACATGTTTCTTCACGGTAGTCTCAGCGATAAACAGCTCTTCGCCTATCTGCCTGTTCGTGTAGCCGCGATAGAGCAGCCATGCTATCTCCGACTCTCGGTTTGTCAATCCATATCCCTTCATGAGAATCTCAAATGCTGCGTGGCTCTCCACTCCCACGTGGAAATCTTCTTTCGGTTCTGTCGACTCTTGCAGCCGAGTGTACAATTTAAGTACCGCTGCCCACGGTATACCTACCACCGTCGCACCCACTAATACACTCCATCTTGAAGCCGTATCGCCTAAGACAATGATTCGCATCAACAACAGGAGAAGCAGTGTAAAGAGTCCGATATAGGCGAATCCCAGAATTAACAAAATAATCCGTTTCT
The DNA here is from genome assembly GCA_022510565.1 of Lachnospiraceae bacterium. Taxonomy (GTDB): domain Bacteria; phylum Bacillota; class Clostridia; order Lachnospirales; family Lachnospiraceae; genus UBA3282. The sequence goes on along the minus strand of JAFLTE010000018.1, from coordinate 55,456 downwards.
TCATACTTGTTCGGCATCCTATTCTTTTTCTGCTTTTTTTATATCCTGCTCTTTGACTTCTTCTTCGGCATCCTGCTCTATATAATCAACAATTCTTCTCTTCGCCTCAATCTGCAGCGGAAGCATCAGTAATTCAAAGATTGCTGTATAGAAAACCGCCAGAAGTGCAACGCTTGTGTTTGGACCGATTGACGCAAGGTCCGACAAACTGTGCAACAGCAAGAAAAGCCCTTGAAACGAAACAATGACTCCTGCACAGAGAATCTGCTTCTGCATCATTTCCACCACATCCAATGCATGGCGCAGTTCACTGAAGCTGCACCTATACTCTTTTCTCAGCAGTTTAAATGCCCGTATAAAGTCCTTTCCCAACCCTTCCTTTAACAGTACCGGAAAAGTAAGAACAAACATACAGAGCAATGTAGGCGGGTCTGTAATCCATGCCAGTCCTCCGCCCAAACTGTTCCCGAGACTAATTATGAGTATAAGCAGCGAAATAAAAATCCCAATAATTTCCATTATCATATCTTGTTCCTCCTTTATGCACTTTTCATGCTGCATTTAATCATGTGACATAATGCAATTTGCATTTGTTGGGAAAATTCTAGCATGATTAGATGGGAGAATCTATACTACTTTTGCCCGAAAAGGAAGTATAAATGCGCAAAAAAAGAGCCCACCTAACGGTCAGCCCTTAAATTCTTCTCTACCCCTGCGCGTAGCGCGTCAGGAATTGCTTGGTTCTCTCTTCACGCGGATTGTCGATTACCTGTTTGGGGTCTCCCTGCTCCACAATCACCCCGTCGTCCATGAAAATGAGTTGGTCCGACACGTCTCTGGCAAACGCCATCTCGTGTGTCACAATAATCATGGTCGTCTTCTGCTCTGCCAGCCCCCTGATGACCTTTAACACCTCTCCGGTCAGCTCCGGGTCCAGTGCGGAAGTAGGCTCATCGAAGCACAGGATATCCGGTTTAAGTGCCAGCGCCCGCGCAATCGCTACACGCTGCTGCTGCCCACCGGACAACTGATGCGGATAATGACTCATACGGTCTGCAAGTCCCATCTGCTCCAACAGTTCAACGCCGTGTTTTTCAATCTGCTCAAGAATCTCCTTTTTGTTCTGTTTGAAATCCTCTCGCTCCTTTGCCAACAGTTTCTCCGACAGAGTAACATTCTCAAGTGCCGTGTACTGGGGGAACAAATTGAATGATTGAAAAACCATCCCAAAATGCAGACGCTTGGTCCGAAGTCCCTTTTCCTGCTCCTTAAGCGGCATGGCGGCGTCGAACAGTGTCTCGCCCTTTACCACAATAGAACCTCTGTCCGGCGTCTCCAGGAAATTCAGACACCGAAGAAGCGTGGTCTTGCCGGAACCGGACGAGCCTATAATAGCCAGCGCATTGCCTTCCTCTAAAGAAAAGCTTACGTCGTTTAACACCGTGGTCGAATCAAATTGTTTTCCTATATTTCTAACTTCCAGAATCGCCATATCTTTTTCCTACCTGAAATAATCCAATCTGCGCTCAATGTAGTTAAACAACAGCGTCAGAATGCCGACGAAAATCAGATAAAATACACCCGTGTAGAACAGCGGCCATGTCAGACCGTTACTCTTCATGAAAGAATATCCCGCAAAGGTCAGCTCGTATGCCGCAATAATCCTCGCAAGAGAAGTATCCTTCACCAACGTAATGACCTCATTGGACATGGGAGGTACGACACGCTTTACCATCTGCAGCAACGTAATCTTAAAAAATATCTGGCTCTTAGTCATGCCCAGCACCTGTCCCGCTTCTCGCTGTCCTGCCGGAACACCTTCGATGCCACCGCGAAAGATTACCGAGAAATAGCATGCATAATTGATAGAAAATGCCACCACCGTGGCGGTAATCCGTCCCGCTTCATTGCCGCTCCATATATTGTGTCCAAGCCACAACCCCGGTCCGTAGAAAATAATGATAAGCTGCAGCATAAGAGGCGTACCGCGAATCACCCACACAAGCACCTGAACAAGATATCGCAGTGGCTTAAATTTACTCATAGAGCCAAACGCAAGTATTAATCCAAGCGGAAGTGAGAGCACCAGGGTGAAAATAAAAATCTGAAAAGTCGTCAGCAAACCGCTAAGCAGTGTCTGTGTAACACTCCAAAACATAAATATTCTCCTTAGTTAGCCGGTACGACTACAACCTGTGCATTATTGCAGTAAGCATTCGTACACTCCATAGCGGAAGTCACTTCCGAAGTGAGGGTCATACCGTTCCATACAACATCGATATTCTTGGAATCCAATTCCATGATTTTGTTGTCCCAGTCAATCTCCACGAACTGCGCTTCCACACCCAGTTTTTCAGCTACGACACGAGCCATATCTGCGTCAAAGCCAATCCACTCTCCGGAATCATCTTTATAATCCATCGGCGCAAAATCCGTAATACCTACAATCAACGTACCTTTACCTTGAATGTAAGCCACATCGCTGTCTGCAGCGGATGCATCGACCTCCGGCAGCTGTCCGAGTATAGGCTGCTCAACAAGCGATTCCTGTACACCGTATGTAGTGGCAATCTGTTTCATGGTACCGCGTGCGTAGGTATCGGCAAATACAATGTTGATGTAGGCCGCCAAATCGGAATCTTTACGGCATCCCACGCCATACTCTTCTGTGGTAAGTTTATCCGTGTATGTTAAGTTCGGATAGCTTGTACCTTCACCGATCATGGCACCTGCCATAAGTAAATCGATAATGGCCGCATCGGATGTACCGGACGCAACCTCCATCAGCGCATCTGCCTGTGATGCCACTGCGTTCGTCTTAAATCCGTTATCCTGCGCTGCCTCCTCGCCTGCCGAACCGGCTTCCACCGCATAGACAAGATTCGAGCCTGCAGCATTTCCGTTATCCTGTGCAGCGTCATTATCTGTCCCGCCGCATCCCGTAAGCATCATACCCACTGTCATGGACAGCGCCAACATAAATGCAAGTTTCTTTTTCATAAATAGTTTCCTCCGTTTCAGGCATAATAGCCGTTTGTATTTTATCACAGTACTAAACTAAAGTAAATACTAACAATTTTGCATGTCCTCTATTGAAAATATAAATTTATTAAAATATAATTGCATTATGAGCGAACAACAAACCAAACAGAAAAAAGAAAAGATAAAGCATAGCAAAGAAAATGTGCACATTACTTTGCAAATGGCATGGCCTTCCATCGTGGAGTCCTTTTTTGTTGCATTCGCAGGACTGGTGGATTCTCTGATGGTAAGTTCCTTAGGCTCTTATGCGGTTGCTGCCGTGGGGCTTACGACTCAGCCCAAATTCATGGGTCTGGCCATGTTTTTCGCAATAAATGTGGCAATCTCAGCGCTGGTTGCCAGAAGACGCGGGGAGGAAAAGCAGGAAGAAGCCAACCGCATCTTAAGTACTGCCATTGTTTTCATCGTGGCGGCGGCAATAATCATGAGTATTTTGTTTGTGTCATTGGCAAGCCCTATTATCCGCTTATGCGGCTCCACTGCAGAAACCCATGACAGTGCGGTGGCATATTTCCGCATCGTTATGGGTGGTATGATTTTCAATTGTATCCAGATGGGAGTCAATTCTGCTCAGAGGGGTGCAGGAAACACCAAGATTACCATGCGTACCAATGTTACATCCAATACAATCAACATTATTTTTAATTATCTGCTGATTAACGGACACTTTGGTTTCCCTGCTCTGGGAATTCACGGCGCAGCGCTTGCTACCGTGCTCGGAACCGTGGTTGCTTCCGTTATGAGCATTATTTCGATACTGAAGCCCGATGGATTCATAAGTCTTCCTTATATCATGAAGAACAAAATTTATCCTGCAGCTAAAAGTTTCGTTCATCTAATACATGTCGGTTACAGTGTATTCTTTGAACAACTCCTGATGAGAATCGGCTTTATGCTCACGGCAATCATGGCTGCCAACCAAGGAACCGATGCTATGGCTGCACATCAGGTCGGTATGAACATCATGGGATTGTCCTTCTCCTTCGGTGACGGACTTCAAGCTGCCGCAGTGGCACTTATCGGACGCAGCCTCGGCGCAGGTGACGAGGAACTGGCCAAAGAGTACGGCAGCATATGCAGGATGTTCGGTGTTATCATCGCCATGTGCCTTGCAGTCCTCTATTTTATCGGTGCGAGACCGCTTATGAGTCTCTTCTTTAAGGAAGAGCACATTGTTGACATCGGTGTAAGCATTATGATGGTTATTATTTTCGTAGTTGTCTTTCAGATTGCCCAAGTCGTGTACATGGGCTGTCTGCGCGGCGCGGGCGACACACTGTACACCGCTGTGGCCTCGACAATCAGCGTCACCTTTATCCGTACTGCGGGAGGTTATCTGGGCGGTTATATATTCGGGCTGGGTATCGTGGGAATTTGGCTGGGTGTGCTCGCCGATCAGGTTTCGCGTTTTATATTCGCATCCACCCGTTTTAAGCAAGGGAAATGGACCCAGATTAAAATCTAGACATAAAAAGGGACTGTTGCTGTAGTAATTTTCTACGTCCAACAGTCCCTTTGTTTTTCTTGCGCTTTTAACGAGCTTGCGAGTCTATGATTTCTACTTTATTCTCCGGACTCATCAATGTACTTTGCACTCAGCTCGGAAATCGTGCCGTCAGCAAGCTTTGCTTCGATTGCCTTGTTAATCTTATCAAGCAGTTCTGTGTTACCTTTCTTCACTGCAATGGCATACTCTTCAGACTCAAAAGCACTCGCATCTTCCACAATTTTAAGTCCCTCATTGTCGCCTACATACTTCTGTGCAGTTGCGGAATCAATTACGACAACGTCGCACTTGCCGTTCACCAGTTCCAGAACAGCCTCCGTACCTTTCTTGAACGCCTCATAAGAATAGCCCATCTCCTGTACGCATGTCTCACCTGTGTAACCTTGTATTACACAGATCTTCTTATCCGCCATGTCGGCCGCCGACGCAATATCGGAATCTTCTTTTACAATCATAACCTGCGTTGCCGTGTAATAAGGGGTAGAGAAATCAACCGCCTCCAGTCTTTCTTCCGTAACGGTCATACCTGCGATAACCGCATCAATCTGTCCGTTTGACAGTGCGATTAACAGAGAGTCGAACTCCATGTTCTCAATAGCCGCTGTCATACCGTTCTCTTCCGCAATCTGCTTCGCAATCGCCATATCGATACCGTCATACTGGTCAATTACACCATTGCTTGCAACGAACTCGAACGGCGGGAATTCAGCGTTCGTACCGAATGTCAGTGTGCCGCCCGTCGCAGCTCCCGCATCGTTTCCGCATGCCACAAGCATGGACATCATCATCGCCATGGCAAGGACAAGCGCTGCTGCCTTTGTTACCTTTTTCATAATAATCTCCTCCTGTTAAAATATTTTAATAGATACTCGCAAGCCCGCGCATTCTGCGCTTCTTGGACCGCTTCGCAGTCCGCTTGCTCGTTAATAAGCGCAGAAAAACAAATGCCGCTTCGCGTCGCTTGTTTTTCTATCACGCTTATTATATCTTAAGCCGCTTCTGAAGCAGCCTGATATCGAGTTAACGAAGTTAATCTCGTAAGCGAGCTTGCTCGCTTTTTTATAATACCTTACTTAAAAACAACTGCGTCCTCTCGTTCTTCGGATGATTGAATACTTCCTCCGGTGTGCCGCTCTCCATCACCTTTCCCTGGTCGATAAAAAGCACCCTGGATGCCACCTCTCTGGCAAAACCCATCTCGTGGGTTACAATCACCATCGTCATGCCGGACCTGGCAAGGTCTTTCATAACATCAAGCACTTCTCCCACCATCTCCGGGTCAAGCGCCGATGTCGGCTCATCGAAAAGCATAATCTCCGGATTCATGGCAAGCGCTCTGGCAATCGCCACGCGCTGCTTCTGTCCGCCGGACAACTGTGCCGGATAGGCATCCGCTTTCTCGGACAAGTTGACGCGCTCCAAAAGTTCCTGCCCCTTTTGTACCGCCTCCGCCTTAGTCATTTTCTTAAGAAGTACCGGCGCCAGCGTAATATTATCCATAATTGTCAGGTGGGGAAACAGATTAAACTGCTGAAACACCATTCCCATCTTCTGTCTGACTTCGTTCACATTCACCTTTGGGGCATTAATCTGCTGATCATCTACGTAAATCTCACCGTCGGTTGCCGTTTCGAGCAGATTCAGGCATCTTAAGAAAGTACTTTTGCCGGAGCCGGAAGGGCCGATTACAACCACCACCTCACCTTGCTCGATATGCTCATCTATTCCGTCCAGTACCGTTAAATCATTGAATTTTTTATGTAAGTTCTTTACCTGAATCATAGGGCGCTCTCCTTCCTACCTGATATCAGACTTTCTTAGGCGCTTCTCCAGCTGACGGAGTGCCAGTGTCAGTATTTTAATGAGCACGTAGTAAATCACTGCTGTAGCAAAAAGCGGTGGAAACGGCTCATAAGTTGCACTCTTAATGAAGTCTCCCGCCTTCTGGATGTCCATCAGACCCACATATCCTACAATGGCGGTTTCCTTAATCAGTACAATAAATTCGTTACACAGTGCAGGAAAGATATTTTTGACTGCCTGTGGGATGACGATTCGCGTCATCGTCTGAAAAGCGTTAAGTCCCAACGACCTGCCCGCCTCCGTCTGTCCATGGTCCACAGACAGGATTCCTGCCCTGATAATCTCCGACACATATGCACCGGAATTGATACCGAATGCAATGGCTGCGATAACCCACTTATCCAGATGGATAGAAGCAAAAATAACAAAATAGATAAGCATCAGCTGTGTCACGGACGGCGTACCCCTAATAACATCGGTGTATATGCCGCCCAAAATCTTGGGAAACTTGCGCTTGGACAGATTGCACGCCGCGATCAGCAGACCAATCAAGATACCAATCATGACAGCCAAGAGCGAGACCTTGATGGTAACGCCGACACCACTGATTAATAATTTATATCGATCCTCTTTGATAAAGCTCTTATAAAACAACGCTGAAGTATCAGCAAACCATGCTTCTAAGCCTGTCATTTGTTCTATATCCTTTCACCGATTCCGAAACCGTATCATTTCCTTTGATTATATATGTATATTCTGCATATATATGCATTACAAGATTCTCGACTCGCATTATATCACACGAAATACGACTTGAAAAGCATTTGCATCATTTTTGCATCATTTTGAGGTGGGATGTTGATATTAAGAAATTAAAGTGTCATACTAGGTTTGGTAAAGAATAGATTTAATTGAAGATGTAATTAACAATTTATGGCAATCTATTCATTTAACTACGGAGGGGTATTATGAAAAGGCAAAACTTGAAAGTGCTCAGTGCCTGCGCCGGGATAATGTGTGCAACACTGTGTTTAAATGCGTGCGGGGCAAACGCAGGGAACAATCCGAATACATTCATTTTGGAGAATCCCGCGTCCGGAAAGACGCAGGAGCAGGAAATTACAGAAACTGACATTGTTGTCAGCGATACAAACTCCGACATTACTGTCACCATCAAGGCTCCGGACGATGTAGAGCTGACCACAGAGGACGGCACCCTTTATTATACAATCACTTGTAGCTATCCCGTCGTTTTCATTAATGGAAACGAGGCTGCTGCGGAGAAAATCAACGCGGATATTCTTTCACGAGTGGATGCTTTCAACACAGGTGTAAATATACAAGCCGAAACTGCAAAAGAGGACTTTGAATATATGCTGGACGATGGTGTGCAGCCGCCTATGCCCTACAGTTCCGACTTATCTTTTACGGTGACAAGGGCGGACGATAATGTGATTGCTTTTACAGAAAACAGCTATGAATATATGGGCGGCGCCCACGGCATGCCCGGCACAACCGGCATTAACTATAATACCAAAACGGGAGAGTTGATTACCTTTACGGAATTAAGTGATAACCCCGATGCCTTCCGCGCCGATACGCTTGCCTATAATCAGGCACTGGCTCAGACCGAATACTATAATATGCAGCTGTTTAACACGGACGATATTACAAACGGCACCTTGGAGCAAGTACTGTACGCCGACGGTATGTGGTATCTGTCCACCTCTGGCCTTGTTTTTATGAGCCCGCCGTATGCGCTTGCCCCTTATTCTTCCGGAACCCTGGAATTCACAATTCCCTACGGTGATTTGAAAGGCATGGGATTTAAGGAAGCCTATACCTATACGGCAGACAACTTGTGAAACTGACGAAAATGAAAGATAATTACTTATACGAATGGAGAAATGTCATGAAAAGAAAAACTATCACGAAAATAACTGTATGTACACTCATGCTGTGCGCCACGCTGTGTTTGGATGCGTGCGGAGCAGATGCGGATAAAACGCCCAATACATCCACACCGGAGAATCTTGCATCAGGGGAGACCCAAGAACAGGAAATCGATGTTTCGGAGGAGAACACAGAATCGTCAATCGAAGATGAAAAGCAGGAAAACGGCATCGACAGTAATTCAAACAGCGATTCGGAAACTGACACGACTGTCAGTGATGTGACATCCGGCGTGGCCATCGTCATCGAGTCGGAAGAAAAGCAGCTGGTGACCGAAAGCGGCATAACCTATCTCACACTGGGCTGTACTTACCCCATTGTTTCGATAGAGGGACACGAGGATGCTGCTGCGAAAATCAACGAGGATATCCGCTCACATGTGGAGCCGTTTATGTCGGAAACAGAGACCTATGAGTGGTTAACGGATGATCTGCAATACCTGCTTGAATATGATCCGGAGCTGACAGATACCTACTATACAGCAGAAAAGTCATACAGGGTAGCACGAGCCGACGACAAAGTCATTTCCTTTGCAGTAGTAACCTATGAGTACTTAGGCGGTGCACACGGTATGCCGGTCTCAAGCAGCTATAATTATGATGCTAAGACCGGGGAACTGATTGCTTTCGATGAATTGAGCGACGATCCCGATTCTTTCCATGCAGATACGCTTGCCTATAACCAAAAGCTTGCGGCAACCGAGGCATACAGTGTACGAATGTTTTCTTCAGATGACATCACAAACGGGACACTGGAAAACGTGTTGTACGACGATGGTACCTGGTGTCTGGCAACCTATGGTCTGGTGTTTGTAAGCGATCCTTATCTGCTGGGTCCCTATGCTGCCGGCGCGATAGAATTTATTATTCCTTATTATGCACTGGCTGATATGGGACTCAAAGAAGATTACGCATATACAGACAGGCAAATCGTAAGTGTGCAGGAAAAGGAACCGTATTCCATCGACATAAACGGGGATGGAACCGAGGATAGCATGCAATTCTACAGCGAGTATGGAACTGATGAGAACGGCAATTACAATCTATCGGTTCACCTGATTATTAACGATGTAGACTTTGGTCAAAACGGCGATGATGAACTTAAAGAAATTATGTCACAATATTTGTCCGATGGGTTTTTCCTGTACGATTTAAATGTCGACGATGATTATCTGGAATTGGTTTTCCTGACAGGCGAAATGCAGAAAAACTATTACGTGGGATACAGCAATTTCTACCGTTACACAAAGGATGGATCCCTTGTCTATCTTGGTCGGGTGCAAGGCGATGTACCCGATCCGACGCTCTCCTATTTCGAGCTGGAGAATGATAACGAATAGATGCAAACAGCCTATATGTTGAATAAGCGCAGCCCATCGGCTGCGCTGGCAGCCCATTGGCGGCGCTGGCAGTCTATCGGCTGCGCTTTATCTCTTCCACCACTTCATTCAGTTCCGCCTCATCCGTGATAAAAAGACGGGCAGAGGCTTCTATCGCAATATCCGTTACCTGCTGCTCCCGCAGGAAAAGAATGTCCTCCTCGCTAATCTGTTTCAAGCTACAATCGCTTACGATTTCGTTTAATTTTGTAAAATAGCTCATCAACTCGTCAAACTGTCTGATTCTGTCGATTACACTCGTTCCATACGATTCTCTCTCCAGTGTGCAGACCGCAATCACCTGCATGGAAAGCTTCAACTCTCCCGTGATATCGGAGGCTTCCATCAATACATCGGGACGTTTCTCCAATACGCTTAAGAAATACTCTTTCGCTCCCGCCAAATCACCCTGCAAAAAGTACTCCGACAAATTTTCCTTCATCTGCTTTGTCTCGTATTTCTCGGTAGTCATACCCACCTTACACTCGTATACTTTCAGGCCCTTCACCTGCACCCACACATACAGCAGAAATTCCGATATAAAGCCGAACACCCTTTTGTGGTAATCATCGTAACCGCTGGGGTCAATTCTCTTTTCCACCTCTGCAAAGACAGAAAAAAGCCACTCGGCATATTCATCATACAATTCCTTACTCGTCACCATCATGTTCCCAAAATAGGTTCCGTTGCCGTGTACCAGACGCTCGAAAGTATCATAGTATTCGGGATACATCTGCTTTATTACTTCTCCCGTCGTATCCAAATCAAATATGTTATAGTCCCCCGCGTAGCCGTCATAATAGGAGAAATTAAGTTTCAGCTTCTTGGAGGTAATGATGTCATAATCCTTCAAAATAGACAGATAATCTTTTTCATTAAAAATCCTGCCCTCCTCGGTGCAGAAATACCGCCTGTAGTGGCAGATTCCCACATAATCCGTAGTGCGAACATTCTTCCACACCCAGTAGACACCCGTCAGCTCCCCGTAATAGCAATTCTTATCGGAGATGTTGTCGCCCGTATGGTCTCCCGCATAGCCGTAGTCCTCCGCACCCGCACGCCCCACGTGCAGCGGCATATAAATAGGATCCTCCGGTTTGGGGAATTTCTTATGGGTCATTGTAAAAATCGTAACTGACATATGCATTAGCCTCGCTATAAAACATTTTACCAATTGAAAAAGATAAGGAAAACTTGTTATAGATTATAACACTAAGTGAGACGGATAAAAAGTGCTGATTAGCTGATTTTCCTTGGTCTGAGCAGTTGTAAAGTATTCGTACGGGTGATACAATGGAGAAAAGTGGAATATTTAACATATGATAATTACAAGAAGAACAAAAGATGAGGAGCAATTTCAATGCTGATACTCTGGGGTACTCTGATGGGAATTGCCCTGTGGCTGGGTTTAGTCTACCATTTTGTCGGTTTTGGCTGGACATCATTTAATCCTACATATGCATTTTTTCTCATTGTCGGCTGGACCGGCATATGGACTTTATGCATTGGGCTTTTTAAGGGTAAAACCAAAAAGATTATATTCTACACTGTGATATGGCTGCCTGCAGTGTGGACGGCCATCCAGTTGGTCTATCTGCGCATATTCAAGCAGCCCCTTCTGTGGGAGGCGGTGATTTGGGGTGCATCGGATGCACTGACTAACTACTATCGGGAAGCACTGTGGGAAATACTGCGCTCTCTTCCTTATATTCTCCTGCTCTTTATGCCTGTAGTCCTAATACCGTTCTTACTGAAACGACTCAAGTGGCAGATGCCGCAATTTACTTCGCTGCAGGTCATGCGAATGCTGCTCATCATGCAAGTCGGAATCGGAGGCAGCATTATCATAACGGTAGTCGGCAAGGATGCAGAACTGGAATTCTATGTAGAGTATCAGGATTTCTACGATCCCCTGGGCATAGCTGAGAACATGGGAATTCTTCCGCTGTTTCAGAGGGACATAGCCGCCAACTTCCAGCAGCTTACAGAACGCGTGCAGAGGAATATACACAGGGAAAACTATGTGCTTGCATCCTCTCAGGGACTTACGGAAAACACCGACAGCGGTAATGAATCTGCGTCAGATACGCCGTCACAATCATCCGAAGTCTCTCAGCCCTCTGCTTCAGAAGCGGACCTGACTGCGTCCTCGGAGAGCTCCACCGAACAGCCGGCGTCCGAAACCTCTGACACACAGTTAATTCCGGAAGAACCGGTGATCCGTCCACAGCAGTTTAATATAGACTATGATATGCTTCACCGACTGGCGGACAACGACCATCAGTTGTGGCTGGCAGACTATATCCAAGGCCAGACTGCGGTAGATACCAACGAATATACCGGAATGTTCGAAGACTATAACCTGATTTATATCACAGCGGAAGGATTCTGTTCCTACGCCATAGACGAGCAGCTTACCCCTACTCTGTACCGAATGGCTAATTCAGGATTTGTATGCACGAATTATTATACGCCGTTATGGCAGACCAGTACCAGCGACGGCGAGTATATCAATTTGACGGGACTGATTCCCGACAGACAGTACAGTATGCGCCGCAGCTCCGAAAATGTGCAGCCCTTCGCGCTGCCCGCCTTTTTTGCCGCTGAGGGTGTACACTCATACGCCTACCATAACAACACTCTCTCTTACTATAGCAGACACTTAAGTCATCCCAATATGGGATACGATTACAAAGCCTGCAGACTCGGAGACCTGGATGAGTCGGTGTGGGGAGATAAGGTGTTTGAAATGGAAATGCCCGGCCAATGGCCTGCTTCCGATTATAACATGATGGTTGCCACCGTTCCCGAATATGTCAATAACGAAAGATTTCATGCTTACTACATGACTGTATCGGGTCATATGTATTATACCTATAAAGGAAATGCCATGTCAGCCAAGAATAAAGATGCTGTAGCGGATTTACCTCTGTCCGAGAGCTGCAAGGCATACATTGCATGCAACATAGAGTTGGATAAAGCCATGGAAAATCTGCTGGAGCAATTAGAGGCGGCAGGGCAGCTTGATCGCACTCTTATCTGCCTGAGCACGGACCACTATCCCTACGGTCTGACGGATGCCGAGTATGAGGAACTGGCAGGTCGAGACCTGACAGCGGGCAAAGACAAGTTTCGCAACACTCTGATTCTGTGGAACGCTACCATGGAAGAACCTGTCTACATCGATAAAGCCTGCGGTCCCATGGATCTTATGCCCACACTCCTCAATCTGTTGGGATTCAATTATGACTCCAGAATGTACGCAGGGCGCGATATTCTTTCCGACAGAGAAGGTATGGTGATTTTCAACAACCGTGATTTTGTGACAGACTCTCTGATTTTTATAGAAAAGGGCGACATCACTTACTGGCTTCAGGATGAAAACGGCAATGATATTGTGCCGGATGCGGAAAAAGAGGCTTATCTTGCTGCCGCGCGTCGGGAAGTAAAAGACCGCTATGACTTCAGCGCGTATATCATTCAGGAAAACTATTACAGCGATGTGCTGGAAGCAATGATTACGGACGATGGCGAATAGCCGGAAATCCCTATCACAACCTATTAAGTATTTAGAACAGTGACAACTGCTCATATCCTTTATTCTCCGGAAACTCGCCAAGATACGCAAAGACTTTATCCATATCGCTCACGATATGATGTTTACTGCAAAAGTCCCGGAAATACCGCATCAATTCTTCCGAGTTATCACTCGGTATCTCATACGCATAGCCGTACTTACGGTGATATTTCTCATGCAGCCCCGGAAAATGTTTGTCCAGGGCTGCATAATAATATTCTCTGTCGCCCTGTCTGAGCGTCATCCCCATACCGAAACAAATGATGCCGTATACTCCTGCATCTCTGCAATATTCCAAGATTCCCTCAATATTTTCCCTTGTATCATTGATAAAAGGTAAAATCGGCGAAAGCCACACCACGGTGGGAATACCGTTCTCTCTCATAATCTGTAACACTTCATACCGGCGTTTCGTCGTACAGACTTCCGGCTCAACAATACGGCACAAGTCCTCATCGTAGGTCGTAAGCGTCATCTGCACCACGCACTTTGCCTTGCGGTTGATGCTCGTGAGCAAATCCAAATCCCGCAATATTCTATCCGATTTGGTCTGAATCGCAACACCGAAACCATACTGCTCAATTAATGTCAGGCACTTTCTCGTAAGCTGAAGCTGTTCCTCACAGTGCATATACGAGTCGCACATAGCTCCTGTGCCAATCATGCACTTTTTGCGCTTGGAACGCAGCGCACGCTCCAACAACTCCGGCGCATTCTGCTTCACCTCGATATCCTCAAAGGCATGGGTAAACTGATAGCACTCGCTGCGGCTGTCACAGTAAATACAGCCATGGGTGCAGCCGCGATATAAGTTCATTCCGTTATGTGCGGACAAGATGCCCTTAGCATCCACAAAGTGCATTTCGCTGATTCTCCTTTTGATACTAAAATTTTTCAGTATGCATCGTAAACCATGTCACATCTGTATTATTCACAGGGCAGCTTAAATCCCCACTGTTCTCTGACCGTATCCAAGATTTTCATCAGGCGCAGCGTCTCGCTGTGAGGCATCTCCTCGCACTCAATCCGACCTGCTTCGATTGCCCGCACACAGGCAAGCGCCTCATACTCATATCCGTTAATCTGCTTCGGTGCGGGATAACATGCGGTCATCTCTTTATTTTCATTGAATACACGAATCTCCTTAGGATTATTAATCTCGTACAGCTCAATAAACCCTTTATCGCCGTACACCACACCGCGGTTTCCCATACACGCCAGCATATTGCTGTGCAGAACAGCAATTTTATTATCGTCAAATGTAAGCGTGATGCCGTTCATGTGGTCCACGCCCTGCGGTGACATGACCGCATCGGACCGGATGTTCTTCACCTGCCCCTGAAAAATCTGCAGTGCAAAGTTAATCGGATAAACACCTAAGTCAAGCAATGCTCCTCCTGCAAGCTTAGGATTCCACAACCGCTCAACATGGGACAGCGGCGCACCGAAATCCGCCATAACCGCCTGCACTTCCCCAATCGTGCCCTGCGCAATCAAATCGTCCAACATTTTTCTTGTGGGCATATATCTGGGCCAGAAGGCCTCCGCCAACAAAAGCCCTTTTTCCTCGGACAAGGCTATCAGTTCTTCCGCCTGCGATACATTCACGGTAAAGGCTTTTTCCAGCAAAACATGTTTCCCATGCTCCAGACACAGCTTTGCGTGCTCATAATGGTGGGAGTGGGGCGAAGCCACATAGATTAAATCTACTTCCGGGTCATTAACCAACTCTTCGTAAGAGCCGTAAGCCTTCTGAAATCCCCATTTGTCCGCAAAATCCTTAGCCTTCTCATAGGTTCTGGAAGCTGCTGCACAGCACACAATCTCCTCGAGATTCTGCACTGCCTTCGCCATGCTGTTTGCAATGTTTCCCGTTGCCAAGATTCCGAATTTTATTTTTCCCATCCCTTCATTCATCCCTTTCATTCTATAAAAAATTTTACCGTTCAAATCTTAAAATTTTCTACGATAATCTTACCATAATTTCACAATGCGAGGAACACCTTTCTTGACTTAACCGCTATCGCGAATGTCACGATACCTGCAAAGAGAACAACCAACGCCTCGCGCCCTGCACATAATTCGAACAGATATCCGTACAGTGCACTTCCAAACGGCTGTGCACACATAGATCCCGTCATACCGACCGCCATTACCTTGCCGATTAAGTTCGGCGGTGTTTCCGCCTGCACAAATGCCAGCATCTGCACACTGAAAACAGTAGAAATCCACATAATGACAAAGCAGCACACCGTTATTGTCCAATAAATCGCCATACCCGAATCCGCCCATAGAAGAGCCCCACCCATAGGAAAGACACATACCGAACCCAGTACAAGCAAATTTCCTGCCTTATTAACTTTCATCCTTTTAGCCAAAATACCCGCGCTGATGCCACCCATTATACCGCCTACTGCCATCGCGCCCTGCGCATAGCCGTATAACCCGTTAGCCTGCACCGCCGTAAAAGGAAGCACTTCCGTAATCAAATAGGGAAGCGCCACTACAATCATAGCCGATAAAAACAGATTGATACTGCAAATCACCACCAGTCCTTTTCCGATAATTGGTTTGCATTCACGGATAAATTGAATGCTTTCCTCCATATCCCTACGCGCAATCAGCAATATGCCGCCTCCCTTCTCCTGCTTCTGATAGGGGATTTTAATAAAAACTTCCATGACCGCAGAGAGCACAAAACAGACAACACATGCTGCCAACACCGGAAGCAGTCCATATGCACTGTACAAAATACCTCCCAATACAGGCCCTGACAACGACGCAAAGGAACTGATAATATTGATAACGGCATTTGCTCCCGTAAGATTCTCTTTTTCCACAAGCACCGGTATGCTTGCCTGTACCGTAGGCTGATATGCTCCTGCGATACCGTACAGAATCATTAATGTGACGGTAACCACAAGGGTCAGATTCACGCTGTTCATAAGCAGCATAGACAGCAGAACCAATCCCGCGGTAGAAAAATCCAGTGCCACCATAACGTTTCGTTTGTTGACCCTGTCAGCAATCAGCCCACCCACAGGCGACAGCAATATCATCGGCACAAACGCACATGCCGTCACCATTCCATACAGCGCAGATGAACCCGTACGATTCAGTAAATACAAGGGCAATGCAAACCGAATGGCTGCATTGCCGAAAAGTGAAATAATCTGTCCAATAACTACCAATGTGAAATCTTTCGTAAATAATTTGTTTTCCATGATTAAGGTCTCCTTCCATTTTCCCTAATCATAGAAGTGCAACTCCGGTTGCGCCATCTATTCCGGTTTGCCGGTGTCAACTATCTGTTGCCTTTATTGTAAATTACAGCACAAACATTAAAAACATCACCACATATGCTTTTCTTAAATCCCTGTTTACCACCAGGTAGACACTTCCCAGGGCGACGCCAAGAACTACCCCGAGCAGACCTGTCATTATGTTCTTAGTAAACATATGTGCCAGCCCCCAGGTCAGCCCACATATAACGCCGCCATACGGGAAATTTTCTCTGTGGAACCACACTTCACATGCTTTCTGTCCGAATACAATAATGAGCAGAAAAAGCATGGTCTCAAATGCATAGTATATATACTGAAAAGTGAACAGCAGCAACCCCTTGTTGACATATTCCAGATATACTTTGAAACCGTCCCATGACATATAGTCGATTAGGAATGCTGCAATGATAAACACGATACATAACGCTACTCCCAGCAATGACATTTTCTGCTCTTTATCGGTCAGTGGATAATCGTATTTCGAGTCTGATTTCTTGATTAGAACTGTCGCAAAAATCCCCCATGTTATGCACGTGGCAATCCAGTGCATAATAATCTGTGCTGTTGTCCACTCCTGCATGGGTGCACCGTACAATATCGGCTCAAGCAGATAGGCATAAAGTGCTTCCATGCCAAGACCACAAAAGGCATACAGACCAAGCCATAAATAATCCATTCCTTTATGCTCACTCATTTTCTCAAATCCTCCTCGCTACTCCTCTTCACAATCTTTCGGTATTCCATCTTTAATCTGACGCAGTATTCGATTGGCTGAGTTGACCTCATGGAACACTGCCCCATAGTAAATAACTACCCCTATAGCATAGGGAATGCTGAATGACAGAAACATATCCCGATATCCATTCTCGTGCATCGGTACAAAAAAAGCCGATATCCATGTAAAAAGCATGACACTCCCGATAAGCACAAGATATTGCACCACAATCACTACAACCAGAGGATACTTCTGAAAACGGTAATGCTGCGATAAGACCAAAAAAGCCAGAATTGACAGCACAAACATGATGAGCAAATTCCCCTGATAATTCCCCCACAGTCCCTGCACAAGATATTCGAGCGACAGCTTGATCAGCACAAGCAGCGTATAACCCGTACACACAGCCGGAAAAAAGTTGTGTTTATTGATGATTTTCATGGTACACCTCCTGTATATGATACAAAGCATCAAGAAAAGTTTTCTTATAAGTTCTGTTTAGAATCAGCATTTCATCGTTGTCCATGACCAGCTTTAGCCGCATATTCAAGTCTGTTTTCACTTGTCTGACCCTATATAGATTGACAATCATATTTTTGCTGATCTGTACAAAACCGTTTGCTCCAAAGCAATCCAGAAAATGCTTCATGCTGTAGTCCAGCTGGTACACGTCTTTCATCTGATAGGCAAATAGCTTCCTGTCAACCATCTCCAGATAATATATACTGCCCGGATGCAGCACACGCACCTCATCATCTTTTTTACCCATAATGCTTTGCAGAGAGGAAAAGAAGTTCCGAATAATCTCAATTTGTTCACTTTCTTCTCTGTAACTTACGTCGACTCTATCCTCATGCAGCAAAGGGTCTCTGTTGTAATTTACTTTCAATTTCCCACCTCTGATTTTCTTTTTATCCTCATTTTACAGTTTTATCCTTAAACCGCAAGGTGTACACGCGCAAGTTGCAATATATACTGTCGATTTTACATAATCGGCATTTAATCATCCAAAAAACTAATGCTTTTTTCCTCATAAGGTGCTATATTATAGTTGCATGTACAATTTGCGGGAGGCAAAAATGTTTAAACAAAAAAATACAGTTGCACAAGGACTTAAAATCATAATTGTGGGCTGCGGCAAGGTCGGCCAGACGCTTGTTGCCCAACTGATAAGGGAAGGGCATGATATAACACTGATTGATACGAATCCCGGTATGATTCAGGAATTAACGAATCTGTATGATGTCATGGGAATCGTCGGCAACGGTGCCAGCTACAGCGTGCAGATGGAGGCGGGCATCGAGGATACCGATTTGATTATCGCCGTAACCGACTCCGATGAATTGAATCTTCTGTGCTGTACGGTGGCTAAACGTGTCGGCAACTGCTCCGCCATCGCCAGAGTCCGCACACCGGACTACAGCAAAGAAGTTGGATATTTGAGGGAAAAGCTGGGGCTTGCCATGATTATCAACCCTGAGCTGGAGGCTGCACGTGAGGCTGCACGCATCCTCTATCTGCCCACTGCATTGGAAGTGAGTACTTTTGCCCACGGTCAGGCAGAAATGATCAAAATCAAGGTCCCCGACGGCAATCAGTTGGACGGTATGACCATCATGGAACTGGGCAAGACACTGGGTAAGAACATTGCAGACAATGTCCTGATCTGTGCCGTTGAGCGCGACGGTGACATCCACATACCATCCGGTAATTTCCGCATACTGAAAGATGACCTGATCTCTTTCGTGGCATCACGCTCGATTGCCAAGACTTTTTTGGAAAAAATCGGATTCAAGACACACGCCGTGAAAAATACCATGATTATCGGCGGCGGCAAATCCGCATACTATTTGGCAACCTTACTTTTGCATATGGGAATCTCCGTCAAGATTATCGAGCGTGACCAGAAACGGTGCGAGGAACTGAGCATACTTTTGCCGAAGGCTGTCATCATTAACGGAGACGGTACAAGCGAAGAGCTCCTCAAGGAGGAAGGAATTGCATATGCGGAATCTTTCGTTCCATTAACCGGCATCGACGAGGAAAACATCTTGTTGACGCTTTACGCTAAAAAGGTTTCTCAGGCAAAGGTAATCACGAAGATTAACCGTATCACTTTCAACGATGTGGTGGACGGCCTGGACTTGGGCAGCGTGATTTATCCGAAATTCATTACATCGGAAGCGATTATCGCTTACGTCCGCGCCAAGAAAGACTCTATGAACAGCAATATTGAGACACTCTACCATATGTTTGAATCCCGCGTGGAGGCTATTGAATTCCGTGTGGAAAACGAATCCAAGGTCACAAACATCCCGCTGATGGACCTAAGCCTTAAGAAAGGCCTGCTGATTTCATTTATCAACCGGAACGGTTCCATCATTATCCCCAGCGGTCATGACTCTATTCAGGTCGGTGATACCGTCATGATCGTCACTAAGCACACGGGATTTAATTCGATTCAGGATATTTTAAGCTGACAGACGAAATAAGTAGAAATACGTGTCGGGAAAGGGTAGAGTCATACAATGAACAGTTCAATTATTCGCTTCATTCTGGGAAATGTTTTAAAGACAGAGGCCGTACTGCTGCTGCTTCCCTGCCTGATTGCACTCATTTATACAGAGCGGGAAGGTATATGGTATCTGCCGGTGGCTGCGGCATGCTTTTTGTTAGGACTTTTGATGACCAGAAGAAAACCCGCCAACAATGTTTTTTATTTAAAAGAGGGCTGTATCACCACGGCGCTCAGTTGGATATTCTTAAGTTTCTTCGGATGTCTCCCGTTCTATCTCACAGGTGAGATTCCGTCCTTGACGGATGCACTGTTCGAGACAATCTCCGGCTTCACGACCACAGGCGCAAGCATCCTGAGCGATGTGGAAGCGCTTTCTCACTGTTCTCTGTTCTGGCGCAGCTTTACACACTGGGTCGGCGGTATGGGGGTATTGGTATTCCTGCTTGCCATCGTTCCATTAAGCGGCGGTTCCAATATTAACCTGATGCGTGCAGAAAGCCCCGGTCCTTCGGTGGGAAAACTGGTTCCGAAAGTACGATATACTGCTCGAATCCTTTATCTGATTTATCTTGGCTTAACCATCACAGAAGCCATCCTGCTGCTGATTGGCAAAATGCCGCTCTTCGACGCGGTCTGTACCAGTCTCGGAACTGCCGGAACCGGTGGTTTCGGTATTAAGAACGACAGTTTTACAAGCTATTCTCCCTATTTGCAGTGGGTAGTTACCATATTTATGATTTTGTTCGGAATTAACTTTAATGCATATTATCTGATTCTTTTCGGTAAAATTAAGAGCGCCCTGAAAATGGAGGAAGTTCGATATTATTTATTGATTATCGTGGCTTCCACTGCAGTCATTTTCTTAAATATTCTGAAAATATACGAGAGTGCTTTTGATGCGCTGACACAGTCGGCTTTCCAGGTCGCTTCCATTATTACGACGACCGGATTCTCTACTGCCGACTTTAATATATGGAACGAAACCAGCAAAGTAGTCCTTGTCCTGTTGATGTTTATCGGTGCCTGCGCGGGAAGTACGGGCGGTGGTATTAAGGTATCTCGTTTTGTGATACTTTTTAAGACAGTGAGAAAAGAATTTACATCCTATATTCATCCTAAGAGCATCAAGAAAATACAGATGGACGAGAAACCTATAGAACATGAAGTGGTTCGCACGGTCAACGTGTATATTATCACTTTCACAGTACTCTTTGTGCTTTCAATGCTCTTAATTTCTTTCGACAATACGGACTTAGTGACAACATTTACGGCGGTTGCCGCTACCATCAACAATATCGGTCCCGGTCTGGAGATGGTAGGACCGACAGCGAATTTCAGTTTCTTCTCGCCCTTCGCCAAGTATGTTCTGATGTTTGATATGCTGGCGGGCAGACTGGAACTGTTCCCGCTCCTGCTCCTGTTCCATCCGTCTATCTGGAAGGACTTATTCGCATATAAGCGGAGCGAACACAGTTTTAAGAAAAGACACAAATCTGTTTAACAGAAAATGTGTCTTCCATCACAAAATCTTATGAATCACACTCCACGCCTCAACCAGTTTCTCCAATGAGTATCCTGCATTGGCAGGACTGGTCGATGGCAGCGGATGCACCTCTATCCCATTGACAGGGAAAATATATTTCCGATACAATTCATATGCTTTGGAGCCGTTGGTATAGATTGCCCGAATATCGGCCCGAGACATAATACGCGACAAATCGTTAGGCTGTACATCTCGGATGCTGGCATCCGCGGAACCCGTAATCTCACAGCTTGCAATCACATCCCACAGAGCTATATGATGATTAAGCAGCATAGATTTCTTCTGCTCAATACTTTCAGGTACTGCGCAGTCTAATACCTGCGCCATTACACGCCAGAAGCGATTCTGCTTATGCCCGTAGAAAAACTGCTGTTCCCGTGATTTTACGGACGGAAAGCTGCCCAAAATCAGTATCTTAGAATCGCTGTCATAGACGGGCTCTATGGTGTGGGACATTCTCTCACCGCTTCCCATGATAAATCCGTCCTAATCTTCCGTCTTATTGGATTTACTGAGTATATCACTGATGACACCCATCAGGATTTCCACCTGGATAGGTTTCGCCACGTGTGCGTTCATGCCGCTTTCCATGGCAGTCTTACGGTCCTCGTCAAAAGCATTCGCCGTCATGGCAACCACAGGAATATTGGCGAGCACGGGATTCTCCAATTTACGAATGGCCTTGGTCGCCTCATATCCGTTCATAATCGGCATCTGCACATCCATGAGAATCAAATCATAATAACCTTCGGCGGATTTCTGCACCATGTCCACCGCAATGCTTCCATCCTCGGCCGACTCAATCACAAAACCGCTCTCGCTCAGAAGCTCCTGCGCAATCTCTCTGTTTAATTCATTATCCTCTACCAGCAATATACGTTTACCGTGCAGTTCTTCTGCGGTAATAGGTATAATCGACTGTTCTTCTGTCTCCTCCGGCTTACCAACCACAGACATTAGCTTATCACGTAGCTCCGAAATAAAGAGGGGCTTATTACAAAACGCGGTCACGCCCGCTTCTCTGGCTTCGTCTTCAATATTATGCCAGTCGTATGCCGTCATAATAATAATCGGGATATTGTCGCCGACAATAGAACGAATCTGCCTTACGACTTCTATACCGCTTAAGTCCGGCAAAACCCAGTCAACAATATAAGCGTAGAATTCATCACCAATCTCCACCGCCTGCTTTGCACGCAGTACCGCCTCTTTACCACGCATAGTCCACTCTGAGCGCATACCGATCTGGAGCAGCATCTTCGTAACGCTGTCGCATGTATTAAAGCTGTCATCGACCACCAGAGCACGCAGCCCCTCCAGTTCGCGGATAACCCCAATCTGCTTACTTTCTGCCTGCAAGCGGAAATCCAGAGTGACAATAAACTCCGTTCCCTGACCGGATGCGGTTTCCAGTTCAATCGTACCACCCATGGTATCTATAATACTCTTGGTAATCGCCATACCCAGACCGGTGCCTACGATGCCGCTGACCGTGGAAGTCCGTTCTCTGGAAAAACGCTCAAAAATATGTTCTGCGAATTCAGGCTGCATGCCAATTCCGGTATCTTTTACCCGAATCTCGTAGGTGCCGTAGCCCTTGGTCTCACAGGGCTTCTGCTTAATAGTGAGAGATACGGAACCACCGGCAGGCGTAAACTTAATGGCATTGCCCAACAGATTCAGCAGCACCTGATTGAGATGCAGCTTATCACAGTAAATATCTTCATCAACCACATCAATGGTATCCATAAAGAAATTCAACTGCTTCGTCTGCATCTGAGTCTGTATAATGTTTCGCATATCCTTGAAAATATCCGAGATGCTGCACTCTTTTTCCTCAATATTCAACCGTCCGCTCTCAATCCGGCTCATATCCAGAATATCGTTGATCAAACTGAGCAGGTGATTGCTGGAAGAGAGAATTTTAGCCAGATATTCCTGTACTCTCTCCTTATTATCTATATTGGTCTGTGCCAACGTCGTAAACCCGATAATCGCGTTCATAGGCGTACGGATATCGTGAGACATATTGGAAAGGAACATCGTCTTGGCACGTTCCGCCGCCTCAGCTTTCTGCAGTTTCTCCTCGAGAACCGCCCTCTCCACCGTTTTTGCAAGTATCTCCTTAGAGTTTCGGCGTACCCACAGATAGTAGAGCACCATAATCACGGCAAGACAGCCTGCCATAATATAGAAAATCCTACGAATCGCGTATAGGTTAGCAAAAGCATTGGATTTCGGCACCGCAACGGCAATTTCCCACCTGTTAATATCCGCGGGAGCATAATACATATAGAACCATTCATCGGCAATGGGAGAATAGAAAACAACATACCCCTTCTGTAAATTTGTCATTTTCTTAAAATGTTCGTCCCAACTGCTGCCGTCCTCGGTTTCCCGATTCGCAAAATCATAAAGATTACCGGCCTCCTCATGATAAGTATCCATGATGAAATCGCCGTTTTGCGTATCAATAATAAAAGCGCTGGAATTAGAATTATATATGTTGTTGACATTCATGATATCCGGCAGGTCATTTACCATGGTCACACCGTACAGAATGGCAACAGTCTCCCCGTCACGGACAATCGGTATGTAGTGACGAAGAACCGGCTCACCGGCCTCCTCAAGGCTAAACATACGATTGGAAACATGTTCTCCGAGAGGCGCCAGTGCCTGAAAAGACATCTGACTGGTACCGTCAATCCTATCACCGTTGGCTTCAATAACCGTGTTGTCCGGAAGCAAAATTCTTACCTGCATCGTCTCAAGCAACGGTGCAAAGGTGCTTATATAATCTGAAAGCGTATCCGGGTCGAAGCTTTCGGAACCGGAAAGAATGGTAGCAATAGAGTTTAGCAGGCGGCTGTCCCGTATAACCTTCTGCTGTATTTCCGTTATAACTGTATTGGCACCTTCCTCCATTCTGTTAATGCAGCGTTTCTCAGTCAACGTGCTGATCCGAAAGTAGGCCACCACAAATATAACAGCAGTCAAAAGGATCAAAATGAATGTCGCAGTAAGACTTTTTTCCCTAGGCAAAGATTTATTTTCCATGCGTATTTTACAGCTCCTTTATGTCTGTTCTTATCTACCATGAAGTTTACCACGCTTCTTGCCAAAAGTCCAGATTGCCGGAAAGCATTTCTGTTCTAAGTAACGTTATTAAGATAAAAAAGGATATCGTAAAAGCATAGATTATGATACAATAATTCTATCAAAATAAGGGAGGCATATAGCGTATGGCAAAATGGAAATGCAGTGTATGCGGTTATGTTTATGATGAAGATAAGGAAGGAAAGCCCTTCTCGGAACTGGATGCGTGTCCTGTCTGCAAGCAGCCGGCTTCGGTTTTCGAAGCAGCAGGTGATGTGAGCGCAGCCGAGATCGGAACGGCTTCTCCCACAGAGGCACAGGAAGCGGATAATCCTCTGGCTTATCCTGCGGAATATGCCCGCAGGGATGAGTCCTGCAGATACATGAAAGAAATACACGAGATGGCGGTAAGCGGTAAGTCGATTATTGAGGCGATGGGTACCAAGATGCCGATGCCCTCATGGGATGACATTCTGATTTTGGGCGCACAGCTCAATCCACCGCCGTTGATGGAGCACGACGAAGTGGATACCACGACAGTGATTGGCAAACATGCCAAAAAACCGATGGTTTTGAAGAATCCGGTGTATGTGTCCCATATGTCTTTCGGCGCATTGTCTAAGGAGACAAAGGTAGCGCTGGCCAGAGGAAGCGCGATGGCAGGTTCCGCTATGTGCAGCGGTGAGGGCGGTATTCTGCCGGAAGAGATGGCGGCAGCGGACAAGTATATTTTCGAATATGTGCCCAATCGTTACAGCGTGACACCTGAGAACCTGCAAAATGCGGATGCAATCGAGATAAAGATAGGTCAGGGTACAAAACCCGGTATGGGAGGTCATCTGCCGGGAGAAAAGGTGACACCGGAAATCAGTAAAATCCGCAATAAACCTATGGGACAGGACGTTATCAGCCCGTCTAAATTTGAGGATGTCAACAGCAAGGAAGATTTGAAAAAGATGGTGGAGTGGCTTCGTGCCGCTTCCGAAGGTCGTCCTATCGGCATTAAAATTGCAGCGGGACGTATAGAAAGAGATTTAGAGTACTGCGTATATGCAGAGCCTGATTTTATCACCATAGACGGCAGGGGCGGCGCTACCGGTGCAAGTCCGAGATTGGTACGGGATGCCACCAGCGTACCGACCATCTACGCTCTCCATCGTGCCAGAAAATATCTGGACCAGGTAGGCGCGGATATTCAGCTCGTGATTACCGGCGGACTTCGTGTTTCCTCTGATTTTGCTAAAGCGATTGCCATGGGTGCGGATGCGGTAGCCATTGCTTCGGCTGCATTGATTGCGGCAGCGTGCCAGCAGTATCGAATCTGCGGCAGCGGCATGTGTCCGGTAGGTGTGGCAACTCAGGATCCGGAGCTTCGCAAACGTTTCCATGAGGATGCAGCTGCTAAGCGTGTGGCGAACTTCCTCAACGTCAGCTTGGAGGAGCTTAAGACTTTTGCCAGAATTACAGGACATGACAAGCTGCACGATTTGAGCGTGGACGACCTCTGCACAATCAACAGAGAGATTTCGGAACATACGAATATTGCACATGCATAAGTAAAAAATCATCAGGAGCACATAACGTGCTCCTGAAGCCATTTTGCGACACCGTCATTCTCGTTGCTGTCGATAATGCCTGTTGCAATCGCCTTCAGCTCATCTACCGCGTTTTCTACCGCGTAGCATTCATCAGAGATTTCAAACATCGGGATGTCATTAATCGCATCTCCGAAAGATACTACCCGGTCACAGTTCCACAGCTTTTTCAACTGCCTGATTGCCTCCGCCTTCGTCGCTTTGGCCGGCATGATTTCGAACCAATATTCCGGTCTGTACAATTCCTGCTGCAGTGTACAGCGGAATCTTGTGTCCTTAGATAGCAAGTCATATGCAGACTGCAGTTCCTCCCGCTCACCGATGCAGGTATAGTAGAACATCTCGCCCTGATATAATTCTTCTTTAGTCTGAATCGGGCGGAATCGCGGATCGGTTCCCTTTCTATTATTGATATATCTTTTCATTCCGTCATTAACTCTTGACACGATCCACGAAACCCTCTCGACTTCATCGACATAGGAATAAACCAGTGGACTGATGTCATATTCATCTAAGACCTCTATTACCCTCTGCCGTTCCTCTATCGTGAAACTTTTCTCGGATAAAATTTCGCCTGTAGACGGATGAATAATAAATGCTCCGTTGTATATGATGACCGGAAAATCCGTCGTCAGACCTTCTGTGACAACAGATGCCGACACCAGCGAGCGTGCCGTCGCATAAGTAAATAGCATCCCCTTTGCCACCAGTTCATTGATGATGGCAATACTCTCAGGATTGATTCTGTCCTGCCTGTTCAGCAGTGTGCCGTCCAAATCGGTTACATACAATGTTTTGCTCATATCATTACACCTATATCCATTGGATAAACGCTGTTTTGTCCTCGCTGTTATATCCCGCTTGTCGATAGAAATTCAACGTGTTCTCCTTCTTGGAGCCGGTAAGCAGCATCATCTTATAACAGTTTTCGTCCTCCGCAATCTTCTTCGCATAATTCAGACATTGCGTAGCCAACCCTTGCCCTCGATATCCTTCGTCTGTAATTACATTTTCGATAAAAGCGTAGGGCTGTTGATTGTGTGTCAGGTTGGGAATAATCACACACACGCAGGAGGAGACGATTTTACCCTCTACCTCTGCCACAATGATATGATGATCCTTATCCGCCAAAATACGCTGCCACAATTCCATGATTTCCGGTGTCTTGTCCGGCATCGGATTATCGTGGAGCTGCATATATAATTCCATGAGTCCGTCAAAATCGGTGTCTGTTATTTCTCTTATCATTGGAAACGCTCCTTCGCTCTTTGTTATGACAGTGTCGGCTGCACTACCTTATCTCGGAACTCCTGCCAGCTCTTAACGATAGTGACATCATCTCTGTCTTCTCCGGGTGTGCGGAGTGCCCCCTGATACCAGACGGGGAACATACCCGCATTTCTTGCTCCTTCGATGTCACATTCATAATGGTCACCCACATACCAGACTTCATCAGCCTGCAACTCTGCCTTTTCCAAAGCCAAATCAAAAATCCGCTTATTCGGCTTCCGATACATATACTCGCTGGTCGCAATGATAAACTCGAAGTAATTGTTCGGAAGCATTTCGTTGATTCTGTCTATCACCACTTTGCCCGTAAAGGCAATATTGCTGATTACCCCTGTGCGAATGCCGTTGTCGTGCAAATATGTAAGCAGTTCTTCTATTCCGTCCGTGGGTGTTCCGGGTGCAGCCGCATCCCAAAAGACCTTGTCAATCTGCTCCGAAGTAAGCGGAAGAGAAATTCCAAGAGATTCATACAGATAAGCCGTGAACATGTGATTCGGAATCTCCACCGGAATCAGGTGTCGCCTCGCCATGTCAAATCTTCCCGTTTCCCGGTTGATTCTATCTGCCTCTTCTTGCACTTGTGAGGCAGACAGATTGTATTTGTTGACAGTGGCATATTGTAACACCGCTTCAGTCCCCCTAACGCCGTCAAATTTGCCTTCGTCAATTAATGTTTGTCCGTAATCAAAGAGTATCATTTTAGGCTTATGTAGCATATCCGGTCTCCTTTGTGATTTAGAATTACACGGGTGGATTCCCTGTGCGCTTCATAATTTCTTTAACTTCTCTATCAAATCGATATCCGCCGGGAGCCAATCTACACTGTCTAAATTCTCTCTGGTCAGCCACTTGGCGGCTTCATGTTCTTTTAACACCAAGTCTCCCGATTGAATTGTGCAGAAGAAACAATACATGGTTAAATGAAAGTCGGGATAATCATATTCCACCGTATCAAACAGCTCTCCCACTTCGATTTCCGTATCAAGTTCTTCCATGATTTCACGCTTTACCGCCTGCTGCGGTGTCTCGCCCTCTTCAACTTTACCGCCTGGGAATTCCCAGCCGTCCTTAAATTTCCCGTAGCCCCTCTGGGTGGCAAATATTTTGCCATCATCCACTATAATTGCAGCTGCGACTGTAACGTGTTTTCTTGTAGTTTGCATGGAGTGTTCCTTTCGCGTGTATTTACAAAATACGGTGAGTGGTAGGCTATGCCTTACCCCTGCGCCTGATAAATCAGGATATCTCCGACTGCGATTTCCGTGGAATCCACGGGAACAATCACTGCGCCGTCGCGGATAAATACGAGGATATCAATCTGATACTTGTCCTCCGCCGCTTTCACAGCCAGCCCTACGAAGGGATTTTCCACATCAACGGTGACGCTCACGGTTCCCCTGACGTTCGTTCTGGGCTGGTTCTGGTTCTGCATCAGTGTGTACCGCTCCACGAAGCCTGCTGAGATAATACCGGTCGGAATCGCCACCGCGCCCACGCCGAGAAAAGAGATGATGATCGCCATAATCCGCCCCAATATGGTAATAGGATAAATATCACCGTAGCCGACGGTAAGTATGGTAGACGTACTCCACCAGATTCCCGAAAAGGCATTATTAAACACTTCCGGCTGTACTTCGTGCTCCGCGCTGTACATACACAGCGATGCTGCCATCATCAACACTAGGATGATAAAAATAGAGGAAATGAGCTGATTCTTCTTTTCACTAAGAACAGAAGTAATGACATTGATGGAATCATAGTACGCGTTAATTCGGAACAAATGTAATATTCTCACTACCCGCAGCATCCTGAGCGCCACAAAACCCGACAGGAAGAAAAAGGGCAGAATGGTACACAGGTCAACGATTCCGTCAAAGGAGACAAGAAACTTCAATACCGCTTTTCCCTTACTTTTATCAGGATAAAGATACTCCGATGTCCAGATACGCAGCACATACTCGATTAAAAATATGACAATCGTAATCAGCTCTATGGAACGTAAAAGATGCGAATACTCCGCCATCGCATCGAATGTTTCCAGAAACAAGACCGCTATATTGAGAACGATGGCAATCACAATAAAAATATCGAAAGCACGGCTGATAATATCATCCTTCTTGCCAATCTGTATGATGTCGAAGATTCTTTTTTTTCTTTGCTCACTCATATTTTCACTCATAGATTGCTCTCCATAACCGACAGTGTCTACTTTTTTATTATAAAACATTACCAATATTTCTCAACCAATTTTATAAAATGTTCCCAGAACTTCTTGACAACTATATCGTCTCCCGTTATAGTATATATATCGGCAACCGATATAACGGAAGACGAAATATATTAACGGAGGTGTTGAGCATGGCCAATTCAGCGCTCACCGAAGCGGTTTATTATATTCTGTTGTCGCTGACAGAACCGCTGCACGGTTACGGCATCATGCAGAATGTGTCTCAATTGTCCAACGGCCGCGTCAATCTGGCTGCAGGTACACTATACGGAGCAATCAACACATTGCTTGAGAAGAACTGGATTAATGCACTGCCCGGAGAATCGGACAGCAGAAAAAAGGAGTATCTGATAACCGAAACCGGAAAGCAAATGCTTAGGTCCGAGCTTGCCCGGTTAAACGAGTTAATCGAAAACGGTAAACGTATATTGGATGCACAATAATGTGCGCAGAAATGAGGTAAATATGAGAACAACAATTCACAAAGTATTCTGGGTTTGGAATTTTGACAAAGAAGAAAAATGGCTTAATGAGATGGCGGCAAAAGGATTATGCCTTGTTTCCGTCGGTCTTTTCAGATATGATTTTGAGGAATGTGAACCCGGTGAATATCAAATACGCATGCAGATGCTTGAGAACCGCCCGAATCATCCCGAAAGTCAGAAATATATGGAATTCTTGGAGGGAACGAATGTGGAGCATGTCGGCAGTGTTTTACGATGGGCGTACTTCCGCAAAAAGGCAGCCGACGGAGCATTTGAGATTTTTTCCGACAATGAATCCCGTGTAAAATATCTTACACAAGTTATACGATTTATTGCACTTTTAGCCTTCATTAATCTTTACATCGGTGCATATAATACTTATCTGGCGATCATACATGACAACGTGATTAATTATATCGGCTTCGTCAATATTGCTATTTCATTTTTTGCTGCATTTGGTATTCTCAAACTCATGAAAAAGCGCAATAACCTTAAGAAGGAAGGTCAGGTGTTCGAGTAGACTTGGTTCTGACCAGTAAGAAAAAGCTGACTATACCTGTCACCGCAATAAAAGGCACACAGAGTAAAAATGCGAACATATTTGTATAGTCCGGATTTGCCTCGAGTGCTTTCTGTCCGGCTTCATTTACAAATGCCATAATCAACATTTCCGCCTGCAAACTATTGTTAATCATGTGGCAAAATGAGGCCGGATAGATGGATTTCGTCCGCTCCGTGAGCAGTGTCAGAAATGCATTCATCATAATACACATCACGCACATCAGTCCGATCCCCGCCCACGGATAGAAGGGATAATCAATTCCGAAATTGTGTCCCGCAATCGTGAGCGGCGCATGCCATAGTCCCCATATGATGCCGACTGCGATGACAGACGCGGGCATACCGATCAGTTCCCTGAGCTTAGGTCCCAGATACCCTCTCCATCCCCACTCTTCCCCGAATGCGGAGAAAAACAGAATAATTGACATTGCCAACTGGAGAAACACAGCCGCGATCATCGGACTTATATTCCCACCGAGAAAAAGCTCACGAAACGAAAACTCCGGCAAAAAAACTTTACAGAAAAGAAACATTTCCAGAAACGCCTCAATCGGTTTGACTATGACAGCCGCCACATAATACCTGACATTTCCTTTTATGTTCAGTGCGAGATAAGAATCGCCGAATCCTTCTTGTGTTATTAAGCGTGTAAGCACATTCGCTATGGCAGGTATGAACATACCAAGTGCGCCCAGCGCATAAATCGCCGCAGCCGCCTCTTCCACGGTATAAAGCATCCCGCCGTATACGGAATTGAGGACGGGTACAATAATCCAGAAAGGCACGAAGGCTATTACGCAGAATATGATAATACGTTTGATCGTCAATTTCTTATTCACTGTAGTCCGCCTCCTTATACAACTTAACAGAGATGCGATAGGACAGATAATATGCTCCTGCTGCCGCATACGGAATCAGCGCCGCAATCCACATGACATTTCCGGTTGTGACAAATTCATGCAAGGCAGCAACCGGATCATCCCTAAAGAGAAATGAGATGTCGCCAAACAGCCCATAACATAACAGAATGAGTGCAAAAAGTGCAAGCAATACACCTTTGACGGCTATTCCCACACCGGAGCCGAGCCGGATAACGAAGGGGATTTCTATTGCATAGATTAGGATTCTGAGGCAAAAGATCAACATCCCGACTATGATTGCCGAAATCGTGACATCATCAGCCACACAGACCACAATGACATCCGTCAGATAACAGCAGAACAGCAGAATAAAATTTACAATTAAAATCATGTAGTATTTGCCTGCGACCTGACCTGCGGCTGTCTGCGGCGTGGACGACACGAAATTGCCCCACGGACGGTTTTCATCATGCGCAAACAATTCCTGGTTGACAAGGGCAAGTATCAAAAAAGACAGATAATAGCTGATAGCTGTCAAAATGACGATCATCTTCGTGTCCAGTCCGATGAGCGGAAGCGATATGCATATCCCTGAGAGAATCGCCTGAAACACGACCATGAAAATCAGCCCGCTCCTAAGAAGGAAAAACTCTTTATACAACAAACCCTTCACTACGCTTCCCTCCTTCTCAACAGCACAGCGCTGACCGCACAGCCGACAGCCAAAATCACCGCTGTCATTACGGGCATCCAAGGCAATAAAAATATCAGACCTTTACCCACAACTTCTCTCGCGGAATCCGCATCCGAAAAGTTCATCCCGATAAACGCCGGTATCAGAATAATGCCAAAAAGCACAGCAGTCATAAACAAACCCGCTTTATCTTTCGTATGAAAAAGCAAAATACCCACATGATTTAAAACAGCCATAAGCGTTGTGAGCACAACAACCGCCAGTATATAGGCGGCATATAACGCTGAGAGCGGGGTGCCTATAATGCTGCAGATCAATGCTGTATAAACAAAAGAAAATGCGCTCTCCGCCAGTACGGTAATCAGAAATGTCACATACTTCGACACCGCAAAATCAATGTGGCTTGCCGGTGTCGCACAGTAAAATCTTTTCCATACAGTCACCTCATCTTTTAACGACGAATCAGCAATAAACAACGTGAGAAAGCACACCATAAGAACCGGGCAAAGAATGGCACTTAAATCGACCATTTCTTTGATATCATCTTTAATCACATCTGACAGTAACGCGAGATTACCGCTTCGAAAACTGGTTTCCGCCAGAACGCCCATCAAGGCAAAAATAAGAAAGTTGAGCATCCCAATCAGCAACGGTTTCCTAGCCATATAGAATTCTTTGTATACCAGACTCTTGATTGCAGCCGTTCTCATTACAACCTCTCCCTGCACATCGTGAATGTTCTCATGCTGTCACATCCATTCTTTTTTCCGCGATTTACGTAGAAAAGCATGATTTCTTCCAGATTCGTCTTCTCTATCAGAATCCCCGAATATTTCCTGCTCATCTTATCGCGGTCCGATACCATGATATCCACACTGTACTCATTGATGCGCGCACTGACGATATCCTCCGGATCGATTTCCCGATATTCTTCCTTGGAGCATTTCATCAGCCCGTGGCTCTCCAAAATTTCGTCTTTATTTCCTGTGAGCAGAAGTTTGCCCCTGTCAATAAAAGTCACACAATCCGCAATCTTATCCAGGTCACTGGTAATGTGGGACGAAAGCAGTATGCTGTTGTCCTCGTCATTTAAAAATTCACGGAAAATATCAAGAATCTCATTCCTCACAACCGGGTCAAGCCCCGTCGTAGGCTCATCCATAATCAAAAGCTTAGCGCCGTGAGACAGAGCCGCCGCTATCTGCATTTTCATCTTCATGCCCTTGGAAAACTCGCCTAGCTTCTTATTTCGGGGCAGTTGAAAACGTTCCAGATACCCATAAAATTTCTGCTCATCCCAGCTTTGATATAGTCCCCGAAACAAAATATTGAGCTGTTTCGCCTTGAAACTGTCATGAAAAGGACTCTCGTCAAACACAGCCGCTATCTGCTCCTTAATCCGTGCTTCGTCCCGAATATGATCCATACCAAGCAGCTTGATTGAGCCGCCGTCCGTCTTCGTAATATTCAGAATCGCCCTGATCGTCGTGCTCTTACCCGCTCCGTTTTGGCCGATAAATCCCATAATACTGCCCTTGGGAACATTAAAACTGATATCGTCCAAAGTAAAGCCGTCATAACACTTGCGTAGATTTGATATTTCAATCGCGTTTTCGTAGTTGGTCATTGTAATAACCGTGCCTTTCTCTTAAGATGCAACTCTTTGTCTCTGTAGTTTCCATCTTAATTATCAATATACCTCACATTCCCCATATGTATCAACTTTTCATACATATAACACTCCGGGGAGTGGTCGTTGATTATCCCGCATGCCTGTAGATGGGAAAATACCGTAATGGAGCCTAAATACTTGAATCCCCTTTTCTTCAAATCCTTGCTCAGCTTGTCCGAAATCTCGTTGCTTACTTCCCATGCCCCTCTATGATGCTTCAAGTACACCAGACTTTCATTGCCGGAATACGACCATATATATTTATCAAAGCTTCCAAATTCCTCAATAATCTTCAAATATGCCTTAGCATTCGCGATGATAGCCTCAATTTTTCTTCTTGACTTTATCATCCCTTCCACATTTAAGATTCGGTCGATATCCTGCTCCGAATAATCGGCTATCTTCACATAATCAAAGTCGGAAAAGCATTTCTTAAAAATATCTCTCTTCTTGAGCATCATCGTCCAGTTCAAACCACATTGCATTACTTCCATGGAAATATATTCAAAATGCTTCCGATCGTCATGGAGCGGAATCCCCCATTCTTCATCATGGTATTTCTGGACAATGCCTTTATCGCAGCACCAAGTGCATCTGTTTGTCATATGGGCCTCCGAGGGGTGAAATTATCATTCAAGATACTACTCCGTTAGACATATTTTATCACAATGTAAAATTGAAAGATACAAAAAAGCTATTACTTTATTGTATTCTCCATTTATGCTCTAATATTTTTAACTCCATGTTATCGATTACTATACTAGTTTGCAAAAGGATGTCTGCTCATATATAATTTCTATATGACAATTTACGATTGCTTTGCAGGGTAAACATCGGCTTGGTAAAGGCCCGATTTAGTGATAAAACAATGGAGACAGCGTATGAAAATATTACTGATTGCCAGCGGAAAAGCTGCTATGACTTGGGAAAAACAATATACCTCAGACGAATTCGAAGAGACATATCAACGTGCGGCAGCTTGCGGCATTGAAGCGATACAAGTCGAACGAATCAGTTCTCACAACCGTCCTGTCTATGTCAGCTCCACAAAAAATGCTGTACAAACGGCAGATTTGCTCTTTACCGATGCGAAGATGACAGATGAGCCTCTGCTTAATGAGGTGCCGGTTTGCGCATATAAAGATACAGCAAAAAAGCTGCCGCTTTGGCGCTGGCAACTCATGGCTTCTGTGCAACGTTTCTTCGGGAACAGCCGCCAGCCGGAAACCAAGTCTCAGGCAAAAAAGCGTGCCGACAAGCTCCTTGATCTTCTGGAAGCCAAAAATCAAGACTGTATCCTGATCAGTCACCCGATTTTTATCAAGATACTGTTGGATCGGTTCAGTGCCCGCGGCTACTGCATAACCGGAAGGAATACTGTGCTCATCGCTCCCTTGAATCGACTCCTCATCACGAAACGGGATATGCACTGCGGCGGATGCGGCCACAACTGCTTGCTGTCCAATCCAGGTTGCGGGGTCGGGAGAGATGCGGGGAGGAGGAGATTTCGATAAATCTATTTATTGCTTATCCGCTCATTGTAAATACTCATTCGGCGGTTAAAATCCCGATTATCTGCTTCATCTAAGATTGCGAACCATTCATTAATATTGGAAGATGTAATCGCATTTCTGCGAAGGACTCCGGCAATATCCGTTGCTGAAATAATCAATATTGGATGTTCGTCTTCCACTACTTCCTTATATGCCTGTTCATTAACATAGCTTGTTGTAACGAGCACCCCAAATTGTCTATACTTAATCCGGGATATCAATCGAGACATCTCTCTTACACCGACTGAGTGATTATCTGCATAACATTTTGCTTCCATTGCACAATCTATCCGTAACGGATAATTTGCCTTGCTCCCATTACCAATTACGTAATATCCCAGAGCATCTCTGCCCCCATCTCTCCAAGGTCTGGTCAAGGAGAAATCTTGGAATCTTTCGTCCATTTTTTCTAATATATTCTTAGCACAATTCTCAAAACCATACGGATTATTTTTATAAAAATCTCTTATTTTTGTAAGACAAGACAACCCTTCAACATCGCTTTGCAATTGGTCATACCTTGTTGGAATTTTTGTCACCTTTTTTGCAATAAGTGGTACAATACCATTTCTTCCTTGGTTAATAAACTTTTTCCACACATCGGGAGCATATGGTAAACTGTCATCATGATGGTATATTAATGCATTTAACCACTCACGATTGATTGGTACTTGCGTGTCCAATACAGTAAAATATGCCTCATAATTTTGAAAACGTTGTCCGTCCATTGTTCTCCAAAAAGCAACTAAATCTTTATCTGGAGATATTTTAGGATTGCCGGGCGCTGCTAATCCTAAGAATTGTACATCCCAACCCACCCCACATTTTTTAAAGATTAGAAACGGAGGCACATCCTTTATAGATCCATCCCTGCTATTTAAGCAATCAAAAACCAATTCAAGTAGTTGATTTCCCTTTCTTGGCGTATCCAAGATCGTTTTCCCGGGTGTTCTATTATCTCCATAATATCTAAAAATACCTGTTTCCTCATCCAAATAATCCGGCCAAGCTAACTCCTGCATAGACGTATATAAAACAACATATGCCGGCAATCCGCTGCCATCTTTTCGCATAACTTTTCTGAACCCACCGGAATTACTACAGTTTGGAAGTAATCTATGAAGTACCTCGGAAGCTTTACCACTCACTTTTCCGCCTTTATATACTGTATCTACAACTAAATCAGCCGATTCTAATTTATCAAAAGGTACTGCCATTATATATTCCTCCTCGGTATTGCCCACACCTTCTTATACATTTCGTATAATTTAATAAAATGAGATAAAAATATTATATCAGAATAAGTATAGTTTTGCTATGTCGTCAAGTTTACTAAATCTCTTTTTGTAGATTTATTTGATGCTCATTCGTCCGAATACTCTTATAAGATAAGCCAAATTTTTTAATAATCTATAAAACTTTTTATATTCCTACACTGCAACAATAATATCGTTACAACTTATAATAAATTGTATTAACTCCAAAAATCTCTTGATTATCAGCCGAAACGGACCTTTCTAGGGTGATTTTACTGAGTCTGTGAATAAAAAGGCCAGTTGACAAACTTCCATACTCTCGTTCTTCCAAACACACTATAAACCAATGATATAATGTAAATGAAAGACATATCCCGAATATATCGTTTAAAAAATGGGAGCTCAATCGCCTATTGATAAGGGTTGAGTTCCCACCTATTTCATATTTTTTCTGTTACAAATAATTCCAACAGCTCAATAAGCTGGTTATATCTAGTCAGATTTTTTCTCATTTTTTGATGTAATGCTTCATCAATCGGTATAAAGTTTCCTTTTGTAATTTCTATAACATTGTCTGTTGATTTCCTATGTCCTAAGGCATTACGATAGTGAGAAATTCCATTTTCATAATTTTCTTTGAAAGAAAAAAATTCTTCTTCAGCAGTAAGATTATAATTATCTAACAAAATCATAATTGCTTTTTCAAGCAAATATAATCTGTCAGAATGACTAAAAAAATGTATGCTATTAACAGCTGCAGGAAATGTTGGATTTTGTGCCAACACTTTTTGCTTTGTCTTCTGGTCCCTTGCCTCATTTCGCTTAATTGTTTTCTGAACAGCATCTTCTAAAATACATTTTTCGCTCTCATTAAATTTGTTCCAGACAATATTTAAAATCTCTTGAATCCTTACTTCAAAATCGGACGACCCGTCCATAACAAAACCCCGCAAATTAACAAGATCTTCTGATCTCTTTACTATCTTGCTGATTAAATTTCCTACCTTTTCAGTAAATATTGTATAATCTCGTTTTGTTAAATACACTCCATCAATGGGAGGCATTCCCTTTGAAATAGCATCTAACATATTTTGCTCTTCTGAGGAATAGAACAAAATGTCAGTTAAAATGTTATTTTTTCTAATAGCAGCTGCAATAGTGTCTCCAGTTGTTCCTTCTGCTAATTTGTAATCCATTAGTATTAAATCATAATCATTGCCCGTAAGGTTAGTAATTTCAAAATCAGCACCATCTTTTCTAATAATTTCCGGAGTCAGGTAATGTTCTTGTATTATGGTGTTGATTCTTAATTTTTCCATGTTATACCATCTTGGCTCGTCTTCAAACCATAAAATTTTAAATACCGTATTCATCTTTTTAATTTCACCACCAATCTGAAACCATCTCGATATGTGGTATCGATTGCTATGGTTCCTTTCATTTCTTCTACTAGTTGTTTAATATGGTACAGACCTATGCCAAATCCTTTTTTCCTAATATTATTAGACACACCCCATTCAAAAAGCATATCAATATCAATATCGTTATCTAGGCCTATTCCGTTATCTGTAAATGTAATTTCGACATACCTCTGCATTTCTTCTAATGATATATACAATTTTGTTGCCCCTGCTTTTATGGCATTGCTTGAAATATTATCTAAAATAACACTTATAGAAGATGCATCAAATTTACAATTAAATGCCTTATCATCAGGAGTCAATATATATTCAATACCTTTAATAGCTAAGTCCGCATCAATATACTGACGAATAAAGTCATATATGCTGTTTGAACCATCTTGTTTCAAAGTCTGATTTCCGTGAATAGCCAAATCGGCGAGTTTATGAGCCTTTTCATTTGCTTGGTATATCTCACCTATTACCATTAAAATTGTCTCTTCACTGGCAACTTTTCCCTTTGATAATTCGTCACGTAAAAAATTAATATTTCCTTTAATAGCATCCGTCAACGTATAAACTGTATGGAAACCTCCAAGCAAATTGGTAACGTTTTGATTGGCCGCTTCTGATAGGAAGTACACTTGCTTTTTTCGCACTTCACTTTCCTGACGTACCTGTTCCAATTCCTTTTCTTTTGCAGCATTATCTTCTTCCAATTTAATATTATCAGATAAAATTGCTTCTGTTCTTTTTTTAACAGTTTGAGCCAACTTTAGCAGTCCTGCATCTTGTGTTTTTTCAGCAACAGATTCTAGTTTCTTTAATGATAATGTAATGCTATCTGGTTCTTTCACAAGAGTATCTTTATTTAAAATTTCAGGATTACAGTCAACACTTAATATGTCATCTGTACTTATATTAGTAATAAACTGTGATACAATTTCATCACCAACTTCTTCTGGAGAAATCGTATGATTATGATTGGATTTTAACGGTTCTCCCCAATTTATAAGGTGAACAACATATTTTTCCAAAACTTTTAATACCTTTTCAACAAACAAATCTGCTAGCATATCTACTGCAGGTGTTTGAATAAAACCATGTGCACGACTTGTTGTTTCGATAAATTGTTCATTATCACCTTTTATTGAAATACGCCCCATGATTTCACGGGTTCCTAAAAATCTTTTCCACCCTTGTGCTTTTCTTTGATCTATTCCAAAAAAATCTTGTCCTGGTTCTCCATAAGGATTAATTCTAAATCCATTTTTATATATAAACACTGAGCCATAACTTTTAGGAGTAACCCCACCCATTTGACGTGTAAAATTCACTTTTGCACTTTGATTAAGGTAAAATACTGATATATGTATATTTTTTAATAATCCATATTTTCGATTTTTTTCTTTAACAGTAAATATATATTTACCTCTGTCAGATAAGGTGCTTGTAATACTACGTCCATCTTCCGATATATTAACTTCAATATTGGTGGTTTTTATATTTAATTTTTCAAAAATATCGTTCTTTATTTTTCCATTTACAACATCACGATCTGGATTGATTTTCTTTTTTGAATTTTCTCCTTTTTCTTGGTCCTTCTTATATTCCTCTAATAATTTCTCATCTAGTTCTTTTTCTGATGGAGCGACTATTTCGATATCAAAAGGTAATTCACCCTTATCGGCATCCGGACTAATCAACTTCATCAAAGAACGTTTTAATTTTAATAATGCATCTCTATCCCATGTTTCTCTTAGAGCATTTACAATAAGAGTAGTTCCGTTAACAAAACCACTTGGGAGTTGATTAGTTTGAGAATAATCCACCGGAATTTCTATAAATTCTTTTGTATCATCAATCTCAAACCGATTCCAATTTACATCCACAACATGTGCTTGAACTTCTTCTTTTGTTTTTGTTATTAACTGCAATGCTTCCCCTAATCTGTCGCATGAAAAACGACCAACACCTTTAGCTCCTGCAACTTCACGTTTAATCTCTTCTCTATAAGATGATTTTAATCTGTTTTGTGGTTTTTTTTCAGAATATGCAACAAACAACCATTTCTGAATTATATCATTGTATGTCATTCCGCTTCCGTTATCAGAAATTATAATTTTTCCAGCCTCTTCATCAGAGACTAAATACGATATTTTGACCTTACTAGCACCTGCATCATATGAGTTTTTTACCAACTCAAAGACAGCAATATATTTATCGCTAATCAAATCTCGACCAATCAAATTTTTTAATCCAGCACTTACTCTAAATGATAGTTTATCATTCGTTTTGGTCATCATTAAGAACCTCCAAAAGTGCTATTCCTATTTGTTCTGCAAATAATGGTGGAACAGCATTACCTACCTGTGTATATCTTGGTACCTCTTTTTTTCTTCTTTCTCCACCCGATGTATATTTTCCTTTAAACTCATACCAATCCGGGAAACTTTGTATACGTGCATGCTCACGGACTGTTAAAATTCTCGGTTCACAATAATGCACTAACTCATCAGGAATAGAGGTAATTGTCGGTGCCTGTGAATTTGGATCAAGAACTGTCACACCTCGACGATTTAAACCTTCGACAATATTATCATCAGGCGTAATTCTTTTTCCTATTGGAGCACGTGCTAACAAATTTTCATGCAAAGTTATAGTATCTTTTCTATGGTTAACAAAGCGATGACTGTCTACCGCACCATTAAAACCATCCATTCCTTGGCGCATTAATTTCTGGTATCCAGACTTAGCTGCACCATATATTCCAGCTTTAAATCTCTTTGTATCCGGTGAAGGACACGTTCCACATTGTTTTTCCAAATCGCTTATTGCCTCATATACAGTTGTTTTACTTTGTATCCCATTGTCATAACAAAACTTTTCTCTATTTTTTTCCAGTATTGAAAAAACATCTTTAGGAGAATGGTTTTTCATTGCAACAAGAATAAATCTTTTTCTTTTTTGAGGAATACCATATTCAGACATATCCACGATTTGATGAAAAGTTTTATACCCCAATCTCTTTAAGGCTCTCTCAACATATGAAGAATATTTCTTAGTACCTTTTTTATCTTTAAAATTCACAGTAAAACCGTGAACATTTTCAAAAATTATAGCCTCAGGCATTACAAGTTTAATGAACTTAATATAAGACTTTACAAGTTTATTTCTTTGATCATCCTTATCACGTTTACCAGCCATTGAGAATCCCTGACAAGGAGGTCCTCCAGCAACCAATGTTATTTCTCCCTGTAAGTCAAGCAACTCGTTCTCATGATTTTTAATAAGCTCATTGATATCATGTCCTTTAACTTCCAACCAATTTGGCCATAAGAAATGCTTATTTTTATTAATTAAATTGTGCTCCAATGTTGAAAAAGCATCCACATTTTTTTCAACAGCAAAAAGACCTGTCCACCCAGCTTTTAATAAACCAGTAGACAAGCCACCACAACCTGCAAATATGTCAATATACAAGTTTTGCTTTTTCATCATAAAGTACCTCGTTTTTGGATATAATTACACATAATAATTATAAATCTTGTGTTCAAAGAAGTCAATTGGAAGAGGGTATTTTAATGAATACAGCCTATTTTGCTAAAGTATCAGATTCTATGTCCTGGAATGAATTAAAAGAAAAGATTATTGAACAAAAAAGAAATAAAGCCAAACCTTTACCTTTCATAATAGTGGCAAAAGTCAATATTTCTTCCATAGATTTTGATAATCTGTCTATGTCTATTAAAAAATCTAATATACAGTACGCTCCTTATGCAACTTTATCTGTTGCAGCATTACAAGGTGTATGGAATTGCATCCTAATAAAATGTATTGATGATTCACGAAATGTTCTGATTTATACTGCTGGAAACATATATCCTTTATATGCTTCTATCATTAACTTATAAAGGATGATACATTATATTAATGTCCAAATTCTTCCCTTTGCTTTCCTTTATTTCGTTCTTGTTTCTCAAATAACAGACTGTTTACATGTCAGTGTTATTTTGGTAGCGCTGTGAATAATCACAACTTGCATATTGTTTACATTATCGTCTAAAGGTATGATTTGAGTTTTATCAATATCATGTAAAATTAACATTTAATAACTAGCAATAAGTACTTGCATTAATCATTACAGTTCCAAAATCAGTCGCACAAAAGCAAAAATGTGGACATGTGTTGCATTCTTTCTCAAAACACCTATACAGATGGTAATAGTTCTATGTGTTTTTTTGTAGATTACGTTTTGAAATTCAAAATGTCAATCCTGCATACATGTAAAACATTCTTTTTCTCCATCAAAATAGAATCCCTTTTCATTGTATTATTCTGACATTCGCGTATTGATGTGTATCAGCTGATTCCTAGCAACTCCAATCCCCAGTGTACTGCATCTATATCATAACCTTCATCCAAGGCAATTTC
Source organism: Lachnospiraceae bacterium (assembly GCA_022510565.1). Lineage (GTDB taxonomy): Bacteria > Bacillota > Clostridia > Lachnospirales > Lachnospiraceae > UBA3282. The sequence goes on along the minus strand of JAFLTE010000018.1, from coordinate 13,013 downwards.
TTCCTTTATAACTATACGGTTTTTTAGAGCTCATAAAATGGTATCTCTTTCCCGCCTGTTCGCGGGATAATGCCCACTCCTATAATGAGTCCACGCTTGGCTTCGACTATCATTTGCGTAAGGTAGCCGTGTCTTTTCTTGCCTGACGGAATATATTCACACTCTAGATCAGTATGGCTTTTCAGCCTTGTGCGATGAGTGAGTCTATGCCTAATATCACCATCTGAATCTGGTGGCCTAGTTCACCATCATAAAAATGACCTCCTGAAATCGATATAATAATTATACCATGCAGAAGGTCATAATTCTTTAATTTACCAACAAGCCCGCTAACTTACACTATCACCTAACTTTTTATATCATCAAAAACAATAGGAATTAACTTAATAAACTCATCTAGCATCTTCTCTGCAATTTCCCTCATCTGTGGGTGAGCTGCCTCTGATGTTCTAAGTTTAAAAAAGTGTCTCCACTCTCTTAAATTCATTGTCACAACAATTTCAGTTTTTAAACTATTTGGTAGTATGCTACGTGCTTCTTGAGGACTAGCCCCCAGATTAATTAATTGCATATATTTTTCTTCTATGTTTTGCATCATATTATACCAAATAGTATACTCAGAGCAACTTTCATCCCAAAATATAGGTTTAATAAATGTCAATTCATGACCAAACTTATCTTTCTGATAATTACAATATCTAGTGCTTTCCTGACTGTAGCTGGCGATTCTATGTCTAACAATTTCATGCGATACTCCTCTATCACATATAATTCTTACAGTCACTTTTTCGTGCTCAATTACAGATTCATGACCACGTTTTAATATGTTCTTAACGAACTCTACCGCAGAATCACCAGTAATCAGATTTTCACTTTTATAACAAGTTCGTCCACATACTTCAATGCTCTTTAAGATCTCTTTTCCATCGACTGTACCAAGAATTTCAAAATACGGTTTAATTACTTTCATATTCATAATACCCTTTCTTTTTTATATTTTTGTTATTTCGGACAAATGATTAACACAAATTGGACATTGTGTCATATCCGTCTCACATTTCGGAACTGGTAATTTACATGCCACAAAATGAATGACTCTGATTCTTTGTTCAGTATTATTATTTACATCATTTTCCATTTTATAATGTAAAATTTCCGATGATATATTTTCATTTATATTAATACTAAATATTGAAAATATGTATAATTCTTTGACATTTTCAAAAATCGTATCGGAATCTATTATTTCTTTTAAATAATCGTCAGAAGGAACAAAATCAAAAATAAATATTAGTCTTTCAAACAAAGAAACTTTATTCCACATTATTTTTTCTGCATTAATAAAATTTTTATCTTTATGTATGGAGGGGCAATACAAATATCGTATATCATTTTTTATGAAAAATGGTGCTAGAGCACTTCCGACAATATTTCCCTCCATCCCATATCCAATTACTGCGTCAATTTTTCCCACAACTACTTCTTTTAAAATCATATCATAAAAGTTTTTAAAGTCTTTTCTCAAATTTGACAATATTATACTATTACCTAAAAAACAGGAAATATTGATCCAACCTCGTGCTTTTTCGCCATTACTCCAGTGGTAATGACCTTCTTTGTATAGTCCATCTTTTGCTATTATTGCAAGATATTTTTCTGATTCTATCCCAATTATTAACTTATTGTCTAAGCTTACTTGTTCTTGAATCGAAGAATCCTCTGGTGTATGTTCGGGATTTTCCATAAATTCAAAGGAAGATTCCGGTTTAACTATTTTTAATTGCTCTTTTTCCGTAAATACAAGGTCTTTTAAAGCGTAATCGGGTAGCGCCATCCACTCATTTTGAAAAAAAATATATTCGGTTAATGAAAGTTTTAAATTTTTTTCGTCTATTACTGCTGTTACGAACAAATTGCTATACGAATCACTTGTAGGCCCAGCAAATTTTTTGGAGAAGCTACCAATTTCACAATATTGATAAACTCCATTTCTATCTTCGATGTTTTTTCGGTCTATGGCATGATGATGCCCATACATAAATGATGTTATGTTTACATTATGAAAAACACTTTTTGCATCATCCGCATTTTTAATCGTTGGGAGCTCACTCTGTCTGTCATCTGCCCAACTATGGTGTGATAAAACCAAATAATGGCGATTACAATCTAAGTATTTTGTCTCTTCCATAAGTTTTTCTACATCAATAAAACCCTTATGATCTTCATTTCTATGACTTTCTTTTACGTTGCTGTTTACCCCAAGTACAGAAATATTACATTCTTCAAAATCTAATTTACCTATAATTGCCTTATCTAAACTATAATCCGACACATTCATAAAATGATTATAAAAGTTAATATAATTTTTATACTTTATATTCATATACTTACATGCATCTTCTTCCGGAATATCATTTTGATCACAATAGGTTGAAATTTCGTCCCTTGATAAGTCGTGATTTCCAGGAACTATCAAAACATGTTCTTTTTTTATTTGTAATTCCTCTAATATTCTTAATAAAATATCCTCGATTTCATTATATTCGGCTCGTTTTCCTGATTCCACTATATCACCCGCAATTAATAAATATTTAAAAGTAATATTCTTTTTTTTCATCTCTTTTTTTATAAAAGTCAAAAATTTTGTAAGATAATTTAAATCTCTTGAACATAATTTACACTTTGATTCATCTTTTGTAAAATGTATATCAGAAAGAATTATAACTCCGGTCTTATTCATTTTTCTTTTTCTCCTTTGAATCTCCTTTATATTTCTCTTCACAATTTTTGCATAATTCTGTTTTAATTGTATAATCTAAAAAGTTATCTTCAGCGTTTATATTTATACAACTTATCTGTTGTCTATCCTGTTTAAGTACCACACAAACATCTGCAAAACAAACCCTACACAAAATACTCCCACCATTAAACTCAATTAATGTTTCTGCTCTACCCACTTCTGATGTAGTACAAATTACATCTGCAACAATAATGTATTTTTTTGCTAATTGAATATTATTTTCGAAACTTTGTTTTTTAATGGCATTTATAGGTCCTAAATGATCCAAATATACAAAATTCATTTGCAACAGTGCAGACATGATTCCACCAATATAAGCCCCGTTTATTGTATGAAAAAACAAAGAGATATTACTATTTTCTGCATAATTCAAATTAACAATTCCTTGTCTAACTAGCTCCATTGCAGCTTTATATATACAATAACACAAGAACGCTTCATTACCTTTTGTAAGCATCTTTTTCACATTAATATACTTCTTAAGATAAACCGCCCCCGATGAATGCACTTCTTGTTCATTGCGCTCATCTATACATAACTTGATCGATTCTTGTAGTTTCTTTATATACACTTTTTCAAATTGTTTCAAGTAATCTTCACAAGAATCGTAATTACTTTTTTTATCTGCAGAAATATGCAAAATAACACCATCTTTCTTCACGGAATATCCTTTTTGCTCACATTGCTGCTCAAGTAAAGACTCCATCTCTTCACTTAAATATAAAATATGTACATTTTTCTCTCTCGCCAAGAACTTTTGAATGACTTTCATCATATTTAATAGGTTATTTACAGTAATTTCCGAAATCCATTCCATGTCAAGTGCTAAATCTCTATCGGTATCCAATTTCATTAGTTCATCTAGAATAAGTGCTGAAACACTATTGGTATAGATTCCTCTTTGATTATTCTTTGATTCTTTTACACTATCAATTTCTTGAAAATCATCTTGAAAATCCAGAGCAGACTCTGCATGCATATTAATGTATATGAAATCATCATTAAGTAATTTTGAAAATAGCATCTATTTTCACCTCCTAGGTATTTCAAACTCTATATGTACCCCACGAAATGCTACATCGTAATTTGTAATTGCCAGATTTTGATTACTGAAATACCCTTCACGCAAGCATACTAAACAAGGTTGTAAATCATCCGCAACAAAAATTCTATTGCCCTCTTCATTAAAATAACTAACCTTACGACACCCCCTACATCTTTTGGAACTAAAAATAACTTGGATATTACCATAATGAATCTTAAAAGATCCACCATATGTTGTAAAATCATTTTGTACTGTCCAAAGGTTACAACGTTCTCCTTTCCTATGCTTACAATACGAATAATTCATAATTTCCATAATCAAATAAAAGTTTTTCAACTCTGGATTTTTCATGATATCATCATTATTGTATATCCACTCACACTTTTTCCCTTGCTTTTCATAAGAATATTCTAAACCCACTCCACAGTCGCATACGCTTCCTTTTGTGCCAAACTTATCAGATGCCAAATAAGCATAAGATTGATTTTCACTATAAATAGAAGCATTTGTTATTATTTCAGCAAGTCCTTCTATTGTATATTTTATCAGATTTTCTGGTAATTTATGTGTATCTGAAAGAATCCGTGTGCATTGCTCCTCAATGTTCTTTTGAATATTATCAGACAAATATGTGCGCCGCACTTCCAAATCTGCTATACTTGCTACATCCGAATACTCTTCTGCTCGTTTCATCCAAATAATTTTGTGAATATCTCTATTGGCGTATAGCCAATTTTTCATATAGTCATTCGCAAAATAATATATTTTTTCATCTTTTGTATATCTAAGAAATCCAATATTAATCAGAAAATTTTGAAGTGGTCCTCGCTCTTCCATATCTATTTCAATTTCTGAATGATATAGCCTAGAAAAATAGTCACCGAATGAAATCAATAACGGAATTGCTTCTGGTTCAATAAATGTCACTTTGGTTAAATCAAGAACAGGAGCAACCTCCTTTTCACATCTATAATAATCCCTTAATGAATGTAGTACACTCGTATACAACGTATTCGTTGTAACATTTCCTTCTAAAATAATATACTTCTCCAACCCAAATTCCCTCCTAATAATAAGCAAAAAGAATGGCATAGGCATGGATGGTGGCTTACGCTCTAGTAAATACCTAAGAATCCACACGCCAATTCTTTGTACTACTTTTTTAATTTTATTATACCATATAAAATTACCAATATCTACAAAAAGTATATAAGGTGCAATAAGTATTTTCATATAATTCGTTTCAAAATCATCTCATCTACACTTGATTTTCATTTTTTTCCAGATTCTCCTCGTTAAAATCATCACTAACTTCATATATTCCACTTATTGTCTAATCATGCTCTTAGGGATATCTCGTAATCATATATAAATCGCACATTTTTGGGTAATATACAGTTTTATCAGTAGTATTATGATTAATACTATCCTTGAGAAATTACATATATTGCTCTTTTAAGATTATAATGCTACCATATAATAATATGGTGAATAATAAGTTCGAAAAATATAATCACCCACTGGATTCCAACAGGCAAGTTATAGCTTGTAAAGTTAAAAAATGTAGATACATTTTCCCGTAGAGGTACTCCAATAATATACGAAATTACCACCCCAACCAACGTCACTCCGCTATTCGCCAACCGGGATGAAGCTCTAATCTGGTCGTGTTCACAGGAAATCATGGGCAAAATCTATGCGAATGACTTGAATCACCCAACGGCGGCACTGACTATACTGGGCAACTTATGCTTTTTTGTAGGAGAACCAAACACTGAATTGGTATCCTATAAACTGGATTGGTGTACGCAGGACTTCATTATTATGGCTCCGCAAAATGAAGTCTGAAAAGATGCCATTCTACATGTTTATGGAAAAAGCGTAGAGTGTTTCGCGCTGCGCCACCAAAAAGAACCTGATATTTTTGATAAAAAGATTTCCGTTGTTCTGACTAAAAAAATAGGTCCTCACTACATCCATACATACACGGCAATCGAGATATGCGGGTATTGTCTTTCACAAACTACTTATTGCAGACCAGAATGGAGATAACAAGATGAAAAACGCCATTTGCTACATCATCGGCGCCGGAGAAAACTACGGGCTTGATTTCACACCGACAACAGAAGACTTTGTAATTGCCGCAGATGCGGGGATTCGCTATTTGGAGCAACGCGGATTCACTGCTGATCTTGTGATTGGGGATTTTGATTCTCTCAATGATATACCCGTTCATCCGAATACCAAAGAATTAAATCCGGAAAAAGATGATACTGATATGCTTGCGGCCGTTCGTGAAGGAATCAAATCGGGATATTCCGTTTTTCACATTTATTGCGGGATGGGCGGTCGCATAGATCACACGATCGCCAACATACAGATACTTGCCTACCTCTCCCAAAACGGTATGCAGGGATTTTTGTTTGGCAAGGACATCGTTATTACTGCTATCACCAATCGTAAGATGTCCTTTAATAAAGTCCCGTCCAGCTATATTTCGGTCTTCTCCCACACCGAAAAATCAGAAGGCGTATATCTGCAAGGTTTAAAATATGAACTTAATAATGCAACATTAACTAACACTTTTCCTCTCGGTGTCAGCAATGAATTTATTGGAAAAGAAGGCAGCGTATCCGTCGCTGCCGGAACGCTGCTAATTGTATTTCCTAAGGAAGCATTGCATAAGCTGCTCATAGATACCGTTTAACCTATCTATGATCTGCTCATTTACTTCGATAGTTTTATCCATGAATTGCATACCACGTTCTCCCATGAAGTCAACACAGAACATTAATGTATAGAACAGGAACGCCTTCTTTTCAACATCGTTTAACTGCATCTCTGCCAAAATATATTCCACATAATCGGTATCACATTCCATGTTGAGCAGAGCCATGTTCGTCAATGCGACATAGGTCAGCTTATCGCCTATGCCCATCCAGTCTATATCAACAATACCGGATATCCTCCCGTTATGAATGAGCAGATTTTTGGTACTGACATCATCTAAATACGCAATTGGCTTTATATTTGTAAAATACTCGTCCAACTGCTCTGCTAATTTCCAAAGCCGCTCTACTTTCTCAACGTCAAAATAGCCATTTGCTGCAATACGCTCTTTGGACCGTTCAAGCATATCATTTATGACCGAATGCCACGACCATTGCGGCTCAACATTTTCCAATTCCAATGCTGCCACTTTGTTCTGAATAGCTACAATTTCTTTTGCAATCTCCTTTTTATCCTCATCATTGAGTTGAGTATATACGAGTCCAATATCTTTACCTTCAAAGTAATTCAAAATCAGATATTCATACTGTTCAAAATTTCCATGTGCAATTACTTTCGGTATGGGTATCTCAATGGATGCTAATTGCTCCAACCAATAAATTGTGTCTTTATATGCATTATGTTCCTCGCTGCACCGGATGACGTACTTAACACCTGCGCATTCAACTATATAAACATAATTTCCATGTCCTACTGTACAACGTTCTATTAATCGCGGATTATCGAAAAAACAATTCACGCATAATTGAAGAATCACTTTTTCATTCATTGTACTTCCCCCTCCCTTATTATATGCGTCTTTCATCTTAATCAATCAAGCATCAAACGCTAACAAACAAGGGCATCCCAAGTCCTATTCGCGACTCTCAGAATGCCCTCATTCCTTCATGTAACCCCTATTTCTTTAATATTAAACTCATTTCCCCGCAGAAGATATGTGTTCTCACTCTGACAGTGGGGACATATCTTCGCATATTTAACCGTCTCATATTCCTGCTTGCAATCCTCGCAGAAGGTAACCGCTTTGATGGTCTCTATCTGAAGCTTGGCGTGCTCCATAATAGGCTCTTTTTTTACCGCCCAATTAAAACAGTCAATCAGAAGCTCATGGACCACGCCGGACACTTCGCCAATCTCAAGCGTTACGGTTTCCACCTGCTCCACATTGTTCTCTTCGGCGACCTTCTTCACATCGCGGATCACATAAAATACAACACCTATTTCGTGCATCTTCTCTCCATTCCGAAGCGTTTTACTTATTTATCTTTCTTGTTTCTGGCAATCTTCACCGCACGTTTCAACTGGTAAGGAAGAATATATTTGAACTTATCCTCCGCCGGAACCATGTTGGTGCACTCCGGACGGTCTCTGTGCAGGGTAATCGCATCAAACGCACATTTCGTCGTACAGACACCGCAGCCGATACACTTATTCTGATCCACGATTGTTGCGCCACAGCCCAAGCACCTTGCAGTTTCGGTCGTCACCTGCTCCTCTGTCAGTGTCAGATGCGCGTCGCGGAATGATTTCGCTTCAACCGATGCGTCGTTTCCTTCTATCTGACGGGAGGAATTATCATAGCTTTCCACGGAGATATTGTCTTTATCCAGCTCTATGAACTCCCAATGGTTACGTCCGATAGTCATATGACCGCCCTGAACGAAACGGTGCAGGGATTCTGCCGCGTAATGTCCTTGTGCAATCGCGTCGATGGCAAATTTCGGTCCCGTGTAAACATCACCGCCCACGAAGATATCCGGCTCACCAGTCTGGAAAGTAAGGGAATCCGCAACCGGCCCGTTGCCGCGTCCCAGTTCCACTTTAGCTCCTTTTAAAAGATCTCCCCATACAATCTGCTGTCCGATTGCGAAGATTACTCTGTCGCATTCGATGGTAAGGGTATCGTTCTCATCATATACGGGATTGAATTTACCTTCTTTGTCAAATACAGCGGTACATTTCTTGAATACGATTCCGCTGACTTTACCGTCTGTAACGAGAACTTCTTTCGGTCCCCAGCCGTTCTTGATAACAACACCGTCTTCGGTGGCTTCGCGAACTTCCTCGTCGGATGCAGGCATTTCAGCTTCCGATTCGAGACAAAGCTGTGTTACCTCTGCTGCTCCGCTTCTTATGCTGACTCTGGATGCGTCGATTGCCACGTTACCGCCGCCGACTACTACCACTTTGCCGGTAAAGGATGTATTTCCGGTGTTAGCTTCTTTCAGGTATTCAATGGCTGTCATTGTACCTTCTGCCGTATCATTGGGTACGCCCGGACGACGTCCTGCGCTGCAGCCGATTGCGATATAGAATGCCTTATAGCCTTGTGCACGCAGCTCATCCAGTGTAATGTCTTTACCAACTTCCACTCCGGTCTTAATCTCAACGCCCATCTGGCGCATTACATCGATTTCTGCAGCGATTACATCTTTTTCCAGCTTATAGGAAGGTATACCGTACTGAAGCATACCGCCCGGCAGTTCATTCTTCTCAAATACCGTCGGGTAATATCCTCTCTCCGCCAGATAGAATGCCGCGGACAGACCAGCCGGACCACCGCCGATAATGGCAATCTTTTCATCCCAGCGCTGTTTATGGATGCTCGCCGGAATAACCACCGGCGGAATGTATCTTGTCTCCGCATTCAGATCCTGCTCTGCGATAAACTTCTTAACTGCATCGATAGCAACTGCCTGATCGATTGTTCCTCTGGTACATGCATCCTCGCAGCGGCGGTTACAGATTCGTCCGCACACAGCCGGGAAAGGATTCTGCTTCTTGATCAGTGCAAGCGCCTCCTGATACTGACCCTGCGCTGCTTTTTTCAGATAACCTTGTACAGCGATATGGGCCGGGCAAGCCGTCTTACAGGGAGCGGTTCCTGTCTCATGGCAGTTAATTCTGTTATTATCTCTGTACTCGGGATCCCACTTCTCCGGTCCCCACTTCACTTCATCCGGAAGCTCCTGCTTCGGATACTCTATCTCGCCGCCGTCTTTCGTGCACAATTTCTGTCCCAGTTTCACCGCACCTGCCGGACAATATTCCACGCAACGTCCGCAGGCAACACATTTTTCTTTATCAACATGAGCCACATACGCGGAGCGTGACATGTTCGGCGTGTTAAATAACTGAGAAGTACGCAGCGCGTTACAAATATTTACATTACAGTTACAGATACCGAAAATCTTATTCTCGCCATCAATATTGGTGATCTGATGAACAAAGCCGTTTTCCTCGCCCCGTTTCAGAATCGCCATAGCTTCCTCATAGGTAATATCGTGGCCCTTGTTGGTCTCACGACAGTAATCGGCGAAATCACCAACAGCAATACACCAGCCGTAATCGTCATCTCCACAGCCGTCACCGAGCACTTTGCGGGATGCACGACAGCTGCATCGTCCCACCCCGATATGTCCCTCATACTTTTTCAGCCAGTAGGAAAGATGCTCTAAATCGACGGACTGATTCTCCATGGAAATCGCTTTTTCAACCGGAATGACGTGCATACCGATGCCCGCGCCTCCCGGAGGTACCATCTGCGTAATTCCCGCAAGCGGTATGTAGGTCATCCTCTCAAAGAAGGATGCTACATCCGGATGGTCTCTCAGTCTCGGATTGCTTCCGTCGGGAAGCTCTTCCATATTGAAAAGCTCGGCGGAACCCGGAACGAACATGGGCAAAACATATCTTCTCTCCGTCTGCTCATGGGTGCGTCCGTTATGGTCGTAGTGATAACCGTAGTCATACTCCAGAAGACCGATATAGCACATTTCTTCCAGCAGCTTATTGAGTTTCTCTTTCTCGCTCTCACTCTGGGTATGAGTCAACTTACACATTTCATCAAATGTATAGTGATTCCTGACCTTCATTTTCAGGGCGACATCCGCCATCTCCTCGGAGATGATCTCCGCAAGTCCCCAATACTCGGGATCTTCCACCGTAACCCCTTTTAATTTGTGAGCCGCAACGTCCGTAATCTTTTTCCCGAGCTTGATGATCTTTTCACTGGGATTCTTATCTTTCTTATGGTTCGCCGGCCACTCTGCATACACTTTCATCATATCCATAGGCTTTACTCCTTTTGCTATACCTTCTCTTACCGCTTGTTCTGCTTTTTATATGTTCTATTCCTATACAGCTTTACTCCGCTTTCTCAGCTCTTGCCATCGCAAGTTTGTAATCTCTCTGATCCGTGAAAATCTCGTTTTTATACGGATTCTTCTTCTGTTCAATAGACCGCTTGACAATCGCTGCCAGACACAGCACGTTTGCGCCCAGCGCAAGAATTGCAACTACCCCCTGCATCCTGGGATCCGCAGATGTGGGTCTGACTGCCGCATCCATAAATCCGTCCGCATACACAGTAGAAATCGTCGTAAACCGGCTGTAATCCTGGAACATCGGGAATACCTGCGCAAACATACACCACATCGCCAGTGTATTGGCACGGTTCTGAATCCATCCGCCTTTGTTCCACAGTGCATTGGCGAATGTCGGAGCCAGGAGCAGTGCGAGTCCGCAATACCATGCATGGGTCGGCAGGTTGTTATATGTATATTCGAAGTTCCACAAATCGTATGCAATAATAAAGCACCATGTCATATCGGGCCAAAGCATATCATCTTTTTTCTTGGATGAATAAATGCCCCACCAGCCCGTCATACATAAAATATTGAGGATTCCGGCGATACCGTTCACCCAGTTCCACCAGCCTCCGTAAAGCCATACATTCTCGGAGGACAGCCACCAGCGGTCACCATACTCAGCCAGAGCATGCATACCGCGGATGCCGGACTCGAAATCACTTGCAACCGCAATCAGAATATTGATGGCAACAATCAGGAACGGAAATACCTTGAACCACTCTGTCTTGCCGATACTCCATTTGTATTTTAACATCATGAAACCGATACAGCCTGCAGTTGCCGCATAGAGCTTCGCATAATGGAACCAACTGTTCATGTGGACATAGGTAGGATTATTCAATGCCCATCCGGCTCCCATCGCAGCACCTACATAAATCGAAACAAAATACACCGTCAAGGCCGCCGGTACTACCAGAAAACATAAAATGCCTCCCTGTTTGGTACGTCTGGCAAACTCATTGGCCAAAACCAATGCCGTAAAAACCAGCACCCAACCTAACAACTGCCATCCGGCACCATCACCATAAATTTGAAACAACATGTCACTATCTCCTCCTCTTTGCAGCTATTGCTGCCATTTTTTTACTTCATCGCGAAGCCATCCGGTCCACTCCTCAATACCCTCTCCGGTACGGGCGGAGATCGGAATAATCTTCGCATTGGGATTCCTCATCAGAATACCTTCTCTGCACTTATCCATATCAAAATCGAAATAAGGCAGCACATCGATCTTGTTGATTAAAACCACATCGCAGATTGAAAACATCAGCGGGTACTTTAACGGTTTGTCATCCCCCTCCGGGACACTCAGAATCATTGCATTTTTGACCGCTCCCGTGTCGAACTCCGCCGGGCAGACCAGATTCCCCACATTCTCGAGAATCGCAAGATCTACATCGCCCGTTTCCAGCCCCGCAAGCCCCTGCGCCGTCATGTCCGCATCCAGATGACACATGCCGCCGGTATGAAGCTGAATTGCTTTAACGCCCAGCGAGGAAATCGTCTGCGCATCCACATCCGAATCAATGTCCGCTTCCATCACGCCGATACGAAACTCATCCTTGAGATGCTCGATCGTTCTGGTCAGTGTTGTGGTCTTGCCGGAACCCGGAGATGACATAAGATTTAACAGAAATACTTTCTTCTTCTTCAGTTCACTTCTGACTTCATCCGCGCGGCGATCATTGTCCGCAAAAACGCTCTGTTTAATCTCCAGTACCCGGAATTCTCCCATGCTTTTGCGCCTCCGTTTTAATGGTTATACTAGTTATTTTCAGTATAATAATATTGTGGGATTTTGTCAATTTATGTCGCTTGAATAGCATTAAAGCTGGCTCCGCAGCGTTCCTGAAACTAAACCGCCAAGAATTGCATAAATTAGTCGAAAAGTTACTTCTTTATGACATCTTTTGTGAAAACAGTTTTATTGATAATAATTTTTAAGATATACAACCCATTCTTCATATATTTCTTTTCGAGTTTTCCCAAAACATTTTTCGTAATCCTCTGTTTCAATCAATTTCAGAACACTATCCCAGCCATATGTGTCATCGATATATTCAATATATGTATGGGCAAATGTATAACCTCCACAATTTGAAAATCTTATGGGATTACCTGTGCACGTATCTTGGTAAGTCGGTATTGCTATATAATTAAGATAAATCTTATAAAATGCTTCACCATTACTTAGATAAAGTGCTGTACCTTCGGTCATCCATAGATC
>JAFLTE010000017.1 GCA_022510565.1 Lachnospiraceae bacterium | reverse complement strand
ATTGTTTATCATGGTACAACAGAAATTGTGAGAAATCCGGACGTAGATCATTCGTACAGACAACTTGATTTTGGAAAAGGATTTTATGTAACCACAGTTCGGGAACAAGCGGAGCGATGGGCAAGACGTAAAGCTGAAATTCTTGGGAGGGAGAAAGCCCTTATAAATCTTTATCAAATGAGTGATGATTTCGATGGACTTCATGTGAAAGTCTTTGATGAAGATTTGATAGAATGGATTGACTTTGTGTGTCGTTGTCGAGATGGAGTATTGGATTATCTGGAGTATGATTTGATATTGGGAAAAGTAGCAAACGACAAGGTGTTTCGGGTGGTGGATATGTATCATGCCGGTATCTGGGACAAGGAGCGCGCTCTTAAGGAAATTAAAGTATATCCTTCTTATGACCAGATGGCGTTTATTACACAAAAAGCCATAGATAGGCTGCTAACGTTTGAAACTGCTGAAGAGGTGTAATTCATGGATGGAGAAGTATTAGAAAGAGTATATAAGGAAAATCTGGAAGAGAGAATCATTGCGTGTTTGTCCGAAACGAGGAATATTTCTTTGGAAGCAGCAATGAATATTTATTACTACAGCAAGCTTGCAGATAAGATCCATTGTGGAGTAGAGGGTATTCAATACCTTGATTATAAGGTGCTTGTTCAGATTCTATGCGATACGGAAAAAGAGTTGTTATGATTCTTCGTGCTAATGGTTCAGATTTGTTTTGCTAGTTTGGCTCATGTAATAGTTTTGACATCATTTCAAATCAGAGGAGCCGGAGAATGTATCATATGGAAATCCAGCATTTTTACATGCTCTGATTGAGTAGATGAAGAATGCAGGAATTAATGTCAGGATTGCGGTGGATGCAGCAGCACATTTCGCTGTAATAGACCAAAACTTAGTGTGGCATGGGATGAATCTTTTGGGAATAGCAGGAAGTGGCAAAACCTTCTTATTGAATGTGCTTGGGAACATATTACAAGATAGTGGCAAAAACGTCGTTTATGGAGGAGCGGTCGCATTTTCTCAAGTACATGTAAAGGACTTGACTAAGGTTGTTTATTTAATTGATGGTTTGGATGAGATATATCGCCATAGACAAATAGTTGAGGAGATTAGAAATGGAAGAGGATGCTATATATGTACCGCTAGGGAAAATATTTTTGATATTAGATTTGATTATGAATTAAAACTAAAATCATTAACAACTGAACAAGCGTTGTTGTTGGTTAATGATTACTTTGGAACATACATTTCAGTTGAAAGTGCTATTGGAGATTTTTTTAGAAGAATTGACAAAGAAAGCATTACGCCAAGGAATCTTATAGAAGAAATGCTCGTCAGATTGAAATCCAAAGGTATAGATGAATATTTTTTGAATTTAGAAGCTGGATCACATCAGCTATATACATATGGGAAAGGCATTTCTCTAAGCCATCCTAAAATTATTATACCGGAACGAAACAGTATTGAAGTTCCGGATGAAATAAAGAATGATATAAATGCAGTAACGCGTTCATTGTTAGATAAAGTCGTATTAAATCCAGAAATGTTATTTGAGATAACACCTCGACAATTTGAAGAGCTAGTTTGCGAATTGTTTGAAAGAAAGGGGTATAATGTAAAGCTTACTAAACAGACGCGGGATGGTGGAAAAGATATAATTATACTTAATAATTCGATTTTAGGAGATTTATTAATCTATGCTGAATGCAAAAAGTTTGCTCCGAAACATCCCGTAAATGTAGGACTTGTTAAAGAATTATACGCAACAGTAGAAGCTGATAGAGCTACAGCTGGAATAATGGTGACAACATCTTACTTTTCAAGAGATGCTCGCAGATTTCAGGAAAAAATCAAGGGACGAATGAACTTCATTGATTATTCCGAACTTATGCGACAGATATTGGAATGTAAATAGGTTTATGAAATTTCTGTGAATGTAAGAGATTACGAAAAATTATGGAAAAGAAGTGAATGAAAGCAAGGAGAAAACCTTACATGATAAACATCCTCTTTATTTGCCATGGAACCACGGAGGAGCAGGGAGCATTCGGAATGAAGTGCGCTTAATCGGGGCAAATCGCGGCAACGGAGAATACCCCCCCTACTACGGTTTTACTACGATTGAGGAAAAAAATCAGAATGTAAAAGATAGCTTTTATGGGTAGTAAAAAGCAGAGAAAGGAGGAGAATTAAATGTATTCAGTTGACGCAACCGATGCACAACTATTGATAGGATATACGGATGTTTTTTTAGGGGAAACACCTAACTTAAAAGAAAAGATTACTACTCTCAATATGCACAAGGCCATTTCGATAATTTGTGAATTGATTCGTGTGAGAGATGCGATGCTGGAGCCAATACCTGTTTTATGGGGAGAGTTCAGAATACCTTTTGAAATGGTACTAAAAAAGCAGATGTGCGAAATTGATGGGTGATTTGATGAATATTTAGAGCAAAAACTACTCGAATAGGGATGCATTAGATAGCTTTAGATGGCTAGAAAAAATTCTCACATAAGAGTAGGTATATGTTTTACAATGAAGGAGACATATCTGTATTTTTACTATACTAATTACTACACCATTTGCCCGTAAATTTGCGTAGATTTATAACGATTTACACAGATTAGGGGCAGAAAACAAAAAATGAAAAAAGTGCCGGAAAGCCCGAAATATCAAGGTTTAAAGGCTTATGAAGGGATATAAGAGATATGATAAAAATACTATTCGTATGCCACGGCATGTCAGTTTTACTATAAAGCAGACCTTCGCATACTGGGGCAAAGCAGGGCAAAATATAGCGGAAAGTTTTGATATTACTACGGTTTAGACTACTAAGCAGTGACGCCGGAATGAGAATAAGTGAGAAAACGAAAAAGGGGCTTGTTGTAAGCAAGCATAATAAGACTTACACAGATGTTCGTCTTTGAAAAACAAGATACAATAAAAGAAAGTTAGGGTTTGTTAGATGATGACAGTAATGATGTTTTTGATTTGCTCATTGAAGTGGAGAATGCAATGAACAGTATGGTTGATAGATATGAAAAGCAAAAATAAATGATGGTATTACTGTTGAAAAGATTTTTTTAGTTAGTTTGCAGATACAGACGTTGTGACAAGTTATAGTATTGGTGGCCTATAGAATTGGGAAAATGCCGATTGCAAAATGCTAAAGGTAAATGAATTAGAAGCGTAGGGTAAATAAGTATTAATTTGAATTACTCGTTTTATGAAATACACGGCTAAATAAACAGAACTACAGTAATACAAATGAACTTCTACAGAATAAATAAATAAAATCTGTAGTGTTATATTCGGTAAAATGGATAAAATGCGTATACACGCATATATATATGCAAAATATCTGTAGAAAAATGATTGTAGAAACTACAGGATAGTGATACAATATCTGTGGAAGGCAAATCAACTATGTTTTTTATAAAAAAGGAGTGATTTTTATGGCTAAAGCTACTTATTTATTACAAGGAATCAAGAAAGAGGACAATCATCAGAACCGCGTTGTTGATATTTTAAAGAAAGACCACGACGAAATTATTATCTATTCTGCGTTTATAAAGGAAAGCAGTATTGAAGATATTAAGGAAGAACTTGAAAATAACAAAGGTAAGGTGACAGCTTTGATTGGTATTAGAAACGGCATTACCTCATCACAAGGTGTTAAGTGCTTACTTGATGCAGGTGTAAAAGTCTTTGTGATTGATACTGGTAGTTCCATTCAGATTTTTCATCCGAAGACACTTGTGGCAATTAATAGAAAAGCAAATACCGCTGATGTTATGATTGGCAGCGCCAATTTTACACCAGGTGGATTTCTTAGAAATATGGAGAACAGTGCATTTCTTGAGTTGGACTTAACCAATACAGATGATAAAGTTTTCTTGGACTCTTTTTTGGGTGGTTACAATCACCTTTTAAAAAGCTATTCAGCAGATAATGTTATTCCGGTTGATTCAGAAGATGTAATTGCCGATTTATTAGATGAAGGCAGAGTTATTGATGAGATGGCTGCGCCTAAGATTTCTAGCGTAGGAAAGAATAGTAGTGGTAAGCAGGGGAGTAAAAGCATGTCATTACAGGTTGGCAAGCATCGAGTTACCAGAGGGCGTTCTACAACTACTAAAACAAAAAGTGCTATAATTGTGGGAAACTCTTTTTCTGGTAGTGTAACAGAAGTATGGAAGAGTAAAGAATTAAAGGAAAGAGATTTAACGATTCCTTCTGGAAAAGGAACTAATCCTACAGGTTCAATGCTTTTGAAGAAGGGGGCTTATGATATTGATCAGCAGCATTATTTTCGTAATAATGTGTTTGTAGGACTTAATTGGGCACCTAAAACTGGAAAGCCTGCTCATTTTGAGTTTGCATCAGCAAAGTTTCATTTTATAATTGATGGAATTGATAATGGAACATATACTTTGACTATGAAGTTTGATTCAAGAACAAATACTGCTGGCTATTTACAGAGACAGCCAAATGTACATTTGAGCTGGGGAGATGCAAAAGGTATTATTAAAAATAAAAATCTTCTTGGTCAGATTATGCATCTCTATAGTGTGGACGGAAAGACTGATGAATTCGTTATTGAAATTAAGGAAGATTAGCATGTAGTTATCCATAGTTCACAAAAAATGAGCTATGGGTGTGATTATTAACTTGATATAATCAACCTCTTATGCCAATATACGACTGATAATCCATTTGTTCTATATGTGATTAATCAGAAAATATTGTGGAAAGGAGCCTATGAGCTTTGAGATTGAAAGAAGATGTTTCAGAAGATAAGCTGTTTGGCCGGTATTATACACCTGGAGCGATTGCTAATTATGTTACTGAATGGGTTTTAAATCAGAACGATCCTGTAGATTCTTTGTTAGAACCTAGCGTAGGAGATGGTATTTTTCTTGAAAGCATTTGCCGGTATCCGGATGTATTAAACAAAGCTAGAGTAATTGCAATTGAGGTTGATAAGGCCGTGTCAAGGGCAGCTGCAGAAAGATGTGAACAGATCCATTGGGTACAAGGCTGGGAAAATGTAGCTGAAAATGATAGGGTGGTTGTGCATGATGATTTTTACAAGGCCTATAGAAATGGATTAAGCGAACAAAGATACAGGGCGATTCTGGGGAATCCTCCTTATATTCGTTACCAATATTTGGAGGATAGCCAGAGAACTGAGCAAAGCGAAATACTAACGCAAAATGGTATGGCATCAAATAAGTTAATAAATGCTTGGGTGTCTTTTACGGTAGCCAGTATTAGTTGTATGGCTGATAATAGTAAAATTGGTTTTGTTATCCCGGCGGAATTGTTGCAAGTAAAGTATTCGGAAGATTTAAGAAAGTTTTTAACACGCCATCTGAATAGGATTACGATTGTCACATTTAGAAATTTAGTGTTCGATGGAATAGAGCAAGAAGTAGTTTTATTACTAGGTGAAAAAATAGGTGGTGATGAGAATCATAATATTAGAATAGTACAATTCGATGAATTAGCACAAATGAAAAGTCAGAATCTGGATGACTATGAATTCTTTGAAGCAGATTTAACATCGAGTAAATGGACTAAATACTTTTTGCAAGATTTGGAACTAGAACAGGTTCAGATGGCGGAACGGGATGAACGATTCATCAGATTTTCAAATGTGGCAAGGTGTGAGGTTGGTATAACAACAGGAAACAACGAATACTTTTGTGTAGATAACAATATAGTACAAAAGTATGGATTAGAAAGCTTCTGCAAACCTTTGATTGCAAGAAGCGTAAACATACGAGGCGCGCAATTCACTAGAGAAGATTGGCAGACCAATATTGAAGCCGGAGCAAGAACTTATTTGTTAGATTTGGCTCCGTATGAAAAGGAAAGATTTACAAGAGGAGTTAAAGATTATATTAGGTATGGTGAAGAAAATGAGCAGAACACAACCTATAAATGCAGGATAAGGGATGAATGGTACAAAGTTCCATCCGTTTGGGCGCCGGATGCTTTTTTTCTAAGAAGAAATTATTTGTATCCAAAGTTTATGTTGAATACGGGTGAAGTGGATGCGGTCAGTACGGATACAATGCACCGTATACGATTTGTGGACGTGATAAATAGGAAAAGGGCGGTTGTAGCATACTATACTAGTATTGCATTACTCTTTTCGGAATTAGAAGGACGGAGTTATGGCGGTGGAGTATTGGAAATTTTACCGGGAGAAGTTGGAAAAATATTGCTCCCCAATATTTTTGACGAAGAAATTGTACCAGACGATGAAATAGAGCGCTTGTTTGACATGACAGACCAATATATACGAAATAATAATGATATTATTGAACTTCTTGAAACTATTGATAGGGAAATACTTATTAATCGACTTGGCATTACTGAGGATGAAGTGATGATATATCGAAGTGCATGGATTAGTCTTAGAAATAGAAGGTTAGTACGTGGCGGAAGAGAAGCGTCGGATTTAGAGTTTCAATAGGAAAAATTATACCAGTTGGTAAGCAAGAAGGATAAATGAAAAATTCTTTTGTAGAAGACAATGTGAGGCGAGATTTTTCTGAGCGCTTTGGATGTGTAGACCAGTGCTCCCTCAAACACGAATTTTTGCGAATTGGCAAGAGGGACTCCCCGGAATGGCAACATTGCAGCTGTTAAACATAAAACCATGAAAATAAGAAAACCGTATGATATGCAGTTCATACGGTTTTGCTAGTTTCTCGGATATTCCGGTTCACTTCATTGGAATATCCCTTGAACATTATTTAAACCTTTCAGGAATTCTCCTCCAAAAATTTCAAAAACTCCTCACAGCCTTCCTTCACATCCGCATAAGTGATATCAAACTCACCCGTATACCACGGATCTGCAATCGCCCTTGAACTGCCTGCATACTCTAATAGTTTATGAATCTTATGTTCTGGGTCTCCGCCTGTGATTCGGGTCATATTGCGGATGTTTGCATCATCCATACCTATTAGATAATCATATTCCACATAGTCACGTTTGGTCATCTGTCGAGCCCTGTGTCCCGTGCAGGGAATATTGTACTGTCTGAAAATAGACATCGTTCCGTAATGGATGCCGTTGCCGATTTCTTCCGTGCTGGTAGCTGCAGAGTCAATATAGAATTGATCGGATAGTCCACGGTTATCTACCATCTGTTGGAATACGAATTGAGCCATTGGAGATCTGCAAATATTGCCGTGGCAGACGAATAATATTTTTATCATTATGCTAAATCTCCCTAATTTCCTGTATTTTCGGGCTTTACAGCCATTTTTGTTGTTCTGGATTTCAAGCGTTTTTTCTTAAATCGTCATGTATTTTCTTAGGTTTTCGTCTGCAAAAATGGTAAAAATCATGGTAAATTTATCTGTTTTACCATTTGCCTTTTTTGCAGACAAACAGCCTATTCACCTACTACACGCTTTATCTCGCTTTGTGCGTCTTCAAATCCTACATGGGTATAAGTATTCAATGTAACGCTTATGTCAGAATGCCCCATGATGTACTGTAGCGTTTTCGGGTTCATTCCGCTTCTTGCCATGTTGGAACAAAATGTGTGTCGGCATACATGAGGGGTAACTTTCGGCATCTGCACCTTATAAATACTGTTGTATTTCTTCAAGATGTGTTGCATATACTTTTCCCAATGTAAAGCGACCTTAGGCATACCGTTTTTGTCCAAATACAAAAAGCCCGTATAACCGTCTACTATTGGCTCTACTTTTGAAGTTTTGCGGTCACTTATAATCTTGCGGAAACATTGTTCTACTTCGTCCGTCATTGGCACATACCGCACACCGCTTTCCGTTTTGGGTGCTTCAATGATATACTGCATATGACTTGTGCGTTGTAGCTGATGATTAACTCTGATACGCTTTTCCTCAAAATCAATATCAGAGAGTGTCAGTCCGCAAAATTCAGAGATACGGAGTCCAGTATGGAACAAAATATAAATTCCTTCATAGTATCTGCAAAAATGCTTGTCCTCTTGAACAAATTTCAAATATTCTCTTTGCTGTTTTCTTGTTATGGCTTCTCTGGTGACACTATCGTTTACAACAACGGAAACTAACTCAAACTGAAAAGGATTTTTACGGATTAAATCATCATTTTCTGCCATTTGGAACGCAGGTCTTAACACTCCTCTGATAGAGTGAATGGAACTGTACCCACGTCCGTCAACTTTTTGTAGCTTGATTAACCACGCCTTTGCATCAGACATCTTTACTTTATCAATCCGCTTATTTCCGAATGGGTCTTTCTTTAAGATATTTATAACTGTTTTATATCCTGCTTCCGTATTGTGCCTTACACCTGTCTTTAAGGAAACATATTTTTTCACCAACGTCAGCACGGTATAATTGCCGCCATTTGATACAATCTGATGGAACATATCCTGTTCAATCTGTTTTTCCTTTTCACGAAGCGATAAATCTTTCCGCTTATCTTTTGGGTGAGGGTCGTTATGATCTAATCGCCAACTATAAACATCTTTTGTTTTCCCGTCTGTATCAAGATATGTAAAACGATACCTACCGTCAGCCCTTTGGGTCTCTCCATTGTGTAAAATCCTGTTTCTTTTATCTCTTCTTTTTTCACTCATGGTTTTTGTCTCTCCTTTCAAAAAAGAGACCCAAACTCGTGATAATATCTTAACACAAGTCAAGGTCTCTTTCCATACCCAACCGCTATTTATACCACTGTTGCATTATCTAAAAATTCCTCAAACTTCTGCCTCTTAATCAATATGCGGTTGCCGTTCATAATGATAAAATCTGCTTCGGGGTGTTCGTCTGCAATCATTCGCAGTTTGTTTTCACCTATATGGTAATAATTTGCCGCTTCTTCAATCGTCAACATATATCTTTTCCATACAGGTATAGCACCCTTATGTATTTCTTTTCCTTCCATGCCAATCTCCTGTATCATTCTCATATCTGGTGATTTCCCAATATCGTGATTTTAGGAATTGTACCATTGTAATTGTTCCATTATCGCACAACACCCGAAACCAATCGTTGCGGTTATTCTTTGCAAACAAGAGAAGTTCCGCATAGCTTACAATATCATTTTCTATACAAAACTCTATCATTTCTGCGATTGCACTGTATTTATCCGTTGCAAGGCTTATTATGATATTATAATCTGCACCCGAACAGGAGATAACGTCCTCAATTTCATATTGTACTTTGTCGGTATTATCCAAATGGCACAGATACCTTGCATATGCTTTTACGCTTTTCACAGGTTTGATTCCCACACCGCCAATAATGGAAAATACTTCTCCTGCCTGTTCACTGGTCTTTACACCATCAAATAATATCATCACATGGTAATGTTCTTTCTTGGGTGTTCCATCTGCATTCACATCCTTATCGTGCAAGGGTGAAATCAGAGCAGGAACACATTGTTCCTGTAACAATGTTATCCAGTCAGCAGGAGCAGATTCGGGATATACCACCGTTGCATAGTTTCGTGTTCTCTTTTTTTCCATATTTCTCCTTTGAATATGAACATTGAACAATGTACACTCGGGTGTGTCGTAGTGTCACCCGAGTTCCCCAGACTTTGCCCCTTGCCGTTGGCAGGGGCAAGCTAGGGAGTGGTTCACTTGTCATAGTGTTGCATCAAAATTTCTTTAATATGCTTTTTCCAGTCTATTATATTGCTTATTCGAGGAAAAGTAACCTCATACAATGGGTTGCCATCGGCAAGCAGACAGCCTTCCCCCTGCCTATATACTTTTTCCGGAACATCTTCACCAGAAAACAACATAGACTTCTGTTCTTTGCTCATCCTGCCTAATCCCAATACTATCATGAAATTATCACGCGCCCCATTAGTGAACAAGGAAGCATCTGCCCTCTGGGTGACAATCCACACACCGTACTTTATGCCCCTGCCAAGCATGAGAATTTCTGCCACTGCTCCGAGAATATCTCCGGTTTTCTTTGTTTTATCCTGCTTATCCTTTGCAGTAAGATAGTTAATCATTGCAGGATATTCATCAACAATCAAAAGGTGTCGTACTCCATTTTCCCCCTGTATTCGAGCATTACAGAAACTTTCATAATAATTCATAATTCCTTGGTAACAGCCATTTCCACTATAATAATTTGGATATCCTTTCAAAAATCCAAAATCCTCTGAATTTTTGAAGTCACATAGGGTCAAAATGATTTGCGGATTGCTCTGCAATAAATTCCCGACGAGGTTTAGCAAGGTATAACTCTTTCCCGAATTACTTCCGCCTGTCAGCAAAGCATGACAATGAGTATTTATATCAAGATATAGGGGAAACGGTGGTTTGCCGTTTCCTGTTATGTACCCCCATTTCATACCCTGTTATCCCATCTTTCTTCTGGAATGACTGCACCAGAGTATACACTTTGCTGATTTATTTGCTTTTGTCGCCAATATTCAGCATAAGCAGGACTGTAAAACACAGCTTGAATAATGAGGTATGTGTCCATATCCTCGATTATGTCAATAATAACTGCATCAAGTACATTCCCATAGGCATCTAAGAAAGTTCCTGTGCCTAAAGTCGGAAATTCCCCTGCTTGTATTTTGCGTGAAATTGCGGTTTGTAATATCCGTTCAAACTCTTGAAGTTCTTCACGCATATAGGACATTCTTATGTCCGCTTTTGCCAATTTAAACTGATAAAAACAGATACTATTTACACAGATGAAATGTCCCTCCGGCACTTCTATCTCTGTAAGCAGTCTGGGAACATTTCCCCCAACACTCTCTGCAACAGACTTTAAAGTCTGGTACATAATTTTGCGGATTACAGGATAGGCTCTAACAGCCTGATCCTGCATCTGCATTTGCATTTGGTACTGTTCTTGCGCATACATCATGGTCTGCTCAGAACTTTGCTGAGCATTCTCTGTTTCTTTTTTCTCCATTTCATATTTGGCAAGTGAAAACACACCTATCACAAATGCAATTATTACCAGATATGCCGGATAATTGCTCCCTAAGTATAATATTAACCATATTATTGACCCGATTATTAAAAGTATACCGCTGGCAGTTCCAGCCAAGAGCAGTATCTGCTGCCATTTGGTGTATTCTTTTCTGTGTTTCCAAAACCATTTTGCCGGAAACGTTATTAGGTTTTTTAAACCTTCAATAAACCACATCATGAAATCACCTCCACCCCTTCGGCACTACATGTCACAGCATATTCGCCGCTATTTGTGCGATAAAATTTGCCAGTCAAGTTTTTTAATTTAACTTTTATCTTGCCGCTCTGTTGAGCAAGCTGTTCTTCTGTTAAAATAGCTTTAACCCCTGCTACTTTAACAATATTTTTATCAAACGAATTGTCTGGGAAAACAACCTCATATTTAATATGGGTCTGATTTTCTGTTCTCTTTCCATCTACATAGTCATATCCCGGAGTTATGTTTAAAAGGATGCCAATTCCTTCTTTGTTACCTGCTATCTGTTCTGGTGTTAATATAAAATTTGTAATTTTCATAATTATATATTCCTTTCTATCATATTTTTTCTATGTTATAAGTTGTAAAGCTGTTTTAAATCCGTTATTTGTGAAATTATCATCTCCTTTAGGCGCCTTTTGAATTTGTACAAGCTAAGTATAGCAATATAAATTTCTAGAAAAGTCATTTTTAAAAGTCTATTTCTTATGGAATTTATGACTTTTTTATGGTGCAAAAATGTTATAATTTTTTCTTTTTCATTGATTGACAGTGTTTTTTTAGTAATTTATACTGAACCAATAGAAGGAGGTGTATAATGGAGAAGTTGACGCAAATGCTGTCGGAGATGGGAATGGAGAAGAAGAAAGGTAAGACTTATGAGACCTTTTATTACTTTCAAAAATGCACCGAATACAATGATTATTTTTGGAACGCATTATTCGCTATACTACTTGAACCTATCCGAGATATACGCAATTTGACAGAGATAGGTGGTGATATTGGTGCATCAGATACATTATTAAAATATATTCTTTCATGTAAGCGTAAATTAGTCTATGAAGAATTTTTAAGATATTGTAAGTATTTAGGCTGTAATATTGATTTTATGGAAGATAGTTTATGGCGATCAGCTCCACTTCTTAACAAAATTTGTGCATATTTAGAAAATGTAGGTGAAAAAAATTACAAAAAAGTTTCTATAAGTAAAAAGTACCGTCAAAGATTTCTAGCTGAGGCAGATTATTTTAGTGGCGACAATTATTTATTAGAGCAGGAACTGGCTCAAAACGAATCAGAACAGGAAAAAATATTAGAAATTTTTAGCGATTTATCTAAAAAAGAACTGTCATTATTGTACCAAGTTGCAGATGGGTTTCCCTATACTAATGAGTATGATGATTTACTTATGGAACATTATCCCCAATTAAATACGGTCGGACAGTCTTATTTCCTAGAATTACTTGAAGTTGTAGAATCTGAACACGGTACTTCTAATGGTGATAAGTTTTGTGATTTTTGCCGTAAAATGTCTGAAGAAACAGAAATAGAGCAATCCGATATAAGCCCTTTATTACTTTATAAAAAGTTGATTGATATTAACTTTTGTACTATAGATTGTGCTGAAATACTCAAAAAATATCGGTATGTTGATAAGAATTTTTGGAGTGTATTAGAAAAATATCATAGAGTTATGCTTGCTTGTTCTGATAAACCTTTACAAGATTTATCTTTCAGTGAAAAAGATTGTTTAGTTATAATGCTTCGTGGTCTTTCAATCATTCCATCGTTAGGAATATACAAAATAAAGAAGAATTAACTAATAAATAGGATATGCAAATCGCATACCCTTTTTATTTTTCCTTATCTACATCAATATATTTTTTTAGATATTCTTTTAAAACAAGATTTATATATTGCGAAAATGACCTGTCATCTTGTTCTGATAATACTTTTATTTTATCTATTATTTCCGTATCTAAAGTAATGCTTACCTTTGTTTTTAATGGTTTCATAACTTTCTCCTTTTTTGGTAAATATAGCATTTTGTCGCTCTTTAGATTGACATATCGCTTAAAGTAGGATAAAGTAGGATATGCTGATAAATGGCAATTTATAAAATATACCAATCAAGATAAGGAGTCGATAAAATGAAAAGAAAATTCTTACTAACATTTAGCGGAGTATTACTTTTGGGATTAGTTGGTTGTGGTAAAGGTTATAGCGAAACAAGTAGTGGTGCAAGCGGTGTTGTATACGAACAACCTGTATATGATGATTCTACTTCCACGGAATCACAAAACTTTGAACAATCTATATATGATGAACCTGTTTCCACAGAATCACAGAACCTTGAACAATCTATATATGAAGATTCTTCATTTGAAGAATCACAGGACCATACCCATGTTTTGGATGAACATGGTAAATGTGAAACTTGTTATGTCCAAGTTGGTACAGAACTTACACCAAGTAATATTGATGAATATCTGGATATCTCCGTTAACATGACAGGACTTGAAAGCGAAACAATTATGAAAGTTGATGTTACTATATCGCCTCGTAGAGATTGCGAATATCATGTATTAAGTATACAGGCTTATTTCTATTCTGGTAAAGAAAATCGTGTACATCAACCCTTAGTGAGTGAAAGTATATTTACCGAGGCTGTCCATAATGTAGATGAGTATGGATACGGTCAGGGTGAATTGTTAGTACGTCCTATGTCAATTCGCAATGGTGCTTATGTTAAGAATCCAACATTAACAAAGTTTGAAATTGATAGCGTTACAGGATATGTTATAGAATAAAATAAGACGAATTATATTGTTGCTATATTTAGTGTTAAGGCTTTGATTTTAATCAAGGGATATTCCAAAGAAGTGAATTGGAATATCCCTTTTGCTATTATCCGCTTATTGATAAAATATACTTCCGTCTGTAAATCCCCACTCTGCGAGTGCCTACGGTAAAGGGATTGACAGACTATATTGACGAGTTTGGGTCTTGTTCAAAAATGGTAAATTCATGGTAAATTTGCTTGTTCAAGTTTCTGTATGCCTTGATTTTACAGGCTTTTTAAGGTCGAGTTAGCATCCTTCCGTGACAAACAAAAAGTATTTTAATCATAGTATTCAATACCTCATTTCTATCAACTTACTTATCTTCTCCGGAGTTTTGGTCCGGTCGGTTTTCTTTTCGTCCATATTATATCAAAAGTAGGTGAAAAATCAATTCGGTGTGCATAAATTGTAAAGAAAGAGAGGATACCTCATGAAAAAGAACACCAGAATTAAAGTATTGGTAGCCCTCGGTTTGACGGTATGCATACTCGGATGCCATGCAGCCAAAGCAATATCGGAAACAGGAAATCAGTCACAAACAGAAGCTGAACTCGAATCCTCAGAGCGGAAGCAGGTTAACACCAGTCTCACCGGTACCATCACCATGGCAGGTTCTACCTCCATGGAGAAGTTAGCCAATGCGTTGGCGGAAAGCTTTATGACTAAGTATCCGGGCGTGACGGTGACGGCAGAGTTTACAGGCTCATCTGCAGGGGTTGGAGCAATGCTTTCGGGAAGTGTTGATATCGGTCTTTCTTCCAGAAATCTGAATGACGGGGAGAAGTCTTCCGGTGCAGTGGAGAATATCGTGGCGATAGACGGTATTGCCGTGATTACGGATGCATCCAATGAAGCCGCAGATTTGAGTACAGAGCAATTGGCGGGCATCTATACGGGTGCAATCAGAAATTGGAGAGAAGTGGGTGGTGCTGACGAGGTCATTGTGGTGATTGGACGGGAAGCGGGATGCGGAACCAGAGATTCGTTTGAGGAACTGTTGGGAGTCAAAGATATTTGCACATATGCCAATGAATTGAATTCTACAGGTGCCGTGATGGCGAGGGTTGCCGCAACGCCCGGTGCAATCGGTTATGTTTCTCTGGATGTTTTGGATGATACGGTACGGACATTGTCTTTAGACGGTATTGAGCCTACAGGGGAAAATATCAAGGCAGGCAGGTATCTGCTCTGCAGACCCTTTGTCATGGCAACCAACGGAGAGATTTCGGCTCAGAGTGAAGCGGTACAGGAGATGTTTGTATATCTGAAATCGGAGGAGGGGCAGGAATTGATTAAAGCGGTAGGCTTAATCGTTCCGGATTGATATATGAAAAATATGAAAATAGAAGCAGCTGCTCAGGCAATCTTTACTGTGTGTGCTTTCCTTTCGGTCATCGCGGTGGCTTCTATCACTTTGTACATGATTGCCAACGGTGTGCCGGCACTGTTTAAGGTTGGAATAAAAGAGCTTCTATTTTCCACTGTATGGAAACCTACAGCGGCGGAGCCGTCTTTTGGTATTCTGTACATCATCTTAACTTCCGTCATAGGCACGGCTATGGCAATCTTAATCGGAGTTCCGATTGCCCTGCTGACGGCGGTTTTTCTGGCGGAAGTGGCGCCGAAATGGTTGGCGGCTTTTGTGCGACCGGCGGTGGAGCTTCTGGCGGGCATTCCTTCGGTTATCTACGGGCTTCTGGGAATGATGATTTTAAATCCGCTGATGTACAGGTGGGAGCTCAGGCTTTTCCATGACTCAGATACACATCGGTTTACAGGGGGCTCTAATCTGCTTTCGGCGGTTCTGGTGCTTGCTGTCATGATTCTTCCGACCGTGGTGAGTATCAGCGAAGCAGCATTACGAGCGGTGCCGCAGGAGCTTAAGTCTTCATCTATGGCATTGGGGGCATCTCATGTGCAGACAATTTTTAAGGTAACAATACCGGCAGCAAAACAGGGCATCATTACGGGGATTGTACTGGGAGTGGGGCGGGCGCTGGGAGAGGCGATGGCAATCAGTATGGTCTCCGGCAATGGGGTGAATTTTCCGCTACCCTTTGCGTCAGTCAGATTTCTGACTACGGCGATTGTCAGTGAGATGGGATATGCCGGAGGTGTACACAGACAGGTTCTGTTTACAATCGGCTTGGTACTGTTTGTTTTTATCCTGTTGGTCAATATAGCATTGAACGCTGTCTTGAGGAAAGGAGAATAAAGGATGACCGGGAAACGGAAATGCAAGGACAATTTTGTTCTGGTTCTGATTTATCTGTCGGCCTTTTTCTCCGAGACATTGCTTGCAGCTATGATTGTCTACGTGTTTGTCCGAGGATTTTCCGCCATCAGTCTGCCGTTCCTGACTTCGGTATCAAGCGTCCTAGAAGGAACTGTGGGAATCGCGGGCAACATCGTCAATACATTATATATTGTTGTTCTGACACTTTTTATTGCCACACCTATAGGAATCGGTTCGGCCATATGGCTGAATGAATATGCCGGGAAGAGCAGAGGGGTTCGCTTGATTGAGTTTACCACGGAGACACTTGCAGGTATACCGTCAGTTATTTTCGGGCTGTTTGGCATGGTGTTTTTTGGGACGACACTGGGACTTGGATATTCTGTTCTAACGGGAGCGCTTACGCTTACATTGATGATACTGCCGCTGATTACCCGCAATACACAGGAAGCATTGAAATCGGTACCGGACAGCTATAGAAGCGGTGCCATCGGTATGGGTGCTACCAAGTGGTATATGATTCGTACCATACTTCTTCCTTCTGCAATGCCGGGAATCGTAACGGGAGTGATTCTGGCGGTGGGACGTATTGTAGGTGAGTCGGCAGCACTTTTATTTACGGCGGGAAGCGGTTATCTGTTGCCGAAGCCGGGAACAGGACTTTTTCACAAGATTTTGGAGTCGGGCGGTACACTCACGATACAGCTATATTTGAGCATGTCCAAGGCACAGTACGATGTGGCGTTCGGCATTGCGGTGGTGCTGTTGTGCATTGTTTTTATGATTAATATACTGACTAAGATTTTGGCGGGAAAATAAATGGATAACATTAAGATAAATACCGATAAATTGAATTTATACTACGGCAGCAATCACGCCCTGAAGGATATCAACATGAAAATCCGTGCCAATGCGGTCACGGCCTTCATCGGACCCTCAGGGTGCGGTAAATCGACCTTCTTAAAGACGCTGAATCGAATGAATGACCTGATTGACAGTGTGAGAATTGAGGGTAAAGTCTATTTGGACGGTGAGGACATTTATGCACCTAAAACAGATACCACGGAGCTTCGCAGAAGAGTCGGTATGGTATTCCAGCAGCCCAATCCTTTTCCTATGAGTATCTACGATAACATTGCCTACGGACCGAGGATTCACGGAATTAAAAATAAGGCCAAGCTAGATGAAATTGTGGAGAGTAGTCTGCGCGGTGCGTTCATTTGGGATGAGGTGAAAGAGCGGTTGCAGAAATCCGCACTTGGACTGTCGGGTGGTCAGCAGCAGAGGTTGTGCATTGCCCGTGCATTGGCGGTGGAGCCGGAGGTACTTTTAATGGATGAGCCTACCTCAGCGTTAGACCCCGGCTCAACCATGAGGGTGGAAGAATTGATGAGTGAGTTAAAAAAGAAATATACGGTGGTGGTAGTCACTCACAATATGCAGCAGGCGATGCGAGTCTCGGATGATACGGCTTTTTTCCTGATGGGAGAGGTGGTAGAGTTTGACCCCACATATCGTCTGTTTTCAAGACCACATGACAAGAGAACGGAAGATTATATTACCGGAAGATTCGGATAGAGAAAAACCATTGAAAACCCCCGATAAAATGATAAAATATAAGTGATTATAGTTGAAAGGAAATGTACGTATGAATACAGAGCTGGAACAGATTGTTGCTGAAGTGGGTAAAGTGGTAAAGGGCAAGGATCGTGTCATACGCAAGGTGCTTGCTGCAGTGCTGGCAGGGGGACATGTACTTCTGGAGGATATTCCCGGTGTGGGTAAGACGACGCTGGCAATGGCCCTGGGCAAATCCATGGAACTGGAATATAAGAGAATGCAGTTTACGCCGGACGTGCTGCCCAGTGATATTGTGGGCTTTACCATGTACAACAGTGGTACCGGAGAGTTTGAGTATAAGCAGGGCGCGGTATTTTGCAACCTGTTTCTGGCGGACGAGTTGAACCGTACGTCTTCCAAGACGCAGTCGGCGCTCTTGGAGGTCATGGAGGAGGCTAAGGTGACAGTGGACGGTGTGGCGCATCCTTTGCCGAAACCGTTTACGGTAATTGCCACGGAAAATCCCTTCGGTTCTTCCGGCACACAGCTTTTGCCGGAATCTCAGTTGGACCGTTTTCTCATCTGTCTGAGCATGGGGTATCCCTCCCATGAGGCGGCGGTGGATATATTAAGAAACAGTGCAGGCGAGGGCCTGGGTCAGGTGCAGAGTGTCATTACCGTAGAGCGGTTGATGGAGCTTAAGAAGCAGGCGGAAATGCTCCATGTGGAGGACAATATTTATGAATATCTGGTGCAGCTCACGGAGGCTACCAGACAGGATCCCCGAATTGCACTTGGTGTCAGTCCCAGAGGCGGTATTGCGCTTCTGAAGATGGCAAGGGCTATGGCTCTGCTGCGGGGCGGCGAATATGTGGTTCCCGAGGATGTGTTAGCGGTGATTGACGATGTGTGGAGGCATAGAATTCACCTCAATGCCAAAGCGCGCGCTGAAGGTATGGATGTGTCGGATATTATTGCAGAGATTACGGAAAGGATACATGCAGTCTGATGGAGAAAAAGCTACGGCCTAGTCTGCCCGGGATTTTGCGGTTCTGTATATTGTTTGGTTTTACGCTGTACATATGGAGCTTTTTTCGCAGTTATCTGCTGTTTTTGGCATTGATACTCATTGTGTGCAGCCCGATAGTATCCCTTCTGCTTTTGTGGTCTGCTAAAGATGTGCTGCGGGCGCAGGCGATACTGCCGGATAACAGAGTGGGCAGGAATACGGAGTTTTTCTTTAATATCAGTGTGCGCAATCCTCGAAGATTTGCGGCCTTCACCGCAGATGTCACATACTCGTGGAGCAATGTTTTCACAGGATATTCGGAGCAGAAAAAGCAGCATCTGTGGGTGGCACCCGGAGGCAGCAGTGAGATCAAACAGCTTTTAAGCAGTCGTTATGCGGGAAGAGTGGAGGTCAGGATAGAGGCTTTTACGGTCTTTGATATGTTTCATATGTTCTGTCTGCAAGAGTGTGATAAGTCGGACGCATATGTGATTGTGTGGCCCGCTTTCTCGGAGACGGACGAGGAAGAAATATACAGCTGCGTGGAAGGCTTTCCCAAGGAAAATGAGACGAAGAGAAGAGGTACGGATTACAATCCGGACTATGAGATCAGAGAGTATATTCCCGGGGATGAGCTGAAAAGTATACACTGGAAGCTGTCCGCCAAACAAGAGCAGTTGATGGTGAGGGAGCGTTTGGCGACAGGGCGTGAGAAGATAAATATTCTGCTGCCGCTTAGCGAGGACAGGCAGCTTAATGACGGTCTTATGGAGGCTGTCTATGCATTGGGCAGACTTTTGCTTCATAAGGAATATCCGCTTCAGCTTTATTGGCCGGGGCGCGGAGAAGCCTTGCGGGGACAGTTTGTGGCGGAACAGGGTGAACTGGAGAATGTACTTGGCGAGATTTTGAGTGACAGTGGCTTACACCGGCCGGGACATGCCGAGGCACAGATGGCGGTGGAACACCCTGCGGAGAGTTATATATTGATTCGGACAGGAGCGTATAAGGGTGCGTATATTCGGTAGGAAAAGGAGAACAGAAATTCCGGAGCTGACTCTCGTGCAGGTGCAGGAGAGTGGGAAGTATAACTTTTTTGCAGCTCTGGCGAAGGCGCTGCTTCTTTTTATGCTGATTTACGGTGCCTTGGGAGGATTTCTGTCGGCTTTTGAGATTGAATTCAATAATGGACTGTGCATACTTGTGCTTTTTGGGCTCGCACTGCTCCTCAGTGTAGTGTATGAGACGGAAAAAAGATGGCTTTCCAATCTGGTAATCATATTACTCTTTATCATCTATCTATATATCGCTGTCTCGAATTACTGGGTTATAAACAGCGGGTATTACGCTATTTTAAACCGATTCTACGAGGTGGCAAGACAGTATTTGAACGTGGACAGCGGAATGGAATATTCGCTTGCCATGGAAGAAACTTATGCGACGGTCACGATGTTTGCACTGTTTCTGGGTATGGTAGGCGTTATTCTCATGAATATCATGCTGCAAAACAAATGCAGTCTGCTTAAGGTGGCAGCTCTGACGCTGTCGTTTTATGTCATACCTTTCTATTTTGATCGTTCACCGGATCTGATATATATACTTTTCCTGCTGACCGGGTATCTGGCTGTAGCGATTTTGCAGGGAGGAGATGTGCGTGAGAAACTGACGAGGCAGATGAGTTATGTCCTGCCTTTTGCGGCGGTATTGGTAGTTCTTATCGTGAGAATCATCTCTTTTGTTCTGCCGGAGAACGGATATAAAAGTATCATACCTAAGAATGCGGTTAAAGAGGCATCGGAGGAGAATATGACGCGGTTTGCGCAGTACGGTTTGATGTCAATGCTGCGGCAGGGAAGCGTGGGAGCAGGTGTCAGCGGAGGCAGGCTCAATAAGAATTCTGCCGTTATGCCGAGTTATGAGACTGTATTGAAGGTCAGATATACCCCTTACGACTATAAACCTGTCTATCTGAAAGCATTCACCGGTAAAGAATATCGCGGGGACTTGTGGACACAGGCGGATGATGAACTGCCTGATGATGGGTTGATGCTGTCAAGCGTGGAAAGTCGTATGAAAAATTATGAAGACGCTGCAGGCGGTAAGGGAGATGGCAGTAGTTCCGTGCAGGGCAAAGGTATCATGGAGATAGAGAAAGTAGATGATTCCGAACGATATGAGTACCAGCCCTATTATACCGCTTTCGGCGGTTCTGTGAAGCTTCCTGAGGAACAGGGAAGTCCTACTTATATCTGCCTCTACTTTCCCGACGTGAGTCCGGTGAGCGGGGTGGTCGATGAGATATCGGATGCGTATCTGGAGGTGCCTGTAAGTTGTAGGAATGCTGTTCAGAGAGTCTGTGATGAAGCGGGATTTACAGGTACGGAGGGGGAGATTGCGGCACAGATTGTAAGCTACTTTGATGACAATTATTCCTACACACTCCGCCCGGGATTTTATTACGGGAATCCCGATTACATCTCTCATTTCCTGTTGGAGAGTAAAAGAGGATACTGCGCGCATTTTGCCTCCGCAGGCACCATGCTGTTTCGACAGATGGGAATTCCCGCTCGTTATGTGGAGGGCTATGCCTTTTCTTATTATAACATACTGGAAAACGGTGAACTGGTAGAGGGAGCCGAGTACAGTGACTACTATGACGGCTATTCGCCCATCGGTGAAACGGCATTAATTGAAATCGAGATTCCGGATGCCTATGCTCACGCATGGGTGGAAATCTATGTGGAAGATCAGGGGTGGATCGTGGTGGACCCTACTCCGGCTCAGAATTCGCAGGGTGATGATACCACATCCTTCTGGCAGGCGTTTATGTCCGGAAGTGGCGAGAGTACAGTTCCGGAGATGTCTGAGAATAATTTGGGGACATATCTGGAAGGCGCGCTGGGCGGTATGAGTTATGTGCTGCTTGCGGCGGCTGTGGTTTTCCTTATCGGTCTGTGTACAGTATATGTAATTCGTGCATATAAGGAGAGCAGGCTTCCCGGTCGGGAGAGAGTGCGGCTGGAATACGGGCGGATTCAGAATTATTTAGGCAGGAAGTATCGGGATTATCGTAAGCTGCGCACACTGCGGGAACAGCTTGACTGGATGAGAGGCGTGAGACATCTGGTAATTGACGAAGAAACAGAGGCGGCATTGTATCAGGTGTACTTCGCGGAACGTGTAAACTTTGACTGTGAGGAACTTTACAGACAGCTTCGGAGGATGAGAAGGCGACTTTCATCTTGCAATATCGTGTATTATATATTAAAGTCATAAATAGAGCAGTTAAGTACTATCGTTTGATAATCATATACATTGTGAGAGGAGAAAATAAGTATGTGGACCAGGGCGGAATTAAAAGAAAATGCATTGAAGTTTTTTAAGTATAATTATTGGAAGATGGTGCTTGTGGCATTCGTACTGTCAATGGTAGGAGGAGGCGGCGGATTTTCCTTCAACTATTCCACGAGGGATTCAGACCCTTTTGGATTCAATTCCATGACGCCGACAGAGGCGTTGACATTTTCCATTGTTGTTTTGCTGGGTGTAATGATCGGCTTGGTGATTGGATTCGCGCTTTCGGCATTTTTATTTAATCCGATTGTAGTCGGTGTGAGACGCTTCTTCCTGGTCAGCCATTATCAGAAAGCGGATCTTAACGAGTTGGGATTCGGTTTTTCCCATAATTATCTGAATGTTGCCAAGACAATGTTCCTGATGCAGCTATATATTTTTCTGTGGTCTTTACTGTTTATGATCCCGGGTATTATCAAAGGATACGAGTACCGCATGATTCCGTATATATTGGCGGAGAATCCGGGAATAGACTCCAGAGAAGCCTTTGCCATAAGTAAGCAGATGATGGACGGCAATAAGTGGGATGCATTTGTGCTGGATTTATCTTTCCTGGGTTGGATTATTCTCAGTGCATTTACCTGCGGTATTCTGGCGATTTTCTACGTAAACCCGTATATAGCCATGACATCTGCGGAACTGTACGTGGCACTCAAGGAAATTACCTACGGTGGCGGACAGAATAACTATCAGAATATGTACCAGCCGGGTGATAATCAGTGGAATATGCAATAATTGAATAACTTGCGTTATGAAAGAGCCTGCTGTGAGCGGCTCTTTTTTTGTAATAAACCGGAATAAATTCCAATAAAGAGAATGCTATAATATGCCGATATAAAATGCAGAAGTATATTTTGACGTTATCGATAAGTAGCTCGGGTTGGTGAAAAGGATTTCACCGTATCGGACAAGGAGGTTTTCTATGCAGGTCAAAGCGAGTTCAAATGACAATCAGGTAATCAATGTAAACAGCGCGGCACAGGAGCGGGCTGCCGAGAGAGCAGGCAAGAAAGCGCAGAAACATAATAATACGAAGAGTATTTTCGCGGGTGATTTGGGAATGGGAATGCAGAATGACTTAATCACACAGCGTAAGCAGCGTGCCCAGAGAAAGGCTCTGAAAATCATTGGTGACGCGTGGAACGGTGACAGGAAGATAGACCAGACTATCGTGGAATACAAGGATAAGCTTGCGGAACTCTATGCCAGAAGAGATGAAAACATGGCTGAAATTGAGGAGCTGGATGAGCAGAAGGAAGCGCTCAGGCAAGCGTATGGCGTGCAGGAGGATTCCCAGGAGCAGAAAGACTTAGAGTTGCTTGAGAAGGAGGCCGCTTGGAGGCGTCAGACAATTATAGATGATGAAAAAGCGATAACCCTCACGGACGAGGAGCAGGAGCGCCTTGCAGAAATCCACAAGCAGGGGCTTACAGAGTATCAGGAGCGGTGCATGAAACTCGATGGACGGCAGGGCGATTTGGAGGTTGATAACTGGAAAGTCAGGAGAGAAATCCGGAGCTATAATGCCGCCATCACTTCCACGAAGCTGGAACGTCTCAAATTCCATGATATGGTGGATGCGCAGAAGAATGCCGATAAAGTGCTGGAAGCAGCCGGCAAAGAAGTTGTCGGTATGTTGATTGGCGAGGCCAAGGACCATGTGGACGAGGAGCTCGAGGAGCAGGTCGAGGAGGCCAAGAAGGAAGCCGAGGAGAAGGCGGAGCAGGAAGAGAAGATTGAGGAGCGCAAGGAGAAGCAGGAAGAGCTGGAAGCCAGAATTGATGAGGCGAAGGCGGAACGTGAGGAACAGGAAGCCAGACGCAGAGAGGCCGAGGAACGTTCCAGAGAGGATGCAGAGCTTCTGGACAGCATGCTGGAAGCCGGTATGGGCGGTATCGGAGCGACCAAGGCGGATGTGAAAGCCGCAATCAAGGAGATGCTGCATAAGATGAAGCTCTTGGAGGAAGACTTAAAAGGAAGCATCGTGGACGACAAAATCGAAGACAGTTTGTGACAAAAAATATAGATTTCGTGACATTTGCAAGAATAAAATTCCTGTCTGCGCCGATATAATATTCGACTAAAGTACAGGCAATGGCTGACTGGGGATATGAGGGAACATGAAGGTTGCAATTTGCGATGATGAAGTAAGAGGGAGAGAAAGGATTCGAACCTTACTTGAGAAGGAGTTTTCTCAGGCACAGACACAAGAGTTTGATTCAGGGATGAAGTTAATTAAAAGTGTGGAAGAGGGCTATCGCCCCGATATTGTAATGCTTGACATTGCTATGAAGGGTATGGATGGCATGGAGACAGCGAGGCATCTGAAGGAGTTGACGGATGCCCTGTTGATTTTTGTGACGGGCGTTAAGGAGCAGGTTTTTCAGGCTTTTGATGTGGGCGCATTTCACTATCTGATGAAACCCATCGATCAGGATAAAATGACGGATGTTTTGAAACGCGCCATGCAGGAAGTAGAGAAAAAGAACACGTCGCCGAGATATCTGCTTGTCAAGGCGGAGGGAAGTCACTACAAGATACCGGTAGAAGATATTCTCTATGTGGAGAACAGCGGCCGTAAGGTGATTCTGCACACGAAGACCGGATGCTTGGAGTATTATGAGCGGATGAATCATCTGGCAGAGATTCTCGGGGAGGGATTTTATCGCTGTCACAGAGGATATTTGGTAGCACTTTCGGCCATAAGCGGTTATGACCATGAGAGCATTACCGTGGGACAAGGCGATAAGATTTATCTGGCCAAGCAGAAATACGGTGAATTTGTGAAAATATATTGCAAGTATTTGAAGGAGTAGATGTATGGCGAATTATGTGCTTGAACTGATGGAGTATTCGGTGCGAGCGGCGCTTTTATTATTTTTATGTAAGGACAGTATTGCGTTAAAAGAAAAGTATCGTTCCGTGGGAAAGGTACTTTTTTTCTTGCAGGCGTTTATCATTAGCTTCTGGCTATCCAATTCAACATGGGTAAATAAGCTGGTCTACGGAGATAATAATTTACAAAACAGCAGTAGTTATTCTATTGTGAAGATAGTATTTATTATTCTGTGCAGTTTTACAGCGATGGATGTGATGTATCAGGGCGGAAGGCTTGCCAAAATCTATCTGCTGTCAGTATTTTATACGGTACAGGAGATGGTGCGCTTTAGCCTGCACAGCTTTTATTCACTGGGAACTGCGGCATATCTTAATCAAATCAGCGGGCAACTCATAGCGGGAGACATCAGTCCGGAACGATTCTATGAGCTGGTGGAATTGATGCAGTTATGGGCTTTGCTTTTCTTTTCACTGGGAACATGGATTCTTATGTATGTGGTTTTCAGGTTGTATCGACGGTATCAGACAGGACCGGTTACAGATTTAAATAGGGAAGGCATACGTTTTTTGATGCTGACACCGATTATCGGTATGGTTTTCGGCGCATCATGGCGGATTACTCTCTACTATCAGCGCGGAGAGCAAATAGAATTTTTGTATGAAAAGCATGGCAGTATGTATATTGTCGTTCCCGTAATTGCTGTGTTGTGTCTCGTAGGAATCGTATTAAGCAGGAAAATATACAGTGAGCTGATGCGCTCCGAGGAGCAGAAGAATAATCTTTTGTTCTACAAGCAGCAGCTTTCGGATATGACGGAGCATGTGCGGGAATTGGAACAGCTCTATGACGGCATCAAGGGAATGCGCCATGATATCAACAATTACGTGGCGGATATGGAGCAATTGCTGCAGATAGGAGAGGACAGCGAACAGCTGCCGGAACAGGTTAAGCGGGAAGCGGCACAATACCTGCATCATATGCAGCAGGCAGCATCCGGACTTGCCTTGCAGTTCAGTACGGGGAATCCGGTAACGGATGTTATCTTAAATCGGAAAGGGCAGATTTGTGCGCAGGAAAATATTTTATTGAGTGGAGAACTTATCTATCCTAATCATTTGATGATTGAAGCTTTTGACTTGGGCATCGTCTTAAACAATGCATTGGACAATGCGATTGAAGCCTGCCGGAAACTACCGCAAGACCGGAAGAGACAAGTCCGTTTTCGAGGTTATGTCAAGGGCAGGATGTTTTTTCTCGTGGTGGAAAATACTTATGACGGGACATCTATGAGGATTCAGGACGGCAGACTTCTGACTACTAAGGAGGACGAGGAAATTCACGGAATGGGAATGAGCAATATGCGAAGCTGTGTGGAAAAGTACTACGGAACAATGCAGTATGAGTTGGGCGAAAATATGTTTATCCTGACACTCATGCTGCAGGGTGAGAGTAATTCATAACCAAAACAAAGCGGTTGGTTACAATCCTCTATATTCTTCTTTATAAATCACGATATACTTAGTGTAGGGCATAACACAGAAGGGAGAATATATATGAGAGTTCCACGAAATTATATGAATGGTCTGTTAGGTGCAAACGGTAATAGTACTACTTCATTGCTGCAACGTGCGTTAAGCAGAAGTACCCGGAATAAAAAGACAAGCAGAGCTGATTTGCTTAGTTCTGTTAATAACAGAAACAATCTGTTAACACAAAATGTTAAAACTGCAGCACAGACACAGAAATTGTATTATAATATGAAGTATCATGCAGGGCAGGTTATAGATTATGCGGATAAGCTGACGGACAAGAGCGACAACTCGCTTTTTGCCAAGGCTAAAGAGAGCGGTGACACATCGGAGATTGTATCCAATATTAAGAGTTTTGTTGCTCAATACAACAGTATGTTGGCGGATTTGAAAGATTCAGGCACAAGAGCGGATACCACTTATTTGACACAGCTTAACAGTATTACCAGTCTGAACAGGACAGAGTTGGCATCCTGCGGCGTGTCAAGAAATGCCGACGGAACGCTCACGGTGGACGACGATAAATTGGCGAGTGCGGATATTGAAACTCTTGAGAAAGTGTGGAACGGCAAGAGTGGTGTCGCTGCCCGCGCATCTATGTGGGCCGATTCCGTGGAGTCGAGTGCGGAGCGTAATATGACGGCTCAGGCCAGCAATTCATACAGTAATTTATTCAAAAATTACGGGAACAGTGGAAACTATTTTAACTATTTCCGTTAAGTGAAAGGTATCATCATTCTTATGAATGTACTGAACTGGATACAACAGGAACGTAAGGTTGCGGATTATCATGTGGTTACATGGCACACATCTCATTTTCATCATCCGAAAAACAGAACGGATATTGTGGCAAATATTACCATGAAACCGCGGGAGACAGGAGCGGCGGCAGCTTCCAGTGTGCAGACACAGCCGGAGAGTATCGGTTTCGGGACCTTCGACCAAAACTATGGAAAGTACAAATCCGGCGGTTTTGGGACGGATGGATTGGCGATTGATGGTGAGAAAGAGGCTGTGAACAATAAAGTGATATCAACCTCGCGCAACAGCCAAGGAAATCAGGTGACAGGACCGGAGGCGGCCGCCACGGTAGTGCAGTCACTCCTGCCCGCGGAAGTATACAGCGTGGTGGAGAGCGCCAGACAGTCTGTGATTAAGGTGCAGAGCCGTATCAAGCAGAGTACCGCTAAACTGAAAGACATCTATGGGAAGCAATCCGGACAGACAGTAAATACGCAGAAACCATTAAAGATGTCCCGCAGGCAGCCTGAGAAAGAGCAGAGGGGCACTCGTCCTGTCAGTAAGGAGGAAGTGCTGTCCATGCAGGCGGAGAATCACTATCTGCTCGATTCCTACGATAAGAACGGACAATACAGCACGCTTGGGAAATAGCAAAGAGTTGACTTTATGGTCAACTCTTTATTGTTTTGAAGGGTAATTGATGCTATAATCATATCAATTTCAGTATCGAAATCTTACGATTCTTGGTAAGTTTAGAGGGAAATCCAATGATAAAATTATTAATAAGAATTTTTGCCGGCGGCAGCGGCACGATAGAGATGGCGATTCTGCTTTCCATGCAGCTTCTCGGAGTTTCTTACGGTGATGGTACGGCATCGGACATGATAGATGATATGGCTGAAGCAGATTCGGAATATACTGAGGAGACAGAAGAGGAAGCACAGGATGAGGCGGAGTATGACGACGAGTATGTGCGTCCGGAGCCTACAGATGTCCACGATAAGTTGATGCTTTCGCTTTTGGATGAGGCTTGCGATAGCCGCATTTATAAATATGTGAGTGTTGATATGGACAGGGACGGCGAGCGAGAGATGGTAGGCATTACCGATGATGACGGCGGCTACGATTACTGTATCTGGTATTGCAGCAGTGACTTGGAAAGTTGCTATGAGGTAATGCAAGTTCAGTGGTATGATGACTATGACATTGATGCAATGGAACTTGATGAGGAGAGCCACATTGTCGTCAACGGATTTAATATGATAGGTACGGGCAAATCCTACAGCATTCTGGCGCTTCATGACGGGCAGATAGAAGTGCTCGTGGACCAGAATTACGGTTATGTTTATATGAATAACACGAATGACATTATTCTCGATGTTGAGGGGTATGATATGATGTATGAGAAAGCGGATGATTTATGGCTGGGGCATACGTGGGTAGACACATATCTCTACTATGAAGACGGTAAGTATAAGGAGTACGGTGCAGCAACCCTTTCGGAAAAGGACTTTCTCAAATACGACAACGCGAAGGAACTGCTTGATGCAATCGAAGAGGAAAATGGGGAAGAAAACTATATAGAAATTCGATATTCCTACTTTATCAGGGAAAATGGTATCGTGCATATTCAGTGCGAGGCGGAGAGTGCTGACTTTATTGACTACTTTCATTATACCTTACGAATAAACGGGAATCACTTGGACGGCGAGCTATATAAGAATCCGGGTATTATGTATTCGTCTATGTCTTGGCTTGACGAGGTGACATATCCGAACAGTTGAGAAGCAAATAAAGTGTACTAAAAAGCGCAGGCTTAACGGCCTGCGCTTTCATATCTTTTATCGTTTAGTTCTTTGCGTTTACTTCCTCATAAGTTTTAATAATTTCTTTGCTCGGCGCTGCAGTCACAAGGGACACGACCACATTGACAACCAAGGCAATGAGAAATGCAGGAAGCAGTTCATAGATGGCGAATGCACCGCCTAATTTCGCAATGCCGTATTTCCATATAAATATCATAGCACCGCCGGCAATCATGCCGCAGAGTGCGCCCCATTTATTGGAGCGTTTCCAGAACAGTGCACACAGTACAATCGGTCCGAATGCTGCGCCGAAGCCTGCCCATGCAAAGGACACAATCTCGAAGATGGAGCTGTTCGGATCGGATGCCAGTACGACGGAAATTATGGAAATGATAATTACAGTAACACGTGCTATTTTAACAGAGGTCTTGGTGTCCAGCTTCTTTTTACCAAAGTCCTGTAAAAGATTCTGGGAAATACTGGATGCCGCTGCGAGAAGCTGCGAGTCTGCAGTGGACATCGTAGCAGCCAGAATACCTGCCAGAATCACGCCGGCGATCAATGCTGCCAATACGTTATAACGGCTTAAAACGGAAGCAATCTGCACGATGATTGTCTCGGAATTGCTGCCTTCCAATGTCGGGATTACAGATGCCTTGGACATGCTGTAGCCGATTACTCCGATAAATAATGCGATAGCCATGGAGATGACCACCCATACGGAGGCAATTCTTCTGGAAAGCTTCAGTTTATTTTCGTCTTCAATTGCCATGAAACGAAGCAGGATATGAGGCATTCCGAAGTAGCCCAGTCCCCACGCCATCATGGAAGCGATGGAAAGTGCACCG
This sequence comes from Lachnospiraceae bacterium, assembly GCA_022510565.1. Taxonomy (GTDB): domain Bacteria; phylum Bacillota; class Clostridia; order Lachnospirales; family Lachnospiraceae; genus UBA3282. The sequence goes on along the minus strand of JAFLTE010000017.1, from coordinate 39,565 downwards.
TAAGGAGCGCTTTCTCCGGTCGATGTCACGTATGTCTGGAACATGCTCAGATAGCCGGGCAGCGCTTTGGCGTTATCAATGACCGTATCCAATCCGCCGGCGCTTGAAACGCCGAAGAAAATTACGACAAGCAGGGCAATCGACATGGTAATGCTCTGGATAAAGTCTGTGGTGCTCACTGCTCGAAAACCACCCATTGTACAGTAAAGGACAATGACTGCCGCACTTAAAATCATAGCCACCATATAGTTTACCCCGAACAGTGTGTTGAACAGCTTGCCGCAGGCGGCGAAGCCGGAAGCGGTGTAGGGGATAAAGAAGATGACGATGATAATAGCGGAAACGCATGTCAGAATATGCTTGTCGTCGCCGTAACGCTTGGCGAAAAAGTCCGGCAGCGTCAGGGCGTGAACCCTGCTTGTGTAGCGGCGGATCCGTTTGGAAACGATCAGCCAGTTAATATAGGTACCGACTGCCAAACCGATTGCCGTCCAGCCCGCATCAGCCAGACCGGACAGATAAGCCACACCGGGCAGACCCATCAGCAGCCAACTGCTCATATCGGAAGCCTCTGCACTCATGGCGGTAACAAAAGGTCCGAGCTTTCTGCCGCCCAGATAGAAGTCGGAAGCGCTGGTATTGGTTTTGGAAAACCGAAGCCCCACATAGATCATTACAATCAGATAGACAGCGATTGCAATGATAATACAAATCTGTGACATAATTCATAATCTCCTCTCATTCGTAAATCATTGAAATCATATATATTAATCGTGTAAATCACATATCTTGACCCATATGCATAATATTATAGTTTGTACATAAGAAGATTACAAGAATGAAATGTTACAAGGATAGTAAGGCAAATACGTGAAAACACAGCAGTTTGCCGATATAGCGATGATATAAACCGGACAAAATGCAATGGCATATTTGCAGACACTCTGATATACTTGAGACATGGAAAATATAAATCATCATAATCATGTGAATAAAAAACTGCCGTCGTCCTTTCTTACGAGAATGAAAGAACAGCTCGGCACAGAATATGACGCTTTCCTCGAAAGCTATAACAGCGGGCGAACATACGGATTGCGGTACAATCCATTGAAACTGGATAAGGAGAGTTTCCTTAAGGAAATGCCCTTTACGCTGCGGGAGGTTCCTTGGGCGGAGGAAGGTTTCTATTATGAAGCTGCACAGCAGCCGGGCAAGAGTATTTTCCATGATGCGGGCGCTTTCTATATACAGGAGCCCAGCGCTATGGCGGTAGTGACGGCGCTTGACCCAAAGCCGGGAGAGAGGATTCTGGATTTGTGCGCCGCTCCGGGAGGCAAAAGTACTCAGATTGCGGGCAGGATGCGGGGGCAGGGACTGCTTGTGTCCAACGAGATTGTGCCGTCAAGAGCAAAAATTTTGTCTCAGAATATTGAGCGTATGGGCGTTGCCAACTGCGTGGTCTGCAGAGAGGAGCCTAAGAAGTTGGCAGAATACTTTCCGGCTTTTTTTGACAGAGTGCTGGTGGATGCGCCATGTTCCGGAGAAGGGATGTTTCGTAAGGATGATGTGGCGATTAATGAGTGGAGTCCTGAGAATGTGTCCATGTGCGCCGCAAGGCAGCGGGATATATTGGAGCATGCGGCACAGATGGTGTGCGCGGGCGGTGTAATGGTATATTCTACCTGCACCTTTTCTGTAGAAGAAAACGAGAATGTCATTGACGCTTTTGTTAAAGCGCATCCCGAATTTCGTTTGGAGAACACAGAGCGGCTCTGGCCGCATCGGGTAGAGGGTGAGGGGCACTTCGTTGCAAAGCTTTGCAAGGCGGGCGAGAGAGAGCAGGAAAGCCAATCTTATCGAACGATGGCACAGGAGCTGACAGCTGTGCGAAAGAATAATAAGAAAGGAATCCGCAAGGAAAGAAAAGAGAGCAATAATGGAAAAGAAAAAAATAAGGTAAGAGAGAATGAGACAACATCGAAACAGCTGTGCGAAAGCTTCTTATATGATGACTTGGGCCTGACAGAGGCAGGCGCTGAGAGGTTGATTATAGAACGGGTGTTATTTAATTTTGGCGAAGCTCTTTATCTCATACCGGAGCAAATGATACCTCTTAGGGGACTTCAGGTAGAAAGGCCCGGCTTACAGCTTGGTTTTTGTGAGAAGGACAGATTTAAACCGTCCCATGCATTGGCATTATATCTCCATCCTGAGGAAGTTCGCAATCATTATGAGATGACGATTGAACAAGCTGAGCGGTATGTGCGGGGCGAGACTTTCACGGTGGAAGCTGAGCGGAAGGGCTGGTATCTTTTGTCCGTACAGGGCTGTTCGATAGGGTTTGGCAAGGCGGCAGGCGGACAGATGAAAAATCACTATCCGAAGGGACTGCGCAGATGATAAGGAGGAAAACAATGCCGGAATGGTTAAAGACAGCAATATTTTATGAAATCTATCCCCAGTCTTTCAAGGATTCCAACGGAGACGGAATCGGGGACTTTAACGGAATTATTGAAAAATTGGATTATATTAAGGATTTGGGATGCAATGCCATCTGGATGAACCCGTGCTATGACTCGCCTTTTAAAGATGCCGGCTATGATGTCAGGGATTATAAGAAGGTGGCGGAGAGATACGGAACAATTGAAGATTTGAAGCGTCTTTTTGCCGAGGTACATAGGCGGGGAATGCACATTCTGCTTGACCTTGTGCCGGGGCATACATCTGAAGAGCATGAGTGGTTTGCACAGAGTGGTAAAAATGAGGTGAATGAGTACTCCAACCGTTATATATGGACTGACAGTTGGTTTCAGAGGGCGGAAGGTTTTCCGTACATTGCGGGTGAACGCGAGCGGGATGGCGCATATATTATCAACTATTTTAAGTGTCAGCCTGCGCTAAACTACGGATTTCTAAATCCGAAGGAGCAGTGGCAGAAGCCTATTGAGCATCCGGATTGCCTTGCCACGAGAGCGGCTATGGTGGATGTGATGTGCTATTGGCTTAAGATGGGATGCGACGGTTTCCGTGTGGATATGGCGGATTCTCTTGTGAAGGGTGACGATGAGGTCAAAAGCGGCACCTGTCGGGTGTGGAGCGATATTATTCAGCAGGTGCAGGCAAAGTACCCGAACGCAGCGCTTGTGTCCGAGTGGAATAATCCTGCCTCGGCGATTGGAATGGCGGGATTTCAGATGGACTTTTTCCTGGACTGGTTCGGCAACGGCTACAATTTGCTGATGCGTGATTATGATAAAACAGGACGTGACGACAGCTTTTTCAAGAAGGAAAGCAAGCGAAGCATCACGAACTTCCTGGAGGAGTATCTTCCGAAATATGAGGCAATCCGGAACAAAGGGCTGTACTGTCTGATTACGGGCAATCACGATATGATCCGTGCAGCTCACAATCTGGACGAGAGGGAATTGAAACTGGCATATGCGTTTCTGTTTACCATGCCCGGAGCGCCCTTTATTTATTACGGGGATGAGATTGGTATGCGCTATCAGAATCTGCCCTGCAAAGAGGGCGGCTACACGCGAACCGGTTCCAGGACACCGATGCAGTGGGACGGTAGTCTTAACTACGGCTTTTCTGAGGCAGAACAGTCGTCTCTTTACCTTCCGGTGGATATGGAGGAGGGCGCACCCACGGTAGAAGCGCAGCAAAAGAATGCGGATTCCCTTTATCACACAGTCAGAGAGCTTCTTCGTGTCAGAAAAGAACAGACCGCTTTCTCGGCGCATGACAATCTGAATATTCTGTTTGCACAGAAAGGCAGAAGAGGCTTCGCATATCAGAGAGGAAACTTGATTTTCATGTGCAATCCGTCGAAATCTGTCGAGAAGCTTCCTGTAGATTTGACGGAGTACGAGCAGATATTCGCAGTCGGAGGAGGAACAAAAGAGAATGGAGGGTATACGCTTGACGCACAATCTTTTGTGATCTGTCGCAAATAGCTCTTGTAAAATAATGTCGACTGGAATATACTAGATATAGATTCTTTTATGGGTATATAATACCTTAGTTTGTGTCTGGGAGCGTTATCTATGTTATTTTCCGGTATAGGGTTTTTGTTCCGGTTTCTGCCGGCTTTTATGTTGATATATTTGATTGTTCCCGCCAAATTTCGCAATTTCGTGCTGTTGGCGGGAAGTCTGATTTTTTACGGAGTGGGAGAACCGTATTTTGTTCTGCTACTTGTTTTTTCTGTGCTGATTAATTTCTGTCTTAACAGATATATGTTCTGGGAGCCCCGCTCTCCGCAGCAGAATCGTGCTAAGAAGAGAAAGAGACGTAAGAAGATAGCGCTTTGTACGTCGTTAGTCATAGATTTCGGTATGTTGTTTGTATTCAAATATTGGGACTTTGCCGCACAGACCGTAAACGGCCTTGCGGGGAGAGAGATTACACCGATTCTCGCGCTGACGCTTCCGCTTGGAATCAGCTTCTATACTTTTCAGATGGTGTCCTATCAGGTTGACTGCTATCGGGGGACGACGAAGGAACCGGTCGGATTTGTTTCCTTTGCTGCCTACGTAAGCATGTTTCCGCAGCTGATTGCAGGACCGATTGTGCGGTATGAGGAAGTGGCCGATAAAATGGTTTCCCGCAAAATCGGTATCAGGAATCTGGAGAACGGTCTGAAATTGTTCACCGTAGGTCTGGGACTAAAGGTACTTCTAGCCAATCAGATCGGCACACTGTGGAATACGATTATGTCGGCGGGTGCGGGCAACTTACATATTACAGTGGCATGGCTGGGAGCGGCCGCCTATTCTTTCCAGATATATTTTGATTTCTGGGGATATTCCGTGATGGCAATGGGACTCGGCAAGATGCTGGGATTCAGACTTCCTCGCAATTTTAATGACCCTTATGTGTCCCGCTCGATTTCGGAGTTCTGGCGCAGATGGCATATTACACTGGGCAGCTGGTTTCGGGAATATGTCTATATTCCGATGGGCGGCAGCCGCAAAGGACGTTTCAGAACGGTGTGCAATCTCTTTATTGTGTGGGCGTTAACCGGATTGTGGCACGGGGCGGACTGGAATTTTGTATTATGGGGACTGCTGTTTTTCGTGATTCTCACGGTAGAGAAGAATACATACGGTAAAAGGCTGGAGCGTACCCGTGTGTTGGGACACATATATACGTTACTTCTCATTCCGATTACATGGGTGGTATTTGGAATCAGTGATATGGGACAGCTTACGGCATATCTCGGCAATATGTTCGGACTCCACAGCACGGTTGCCCTGGTGGGAGTGCAGCATTTTACACGGTATTTGAAAGAATATTGGGTGTTATTGATTGCTTGCTTTTTGTTTATCACGCCTTTTCCGGCGCAGTTGTACCGCAAATACAGGGACAGATGGTTTTCGGTGGTGGTTTTGCTTTTAATTTTCTGGTTTTCTGTGCATGAAATTATGGTGGGAAGTAACAATCCTTTCTTATATTTTAGGTTTTAGAGGCTGAGGGATGTACCTATGAAGAATGAAAAAAAGAGACGTAAGATAAAAAGACATAATGCGAGAAAGCATACGGTAAAGAAACAAAAGGTAGGGGCATTGGGAGAAGTCTTATACAATTGCCCTTACCTGATTGCGGTGGTAGTGACTTCGCTGGCAGTGATGGTGTGCTCCGACAAAATTGGTATCAGAGCCATTGCCAAAGATGCTGAGACGATAGTGCGTCAGACAATGGGAAACAGTGTTTCGGTTGACGAAATACCGATTGATGTTGCATCCGAGCCTGTTTCTGAAAATGGAAATGTTTTGGAAAATACGGGCGAGAATAATTTGGAAGAAATGGAAAATGCAGGAGAACGCAAGGAAGAAAATGACGATATAGAGGGCGAAGATGAACTTGAAAACGATGGAGATGCTTTGGAAAGTGCCGAAAATACGGAAGAAACTGTAGTCGGTGTTACAAAATATGAAATCTATGAACCGCAGGAGATAGATTCCTATTATTATTCCGATGCAGGAAAAGTTGCATTGACTACAGAGTACCCATACACAAAAGAAAACGATAGTTATTTTAATGACGCTGTTTTTTTGGGAGATTCCAGAACTTTGGGGATATCGGACTATGCCGGTCTGGATGAAGCAGACTTTTATTGTGACAGCGGCATGATGCTTTTTAAGCTCTTGGCACCTGAAGGAGTGACATATCAGAAGACCGGAAATAAGGAAGACCTTACTCAGGTTCTGCAGCAGAAGCAGTATGGCAAGGTATATATTATGCTTGGTATGAACGAGTTGGGCTACGGCAATACGGAAATGTATCTGGAGCAGTACCGTAAGGTGGTAGATCAGATCAGAGAGTGGCAGCCGGATGCCATCATTTACATTATGGCTAATCTCCATGTCAGCAGAGCCAAGAATAATCCGGAGACAGAGTTCAATAATATTAACATCAACGATAAGAACGCCGCATCGGCATCTCTGGCCAACGGAATTGATATTTTCTATCTGGATGCGAATCCGCTTTTTACCGATGAGGAAGGGTACTTAAATGCGGACTGGACTTTTGACGGGGTGCATCTGTATGCGCAGCACTACGACGTATGGCGTGAATTCCTGTTAGAGCATGCCGTGGAGCCGAAGGAGTAACTGACATCATGGAAGAACTTCGATTGAATAAATATCTGGCTTCCTGCGGTATTTGCTCAAGGCGGGATGCGGACAAGCTGATTGAGCAGGGAGTTGTTACGGTCAATGGTCAGACTGCCGTGCAGGGCATGAAGGTGACGGCGCAGGATGAAATCTGCGTCCGCGGCAAAAAGGTTGCGGGACGTGACAGATCGGTGGTTCTCGCCTATTATAAGCCCGTAGGAGTGGTCTGCACGGAGAGAGATGTTCATGCGAAGAAAGTCGTGACGCAGGAGATTCATTATCCTGTCCGTGTTACCTATGCGGGCAGACTGGACAAGGATTCGGAAGGACTTTTGTTGATGACTAACGACGGTGCGCTCATAGATGCTATGATGCGCGGAGCAAACCGGCACGAGAAAGAGTATATTGTCAAGACAACTAAGGAATGGAGCAAAGAAGCGCTGTCCAATATGCGGGGCGGGGTTTATCTGGATGAATTGGAAGTTACAACCCGTTCCTGTGAGATTGAACAGCTGGGAGCTAAGACCATTCGTATGGTGCTTACGCAGGGGTTGAACAGACAGATTCGCCGTATGTGTAAGACACAGGGCTACGAGGTTGCCTCACTTAAGAGAACACGCGTTATTAATATAGAGCTGGGGAATTTGAAACCCGGAGAGTACAGGGAATTGTCCCGAGACGAGATAAGAAGTCTGTATGAAATATGCGGACTGATACAAAATAGTAATTAGGGTGTTAATGATGAACGAGAATGAAATGAACCGTATGAAAGAGCTTGTGTCTCTTTTGAACAGCGCTTCCAAGGCCTATTATGCGCAGGATACGGAGATTATGAGCAATTTTGAATATGACCGTCTCTATGACGAACTGGTGGCTCTGGAAGAAAAGACGGGAGTCATTTTGGCCAACAGTCCTACCGGAAATGTGGGATATGAGGCTGTGGATGAACTGCCTAAAGACCGCCACGAGCAGCCTATGCTGTCGCTGTCCAAGACCAAGAGCAGAGAAGAACTGCGTGATTGGCTGAATGGCAAGGAAGCACTGCTGTCCTGGAAGTTAGACGGGCTCACCGTGGTATTACATTACGGGTCGGGTAAACTGACGAAGGCCGTCACGCGAGGCAACGGGGAAGTGGGAGAAGTAGTTACCAACAATGCCAAGGTATTCCGCAACGTTCCCCTTACAATACCGTATCAGGGAGGGCTTGTGGTACGCGGGGAGGCGGTTATCAGTTACAGTGATTTTGAGAAGATTAACAGCCGGATCGAGGATGCGGAAGGTAAGTATAAGAATCCGAGAAATCTGTGCAGCGGTTCCGTAAGACAGCTTAACAACGAGGTGACGGCGTCACGAAATGTCCATTTCTATGCATACAGCTTAGTCAAGGCGGAGAATGTGGATTTTGCCAATTCCAGGCAGGAACAGTTTGCTTTTCTGGCGAAACAGGGCTTCGATGTGGTGGAATATAAATTGGTAAGTCCCGATACGATTATGGATGCCATTGCGTACTTTGAGAATAAAATTCAGACCTATGACATCCCTTCCGACGGATTGGTAATGCTTTACGACGATATTGCATACGGGCAGTCTCTCGGCAGAACGGCCAAATTCCCCAGAGATTCCATTGCTTTTAAGTGGGCGGATGAGCTGAGGGAGACTACGCTTCAAGAGATGGAGTGGAGCGCCAGCCGCACCGGTCTGATTAATCCCGTGGCAATCTTTGAGCCGGTAGAGCTGGAAGGAACCACCGTAAGCCGTGCATCGGTGCACAATATCAGCATTGTGAGAGGGCTGAAATTAGGTCTCGGTGACCGCATCACGGTCTACAAGGCCAATATGATTATTCCGCAGATTGCCGAGAATCTGACGCAGAGTGATACGCTGGAGATTCCGAAGGCTTGTCCCGTATGCGGGCAGCCTACACAGATTCGTCAGGTCAATGACGTACAGTCACTGTACTGTAACAATCCCGACTGTGATGCCAAGAAGATTAAGTCTTTTACCCTGTTTGTAAGCAGAGATGCCATGAATGTGGAGGGCTTGTCGGAGTCCACGCTTGAGAAGTTTCTTGCCAGAGGATTTCTGCATGAGTTTGCGGATATCTTTAAGTTGAGCCGCTATGAGCAGGAGATTACGCAGATGGAGGGCTTCGGAGAGAAGTCTTACAACAATCTGATACAGAGCATTGAAACAGCCAGAGAAACCACGCTTCCGCGGGTGATCTATGGATTGGGAATCGAGAATATCGGTGTGGCGAATGCCAAGGTCCTATGCAGACATTTCGGGTTTTCCATTGAGGCGCTGAGAGAGGCGACTGCGGAGGAACTGAGTGAAATCGACGGCATCGGCGAAGTGATTGCTGCGGGCATTCGTGTATTTTTTAATAATGCTAAGAAAATGGAGCAGCTCGATCATCTGCTTGCGGAATTGCACATTGCCCACGAAACGGTAAATGAGAGTGAGCAGACGCTTCAGGGAATGAGTTTTGTCATTACGGGAAGTTTAGAGCATTACGAGAACCGTAACGCACTGAAGGATGAAATTGAAGCGAAAGGTGGGAAAGTGACAGGCAGCGTCACCGCTAAGACGACGTGCCTAATCAACAACGACCTAACGTCTCAGTCGTCCAAAAACAAGAAAGCAAAAGAGTTGGGCATCCGCATCATATCGGAAGAGATGTTTATGGACGAGTACTTGTGACAGTTTATTCAGATATTAAATATCCCGTGTATCATAAGGGGTAGTCTGGTATACGTAGTAGTTGAGCCAGTTGGAGTATAATAACTGACCTGTGGAACGCCAGTTGACAATCGGGGGATTCTCCGGATTGTCGTCGGGGAAATAATTCACCGGGACAGCGGGATTCATGCCTTTATTTAAATCCCTGAAATACTCCTGCGCCAACGTGTCCGCATCATATTCCGGATGGCATGTGATGAAGAAATGACGGCTGTCGGTGGTCTTGACAATGGTGACACCCGCTTCGTCGGAGACGGCCATCAACTCCAATTCCGGTACCGATGCTATTTTTTCTTCGGAAATGCCCATAGCGCGCGACTGGGGAGCATAGAAGACATCGTCAAATCCCCGGAAAAGAGGAGAACTCTTCTTCAGGATTTTATGGGGATATACACCGGACAGCTTCGTGTCCATGTCATAGCGCTCCAGACCGTACAGATAGTACAGACCCGCAAAGGCGCCCCAGCACAGATGCAGTGTACAGTGTACGTGGGTTTTGCCCCACTCCATGATTGTGCACAGCTCATCCCAGTAAGTGACATCCTCGAACTTAACGTAATCCAGAGGAGCGCCGGTGATAATCATGCCGTCGTATTTGCGGTCTTTGACCTGCTCAAACGTTGTATAGAAGGATTCCAGATGGTTGGAATCGATATGCTGCGGTGTGTAGCTGGCGGTCTGCAGAAACTCCACATCGACCTGAAGCGGTGTGTTGGACAGCTTGCGTAAAAGCTGTGTTTCCGTCACGATTTTGGTGGGCATGAGGTTGAGAATGAGTACGTTAAGAGGACGGATATCCTGATGCATTGCACGATACTCCGTCATAACGAAAATATTTTCATTTTCCAAGGTAGCCGTTGCCGGTAAAGAATCAGGTATTTTAATAGGCATTGTGGTTCCTCAACTTTCCTGCGCCGAGTTCATGTTTTGAATATGTGGTGACGCTGACCGATACAATATACCTTAACATAAAAAGTGTGTTGTTGCAACAATTGCACATTTGCATAAAATGCGATATAATCTAAGAAGCTTGGAAGACAAGACATAACGGAGGGTTCATGGTATGGAAACAGCATATCAGAAAGTAAAGGTACATAATGAGCTGGAGTGGTGCCAGGTGACTGACATTTCCACGAAGGAAAAAATCGAGAAAGTTCTGTTAAAACACAGAGTTTCTTATTTCGTGAAATGGGAGAAACCGAAACTCTTTTCGGGTGAAAAGTTCGGAACATGTGTTTTCTGTGTGAATCAGTTGCAGAAAGAAGCGGCGGAGGAAGCGATTCAGGATTTGGAAGATGAAATCAGAGGCAAAATTCGTTTCGTAAATCGTAAAGTGGACAGGACTTTTTATTAAACAACATTAGTTATCAAATAAACGAGGTTTTGCGATGAGTAGTTGTGATACTTGCAGCAATTATCAGTACGACGAAGACTATGAATGTTATGTGTGTATGGTGGATTTGGACGAGGACGATATGAGCCGTTTCTTAAGCGGCGGCAACTTCGACTGTTCATTCTATCAGTTGGATAATGAATATTTGATAGTAAGAAAGCAGATGTAGGAAACTCCTACATCTGCTTTTTTATGCCTCTTTCTTCATATTTTTCTGTGCGGTCGAGAGCATCAGCTTGATTCGGTTCAGCTGATTGACTTCGCTGGCACCCGGATCATAGTCGATTGCTACGATGTTGGAGAGCGGGAATCGTTTGCGCAGTTCCTTAATAACACCTTTGCCGACTACATGGTTCGGCAGACAGGCAAAAGGCTGCGTGCAGACGATGTTGTTAACACCGCTGTGAATCAGCTCTACCATCTCACCGGTCAAAAACCATCCCTCTCCGGTCTGATTGCCTATGTTTACAATCGGTTCCGCATATTCCACGATTTTATAAATGCTCACCGGCGGTGTGAAATGCCTGCTCTGTTCAAACGCTTTGGCGGCGGTTCCACGCATCTTTTCAAGCGCCCAGATACCCGCCCGGGAGATGACGGATGCCTTATGGGAAGTACCCAGATATTCCGCCTTATAAATCTGGTTGTAGAAGCAGTAGAGCATGAAATCCAGCAAATCGGGTACGACTGCCTCCGCGCCTTCGGCTTCCAGCAATTCTACAAGATGATTGTTGGCAGCGGGAGCGTATTTTACCAGAATTTCGCCCACGATACCAACGCGGGGTTTTCTCATATCTTCGTAGATCGGTATGTCATCGAACTCCTTGATAATCTGACGGCACATTCTACAGAAAGTAAAGTAGTTCATGTGCTTTCGAGACACAAATTCGCGGCATTTTTCCACCCATTTTGCGTGCAGGGCATCCACGGAACCTGCCTCTTTCTCATAAGGGCGCATACGATAGACACAGCGCATGAAAATATCGCCGAAGAGTGCACTGTATGCGGCACGCATGAGAAGCTCCGCATTTAAGTGGAAACCGGGATTTGTCTCGATACCACCCAGATTCAATGAAATTACCGGAATCTGTGGCATACCGGCTTTCTCCAGCGCACGTCTGATAAAGCCCACATAGTTGGTTGCACGGCATCCGCCGCCCGTCTGCGTCATAATAAGTGCTACCTTATTCAAATCATATTTGCCCGAGAGCAGGGCATCCATAATCTGTCCCACCACCATAAGGGAAGGATAACATGCGTCATTATTTACATATTTCAAGCCCACGTCCACGGCGTGTCTGTTGTCGTTGTCAAGCACTTCGAAGTGATAGCCGCACGCCTCAAATCCTGCCTGCATAACCTCGAAGTGAATCGGTGACATCTGCGGACAGAGAATCGTATATTCCTTACGCATTTCTTCTGTAAACGCCACTTTGTTGATGGCGCTGGAACGGATAGTACGCTGTTTATTCTTCTGTTCCCGCACCTTGATGGCGGAGAGCAGGGAACGAATACGGATTCTTGCCGCTCCTAAATTGTTGACCTCGTCAATCTTCAGACAAGTGTAAATCTTGTCAGAGCCCGACAGGATATCGTTAACCTGGTCGGTTGTTACGGCATCCAATCCGCAGCCGAAAGAGTTTAGCTGAATCAAATCCAGATCATCCCGCGTCTTCACATAGCTTGCCGCAGCGTACAGTCTGGAGTGATACATCCACTGATCGGACACGATAAGCGGACGTTCCGGCTCCGCCAGATGTGAGACGGAATCCTCTGTTAAAACGGCAATGTCATAGGAGTTGATAAGCTCCGGAATGCCGTGATTGATTTCAGGGTCAATGTGGTACGGTCTTCCGGCAAGCACGATGCCGCGTATGTGCTTTTCCTGCATAAAGCGGAGAACTTCCTCACCCTTGTCGCGCATATCCTGACGGGCGCTTGCCTGCTCATCCCAAGCAGCCTGTACGGCATCCATCACTTCGGTGACAGGCAGCTCCTGAAATTCCTTTGTGAGAGCGGAAGTAATTGTCTTTAAATCGCGGAAGGACATAAACGGATTGCGGAAGACTACTTCTCCGCGGCCGATTTCTTCCACGTTGTTCTTAATGTTTTCCGAGTAAGAGGTGACAATCGGACAGTTGTAGTGGTTGTTTGCCTCGTGAAACTCGTCCCGCTCATAAAACAGTGCGGGGTAGAAGATGAAATCCACCTTCTGGTTAATCAGCCACGCGATATGCCCGTGGGCAAGCTTCGCGGGGTAACATTCCGATTCGCTGGGAATCGATTCAATGCCTAACTCGTATATTTTGCGGTTGGAGCTGGGAGAAAGTACAACCTGATAACCCAGCTTCGTAAAAAAAGTAAACCAGAACGGATAGTTTTCGTACATATTTAGGACTCTCGGAATTCCCACCGTGCCGCGCCAAGCCTTGTCGGCGGACAAGGGTTCATAGGAGAAGAGTCTCTTTAATTTATAGTCGTACAAATTGGGAATGCCGCTTTCGTTCTTGGTCTTACCAAGTCCGCGCTCACAGCGGTTTCCTGAAATGTACTGACGGCCTCCGGTAAATTTATTGATGGTCAGACGACAGCTGTTTGTACATCCTTTGCATTTAGCCATGCTCGTCTCGAATTGCAGCTTGGTAATCTGCTCAATATTCAGCATAGAAGACTGTGCGCCTTCCTCGTAGTGTTCCCTCGCGATAAGCGCAGCCCCGAAGGCTCCCATGATGCCGGCGATGTCCGGGCGGATTGCCTGACAGTCCGCTATCTTTTCGAAGCTTCTGAGTACTGCGTCGTTGTAGAAAGTACCGCCCTGAACCACAATGTTCTTACCCAGCTCCGAAGCGTCGGAAACTTTGATCACCTTAAACAGGGCGTTCTTGATAACGGAGTAAGCAAGACCTGCGGAAATATCGGAGACGGAAGCTCCCTCCTTCTGGGCCTGCTTAACCTTTGAATTCATAAACACCGTACAGCGCGTACCCAAATCAATCGGGTGCTCGGCAAAGAGCGCAGTCTTGGCGAAATCCTCCACGCTGTAATTTAATGATTTGGCAAAGGTCTCTATAAAAGAGCCGCAGCCGGAAGAGCATGCCTCGTTGAGCTGTACGCTGTCTACTGTCTGATTCTTGATCTTAATGCACTTCATGTCCTGACCGCCGATATCCAGAATACAGTCTACCTCCGGATTAAAGAAGGCGGCGGCGTAGTAGTGCGCCACGGTCTCTACCTCGCCGTCGTCCAAGAGGAAAGCGGCTTTCATCAGCGCCTCGCCGTAACCGGTGGAGCAGGAACGGACGATTTCCACACCCTCGGGAAGAAGAGAGTATATTTCTTTGAGGGAACGGATTGCCGTTTTTAGCGGGCTTCCGTCATTACTGCTGTAGAAAGAGTACAGAAGCTGACCGTCCTCTCCAACCAGAGCGACTTTCGTCGTGGTAGAACCTGCATCGATGCCTAAGAAGCACCTGCCCTTATAAGAGGCAAGGTCAGCCGTATTCACATGATGAGCGCCGTGACGTTTGCAGAATGCATCGTATTCATCTTTGGATGCAAACAGCGGTTCCATACGCTCCACTTCAAATTCCATCTTGATGTCGGAAGACAGTTTTTCAACCATTTCTTCCATTGTATAATGAGTTTCTTCCTTGGCATTCAGGGCAGAGCCTATGGCAGCAAACAGATGGGAATTATCTGTATCTATAATATGTTCATCGTCCAGTTTCAGTGTCCGGATAAAAGACTGTTTCAATTCGGACAGAAAGTGCAGCGGACCGCCCAGAAAAGCCACGTGTCCGCGAATGGGCTTGCCGCAGGCAAGACCGCTGATGGTCTGGTTTACGACAGCCTGAAAAATGGAGGCGGACAAATCTTCCTTGGTAGCGCCCTCGTTGATAAGCGGCTGAATATCGGATTTGGCGAACACGCCGCATCTTGCCGCAATCGTATATAAAGAATGATAATTTTTGGCATACTCGTTTAGCCCGGAAGCGTCCGTCTGCAGCAGGGAAGCCATCTGGTCGATGAAAGAACCTGTACCGCCGGCACAGATACCGTTCATACGCTGCTCCACATTGCCGCCCTCGAAATAGATAATCTTAGCATCTTCTCCACCCAATTCAATCGCCACGTCCGTAATCGGAGCCAGCGTCTGCAGAGAAGTGGAAACCGCGATGACTTCCTGCACAAAAGGCACTTTAAGATGGTTCGCGAGTGTCAGACCGCCGGAGCCTGTAATCATGGGGTGTACCGTCACATTGCCCAACTGCTCATAAGCTTTTTTCAGCAAATCCGACAGAGTCTCCCTGATATTGGCGAAATGCCGTTGATAGTCGGAGAAAAGAACCTGCTGTTTTTGATTTAAAATGGCAATTTTTACGGTTGTGGAACCGATGTCTATACCAAGTGTATATTGCATTTCACTCATTTCAAATATCACTCTCCGTTTTATGAGTTATGTATTATAGCACGAATATTTTCATTATCTTGACAGACATAGTCATTATATGACACGGTTTTGCAAAAAGCAATCGGATAATTACTGGAAACGGCGTTTACAATTAAAAAAAGGAATGTTAAAATGTATTCAGTTTTGTTTCTGAAAATACATTGCTATGACAAGTGCGCATAGTGCGTGCGCGGAAAAGAGGAAAACATGAGTCCGTTTGAACGTAAGTTTGGAAAATATGCGATCAGGAATTTGTCTTTTGTGTTGGTTGCGTGTTATGCCATCGGATATGTACTTCAGTTTGCGGATGGGAGCAATACGCTGATTTATTATCTCTCGCTTAATCCGTATGCCATTGTACACGGGCAGGTGTGGCGGCTTTTTACATGGATTTTGATTCCGCCCCCGACCAGCAATATTTTCTTTGCACTGCTTATGATATATGTTTACTGTTCCATCGGTACGACACTGGAGAGAACATGGGGAACCTACCGCTATAATGTATATCTGTTTCAGGGAATGCTCTTTACGATTGCGGGAAGTTTCCTGTTGATGGGCTATTTCTATCTTTTTCATGGGGATGCCGGTGTGGCGGATCAAATGTCATATTTTACAATCGTTTCGCTGAGTTTTGGCACCTACTATGTCAATATGTCCATTTTTCTTGCCTATGCGGCGACGTTTCCGGAGGCGCAGTTCTTCCTTATGTTTATCATTCCGATTAAGGCCAAGGTGTTGGGAATTATCTATGGCATTTTGTTATTGTTTGATTTCTTCAGCAGGGGAGTGGAAGGCAAGTTCGTCATCGGAGCTTCACTGTTGAACTTCATCGTATTCTTTATCACATCGCGAAGTAAGATAAGCTTGAATCCGAAACAGATACGCAGACGGCAGGAATTTAAGCGGGATGTGCGAAGGAATACCGGAATTACCAAGCATAAGTGCGCAATCTGCGGCAGAACGGAAGAAAACAGTCCCGGGATGCAGTTTCGGTTTTGTTCTAAATGCGACGGCAACTATGAATATTGTGAGGAACATTTGTATACCCACACCCATGTGAAGAGGGGATAAATCGGTAATGGACAAAGAAATTCTTTTTGCAAATACATTGGAGCAAGTGAAAAAAACTGCCACAGGGCAGGGAAACTGTATCAGCGAAGAACAGGTGGAGGAAGCTTTTGCGCCGCTTGGACTGGCGCGGGAGCAGATGGCTATGGTGTACGATTATCTGCATAGGCAGAAAATCGGCATCGGAGAGCCGGTGGACTTAGACGAGTATCTGGCGGACGAGGAAAAAGATTATCTGGACACTTATCTGGAAGAGTTAAAAGCGTTGCCGGAGCTTACACAGGGTGAGAGAGAGGCGGTGACACTGTCCGCTATGGCCGGAGACGTGGATGCCCAGCGTCGATTGACGGAAGGATATCTGACGGAAGTGGTACAGATTGCAAAACTCTATGCCGGACAGGGTGTGTATCTGGAAGACTTAATCGGAGAGGGCAATGTGGCGTTGTCGATAGGTGTCAC
The DNA here is from genome assembly GCA_022510565.1 of Lachnospiraceae bacterium. GTDB lineage: Bacteria > Bacillota > Clostridia > Lachnospirales > Lachnospiraceae > UBA3282. The sequence goes on along the minus strand of JAFLTE010000017.1, from coordinate 22,836 downwards.
CATGCTGGGTGCACTGGAACACGCATCCGAGGCTCAGGGGATGCTGGGCAAGATGATCATGGATGCCATGGAAGAGTATATTACAGAGAATGCCGAGGAGACGAAGAAAGATAAGCGGATTGCGGACAGAGTCAATAAGGTGGCGGATGCGGCGCACGAGCTGGCTCGCGAACTGCACCGTAAAGTGACGGTTGAAGAATTGATGGCGGAGTCGGGACTTGGCAGAAAAGTAATCGAGGATGCCATACGCATGAGCGGTGGTAAAATAGAGGACCTTGAATAAAAGAAAGGTATTGATATGACAACGGACAATCGGAATGACGATTTTAAATACTTTATGCAGGATTCAAGTTTTATTTATCTGGGTGCCAAATTCAGTTATGCTGAGATATTGGCGCAGGAGATGGTTGCATTTAAGTACAAGAGCATTGTAGAACATTATATTTTGAAGGATACCGATTCGGAGACAACGCTGGAGAGCCAGCTTTATTACATGACTCCGGATCAGTTTTCATATAAGACCTATTTGCAGCTTAAGGCCAGAGTGAAGGTGAGTATGCTGGTACAAAAGAAACGGCTTTTCGGCGGGGAAAAGACGGTATATGAGAACAAGGTGATGAAACTGGACGAGTTTGTGGGTATGAATCTGGCAAAAAAGAAGCAGTGCGGGATGGTCGTGCAGGAGCTGGCATTGTCGAAACTTGCGTTAATGGCATTCAGCGTGTAAAAAAAAGTAAAATTGCGCGATGAATGACACTTACATTTAGGAAAATTATCTTGCTTATCGTAAAATTATTTGTTAAACTGACATTGCCAGACAGGAAAGGCGTTAAATTGACAACATTATGACAGAAATCTGTCATTGTTGAATATACTTGCAAAAGTATAGTAAAATTCCCTTTTTACTCTGAACAGGCAGAGGCGAATTTATTCGTCTCTGCCTGTTCTTTTATGTTTATAATTGCGTACAGTGGGGCTCATCGTTTTTTGTAATGTAATAGTTTTGCTAAGTTTTAAGAAGAGTGGTATACTATAAGACAAACGGTATACAGAAAGGAGTTTTCACATTCATGCAGATAGAACAGTTGCAGGCCTATACAGTATTGGAGAAAAAACAAATCAAAGATATTCATTCGGTGGGATATCTGTTAAAACATAACAAGACGGGAGCCAGAGTGGCGCTTCTGTCTAACGATGATGAGAATAAAGTATTTTATATCGGTTTCCGCACACCACCGAAGGACAGTACCGGTGTGGCGCACATTGTGGAACATACCGTGCTCTGCGGCTCGGATAAATTTCCGGTAAAGGATCCTTTTATCGAACTTGCCAAGGGCTCGCTTAACACTTTTTTGAATGCCATGACATATCCGGACAAGACGGTGTACCCGGTTGCAAGCTGTAATGACAAGGATTTTCAAAATCTGATGGATGTATATCTGGATGCCGTGCTTCATCCCAACATCTATCATGAGGAGAAGATTTTCAAGCAGGAAGGCTGGCACTACGAGATGGAGAATGCCGACGATGAACTTACGATCAACGGCGTTGTCTACAGCGAAATGAAAGGTGCTTTTTCTTCTCCTGACGACGTACTGTGGCGAGAGATTATGAATTCTCTCTATCCGGACACTGCCTATGCCGTAGAGTCGGGCGGTGACCCGGATGTGATTCCGGAGCTTACCTACGAGGAGTTTCTTGCTTTTCATAAAAGATATTATCATCCTTCCAACAGCTATATCTACCTGTACGGGAATATGGATATGGCGGAGAAACTGCAGTGGATCGACGAGGAGTATCTGTCGAAATATGATGCGCTTTCGGTAGATTCGGTTCTTGCTACGCAAAAACCCTTCGCAGAGACGGTGACGATTGAGAAAGAGTATCCGATTATGGAGAGTGAGTCGGACAAGGACAACACCTATCTGTCTTATAACGTTGCTTTCGGCGTGCAGCCGGACAGAAAATTGTGTTATGGATTTGACACCCTTGCCGATGTAATGTGTATGATGCCCGGAGCACCCGTTAAACAGGCGCTTTTGGATGCGGGAATCGGTACGGATATAAGCTGCGGCTATGACATAGGTATAAAGCAGCCTTATTTGTCGATTGTTGCCAAAAATGCCAATACAGAGCAGAAAGACGAATTTGTTCGTATTGTGGAAGAATCTCTGTCGAAACTTGTCGAAGAAGGCTTGGACAAGAGAGCGATTCGTGCAAATTTAAACAACAGTGAGTTTAAATACAGAGAAGCGGATTACGGCTCCAGGCCCAAGGGACTCCTATACGGTCTGCAGATGTTGGAGACCTGGTTATATGATGATTCCAAGCCGTTTATCAATGTGGAACTGCTAGGCACTTTCCGGGAGTTGAAGGAGGCTGTTGACACATCCTATTTTGAGGAACTGATTAGAGATTATCTGCTTGGCAATACGCATAAGAGCGTGGTAATCGTCAAGCCTGTGAAAGGGCTGACGGGCCGTAAAGAAAAGAAATTGGCGGACGAACTGGCCAAGAAGAAAGCAGCTATGAGCAGTGAGGAGATTGCGCAGATTGTCAGACAGACTGAGGAACTCAGGCAGTATCAGGAAGCGCCCAGCGCAAAGGAAGACTTGGAGAAAATACCGCTTTTGTCCAGAGCAGATATGAAGAAAGAGGCGGCGCCCTATTATAACGTGGAGAAAAAAGTCGGTGATACGGTGCTTCTCCATCATGATGTTTTCACCAATGGTATAGGGTATCTGCGATTCATGTTTGATTTAAGACAAGTGCCGGAAGAACTTTTCCCGTATGTAGGTATTTTAAAGACGATTCTCGGTTTGGTGAGCACGGAAAATTACAGCTACAGTGAACTGTACAACGAGATTAATCTACAGACCGGAGGAATTACTCCGGTGGTGACTACCTACACGGACGCAAGAGATTTATCAAAATACACGGCAACCATGGACTTAAAAGTAAAGGTTCTCTACGAGAATCTGCCGCAGGCCTTTGCTTTAGCGGAGGAAATCCTGACACGCTCTGATTATACGGATGCGAAGCGTCTCTATGAGTTAGTGGCGGAAGCACGTTCCTGCAAGCAGGCGGAGATGATGTCGGCGGGACATCGGGTAGCGACGGGCAGGGCTTTGTCATTTCTGTCCAAACCGGCCATAGTTCTGGAGCATATAGGAGGAATTCCATTCTATCAACTCCTGGAGAGTCTGGAGAATGAGTTTGACGCAAGAAAAGAAGAATTGATTGATAAGCTTAATAGGGTGATTCGCTATATCTTCCGGCCGGAAAATCTGATGGTGGATTACACTGCAGAGAATGAAGGAATGGCAGGGGTGGAAAACCTTATTGAGAATTTAAAGGGTAAATTGTATACCGATTCGATAGAGGGAGTTGGGTACGATCCTCATCCGGTGAAAAAGAACGAGGGCTTGATGACATCGGCTCAAATTCAGTATGTGTGCCGGGCGGGAAATTTCGGAAAGAAAGGTCTGCCTTATAACGGCGCGCTTCATGTGCTTCGCGTGATGATGGGATATGATTATCTCTGGACACAGGTACGCGTGAAAGGCGGTGCCTACGGATGTATGTGCGATTTCATGAAAACAGGCGACAGTTATTTCGTATCTTACAGGGATCCAAACCTGAAAAATACGATTGATGTGTATGAGAAAGCGGCGGATTATATCGCTCATTTTGAGGCTGATGAGAGAACCATGACACAGTATATCATCGGAGCAATCAGTGAGATGGATACGCCTATGACTCCGGCGATGAAGGGCAGTTATTCCCTTACCGGATATATGACGCATTATTCTTATGAGATGGCACAGAAGGACAGAGATGAGTTGCTGTCCACGGATGTGAACACAATCCGCGGGCTTGCGGAATACATTCGTGCCTTTATGGATGAGGATTGCCTGTGTGTAGTGGGCAACGAGGAAAATATTAAGGCAAATAACGAACTGTTTGAAAATACAGATTATCTGTTCCACTAATATTTGCAACTTTTCCAATTTACCGAAGGTATTATTATAAAAGGACAAGGGAGGAAAAGGTATGAAAAGGAGAAGATTGTTACAGACAACATTTGCTGCGGTGTTGGCAGCAGCAGTGCTCACCGCCTGCGGCAGTTCTTCGGGAATGGGTTTGGCAGCGGATAAGGCAGCTTATGAGTCTGCCACCACGGCAGCCTATGATTCCGGTGGGGATTATATGTTCAGTAACGGGGCTGCGGCCGCCTCAGAAGAGGTATACGAAGCCGAGTTGGACCAAGATTATGACGTGACGGAGGCAGGAAACGATGTTACGCAGGCACAGCAGGATGCACTGGCAGACAGAAAGCTGATCAAAACCGTCAACCTCAATGTGGAGACGGAGCAGTTTGACGTGCTGGTGCCGGCTATAGAACAGCGGGTTACGGCCCTGGGCGGTTACATAGAAGATATGTCCAGTTACAACCGTGGCGGTAACTATTCATCCGATTACATAGGCACGAAACATCTGCGCTATGCCAGTATGACGATACGTATACCCAAGGATAATCTGGACACCTTTCTGACGGTGGTGGCCGAGCAGTCCAATATTATAAGCCGCTCTGAGTCCGTGATGGATGTCACGCTGCAGTATGTAGATTTGGAGAGCCACAAGAAAGCGCTTATCGCGGAGCAGGACAGACTGCTTGAGTTGATAGAGCAGGCAGAAACTGTGGAGGATATTATTACCATAGAGGGACGGCTGTCGGAGGTTCGGTATCAACTCGAGAGTATGGAATCTCAGCTTCGTACTTTCGACAATAAGATTAACTACAGCACCGTATATTTATCCGTTGATGAGGTGGAGCAGTATACACCCACCGAGACGACTACCGTATGGCAGCGAATCGGCAGCGGCTTTATGGAGAGCTTAAGAGGTGTGGGACGCGGCATAAGTAATTTTATAATCTGGGTGATTGTTCACATTCCTTATATCGTTGTGTGGGCGGTTATCATTGTCGCTGCATTCCTGATTGTGAGAGCGGTTCGCAAGGCCATGGCGAAACGCCGGCTAAAGAAGGCGGGCAGCACAGACCAGAAGAAAACAGATGACAATCCTACAGAAAGCTGACGAGAGGTTTATGGAGAATAATCAGGAAAACAGACAGGACAACAAACAGTATAAAGCAGGTTTCGCCACGCTGATTGGCAGACCCAATGTGGGCAAGTCTACATTGATGAATGCGTTAATCGGACAGAAAATTGCAATCACATCAAACAGACCGCAGACCACCAGGAATCGGATTCAGACGGTATATACTTCCGATGAGGGGCAGATTGTGTTCCTAGATACGCCGGGTATCCATAAAGCGAAGAACAAGCTGGGAGATTACATGGTAAATGTGGCACAGCGCACCATATCGGAAGTGGATGTGATTGTGTGGCTTGTAGAGCCTTCGGACTATATCGGGGCCGGCGAACAGCACATTATCGAGCAGCTTAAGAAGACGAATACGCCTGTCATACTGGTGATTAATAAAATTGACACCGTGAAGAAGGAATTGCTTCTTACTTATATAGATGCTTACAGAAAGCAGCTTGACTTTGCTGAGATTGTGCCGGTGTCCGCCCTCAAAAAAGACGGGCTTGAGGTTCTGCTTGAATGCATTATGAAGTATCTTCCTTACGGTGAACCTTTTTATGATGAGGATACGGTGACAGACCAGCCTATGCGTCAGATTGTGGCGGAGCTCATCAGAGAGAAGGCACTCAGGTGTCTGGAAGAAGAAGTTCCCCACGGTGTAGCCGTTACCATTGAGTCAATGAAATTTAAGAAACGTATTGTTGACATTGAGGCGACGATTGTCTGTGAGAGGGATTCTCACAAGGGAATTATTATCGGCAAGAAGGGAAGTATGCTTAAGAAAATCGGTTCCATGGCGAGACCGGACATAGAAGAGTTGGTGGAAAATCAGGTTAATTTACAACTCTGGGTGAAGGTTAAGAAGGATTGGAGAGACAGTGATTATCTTCTGAAAAATTTCGGTTATAATCCGAAAGAAACAGAATAGAAAGAAGTAAATCTGCGAACCCTAAACACTAGTTGATGAGAGAGGATTAGGGGCGTAAGATGAATGAGATAAATTACTGGGAAAAGTTTATGGCCAGCGGAAAAATAGATGATTTTCTGGCATACAGAAATGCGGCAGACGATATGCAGACACAGCGCAGTGAGAACAAGGAGGAGTCGGGAGAACATTCTCATGCAGGAATATACACAGATTACGGGAATGGTTTTAAAGGCTGAACCGATAGGTGAATACGACAGAAGGGTGGTACTTCTGACAAAAGAGTCGGGTAAGATTTCCGCTTTTGCAAGAGGGGCACGCAAGCAGGGCAGCAGGCTGCTTGCGGCTACCAACCCTTTCTGCTTCGGTGAATTTAAGTTATATGTCGGCAGAAATTCCTATAATGTTATGGAGGCGGCCATCAGCAATTACTTTGAAGGGCTGAGAGAGGACTTTGAGGGTGCATACTACGGTATGTATTTTTTAGAGTTGATGGATTATTATACGAGAGAGAACAATGATGAGAAGGAGATGCTTAAGCTTCTCTATCAGTCTCTGCGCGCTCTTTTGCACGACGGACTGCCGAATCGGTTAGTTCGTTATATATTTGAGATGAAAGCAATGGTGTTAAACGGAGAATTTCCGGGAATGCCGGCGGGAGAGCATTGGGACAAGTCCACCGAATATGCGGTTTCTTACATAACGGATGCGGGCATCGATAAACTTTATACATTTACCGTGACTCCCAAGGTGCTCGGGCAGCTGGGAGAGATTGCGGACGATTACCGCAGACGATATCTTGACAGAACGTTTAAAAGTCTTGAAATTGTGGATAATCTTTAATATAATGTATGGCAGTATGTTAGCGGTTTAGAATTGACCGGAGGAAAAATGTATGCGAAAAGGGAAAGCGTTTCTGCTTGCTTTAGCGTTGTCCGGCGTGCTTGTGGGATGCGGTGGAGAGAAAACGCCTGAAGTATCTTCCGTTTCCATCGGTAAGGACGGAACCATTACCCATCAAATTGTGGGTGGTTTTGAGCAGAATTATTATGAGATGGACGGGCTCAAAGCATTGGCAGCGGACAGAGTGGCGGAGTATTGTGAAGATAACGGCGAAGGCAGCGTGACACTCTCATCTGTGGAGGAGAAAGACGGCAAGGTTTTACTTCAGCTTACTTATGCGACGGACGAAGATTACAGCGGTTTTAACAACAGGGAGCTTTTTGTGGGAACACTCGACGAGGCGGGAAAACATGGATATTCTCTGGAAGGTGTTGCCTTTATCTCGGCAGAAGGAGAACCGATGGAACTGGGTTTTATGGAAGAACGGGATAAGAAGCAGATTGTGATTATCGCGACGAAGCCCTCGGAGGAACTTGTGGTGAATACCTACGGCAAAGTTCTCTATATTAACCAGAGTGCAACCAGCGATTTGGATGTCTCTTTTTACGGAAAGAAGGGTGCCCACGTTGTGTACCCTGCTAAGGAAAACGCGAACGAGAGCGTTTTATCCTATATTGTATTTGAATAATGACGATAATAACCTACCGTGTGTGGGAGAGATAGAGAGGACATAGTATATGGAAAAGACAATGGAGAAAATCGTAGCTTTGGCGAAAGCAAGAGGATTCGTATATCCCGGATCCGAGATTTACGGAGGTCTGGCGAATACATGGGATTACGGTAATCTGGGTGTGGAGCTGAAGAATAATGTGAAAAAAGCATGGTGGCAGAAATTTGTGATGGAAAATCCCTACAATGTGGGTGTGGACTGCGCAATTCTGATGAATCCCCAGACATGGGTGGCATCCGGTCATCTGGGCGGTTTCTCAGATCCTTTGATGGACTGTAGGGAGTGCCACGAGAGATTCCGTGCCGACAAGTTGATAGAAGACTACGCTGCGGAGAACGGCATTACATTTGAGGAGTCCGTGGATGCGTGGAGTCAGCAGCAGATGAAAGATTTTGTGGAGGAGAAGAACATTCCCTGCCCGAGCTGCGGCAAGCATAACTTTACGGATATCAGACAGTTCAATCTTATGTTTAAGACTTTTCAGGGTGTTACCGAGGATGCTAAGAATACAGTATATTTAAGACCCGAGACGGCACAGGGTATTTTTGTCAATTTTAAGAATGTACAGAGAACATCCCGCAAGAAGATTCCTTTCGGTATCGGGCAGATCGGTAAGTCCTTCCGTAATGAGATTACGCCCGGAAACTTTACTTTCCGTACCAGAGAGTTTGAGCAGATGGAGTTGGAGTTTTTCTGTGAACCCGGCACGGATTTGGAATGGTTTAAATATTGGAGAGGTTTCTGCCGTGATTGGCTGCTTTCTCTCGGTATTAAGGAAGAGGAGATGCGTCTCAGAGACCATGATCCTGCGGAACTGGCTTTCTACTCTAAGGGAACGACGGATATCGAGTTCTTATTCCCCTTCGGATGGGGTGAACTGTGGGGTATTGCCGACAGAACGGACTATGACCTGACACAGCACCAGAATACTTCCGGTGAGGATATGTCCTATTTCGATGACACGAAGAATGAGAAATATGTGCCTTATGTAATTGAGCCTTCATTGGGTGCGGACCGTGTGGTTCTGGCTTTCTTATGCGCCGCTTATGACGAGGAAGAAATCGGTGAGGGCGATGTGCGTACCGTACTGCATTTCCATCCGGCACTTGCACCTGTCAAGATTGGTGTGCTTCCGCTGTCCAAGAAGCTGAACGAAGGTGCGGAGAAGATTTATACACAGTTATCCAAGAAATATAACTGCGAATTTGACGACAGAGGAAATATCGGTAAAAGATATCGCAGGCAGGATGAGATTGGTACGCCTTTCTGCATTACATATGATTTCGAGTCCGAGACGGATAATTGTGTTACCGTAAGATTCCGCGATTCCATGGAGCAGGAGCGTATTGCGATTGCGGAATTAGATGCATATTTTGCGGATAAGTTTGATTTTTAAAGACGGAGATATAGAAAGGAATAAACTACGATGAAACCGTATGGTGTTAATGAATTACGAAAGATGTTCCTTGAGTTTTTTGAGAGCAAGGATCATTTGAAGATGAAAAGTTTTTCGCTGGTGCCTCACAATGACAACAGCCTTCTGCTTATCAATTCCGGTATGGCGCCCTTAAAACCCTATTTTACGGGACAGGAGATTCCGCCCAGGAAAAGGGTCACAACCTGTCAGAAATGTATTCGTACAGGCGATTTGGAGAATGTAGGTAAGACGGCGAGACACGGCACCTTTTTTGAGATGCTCGGAAATTTCTCTTTCGGTGATTACTTCAAAAAAGAAGCAATTGCATGGTGCTGGGAATTCCTTACGGAAGTAGTCGGACTACCTGCGGACAGACTTTATCCGTCTATCTATCAGGATGATGACGAAGCTTTTGAAATCTGGAATAAAGATATCGGCATTGCGCCGGAGAGAATCTATCGTTTCGGCAAGGAGGATAATTTCTGGGAGCATGGTTCCGGTCCCTGTGGACCCTGCTCCGAGGTTTATTACGACCGCGGAGAGAAGTACGGCTGCGGCAAGCCTGATTGTACCGTAGGCTGTGACTGTGACCGCTATATGGAAATCTGGAATAATGTTTTTACACAGTTTGACAATGACGGTAAGGGCAATTATACAGAGCTTTCGCAGAAAAACATTGATACCGGTATGGGATTGGAGCGTTTGGCATCCGTTGTGCAGGATGTGGATTCCATCTTTGACGTGGATACCGTGCTTGCACTTCGCACGAGAGTATGTGAAATCGCGGGCGTAGAGTATAAGAAGGATTACGACACGGACGTGTCCATCCGTATTATTACGGATCATATCCGTTCCGCAACCTTTATGATTTCCGACGGTATTATGCCCACGAACGAGGGACGTGGATATGTACTTCGTCGTATTATCCGCCGTGCGGCGCGCCAGGGCAGGAAACTGGGGATTCAGGGGGCATTTTTGTCCAATCTGGCCGGTACGGTTATCGAAGGCTCCAAGGATGGTTATCCGGAGCTGGAGGAGAAGAAAGAGTTTATTTTTAATGTGCTGACGCAGGAAGAAAATAAATTCAACAAGACAATCGATCAGGGCTTAAGCATCTTAAACGAGATGGCGGAGTCTGTTGCAAAAGAAGGTAAGACTCAGCTTGGTGGCGCAGATGCTTTCAGATTGTACGATACTTACGGATTCCCGCTGGATTTGACCAAGGAAATCTTAGAAGAAAAAGGCATTGCGGTGGATGAGGACGGCTTTAAAGCGTGTATGCAGGAGCAGAAAGACAAGGCGCGTAAAGCCCGCAAAGTAACCAATTATATGGGTGCCGACGTGACTGTTTATGAGTCCATTGACCCTGCGATCACCACAGAGTTTGTGGGATATGATAATCTTTCCTTTGATTCCAAAGTGACGGTGCTCACTACCGAGACGGAGTTGGTGGAAGCATTGACGGACGGAGAGGTAGGTACCGTAATTGTGGAGCAGACACCTTTCTATGCCACTATGGGTGGTCAGGAAGGCGATATCGGCGTGATTACCACGGCAGAAGGTGAGTTTAAAGTAGAGAATACCGTCAAGCTTATGGGCGGCAAAGTGGGACATATCGGCAAGGTGACGAAGGGTATGCTCAAAGCCGGAGATGCGGTGACTTTATCTGTGGATAAGGATAGGAGAACAAGTACCTGCAAGAACCACAGCGCGACCCATCTGCTGCAGAAAGCATTGCGGGAGGTGCTGGGCAATCATGTGGAGCAGTCCGGCTCTTATCAGGACGGTGAGAGAACCCGTTTTGACTTCTCACACTCTGCGGCGATGACGGCGGAGGAACTCAAGAAGGTAGAGCAGATTGTCAACGAGAAGATTGCGGAAAATCTTCCTGTTGAGACCAATCTTATGACGATAGAGGAAGCGAAGAAGAGCGGTGCCATGGCTCTGTTCGGAGAAAAGTACGGTGACACGGTACGGGTTGTTGAGATGGGAGATTTCTCCAAGGAGCTGTGCGGTGGTACCCATGTGAAGTCCACCGGCATGATCGGCTCTTTCAAAATACTGTCTGAGTCGGGTGTAGCAGCGGGTGTGCGCCGTATTGAGGCAGTGACGGGCAATAATGTGACGGCCTACTATCAGAAACTGGAAGAGCAGCTGCAGATGGCTGCAAAGGCATTGAAGACATCGCCCTCCGATCTTTTGGAACGATGCGAGCATTTGATGGCGGAGATGAAAGCTCTGCAGAGTGAGAATGAGTCCTTAAAGAGTAAGGCCGCCAAGGATGCGTTGGGCGACGTTATGGATCAGGTACGTGTAATTAAGGGTGTGAAACTTCTGGCATCCAAAGTTGCCGGCGTGGATATGAACGGTTTACGTGAACTGGGTGACCAATTGAAAGAAAAGCTGGGAGAGGGTGTAGTCGTCCTGATATCCGAGAATGACGGCAAAGTCAATATGATCGCCATGGCAACGGACGGTGCGATGAATCAGGGTGCCCATGCGGGTAATCTGATTAAAGGCATTGCCGCTCTGGTAGGCGGTGGCGGCGGCGGTCGCCCCAACATGGCTCAGGCGGGCGGTAAGAATCCTGCAGGTATTGATGCGGCGCTTGAGGAAGCAGCTAAGGTACTGGATGGTCAGCTACAGTAGCCTGTTTCGAGATTTGGGCGGTTTTGTCAAATTAGTAGTTGACTCATATCCAAATTGTGGTATAATTTGTTTGTATGTGAAGGCACGGAGCGTGTAAACACATAAATAACCCAATCAGTCGGAATGCTTGTTAGGGACTGAAGGGAGGTCAGGTGCGAGAATGTCAAACGTAATCGTAAAAGAAAACGAAACTTTGGATAGCGCGTTGCGTCGTTTTAAGAGAAGCTGTGCAAAAGCCGGCATCCAGCAGGAGATTCGTAAAAGAGAGCATTACGAGAAGCCTAGCGTAAGACGTAAGAAAAAGTCCGAAGCGGCAAGAAAACGCAAATATAACTAAGCTAAGTAAGAAACAGACTCAGATTTTGGGTCTGTTTTTTTGTGCGGCAGAGAAAGTCTGAAGGCAATTCATCTGCATATCCGTTGTCCAGCTACAATATGTATAGTTAATAAGAAATATATTGCGGGGAATTACAGTGTTGCAAAGAATAAGAAAGCGTATTACGGTATGGCTCCTGTTGGGATGTTTCACACTTAATGCGGTATTCATGTGTGCATCAATGCAGGTTTGGGCGGCTCCCGATGTTTCCACACCATCCTATATTGTGATGGAAGCGTCTACCGGGCAGGTAATCTGCGAGCAGGATGCGGATACAAGAAGAAGTCCGGCGAGCATAACCAAGATTATGACGCTGTTAATTACGTTTGAACACATAAAAAGCGGAAGAATTCACTTAGATGATCAGGTGACTACCAGCGCATATGCTAAATCCATGGGAGGTTCGCAAGTCTACCTGGAGGAAGGCGAGACTCAGACGTTAGAGACGATGATAAAATGTATTGTCATTTCATCGGGCAATGATGCCAGTGTGGCAGTAGCGGAATACATAGCGGGAAGCGAGAGCGAGTTTGTTAAGCTGATGAATGAGAAAGCCGAGGCTCTGGGCTTACAGAATACTCATTTTGAGGATTGCTGCGGATTGACGGATTCCGATAATCATTACTCCTCCGCGAAAGATGTGGCGATCATGTCGAGGGAACTGATTACCAAGTATCCGGAAGTGTTCGAATACACACAGATCTGGATGGAGGATATTGAGCACAAAACCAATGCGGGAACTTCAACTTTTACCCTGTCCAGTACAAACAAACTGCTCAAGCAGTACGAGTGGACGACGGGACTTAAAACAGGCTCCACTTCCAAGGCGCTTTATTGTCTGTCAGCTACAGCCAATCGGGACAGCATGGAGTTGATTGCGGTTCTCATGGCAGCTCCGGACAGCAAGACACGTTTTCAGGATGCCATATCATTACTAAACTACGGTTACAGTGTAAGCCAAATGTATCGGGATGAAAATAAGGATTCTCTTCCGGTACAAAAGGTGGAGGGCGGCATCGAAGATACGTTGTATCTGACCTATGCAGGGCCTTTTGAGTATCTGGATACCAAGGGAAGTAACCTAAGTGCTGTGCAGAAGGAAATCAGCCTGCCGGACAGCGTCAAGGCACCGATCGCAGAGGGTGATGCCATCGGTGAAGCGGTTTATAAGATTGACGGGACGCGAATCGGAAGTGTGTCCATTCTGGCGGCTAAAAGTGTGGATAAGGCGGGATATAAAGATTACTGGAAGAAAGTATGGATTTTGTATCTGATGAAACGATAAAATTGCCGGTGCGAACAAAAGTTTGCAGATTGCGGGAAGCCGCAGTTATATGATATACTTTATAAGTTGTCTGGGTACACCGGCATATGGAGAAGAGTATATATGATGGAAGTTATTTTGGCTTGCATAGGAGCGGCGGTTATACTGTGCCTGCTTATCTCGGCATGGGACTGCAACAGATTTATCACGGTGGAATATGAGATTGAGTCGGATAAGGTACGAAAACCCTGCAAGTTTGTTCTTCTGTCGGATCTGCACAATAAATCTTACGGCAAGGATCATGAACGGCTGATAAAGGAAATTGACAGCATATCTCCCGACGCGGTTTTGGTGGCGGGGGATATGCTGACTGCCGCGAAAGGACATGCCTATGAGAAAGCATTATCTCTAATGCGCCAGTTGTCGACGCGGTATAAAATCTACTACGGTATGGGAAATCACGAACATCGCATGCAGATGTATCCTGAGTATTATGAGGGGGCATACGATGACTTTGTGGCGAAACTGACCGGGATGGGGATTGAGCCGCTGATTAACGAGAATACTTATCTGCCGGAGTACAATGTGGCTGTCTGCGGTTCGCAGATTGATAAGTGCTATTTTAAGAAATTTCAGAAGTACCCCATGGACGAAAGCTATCTGCCGAAATTGTTGGGAGAACCGAAGGAAGATGCATGCCAGATATTGATTGCCCACACGCCCCAGTATTTTGAGGAGTACACTGTATGGGGTGCCGATGTGGTAGTGTCCGGACACGTTCACGGAGGTATTATGAAACTACCTGTACTCGGTGGAGTGCTTTCTCCCAACATGACACTTTTCCCTAAATATGACGGAGGAAAGTTCATGCGGGGTAAATCTACAATGATTCTGAGCAGAGGATTGGGAACGCATACGATTCCCGTCAGGGTTTTTAATCCGGGAGAATTGGTGGTAATTACCCTGATGCCGAAACATTCCCATAAATAGAAAGGACAAGCATACATGGCGATTCCTGTTAAATTAGAGGTGTTTGAAGGACCGTTGGATTTGCTCCTGCACCTGATTGATAAAAATAAAGTGGACATCTATGACATTCCGATTGTGGAAATTACGGAGCAGTATCTGGATTATATCAAGCAGATGGAGACTGAGGATATGAACGTTATGAGCGAGTTTCTCGTTATGGCGGCCACCCTCATCGATATCAAATGCAGGATGCTCCTGCCCAAAGAGATTAACGAGGAGGGCGAGGAAGAGGATCCGAGAGCGGAATTGGTAGAGAAATTGTTGGAGTATAAGATGTGTAAATATATGTCTTATGAGCTTCGCGACCGCATGGTGGATGCAGAGCGTAATCTCTACAAAAGACCAACTCTTCCCAAGGAGGTGGCCGACTACAGGCAGCCTGTGGATTATGAGGAATTGATAGGCGATATGACACTGCAGAAACTGCATGAAATATTTAAGCAGGTTATGAAGCGTCAGGAGGATAAAATCGATCCGGTCAGGAGTACTTTCGGCAACATTGAGAAAGACGAGATTGACATGGAACTGAAAACGACTTTTGTGGAAGCCTACGTGCGCAGCCACAAGACGTTCAGTTTCCGTAAACTTCTGGAGAAGCAGAACAGCAGGATGGAAGTGATTGTCACCTTTTTGGTTATCTTGGAGATGATTAAGACGGGCAGAATCGGAATTGAGCAGGAAGATATTTTTTCCGACATCATTATTACGACGAAAGATATAAACGACAATACACCGGTGCAGTTAACGTCGGTTTCGGAGTAAATACATAGCATGAGGGATTGAATATGGAAAGAGCGAAGGCGAAAGCGGTAGTGGAGGCAATTCTTTTTACGATGGGGGATTCGGTCAGCATTGAAAGTCTTGCCGCCGTGATTGAAGAGGATACGGAGACGACCAAGGAGATACTTGCGGACTTGGCGCAGGATTACAGCGTTGAAGACAGGGGGATTGGGTTGACTACTCTGGATGATGCGGTACAGATGTGCACGAAGGGCGAACTGTACGAGTATTTGATTAAGATAGCCAAGACACCGAAAAAGTTTGTGTTGACGGATACGCTGTTGGAAACACTCTCTATTATTGCATACAAGCAGCCGGTGACCAGGCTGGATATCGAGAAAGTCAGAGGAGTAAGCTGCGACCATGCGGTCAACAAACTGTTGGAGTACGATCTGATTACGGAAGTGGGACGCTTGGATGCGCCCGGACGACCGCTTCTGTTCGGCACAACGGAGCAGTTCCTTAGGAGCTTCGGAGTGAAGTCGCTGGATGATTTGCCGGAACTGAATGCGGTACAGATTGAGGAATTTAAGCAGCAGGCTGAGTCGGAAGTTCAGCTGCAACTTGATATATAAGAGCGGTTTGTCGTCATAGGAACGGCGCGGGCGCATATATTTTAACGAAGAAGCATTAGGGTTAAAATATGCGTATCTTATATAAAAATATAAACCGTAAAAGAATCATAAATCGAAAAATTATAAGCAAGGCAGCTGCCGTAACAATGGCAATTGCCTTGTTTTGTTGTCTGTGCATTTCGTCTCGTGCCCAGGTTGATTCGGGTGAAAAAGAAGAATTACAGTTATATGCGCAGGCGGCAGTTCTTATGGATGCCGATTCCGGTCGTGTTCTGTACGGTAAGAACGAGGAAGATGTACTGCCCATGGCAAGTACAACGAAGATTATGACCTGCATTCTGGCATTGGAGTACGGCAATGCGGATGAGATTGTCGAGGCCTCCGCCTATGCGGCAAGTATGCCGAAAGTTAAGCTATATGTAAAGCAGGGAGAACATTACAGGCTGGGCGACCTCCTATATTCTCTGATGCTGGAATCCCACAATGACTCTGCGGTGGTGATTGCCGAAGCGGTGGGTGGCAGCGTGGAAGAGTTTGCCTCAATGATGAATCAGAAAGCGCGCGATATCGGATGCTTTGACACTTATTTTATCACACCCAACGGCCTGGATGCGGTGGTGAACGAAAGCGGTAAAGTCCATTCCACCACGGCGCAGGACTTGGCAAGAATTATGGCATATTGTGTGACGGATTCTCCTGCCAAGGATGAATTTCTTAAAATCACGCAGACGTTAAGCTATGATTTTACCGACGCAGATGGGAAACGAAGCTTTCATTGCAGTAACCACAATGCTTTTCTGGGGATGATGGAGGAGGCAATTTCGGGTAAAACCGGATTTACAAACAGTGCCGGCTACTGCTATGTAGGTGCGGTGGAAAGCGAGGGAAGAATTTTTACGGTGGCGCTTCTTGCCTGCGGATGGCCTAACAACAGAAGCTATAAGTGGAGTGATATGAAGAAATTGAGCGCCTACGGAATGGAGCGGTATGAATACAGGGATATCTATGAAAAACAGGAATTTCAGAATATTTCGGTTCTAAACGGCATTGACGAAAAAGGGACTCCTTACGGGGAAGCGCAAGTGGCTGTGTATGTTGACGATGAACAGCAAAGTCTCACGTATCTGCTTTGTGAGCAGGATGAGGTGGAGGTCATAGTCAGGGTCAAGGATATGCTTGATGCACCTGTAGAGCAGCACGAAGAAGTGGGAACGGTCAGTTACTATTTGAACGGAACATTGATTAAGCAAAGTTCGGTTGTCACCGCTGAATCGGTGGAAGAACGGACATTTGGCTTTATTTGTGCTTATCTTTTGTGGATTTTTCTGCCTTAGTATTTTTCTTAACATTTTTTTGGCATTTTAAATAAAATTTTTTGGAAAATTAACTAGTCTAGTTGCCGAATATATGTTATACTACGTTCGTGTGCTATGCACATTGGTGATAACGTTTTATTTATTTATTATTATGATAAATGGAGGGCTGAAAAATGAGTACTACTTCTCAAGCGAGTCAAAGAATCAATGCTTTGCTCGATGAAAACAGTTTCGTTGAAATCGGCGCACTCGTGACGGCGAGGGCTACGGATTTCAATCTGAAACAGACAGAAACTCCTTCAGACGGTGTCGTGACCGGCTACGGAGTGATTGACGGTAATCTTGTGTATGTGTATAGTCAGGATGCGTCCGTTTTAAACGGAACAGTCGGCGAAATGCATGCGAAGAAAATTGCTAACCTCTATGATCTGGCTTTAAAGACAGGCGCGCCGGTAATCGGACTTATCGACTCTGCCGGGCTCAGACTTCAGGAGGCGACGGATGCACTTAACGGTTTCGGTGAGATTTATATGAAGCAGGCACTTGCATCCGGTGTGATTCCGCAGATTACAGCTATATTCGGAAGCTGTGGCGGCGGACTTGCTCTGATTCCCGCGATGACGGATTTCACTTTTATGGAGGAGAAGAAAGCGAAATTATTCGTCAACTCTCCCAATGCACTGGAAGGAAACGAGATTTCCAAGTGTGACACCTCCTCCGCGGCATTCCAGAGCGAAGAGACAGGACTGGTTGATGCGGTAGGTGACGAGGCATCGATTATGGCTCAGATCAGACAGCTCGTTTCCATGCTGCCCGCAAACAATGCAGAGATTGCGGTGGGTGATTGTACGGATGACTTAAACAGAGCGTGTGCAGAGATTGCCAACTGCGTTGGTGATACATCCATTGCATTGTCCCAGATTGCGGACGACGGTGTATTTGTGGAAGTTAAGCAGAACTATGCGAAGGATATGGTCGCAGGATTCCTCAGATTGAACGGCGCAACTGTAGGTGCGGTTGCAAACCGTACGGAAGTATACAATGCAGACGGTGAAGTGACCGATAAGTTTGATGCGGCGCTGTCCGTAAGAGGAGCGGAGAAGGCAGCAGAGTTTGTTAACTTCTGTGATGCTTTTGACATTCCGGTACTGTCCCTGACCAATGTGAAGGGATATGCGGCGTGCAAGTGTTCCGAGAAGAAGATAGCTAAGGCTGTAGGTAAGCTTACATATGCCTTTGCCAATGCGACGGTACCTAAGGTAAATGTGGTTATCGGCAAGGCGTACGGAAGTGCTTATGTGGCTATGAATTCCAAGGCGGTAGGTGCAGATATTACGATTGCATGGCCTAATGCTGAGATTGGTATGATGGATGCGGGTCTGGCTGCCAAGATTATTTGCGACGGACAAGGCTCCGATGCCATTGACGCTTGTGCAAAGGAGTATGCAGCACTTCAGAATAACGTGACCAGTGCGGCGAAGAGAGGATATGTAGACCAGATTGTGGAGCCTGTTGATACGAGAAAGTATGTGATTGGTGCCTTCGAGATGCTGGCATCTAAGAGTGAAGGCCGTCCGGACAGAAAACACGGCACAGTCTAGAAAGGATGATGCTTAATATGAAAAAATTATTGGCAATATTAGGTGTGATTACCTGTATGTTCGGTCTGTGCGCGTGCGGACAGGAGGAAACGACCCAGACGAATTACAACGAGGACGACCTGATTGCAGGCTGTGTGGAGATGCTTAACAGAATAGATCTGAATGTCGCTCAGGGAGCGAGCAATATAGAATCGTATTCTGACATGCCTGCCGTCTACAATGCGCTTCTCAGTTGGCAGAGCGCCTTGCCGGATATCGGAACATATGACGGAACAAACGGTGGTACGGTTACTGCAAGTGAAGATGAGATTATTGTTGAGGTGAATGTACTCGGCTCAAAGCATAATGCTGTTGTAGAGTTTATTATTGACAGTAAAACGGCATCCTATTTGAGTATTACGACAAATGTGACCTATTCTTTCGGTGAGCTTATGGTGAAAGCCTTCCTGAATACTGTAATCGGTATGGGTACCGTATTTGTTGTGCTTATTTTCATCAGCTTGATTATTTCCAGCTTCGGATTAATTTCCAAGGTTGGTGATAAGAAGAAAGCGGAACCTAAAGCAACGCAGAGCGCTGTGGCTGCTGACCCGGTTGTAGAGCAGATTGCACAGAAAGAAGAACTTGCAGGTGATGCGGAACTGGTGGCTGTGATTGCAGCAGCGATTGCGGCATATGAGGGTTCCGGTTCCACAGACGGATTTGTAGTACGTTCAATCAGAAAATCTAATAAGAGTAAATGGCAGAATGCCTGAGAGTCATAGGAGGATATGAAAATGAAAAATTATACAATTACCGTAAACGGAAGCGTATATGATGTAGTGGTTGAAGAGGGTGCGACAAGCGGCGCACCGGTTGCAGCGGCACCCGCAGCACCCAAGGCTGCTCCCAAGGCAGCACCCGCTCCTGCAGCAGCACCGGCAGCAGGCGGCGCAGCAGGAAAGATTAAGATTGAAGCAGGTGCGGCAGGCAAGGTATTTAAGATTGAAGCTAACGTAGGCCAGGCAGTTAAGAAGGGTGACGCTGTCGTAATCGTGGAAGCGATGAAGATGGAGATTCCTGTAGTTGCCCCCGAAGACGGTACTGTAGCTAGTATTGATGTGGCTGTAGGCGATGCTGTTGAGGCAGGTGCATTACTGGCAACATTAAACTAATCGTCAGAGACCGTTCGGATGAGCGGCTTCTGAAACTATAACTACAGGAGGTTTAAAAATGGAATACATTTCATCTACGCTATCGAATCTGATTCACCAGACTGCATTTTTTAATCTGGATCCCCTTAATTATGTCATGATTGCGGTAGCTTTGGGATTTCTCTTTCTGGCTATCAGACATGAGTTTGAACCGCTTCTTCTGGTTCCGATAGCCTTTGGTATGCTGCTTGTCAATATCTATCCGGACATTATGGCGGCATATGGTGAAGACGGTGCCGGCGGCGGCTTGCTGTATTATTTTTACAAATTGGATGAATGGGCGATTTTACCTTCCCTGATTTTCATGGGTGTCGGTGCGATGACCGACTTCGGTCCGCTCATTGCCAATCCGAAGAGTTTCCTTCTCGGTGCGGCGGCACAGTTTGGTATTTTTGCGGCTTACTTTGGCGCAATTGCATGGGGCTTTAATGACAAAGCTGCAGCGGCCATTTCCATCATTGGTGGTGCAGACGGCCCTACATCCATATTTCTTGCGGGTAAATTGGGACAGACTGCTTTACTTGGTCCGATCGCGGTAGCGGCATATTCCTATATGTCTTTGGTACCGATTATCCAGCCGCCGATCATGAAGCTGTTAACGACTGAGAAAGAAAGAAAAATCAAGATGGCTCAGCTTCGTCCTGTCAGCAAATTAGAGAAGATTCTCTTCCCCATCGTGGTGACAATTGTAGTTTGCCTGATTCTTCCTACCACGGCTCCTCTTGTAGGTATGCTGATGTTAGGTAACCTGTTCAGGGAGTCCGGCGTTGTAAGACAGTTGACGGATACGGCTTCCAACGCGCTTATGTATATTGTAGTTATCATCCTCGGAACTTCCGTAGGTGCGACTACCAGTGCAGAGGCGTTCATAAATGTAGCCACATTGAAGATTGTCGGTCTTGGTCTGGCCGCATTCTGTTTCGGTACGGCGGCAGGTGTACTGTTCGGCAAACTGATGTGTATACTGACTAAGGGCAAGGTAAATCCGCTGATCGGTTCTGCGGGTGTATCTGCGGTTCCTATGGCAGCCAGAGTGTCGCAGAAAGTTGGTGCAGAGGCTGACCCGACCAACTTCCTGTTAATGCATGCCATGGGACCTAACGTGGCAGGTGTTATCGGTACCGCGGTTGCGGCCGGTACATTTATGGCAGTGTTTGGCGTATTTTAAATAATCAATCGCTGCGGCAAATATGACTGCCGCAGCATGACAAATATCAGGAGGAAAATAAAATGGCAGAACAAAAACCGGTTAAGATTATGGAAACTGTTCTCCGTGATGCCCATCAGTCTCTGATTGCAACGAGAATGCCTACAGAGATGATGCTTCCCATCGTGGAGAAAATGGATAAAGTCGGCTATCATGCGGTAGAGTGCTGGGGTGGCGCTACTTTTGATGCTTCTCTGCGTTTCCTGAAAGAGGATCCGTGGGACAGACTCAGAAAGCTGCGCGACGGCTTTAAGAATACTAAGCTTCAGATGCTTTTCAGAGGTCAGAACATCTTGGGATACAGACCTTATGCCGACGATGTTGTTGACAGCTTCGTGGAGAAATCCATTGCGAACGGTATCGATATCATTCGTATCTTCGACTGCTTGAATGACTTAAGGAACCTGCAGGAAGCGGTTAACGCGACGAACAAAGTTAAGAAGCAGGAGGGAAGAGGACATGCGCAGGTTGCTCTTTCCTATACATTGGGCGATGCCTATACCATGGAATATTGGATGGATATGGCCAAGAAGATCGAGGAGATGGGTGCGGATTCCATCTGTATCAAGGATATGGCCGGTCTGCTTGTGCCTTATAAGGCATCCGAGATGATTTCTGCAATGAAATCGGCAACTAAGCTTCCGATACAGCTTCATACGCACTACACATCCGGTGTTGCGAGTATGACATATTTGAAAGCGGTGGAGGCGGGCGTAGATGTTATCGACTGTGCAATCTCTCCGTTTGCTTTGGGTACATCACAGCCTGCAACGGAGGTTATGGTTGAGACATTTAAGGGAACACCGTATGATACGGGATATGACCAGAATGTACTGGCGGAGATTGCCGACTATTTCAGACCTTACAGAGACGAATGCCTTGCAAGCGGACTGCTTAATCCGAAGGTTATGGGTGTTGATATTAAGACATTGCTGTATCAGGTACCCGGCGGTATGTTATCGAACATGGTTAGCCAGTTGAAAGAGCAGAACGCGGAGGATAAATATTACGATGTATTAAGAGAGATTCCTCAAGTTAGAAAGGATCTCGGTGAACCGCCGCTTGTTACGCCTTCTTCCCAGATTGTCGGTACACAGGCAGTGTTTAACGTGCTGATGGGTGAGAGATACAAGATGGCTACCAAGGAGACCAAAGCGGTGCTTCGCGGCGAGTACGGACAGACTATTAAACCGATGAATCAGGAAGTTATTGACAAGGTTATTCCCGGTGAGGAGAGAATCACATGCCGTCCGGCAGACCTTCTTGAGAACGAGATGGATAAGTTGGAAAGCGAGATGAAGGAGTGGAAACAGCAGGACGAGGACGTATTGTCCTATGCACTGTTCCCGCAGGTTGCTACCGACTTCTTCAAATATCGCCAGGCACAACAGGAAAAGGTGGATATGGGTGTGGCTGATACAAAGAATGCGGCATACCCCGTATAAAATATCATCATAAAATATCAATCAATATTTTTATAGAACGGGCCGAAAGGTCCGTTCTTTTTAACACTTTTGGGAAAAATTTTCTATGTTATCAAATAAAATGTTGACGGAGGTTACATAATATATTATAATAACATATGTTACCATAACGGATAATATATTTACAATACAAGAGAGGTTATATCTTATGGCGAGAAAAGAGACGATTACAAAAGAGGAAATATTAAATGCGGCGTTTCAAATGACAAGGGAGAACGGGTTTTCCAATGTAAGTGCCAGAACTTTGGCGGCGAAAGCCGGATGTTCTACCCAGCCGATTTTCCGTGTCTATAAGAACATGGAAGAACTGGGAAATGATTTGTACGCTAAAGCTG
>JAFLTE010000016.1 GCA_022510565.1 Lachnospiraceae bacterium | reverse complement strand
TGTCCCGCAAGTGTCTTGTTATGCGCAATTACAAGCGTAGGCTTATTCAAAGCCTGTATGATATTCGCCATCGTAAAAGTCTTGCCGGAACCGGTCACACCGAGTAGTGTTTGAAACTGATTCCCCTTGCGGAATCCCTCTACCAATTCCGCAATCGCCTGCGGCTGATCGCCTGTAGGTTGGTATTCGGAATGTAATTTAAAATAATCCATGTTAATCTCCAAATTATAGCGTTACGAACAGTATATCAGAACATAAGAAAAAAGTACAGCAGAAATCGAACTTTTGTTCTATTTCTGCTGTGTTGTATTCGGAAACTCATATTTTTTCTTATCGTGCACGCTGATATCGGGACCCATCTGCACCTCGATTACCTGTAGTTTCGTGTCTGCGATAATCGTATGAGGCACACCCGCAGGCATTCGGATGACATCTCCCACGGCAGCCTGACATTCCACACCGTCCACTATGGTCCGTCCTCGTCCTTCAATTACTGTCCACACTTCATCGCGTTGTTCGTGGCTGTGGTAATTCATACGGTGCCCTGCATTCAGCGTCACCTTAATGGTCATGCTCTCCTCTTCGACATCAATCACCTGAAAGCTGCCCCAAGATTTCTCCGCAAACATAATCTGCTGATGAATCTCGTCCACATAAGGCTTAATATAACTGGACTGAATTTTGTCCGACACAAGAATTCCTTCGGGGCTGGCCGATACCACCACATCCTGCAATCCCATACATAAAACCGGAACATTCAATTCATTAATGACGTGTACATTTTCGCATTTGTCATTCAGTATAGCCTTGCCGATGCTGCTGCTCTCCATCGCCTCCGCGAGCGTATTCCAAGTACCGATATCTTTCCACATTCCCGCGAATCGCATTACTTCAATATGTTGCTCATGCTCCACTACGGCATAATCAAAACTGATTTTCGTCAGTGTCTCATATTTGTCAAAAAGATCTTGATAGTCTGTAAATTCTATCAGTTCGTGAGCCCGTCGCAGCACATACCCCAGCCGACATGCAAACACGCCACCGTTCCAGAGTGCGCCCTTTTCAATATACTCCTGCGCTTTTTCTTCAGTGGGTTTCTCCTTAAACACATCTACCCTGCTTATATTCTCTTTGGACTTCGGAATAATGTAGCCATATTTGGCGCTCGGATAAGTAGGCTCTATGCCCATCAGCAACAAATTGGCCTCACTGACCGCGGCACACTCACCCAACTTTTGCAGCGCTTCAAAGTAATCTTTCTCTACGTAAGGGTCCACAGGGCATATCACCACTACTTCCTCCGCCGCCACACCGCGCTTATCATGCAAATACGATGCTGCAAGTGCAATCGCCGGAAAGGTATCTCTTCGGCACGGCTCTACGCTGATTCCCACATTTGCTCCCAGCTGATTATGAATAGCGGATACCTGGGATTTGGACGTAGCAATCGTGACCTCTGCGTTGCTGTCCACAGAGCATATCTGACGGTACACCCGCTGAACCATGGATTCATATTCACCATCTTCGGTTTTAAAAATCTTGATAAACTGTTTCGAGCGACTGTCATTGGAGAGCGGCCATAGGCGTTTGCCTGAACCGCCTGATAACAATACGATATTCATACCTCGGTTCCCTTATTTAATCATCTTCTCGATTTCCTGCTTTGCACGCTCCAACTGATTATCAATGCCTTCGTCATAATAGGCATCACTGTCAAACTCGCACTCGATATCCGGATCGATACCGATACCATGGATATTGTTGCCGCTGGGCGTATAGTAGGAGCTGATTGTCAGTTTGAGAGCCGTACCGTCCGTCAACGGCAGCACTCTCTGCACGATTCCCTTGCCGAATGTGGTGGTGCCTATCAAAGTACCCTTGCCGTAGTCCTTAATGGCTCCCGCCAAAATTTCCGAAGCACTGGCGGAATTACCGTTAATCAGAACGACCAGAGGAATCTCCAATTCATTCTTGCCGTCGCAAGTATATTCGTCCCTCTCACCATATTTATCTTCTGTATATACGATCAGTCCCTTCGGCAAAATCGATCTGGCAATATCCACCACCACCGGAAGGCTTCCGCCCGGATTACTGCGCAGATCAAGAATCAATCCCTTGGCATGAGAGCCTTTAATAACTGCAAGCGCTTCTGCAAACTGATCTGTTGTCACCTCATCAAACTCGGTTATCTGAATATAGCCGATACCATTATCATACATTTCATAACTGACCGTGGGTGACTCGATTTTACGTCTTGTAACATCCATTTCCAGATAGTCCGGCTCTCCCTCACGGTAAATTGTCAGATGCACGGTTGTGCCTTCTTCACCCTTAATTCTGGAAACTACCTCCGACAATTCCAATCCCTGGGTTGTCTCCCCCTCTACCAGATAGATGACATCATTCTCACGAAGCCCCGCTTCCTCTGCAGGCGTGTTGGCAATAACACCGCTTATTTTCGCAAACCCCGTGGTGGTATCCAGACTGACGTATGCACCGATACCGTAATAGATGCCCTCGGTGTCCGCCATCATCTCTTTCCATTCCTCGGCAGTATAGTAGACAGAGTAAGGATCTCCCAAAGAATCCACCAAACCTGCATACATGCCCTCAATCATAGCGTCGGTGTCAATATCTTCATCACGGTAATAATACTCCTCGATTACATCCTCCAACGCTTCCAGTTTCTCGATAGTATCATCGTTAATCACACTTTCAGCCGGAACCTTATTGGTACTGGTCGCCTTGACTGATCTGTCGTTGGTCAGCCGATACAGTCTCGTACCTACATATGCACAGCTTCCCACTAATGTCATAATGATAACGCCGACTAAAAGCCCGAGTGCAAATATACCGCCTTTATTGTCCTGTCCGCCCGACGGTGAGCCATTATACTGCGGCGGTGTCGGCTGCTGATAATAAGGACTCTGCATTCCCTGATTCATATTTGTTTGATTAAAATCATTATTATAATAGTTATTGTCGCCGTTCTGATTCAATGTAATTCATCTCCATCCATTCCTGTTACACATTTGTTCACTTCTGTATCATTGCCTGTAGGAAGCTATGCTATTTCAAATAGTTCCATGGACTGACATAGTTCCCGTTCAAGCGCACGCTGAAGTGCAGGTGATTGCCTGTAGAACGTCCGGTGCTGCCCACCGCCGCAATATTCTGTCCTTTGGTAACCGACTGACCTGTGGATACGTACAATGCTGAGCAGTGCATATAAATCGTATATAAACCGCTTCCGTGGTCAATCATAATGTAATTGCCCATGGAACTGCTGTATGCCGCCGCAACCACGTCCCCGTCATAGGCCGCCAGAATTGCTGAACCACCGGGTGCAGCCATATCCAGGCCGTTGTGGAATTGCTGCACACCCAGAATCGGATGCATGCGATTCCCATATTCGTCGGATATTCTCGTATAGCTCGGACATGGCCAGGTAAACATACCGCCGTTATATTTTCTCGCGTTCTCCGCCTCAAGCCTTGCCTTTTCTTCGGCTACGGCTTTTTCCAATGCTGCAATCTCTTCATTCTCTTGCGCAATCATGGCCTCATATTCTCTGATTGCTGCCTCTTTACTGGAAATGTCGGAAGAGACTGAGTAAATCTGCGCCTCCTTCTCCTTAATGAGAGAGCTGATATTGGCCTCCTCTGCCTCCACCGCCAGCTTCGCCTCGTCAAGCACTTCTCTCTCCGCTTCCAATTCTTCCTTACATAGCTGCACCATCTCTTTAATCTGAACATATTCTTCCAATTTATCCCTGTCATATCGGGACAATGCTTCTATGTAATCCGCCTTGTTCACCAGATCGGAGAGACTGCTGGAAGAAAAGAGCATTTCCATGTAGAATGTATCACCCCGTTCATACATGAACTTGATGCGCTTCTTCATGGCCTCATACTGGTCTTCCTGCTGCTTGATTGCCAGATTCAGATCCTCGGTAGTTTCGGCTATCTGCTGTTCCTTTTCGCTGATCAATGTATTATATTGTGCAATCTTCTCCTGTATGTCGCTTAATTCATTATCCAACTGCGTCACATATGCCGTCAGGTCATTCTTCGATTTCTCCAGCTCTGCCTTCAAGGCCTCAATATCCGTCAAGTTTGATTTTAAGTTCTTGACTTCTTCTTTGGCTTCAGCAATTTCCGCCTCTTTCTGGCGAATGCTCTCGTTGGTGACTGCGTACGCCGGCTCCGAATATGTGAATGCAAATACGATTGCTGCGCTAAGCAATATGCAGACTACTTTCTTCCAATGTCTCATGTGCGTCCCTTATTATACTCTTAAATACCTTCTGACAGTTACAATACTTCCCATGAATCCGATACCTACGCCGATTCCAAGTGAGACGGGAGTCAGTACACCGAAGACCTCCTCCACTGTCAGGAAGCTAAGCAGCGTGGTCAGCATCGGGAATCGGTCTGACACATAATTCAGTACCATGTTGTACATACCGTAGATAACACCCAGCGGAAGCGCCGCTCCGATTAATCCTATCAGCATACCCTCAATTACGAATGGCGATCTGACAAAAAAGTCTGTGGCGCCGATATATTTCATAATATTAATTTCCTCCCTGCGGACGGAAATACCTATCATAACCGTGTTGCTGATCAGGAACACGGACACTGCAAGCAGAATTACAATAATACCGACCGATACATATGCTATCAACGCATTGACACCGGTCAGAGTAGTCGCCACCAGCTCAGAGCGGTTGACCTGTCTGACACCTTCCATAGATACCAGATAAGTCACGAGTGCCTGCTGCATGGACACATCACTCAGATAGATATCGTAATGAGCGGAATCGATGAGCGGATTCTCCGTAAAGCCGTCCTCGTAGCCCTTAAGATAGTCTTTCTTAAACTCCGCCCAAGCCTCATCTGCGGAAATATAGACCACATTCGCCACTTCGGTACGCCGCGTAATCATCTCTCCAATCTGCTGTATCCTGCTGTCCGCGAGTCCGTCGTCAAAGAATACAGACACGGACACACCCTGCTGTGCATTCTTGACAATATATTGAAAATTGGTGACAATCGCATAGAACAGTCCGAATAAAAACAAGCAGGCGCTAATCGTAGCGATCGACGCAAGCGTGAACAATTTATTTCTGAAAAGGTTACGCACACCCTGCCTGAGTGTATAGAAAAAACTGCTAATCCTCATCGATGTACCCTCCCTTTTCCTCGTCGCTTATGACTACACCTTTCTTCAAGGTGACGACGCGCTTCTGCATAGCGTTGACAATTTCTCTGTTATGAGTCACGACGATAACGGTTGTACCGTTCTCATTGATCTGCTCCAACAGCTTCATAATCTCCCAGGAATTCTTCGGATCCAGATTACCCGTAGGCTCATCCGCCAACAGAACGGTGGGTTTATTAACTAAAGCTCTCGCCAGCGCCACTCTCTGCTGCTCACCGCCGGACAACTGTCTGGGCTTCGCTTTATACTTGCCGGCAAGTCCTACAACAGACAGAATGCTCGGTACATTTCTCTTAATCTCTTTGTTGGACTTCTGGATGATTCTCTGAGCAAAAGCAACATTCTCGTATACATTGCGATCCTTTAACAGTCTGAAATCCTGGAACACAACGCCGAGATTCCTTCTGAACTTCGGAATCTTCCTGTGCTTAATCTTGGAAAGATCATATCCCATGACGTTAATGTACCCGCTCGTGACTGTCAGCTCTCTGAGAAGCAACTTAATCAAAGTAGACTTACCTGAGCCGCTGTCCCCAACAATAAAGACGAACTCTCCTCTGCTGATATGAAGATTCACATCTTTAAGTGCCGGTGCACCGGTAGAGTATGCCTTGCAGACATTCGTCAGGTTGATGATTTCATTTTCCGTTGTCGTACTTTTCTTCCTTTTCTTAACTGCCACGTTGTTCACTCCTATACATCTCTTAGTATTCAAAGCTTTCCATATACTTCATGTATTTTACAACCATGAGAGCAATCTTGAAGGTGATTGCATCTTCAAACACACGGAGATCAAGTCCCGTGCTCTTCTGTAATTTATCCAGACGATAAACAAGTGTATTCCTGTGGATAAAAAGCTGCCTAGAAGTTTCTGACACATTCAGTGAGTTCTCAAAAAACTTGTTGATTGTCGTAAGTGTCTCCTCATCAAAATCATCCGGACTCTTGCCGTCAAAAATCTCTTTGATAAACATCTTGCACAGAGGAATCGGCAACTGATAAATCAAACGACCGATTCCAAGCTCACTGTAGGCGATAACATCACGTTCTCCGAAGAAGATCTTGCCTACGTCAAGCGCCATCTTGGCTTCCTTATACGAACGGCTTACCTCTTTGATCTCGTTGACGACCGTACCGTAGGCAATCCTGGCATTTTTGAAATTTTCCTTCTCCAGAAAAGCCGCAATACCGTCAGCTGTCCTATCAACCTCCTTAATACTGTCACTGTCAGACAAGTCCTTGACAACAATCACGTTATTCTCATCCACCGCAGTGATAAAATCCTTGCTGTTGCTGCCAAAATATGTACGCATCACCTCCAGCACATTGCTGTCCTTGGCATTGTCCGTCTCAATAATCAATGCTACTCTCTTTACGTCTGTCTGAATATGTAACTTTTTAGCGCGTCCATAGATATCTACCAGAAGCAGATTGTCCAGAAGAAGGTTCTTGATAAAGTTATCCTTATCAAAACGCTCTTTATATGCCACAAGAAGATTCTGAATCTGAAAAGCAACCATCTTGCCGACCATGTAAACATCCTCGCCGATACCTCCGGCAATCAGTATATACTCAAGCTGCTGCTCATCGAATATTTTAAAATACTGATATCCCTGTATCTCCTGCGAGTCGGCCGGTGACTTTGCAAACTCCGCCGCGGGCTTACCACACTGTTCCATTTCATCCGCCGTCGTCGCAACCGATTTGCCATCGACATCCATGACACACAACTCTACTCTTGCAATCGATTTCAATCCTTCAATCGTATTTTGCAAAATTTGATTTGAAATCATAACCCCCACCTCTTATCATAGCTTTTAGCAAATTATACAAAATAGCAAACCGCTAAATTCATCAAAATACAACATCCAGTATTCATTTTAATCTATATACACAAAAAAATCTACCTCTAATCATGATTTTTTTGTGTATTTTTTTGGATAAATATG
The DNA here is from genome assembly GCA_022510565.1 of Lachnospiraceae bacterium. GTDB lineage: Bacteria > Bacillota > Clostridia > Lachnospirales > Lachnospiraceae > UBA3282. The sequence goes on along the minus strand of JAFLTE010000016.1, from coordinate 64,589 downwards.
ATTTTTAACCATTTTGAATCATTAGACATTTTATACAAAACAAAAAAATGAGTAAATCTGCGTTTTATATGAAAAAATTCTCGCTATATCAAAAAATATATGATATACTGAATTTAAACTTAAGAGTTTGTACCAATCAGTTTTCGGAAAGGGTGATTAATGATGGATATTGCAGGATTATCTATGGCGATGTCTATGGTGAATACACAGAACGCATACGGCGTTGCCATGCTGAGTAAATCTCTTGATCAATTTTCCTCCACAGGCGGACAGATTGTGGAGATGTTGGATGCCGCAGCTATGGAGTTGTCTGTGAACCCTCACATCGGCGGCAATATTGATATTTCGATCTAAACTTACGACAATAAAAATTCTCAACCCACAAGGTTGAGAATTTTTTCTTAACAAACCTATTCAACAGCCCGAATCGCACGCTCGGTAATCTGGATCTTTCCTTCTTTCAGCAAGCGTCCCACCGCGCGCTTAAATTCATTCTTGCTCATCTGCGTCTCTCTTCTGATTACTTCCGGAGACGCTTTATCCGTGAACGGGAGAACGCCGTCATAACTATGAATAATGTCCATCACTTTCTGAGCGTCCGTGTCCATTTGCAGATATGCCTTCTCACGAATGCTTAAATTGATCTTACCGTCTTCTTTGACACCGGTAACGCGCGCCTCTACTACATCGCCAATCTGTACATTTCCATATAATTCTCTCTTCGGAATCAGTCCCGAATACTTATCATCCACCGCCACGAATGCGCCGAAATTACCACTGATTTCATATACCGTGCCTCTGACTCTGTCATCTTTCTTGTATGTGCTGTCGGCAGACAGATAGGGATACACATTCATGGTGGCGCACAGTCTGTCACTCTTATCGATATAGAGTGCCACCAGACATTCTTCCCCTTCCGACACTTTCCTGGTCTGCTCCTTATAGGGCAACAGCAAATCTTTCTCCAAACCCCAATCCAAAAAAGCACCCACCTTACCAATCTGGGCAACCCGTACTTTCGCCACATCGTGCAGTGTCAGCTTCGGTGTATTCGTCGTCGCAATCATACGGTCTTTAGAATCACGGTAGATAAACACCTCTATCTCATCGCCAACCTTCGCACCATCCGGCACTTGTTTTTGCGGGAGCAGAACTTTATCTGCTTCTCCCGAATCAGTGCTTAAATATACGCCGAAGTCCACTTTTTTCATAATACGCAACGTCTGCATTTCTCCCAGGCGAATCATATGACACCTCCGGTCATCTCTACTATACTGTAAGGTTTACCGTCTTCCTTGTTCAGCGAAACCGTATACATTTTACAATCCTCACTCTCTGCCACGATAGGGCAGACCATGTCCCCCAGCTTCGCCTGACTCTTATACTCTACACGAAGCTGTTTGATACAGAAATTTTTCGGTATACAATCCATCGCCATGCGCACATATTCTCCGTTGTTCACATGATTGTTTGTATCGAGATGATGCTGTTTTACCGTGTAGGGCTCCATATCTTTACCCCCATCCGGCATGGCGATTTTGCGCGGTGCATATTCCATCGGATACTTTTCTTCCAACACATACCCTGTCAGTATCCGCTCATTGGGCTTGGCAGGAATCATCTTCTGAATATCCATCAGACTCCAGATAGAGTTGGCGTATGCAAGCACTTCTCCTTCCTTCGTCTTCATCTCAAAATTACGATATCCCACAAATCCCTTAAACTCATAGGGCGCTGTGCCGATAACAATTCTCTCGCAAAGATGCGGATATCTATTGACACAAATCTGCCACGATGACAGCATCCATACCATATGTACCTCATTCAAATAATCCACGCCGAGCCCGATATCCTCTGAATTAAATGTGGAACAGTCCTGAAAATAGTCTATGAGTGATTCAATCGTCAAATTGCCGTCCACACCCACCTCGCTATATCGAACCCTACTATCAAACGTATACATGCTCTCATCCTCTTTCAAAAAAGACTCAGTTGATTTCTCAACTGAGTCCTATCAGCTGGGCTACAAGGATTCGAACCTTGAAATGACGGAGTCAGAGTCCGTTGCCTTACCGTTTGGCGATAGCCCATTAATGCTACATCTTGGAATTATACAGTATCTTTCCCATATTTGCAAGCCCTAAAACTAATTTTTTGCAAAAAGTTTTAATACTGCGATAAATATAAGATTATCGGGCATATACAGGAAATAGTCACATACAACACCACAGAAACAGATGTCAAAAATGTTATGAGAAGCTCAATGCCATAGAACAAAAAAGGAAGAGACGGCGGAGGAATTTAAGATTAAATTGATTATGGTTGATGGCAGACCATGAAGGAAAGATGCCTCAGATGAAAATAAGTGATATACTATATATAACTATTTTAATGCAAAGGAAGGTAAAACGAATGAACAATTACAACAAATGGCTGGAAAAGGAACAGGAGTGGATTGAACAGATGGCACGGGAAAACAAAGCATCTGCAATCAAAATGGGTATTTTATGTATCCCGGCTTGTGCAATCCTCCTCGGACTGATTGGTCTGATATCGGGCGGCGGTATTTCCGGCACACTTCAAAATATGCTTTGGGGTGCCATATTCGGTGTGGTTGCTGCACTTTTCATACCGCTTCTGATGCCTCGTCCACGTAAGGTGTACGCTAAAACGCTGGGAAAGTTCACTGGCTCTCTCACCTCTGAGGAGCAGGAAGCGTTAGGCTCCCAGATGCTGTCATCGGATGTACGGCGCATGGATTTCAAAAGCGCGGATAAGATAAAACAGAAAATTATGATAACGAAGAGCTTTATCACTTCCAACACCGGCAAGGGATTCTTTGTACTGATTAAATTGGATGACGTTGAGCAGATATTTACAGATGTGGTGGATTTTTCCGTAACCGCCAGGTCCCACGGTGTGACAGTACATTCCTACGACGAAGCATACAGTATAGAGTTCCGTTATAAGAAGCCGACCGGCGTTGTATCAAAGGATTCGGATGTTTCTATTATATTCCCGACTCGCGAACTCCGCACTCAGGCAATGCAGTATATACAAGATTTTGTATCACAGAGACCTGAGCCGCCGACCATTCTGGGCGCATAAATTGACGGTTCCTCAGACAAAGTAAAAGGAGATAGGCGAAGTTGCTTATCTCCTTTTATCATATGCAGCGTTCTAAACTGTAACTTCTTAATCTTAAACAAAACCTATAGCCGTCATTACAATCAAAGCAATTCCGATTACAGCTGCTATCGCACCACATGCTTTTGTTACTGCTTTAGACGGTGCCTTGGGAAAAAGGCTCTCCCATTTCTCATATGGCATAACCAAGATAACTATTCCGAGAATAGTGATAATGATGTACCAAAGATAATTTGCTAAAAATTCCATAATTTTACTCTCCTTTGTGTATTATTATATTTTGACAGACATACTTTCTATTAACTGCATGCCTGTTTAATACATACCCGTATAATTGACACGAATGGCTGACACTTTGCCGTTTTCATATTCTACCTGCAAACCATAATCTCCGCGCTTCCACTCTGTCTTACTTTCAGTATCTGTTTGCGGTTCGCCCAATGCACCCTTAAGTGAGTCTGCAGACAAATCGGAAAACGCCACTCCCTCAATTGACACTTTCTCATAATCAGTGTCGTTAGTATACACATTAACTGTCACTATCGTACAGTCCGAAAGCGGGATTTCCGATTCCGTGTCATTGACAATGGACAGACTGGCTACTCTTTCTCCGTCCTTCAATAAATCTACAAGAGAATAGAGTGTCATGGCTTCCGCTTCATAAGTCAAATCATATACATTTGCATATACCATGGTACTGTTGCCATTCTCATCTATCACCAACTCACGACCAGATGAATCAGAAAACTCAAAACCCAAATCCGCAAGTGCCTGTACCGTCGTTTGACCCGGTTTAATCTCCACACCATCCAGTTTTACTACATATGGCTCGCTGCTGTTATCCTCTTCGCTGGTACTGTCATCGCCACCACATCCCGCCAACATACTGACCAGAAGAAGGGATACTGCAAGATAAGCCGCTTTCTTTCCGATTTTACAAATGCTCCCTCTTTTCACCTTTTATCCTCCGAATCGTTTTTCTATATTATAACACATAATTTGTGTCCGGTATAAACAAATTAGTATTTATTATACTTCCGATTTTCCGACTTTACTTTCTTGTGTAATTCTTAGGAAGTTAAACGTAACTTTTGCAATAAAGCAGTTACACTTAGAGACACAGAGACCATAATATTGGAGGGGCGGGAATTTCCCCACCCCTCTTTTCAGAAGAACTCATATTCTTTATAACTTCTTAAATCTCATACATCAATTCGCCATATGTAGGAATCGGCCAAATTTCCTTATCCACAATCATCTCAAGTCTGTCTGCAGGATCACGAAGTTCATCCATGATATTTCGAACTGTATCTTTGTAGAAAAATGCCTGAGCTTTTACATCCGCCATAGCAGACGCTTCTTTCTCTGCTTTCTCTAACTTCGACAACGCCGTCTGCATAGCTGCCAGTTTCTCTGTCACTTCTTTTAAAAGTGCAGTCTGGGTTGATGCATCCGCACCTGCTGCCTTCACCGCATTCACAGTATCCGCCAGGGACTTAGAGTACTTCACTACCGCAGGAATAATCTGCTTACCTGCCATATCAATCATAGCAAGCGCCTCAATATTAATAGTCTTCGCATAGGTCTCATAGATAATCTCCTCGCGGGACTCCAACTCAACCTTGGTAAAGATACCGAACTTCTCAAACAGCCTTACTGCCTTATCCGTTGTAATTGTGCTTGCTGCTTCAATCATGGAACCAATGTTAGGAAGACCTCTTCTTGCTGCTTCCTCTACCCACTCGTCGGCATAACCGTTACCGTTAAAAATAATTCTCTGATGCTCGGTCATATACTCTTTGATAAGGTCATGAATGGCAATTTCAAGATTGTCGGCTTTCTCCAGTCTGTCTGCCGCATCACAGAATGCCTCCGCAACAATAGCATTCAGCGTCGTGTTTGGGCTGGCGATAGAGTCTGCTGAACCGACCATACGGAACTCAAATTTATTACCCGTGAAAGCAAAAGGTGAAGTTCTGTTTCTGTCTGTAGCATCCTTCTGGAAGTCAGGCAGAGTCTTAACACCTGTCAAAAGCTTACCGCCTTCTTTGACACTCGTAGCCGTACCGGTTTCAATCAACTGTGTCACAACATCCTCAAGCTGCTCACCCAGGAATATAGAAATAATTGCCGGAGGCGCCTCGTTCGCACCGAGTCTGTGGTCGTTACCCACGTCGGATGCGGACTGACGAAGCAGGTCTGCATGTGTATCCACCGCTTTCATGATGCAGGCGAGTACGAGCAGGAACTGAACATTCTCATTCGGCGTATCGCCGGGATCCAACAGGTTCACACCGTTATCTGTGGTGATGGACCAGTTGTTGTGCTTACCGGAGCCGTTTACACCCGCATACGGTTTCTCATGCAGCAGACATCTCATACCATGGCGGATTGCCACTCTCTTCATAGCTTCCATAACCAACTGGTTGTGGTCTACGGCGATGTTAGCCGTCTCATAAATCGGTGCCAACTCGTGCTGTGCCGGAGCCACCTCATTGTGCTGTGTCTTAGCGGTAACACCCAATTTCCACAGTTCTTCGTTCAAGTCTTTCATGTATGCGCCTACGCGCTCTCTGATAACACCGAAGTAGTGATCTTCCATCTCCTGACCTTTCGGTGCGGGTGCCCCGAACAGTGTACGCCCCGCGAACATCAAGTCAGTTCTCTTCATATATAAATCCTTATCTACCAAGAAATATTCCTGTTCCGGTCCTACAGAAGCCGTTACCTTGGTCGCTCCTGTATTGCCAAACAAACGCACGATTCGGAGTGCCTGTTCACTGAGGGCCTCCATAGAGCGCAGGAGCGGTGTCTTTTTATCCAATGCCTCGCCTGTATAAGAGCAAAATGCAGTCGGAATGCAGAGAATCGTGCCACAGCCGGATTCTTTTAAGAACGCCGGGGATGTAATATCCCATGCTGTATATCCTCTTGCCTCAAAGGTAGCACGAAGTCCGCCCGAAGGGAAAGAAGATGCATCCGGCTCACCTTTGATCAGCTCCTTGCCGGAGAACTCTGTCAGCATCTTACCGCTCTCATCGGGATGTGCCACGAAAGCGTCGTGCTTCTCTGCCGTGATACCTGTCAACGGCTGGAACCAGTGTGTATAATGTGTAGCGCCATTCTCCACCGCCCAATCCTTCATTGCTTTAGCAACTACGTTCGCAGCGTCCATAGAAAGTTCTCCGCCCTCATTCATAACGCTCACGACTTCCTTGTACACATTCTTGGGCAGGCGCTCTTTCATCTTGCCAAGAGTGAATACATTCTTCGCAAAAATCTCCTCAACATTAAATACTTCGCTCATTTTTTCATCTTCCTTTCCTCTCCTCTACAGGCTGTGAAACAAAAAAATGTCCCAAAATCAATCTTTTGGAACATCATCGTTCAAGACACCTCTATAGTCAGCCCTCAGCCCTTCCTTAAAGATACATTACTTTTATAAAAAAATCAATAGAATTTTTTATAAATTTGCACTTTTGTATCATAGTATACAGTCCCAGCGACAAGCTTCCAACATTATATGTCGTTGGCGACACGCAGAATATCATACTCTTGCGGCAATACAGACAGACATACGTCAATTACCTGCTTGGAGTGGGGACATGACTCCACACTCTGTCCCTGCTCATCATACATGGCAAGAACTTTAACTGGCACATTTGTACCGTCGGGTTTCATAATCTCTATCTCATCCCCGACACAGAACTTATTGCGCTGCTCGATGCGGACACAAGCCTGTCCTGCCGTCTGCACCGATTCACCCGCAATGCCCAGATAGATATACTCATTCACATAAGTGTTGCTGTCATAAATTTGCGTATTATCATCCGGCTTACCAAAATAGAATCCGGTAGTAAACTGTCGATATGTACACTTGGAAATTTCCGACAAATACCAGTCCATGTTAGCGCGATACTTCTCCTCGGATTCCATGTAATCGTCAATCGCCCTGCGATAAGTGCGCGCTACCGTCGCTACATAGAGCGCCGTCTTCATGCGCCCTTCAATCTTAAAGCTATCGATTCCCGCGTCAATCATCTCTGGAATATGTTCTATCATACACAAATCTTTAGAATTAAAAATATAGGTTCCTCTCTCGTTCTCATAGACAGGAAGATATTCTCCCGGACGCTTCTCCTCCACCACCGCATATTTCCATCGGCACGGATGGGTACACGCGCCGTGGTTGGCATCCCGTCCCGTAAAATAATTGCTGAGCAGACATCTTCCGGAATAGGAAATGCACATTGCACCGTGAATAAAACTCTCTATCTCCATTGATTCGGGAATCTGTTCTCGAATCTGACGAATTTCTTCCAACGAGAGCTCCCTGGCGGATACGACACGCTTCGCGCCCTGCTCGTGCCAGAATTGATAAGTCATATAGTTGGTATTGTTTGCCTGCGTGGAAATATGAATGTCAATTTCAGGACAGATTTTTCTTGCCAACATAAACATACCCGGATCGGCAATAATCAATGCATCCGGCTTTAATTCCTTCAATTCATGAAAATATGACTCGGCACCCGCAAGATCGTAGTTGTGCGCCAGAATATTCGCGGTCACATGGACACGCACACCGTGGGCATGAGCAAAAGCGATTCCCTCCGCCATTTCTTCCCTTGTGAAATTTTTAGCCTTGGCGCGCAGACCAAAAGCTTCTCCGCCGATATAAACCGCATCCGCGCCGAATATAACGGCAATTTTCAACACTTCCAGACTGCTTGCCGGAATTAATAATTCTGGTTTTTTCATAGATACTATCCTCTAACTTTGGTGCTGATTGTCACACCGTCACCCACAGACAGAATTGTCGTCACTAAATTCGGATGATGCATTAACTCATACAAATATTCACGCATACGGCTGTGTATGGTACGGTTTCTTCTTGTCACCGCAAATCGTGACTCAATCACATCACCATCCTGCAGTACGTTATCCGACACAAGTATGCCGCCCACGGGAAGCAGGCGTATCACATCCGGCAGGAAATGAATATACTGCCCCTTCGCCGCATCCATAAAAATCATATCATAAGGACCATCCAATTCTTTGAGAATATCAGCGGCATCACCCTCCAGAAGGGTGATTCTGTCTTCTCTGCCCGCCCTTTTAAAATTCTCCCTGGCAATTGGTATCCTTTTCTCATATTTCTCAATGGTAGTGATATGGCAGTCTGCAGGTGCATATTCGCTCATAAGCAACGCAGAAAAACCAATGGCACATCCAACTTCCAAAACAGATGTTGGCTTACTAATCGCAAGCAGCAGTTTCATCAGGCTCTGAGTCTGCGTGCGGATGATGGGCACATTGGTTTTCTTTGCTTCACTCTCTATTTCGTTTAAAAAAGGTGTATTACCGGTATCCAGAGAATCAATAAACGCGCTTATGCGCTCGTCTGCTATCATCGAAGCTATGTCCTTTCCGATTCTAGTCTTTGGTTTCCTCGTCCGTCTCAGGTTCTTGCGCAATTACTTCCAGCATTTCCTGCGCCGTCATGTTTGTATTCAGATCATATACACCCGGCTGAATTTTATCATGGTGTTCCGACAGAAGCTCCTGAATCATAAACAATCTGCCGTCCCGAATCAGTCCTTTATCCTGAAGCATCTCACCCACATCCAGCGCGGAGCTGCCGTCTTCAATATAGACGCTGATAATCCTACCGTCTCCGAAGGTCATCGGCGGCTCTGTAAATACACGATATCCGTAATCATACGCCGCCGTAGCCGCTCTTAAAATATACATAATGATGAATGCGAACAAAACCAGCTTAATGATAATCTGTGCTGTCGCTGCTACAATATATTTTAGATTCATGACACTCCTCGCTCTGACTGTTACTCAAAGTCAATTTCCGCCGTAAGCAATACATTGATATTCTGCATCATCCTGCAAAATGCAAGCTCCGCTCTCAGGAAATCTTCCACCATAGGATTCTCTCTGAACTTAGCATACTCCCGTTCAAACGCTTCCATTTTATCAAATAAATCTTCGCTGTCCGACTCGTTCTGTATATCAAAATTTCTTTGCCGAAACTCATTGACTTTATCATATAACTCCGGCTGTTTCTTCAACTTTTCCCGTTGCTCCCAATACTCCTTATAGGTATCGGACTGTTGGATATAAGCTGCGAACTTCTTAACCGCTTCTTCCATTTGAACATCTGACATATTGCCCCGCCTCCTTAAGTATATGATATCTAAGTCCACGCCGTTTGTAACTTGTATTGACTTATTTTTATCTTATGTCCCTACACTTCCATGATAATCGGAAGTATCATCGGACGACGCTTGGTTTTCTTCCATACAAACTCACTCAATACATCTTTGATGGTAGCTTTCATCTTACCCCAATCGGTCTGCCGCTTATCCAGGCAGTTCTGAATTGCCTCATTCACAAGAAGCCTTGCCTCGTCCAACAGCTCGTCCGACTCCTTGACATAAACAAATCCCCTCGACACGATATCCGGGCCGGACACCAGTTGATCACTGTAGGAATCCAACGCCAACACGACGATCAGAATACCGTCCTCCGCCAGATGCTGCCTGTCTCGGAGCACGATGTTGCCTACATCACCTACGCCCAGACCATCCACGAGGATTGCGCCCACGGGAACTTTGCCGATAACCTCTGCTTTATCACTGTTCATCTCAAGCACGTCACCGGACTGCAGCATAAAAATATTGTCCTTTGGGATGCCCAACTCGCCCGCAATCTTCGCCTGCGCTTTTCTATGCTTATACTCGCCGTGAATCGGTATCGCATATTTCGGTTTCACCAGACTGTAAATAAGTTTGATTTCCTCCTGACATGCATGACCGGACACATGCACGTCCTGAAAAATCACATCCGCACCTTTCATCTGCAGTTCGTTGATGACGTTGGTAACCGCTTTCTCATTACCCGGTATCGGATGAGATGAAAAAATAACGGTATCGCCCGGCAGAATGGAAATCTTCTTATGGGTATTATTCGCCATACGGCTTAACGCCGCCATACTCTCTCCCTGACTGCCGGTAGTGATAATGACTGTCTTATCATTAGGATAGTTTTTAAGCTGTTCTATATCAATCAGCGTATTTTCAGGTATGTGGAGACACTCCAATGCAGCGGCTGTCTCAATAATATTCACCATGCTTCTGCCTTCCACGACAACTTTACGCCCGAATTTGTACGCGGAATTAATAATCTGCTGCACACGGTCCACATTTGAGGCAAAGGTAGCAATGATAATTCTCGTATCCTTATGCTCTGTAAAAAGACTGTCAAAAGTTCTTCCCACTGTCTTCTCGGATGCCGTAAATCCAAGTCGCTCTGCATTGGTAGAGTCGCACATGAGCGCCAGAACGCCCTTGCGTCCGATTTCCGCAAATCTCTGCAAATCAATGGCATCACCGAAAACCGGCGTATAATCCACTTTAAAATCTCCCGTGTGTATAACTACTCCCGCGGGGGAATAGATTGCCAATGCCGCAGCATCCACAATACTGTGGTTGGTTCTGATGAATTCAATTCCAAATTGTCCTAAAGTGATGTTCTGTCCGAACTTGACAACTTTGCGTTTCGTCGTATTAAGCAGGTCATGCTCGTCCAACTTATTCTCAATAATACCCATCGTCAGCCGCGTCGCGTAAACAGGTACATTCAACTCCTTCAAAACATACGGCAACGCACCGATATGATCCTCGTGCCCGTGGGTAATAACAAAACCTTTTACCTTATCCGCATTATCCTTCAGGTAAGTTATATCCGGAATCACAAGGTCTATTCCCAGCATTTCGTCTTCGGGAAAAGACAAGCCGCAGTCTACTACAATAATACTGTCCTCATATTCAAAGGCAGTAATATTTAGCCCAATCTGCTCCAAACCGCCTAATGGGATCACCTTCAGCTTAGAAGCCGACTTCCCGTGTTCAATTGTTCTCAAAGAAAAATCCTCCATGTAAACATTAATTATGTCAGTTCAATATCATCTAAAATATTTTCAAATACAGCTGCCACTGCATTCAGTTCCTCATCATCTGTCACGATTTCGTATACTGCTTCATCCTCTTCCAAAGAAGACGTATCACGCAAAATAAGCGCTTCTCCGTCTCCGTCCTCGGAATCCGTCACCAGAATATAATCAATGCCACCCAGTCTGGTTTGTTCTAACACATAGAACCGGACAGCTTCCCCGCCTTCCGGTGTAAATACGATCTTATCCACTTATTCAGTCTCCTTATTAGTACGATAATCCAAGTATCCCTGCAAAATGAACACCGCTGCAATCTTGTCCACATAATCCTTGCGCTCTTCCCTGCGTATACCTGCCTCTATCATCGCCTGCTTGGCCGCCACTGTCGTGAGTCTTTCATCCCACATTGTCACCGGCAGTCCCGTTCTTCTCTCCAGTTTCTCCTGAAACTCTAATGACAGCTTCGCCCTGTCACCTATTGTATCGTTCATGTTTTTCGGCAGTCCGAGTACAATCTCAGACACCTCATATTCAACAATCAGTTCCTCAATGCGCGCAAGTGTTCTGCGCAGTTTATTTTCATCTTTTCTTCTGATAATCTCAATCCCCTGTGCCGTGATAAGCAACGGATCGCTGATTGCCACTCCGACTGTCTTGGAGCCGTAGTCTAAACCCATGATTCTCATATGTTCGTCCGCCGTCACTTATTTGAGGGAATTCTTAATGTACTCTACCAACATCTCTTCCACCAGTTCATCCCGTTCCACTTTCATAATTAGGCTACGCGCGCTCTTATGACTGGTAATATATGTGGGATCACCGGACATAATGTACCCTACGATCTGATTTACCGGATTATAACCCTTCTCCGTCAACGCCTCGTACACTGTGGACAGCACAAGTTTGACCCCCGTCTCCGGCTCACTCTCTACCGTAAAAAATTGTGTGTTCTCTAAATCCTGCATAGTTTCACGCCCTTATCCAATGTTTATTTAATATTACCCCTATTATTACCATAATACTCTATCACGGTTCAAAATTCAATCATTTTAAAACCATGATATCCTCTTCCAAAAACCCGGTAATCTTTCCCCGTATGATCTGATTGCCGAGATTTCGGGACAAGTCCGCCTCTATAGCAGCTTTCACATATTGCGGCGTGTGTCCGATCCAATAAGTCTTTCCACCGATTTCTTTCTTTTCCTCAAAAAGCACCTCTGCGTCACTGCCAATCAGGCTTGCCCGATAAGCATGAGACATCTGTTTCTCCGCCTCCGCTAAAATCGCGCTGCGTCTGCTCTTCTCCGCCTCCGTAAGCTGACCGTCCATCTGCGCCGCCCGCGTTCCCTTTCTTTTGGAATACTTAAAAATATGCATCTCATAGAAGCGAACCTTCTGCACAAATTGCTGCGTCATACCAAACTCTTCCTCTGTCTCGCCCGGAAACCCTACGATCACATCCGTGGTGATTGCCGGATTTGGATAATATTTCCTGAGAATCTCTGTTGTCCGAAAGTATTCCCCGCTTGTGTAATGCCTATTCATTCTGTTAAGAACCGTGTCGCATCCACTCTGCAATGACAGATGAAAATGAGGACATATCTTTGGCATGGCACTTAAATGCTCGACAAATTCTTCGGTGACAATGCGCGGTTCCAAAGAGCCCAGACGAATACGCATAAGCCCGTCGATTTCGTGCAGCTTAGACAGTAACTCAAGCAGTTGTGAACCGCCTCTGTCCACACCGTAAGAACTGATATGAATCCCTGTCAGCACAATCTCCTGATAACCTGCGGCCACAATGCCCCGGACCTCCCGCAGAATATCTTCTTCCCTGCGGCTTCTGACCCTGCCTCTGGCATACGGAATAATACAATAGGAGCAGAATTGGTTGCAGCCGTCCTGAATTTTAATGTATGCCCTGGTGTGCTCGGCAGTGCGTGTCAGCGTCATCTCCTCATACTCGTCTGTATGATTGATGTCAATAACTGTCTCACTGCTCTCTCTCTTATTCAAGTATTCTTCCAGAATGGAAATCAAATCCTTCTTGCGGTTATTACCGATGGCAAGATCAATGGCATCATCTTGCTTTGCAGCATTCTCCGCAGTCTGCACATAACAGCCTACAGCCACAACCACTGCATCGGGATTACGCTTCTTAGCGCGGTGGAGCATCTGCCTGCTCTTTCTGTCCGCAATATTTGTAACCGTACATGTATTCACGATATAAATATCGGCTGCTTCATCAAAAGGTACAATTTTATATCCGCATTCTTGTAACATTTGTTGCATAACGTCCATTTCATAGCCGTTCACTTTGCAGCCAAGATTATGTAATGCTACACTTTTCATATTAATCCCCGCGTTTTTTGTATTGTTTTATCATTGACTTTTAGTGCTTCAACTATTAGTATAATAGCAGAGTGTATGAAACCAAAGGAGGTAATTCTGAAAATGAAAACAGTACAGATTTCATTAAATTCTATTGATAAGGTTAAATCTTTTGTAAATGACATTACAAAATTTGATTATGACTTCGATTTAGTTTCCGGCAGATATGTTATCGATGCCAAATCTATCATGGGTATTTTCAGTTTAGATCTGTCCAAGCCGATTGACTTAAACATTCATGCCGAAGACGGTGCTGATGAAGTTGTTGCAGCTCTGAAACCGTATATCATGTAATCGGTACATACTTATCATTAAGAACATGAGCTGGCCGCAGAGCCAGCTCTTTTCTTATTTTACAATGATGACTTCGTCCGTATCCAGTGCAGTCTGCACCAGCTCGTCAATCTTCTCATCCAGATTATGCTCATGTTTTCTGATAATATTCACGTTTGGCTTCGTCACAGGATGCTTCGCCACGAAAATCGTACAGCAATCTTCATAAGGCAGTATGGATGTCTCGTAGGTGTCAATCTTCTCGGACAGAGCCACGATATCCATCTTATCAAATCCAATCAGCGGTCGGTAAACCGGCAGATTGCACACTTCATTGGTGGCCATCAGACTGTGCATCGTCTGTGATGCAACCTGACCGATGCTCTCGCCGGTGATGAGTCCCAAACATTCCGTTTCTTTGGCAATATGCTCTGCAATGCGCATCATATAGCGGCGCATAATAATCGTCAACTCATCGTGGGGACATTTGTCATAGATATAAAGCTGTATATCCGTAAAGTTAATGATATGCAGATAAATCGGTCCCGTATATGCGGCTACTTTTCTTGCCAAATCCACAACCTTTTGCTTCGCACGCTCGCTCGTGTAGGGCGGTGCATGAAAATATACCGCGTCTATTTTCACACCGCGCTTGGCAATCATCCAGCCTGCAACCGGAGAGTCAATACCTCCGGACAACAGCAGCATTGCCTTGCCACCCGTGCCCACAGGCATACCACCCAATCCCGCAATAATCTCGGAATAAATATAGATATTGTCACGCACTTCGATATTCAACAAAATGTCCGGATTGTGTACATCCACATGCATTTCAGGATATGCGTCCAGAATAACACCGCCCAATTCCATATTTATTTCCATAGAATTAAGCGGATAATTCTTTCTGGCACGTCTCGCCGCTACTTTAAAAGACTTGTTTCTGTCAGGATACACCTTGCCTATATATTCAACTACGGTCTTTCCCAATTTATCGAAACCTTCGTCCTCCACATATACCATCGGGCAGATGGCGGATATACCGAACACCTTCTGAAGTGCCGATACGGCATCCTCATAATCAAAATCGGAGACCGCATCCACATAGATGCGCCCATCCGTCTTACGCACTGCAAATTCACCGTCGCATTTTTTTAAAGCATATTTAATCTGCTGTACCAGCGCGTTTTCAAACAGGTAACGGTTCTTGCCTTTCACACCAATCTCAGCATACTTTATCAAAAAAGCCGTAAACATATTATTTCCTATGCCTTTCTCGTAATTACTTCCGCATATATTTTCTCAATGCCGGAATCACTTCCGACAATACTTGTATAGTATACTGGATTTCCTCCTTCGTTGTAAAGACTGAAAAACTAAAGCGGATTGTGGAATCCAACAAATCTTTTTCCATACCGATGGCTTTTAATGTCGCTGATGTCTGCTGTTTCTTAGCCGCACAAGCGCTTCCTGCAGACACATAGATTCCTCTCTCCTCCAGTGCATGAAGCAACACTTCGCTTCGCACACCACGAACCGACAGGCTCACAATATGTGCTGCCCCTCCTCTGTCCGAACATCCGTTGACCTTGACATGCTCGATATCACTTACGCCACGGATAAACATCTCCCGCAGCTCATACATTCTGTCCATATCCTCGTCCAGATTAGCGTAAACCAGCTCAGCCGCCTTGGCAAGTCCCGCGATGGCAGGAACATTTTCGGTACCGGAACGCATGCCTTTCTGCTGCCCGCCGCCATATATAATAGGACTGACCTTGGTTCCTTCCCTGATATACAGAAAGCCGATGCCCTTGGGTCCATGTATTTTATGAGCACTGACAGACAGCATATCTATCTGCATCTTAGCCGGATAAATACGGAACTTACCAAATCCCTGCACTGCATCCACATGAAAAAGAGTTCTCGGGTTTGTACGCTTAATCAGCGCGCCTGCTTCGGCAATGGGCTGCACGCTTCCAATCTCATTATTCGTGTGCATGATCGATACCAGAATCGTGTCCTCTCTGATTGCCTGCTCCAAATCTTGTAGCGAAATTCTTCCTTCGCTGTTCACCGGGAGGTACGTCACCTGAAATCCCTGGTTCTCTAAATACGCCATGGGCTGTAAGATTGCCGGATGTTCGATTGCAGTCGTAATCAAATGTCTGCCTCTTCTATGATTCGCCATAGCCGCGCCGATTACTGCAATATTATCAGACTCCGTTCCGCCGGAGGTAAACACAATTTCCTTTTCATTGACTTTCAATATCTTCGCAATTGTTTCTTTAGCATACCTTAAATACTGTTCCGCCTCTACTCCTTTGTGATGCATACTCGAGGGATTACCGTAATCCTCGCACATGATTTTGTGCATTAGCTGTGCAGCATCATCAAAACACCTGGTCGTCGCAGAATTGTCCAAATAAACTTCCATGGTTGTCATTCCTTTCTCTTAGCTTGTCGTTTGCGGAATTATATAACATACATAAAAAAGAGTTTTAACTCATATCTTATAATATGTTGCTAAGATTCTAAGTGATACATCAGCCATGACAGCACAGTCAGCCCTGCAGTCTCTGTCCGCAGGATTCGTCTGCCCAGCGTGACAGGCTCTATGCCCGCCGCCAATGCCTCCTGTATCTCGCTCTCCTCAAATCCTCCCTCCGGACCGATGAAGACTGCCACGCTCTCACCCGCTTTGACAGATTCTATGATTTCCTTCGTGTGTCGCATATCTTCGGCCAGTTCATACGGTATTATCCTGACATCCATATCACGTGCATATGCAACAGCATCTTTCATACTCACGACATCATGTACCACGGGAATGACTCCCCGCTTACTCTGCTTTGCTGCGGCCTCTGCGATTCCCTGCCATCTATTCACTTTAGCCGATGCTTTTTTCTCATCCAGCTTCACCACACAGCGCTTCGTTGCCACAGGAATTACTTCATGCACGCCAAGTTCCACTGCCTTCTGAATAATCAACTCCATTTTATCCGCTTTCGGAAGTCCCTGAAAAAGATAAATTTTCGCCGGCAGTTCCACACCGTCCTCTTTCACAAACCGCAGCGTGCAAATCACTTCCTGCTCTGTATATTCTTCTATTCCACAGCGATATTCCCTGTTATCAATACCGTTACTTACTGCAATCTCCTCACCGATTTTCATACGCAGCACATTCCTGATATGATTGACATCGCTTCCTGTTATTATTATTTTTTTGTCCTGTATCTGTGACGGCTCCACAAAAAAACGATACATATTTATCTCACCTTTACTCTATTCGCACATATTCTCACACAGAGAAATAGTGCCAGTCCCAACACGGCACCCGCACTGTCCACCAACACATCACTTACCATTCCCGCACGTCCGGCTACGAACAGCTGATGAATTTCATCACTGCACGCATACAGTATAGACAACACTGCAGCTATGCAAGCGGCGCGCAAACGAGAGAACTTCCATCTGCCGAGCCACAGATAAATCAAAACAGCCAGAATCGCATACTCAGTCATGTGTGCACCCTTTCTGACAAAATGCTCGATGGCTCCGGCTATCTCCCGTATCCTTGCCTCATCTATATGCAGATGCAAAAACAGTCCTGTAGCATTGACAATTCGAAAGCTGATTCCTTCACTGACTGCGCTGGATTCTTCTTTCGTCTGAGCTGAAAAGGCAAAAATTACGCACATCCACACAAGTGCCAAAATACCCGCTATGGTACTCTGTCTTTTCTTTCTGTTTTGCTTCCTGCTCGTATCCATATTGATTATCAATCTTTGTGTGCCGTAATTGACACCCACTCTCCCTGATAGGTTACTTCAAGTATTGTCAAGCCTGCCGCCTCCACAGCCTGTCTGACCGTCTCTTCTTTTGTGTTGATAATTCCTGACGTAATATAAATTCCGCCTTTCTTCATCTGATGTACAATAACCGGTGTAAGCGGCACAAGCACATCGGCGAGAATATTTGCAACCACAATATCATAGCACTCATACCCCACCTTATCTTGTACCTCTTTATCCGTGATGATATTACCTATCATCATTTGAAAAGATTCTTCGACAATACCATTGGCTTTCATATTTTGCTCGACCGCCTCCACCGCACAGGGATCCAGATCCGTTCCCACAGCGTGCCTCGCTCCGTACATTAATGCAAGGATTGCCAGAATCCCACTTCCTGTCCCAACATCCAGAAGCTCTGTCTCAGACGTAACATATTTCTTAATCTGGCGGATGCACAACTGGGTTGTCTCGTGCATGCCGGTTCCGAAGGCCGTACCCGGATCAATGTGCAGAATCTTCTTATCCCGATCCTCTGCCTTAACTTCCTCCCATGACGGAATGACAAGTAAATCATCTATGTAGAACTGGTGAAAGTACTGCTTCCAGTTATTAATCCAATCGATGTCTTCCGTCTCCGTCACCGTGATGCTGCCTTCACCTATCTCCATAAAAAAACGAAGTTCTTCAAGTTCTTCTTCTATCTGTTTCACGATTGTATCACGGCTGCTTGGCACTCCGTTTAGTTCCAGACTGCCGTCCTCTTTTTCTTCCACAAAAAAACTAAGGTATGCTATGCCGTCATCCTCCGGTCCGTCGGGCAGAATATCTACGAACATCTGCTCCTTTTCAAGAGCCGTCAGTGGAATTTTATCTTCAATCTGCGCTCCCTCCAAACCAATGTCGTAAAGAGTGCTGATGATGATGTCTTCCGCTTCCGTTATCGTTTTGATTCTGAACTTCATCCACTTCATAAATACAATCCCCTAATCATCCGTTTCAGCTTTGTCCGCTGCTGCCGCAATCGCATCTGCATCATCGGCCTTGGCGGTGCCGGTCACAGAGGGCACATTCGGTGTAATCAAATGTTCATCATCCGCACCATACTGCACATACTCGCCGTATTCCTGCCAGATATTGCACACCCATGTCTTACCCTGATTAAAGATAATTTCATTGCCTTCTTCGTCATAGTACTTGGCAGGCGTAAAATCTCCGTCATAGCGCATCCATGTGACCTTGATTACCTTACCGTTGGTAAAAATAAGCGCATCACCTTCGCCGTGAACACCGAAAGCGAGATAATCGTGATCGTCCCGCACCTCGCCGTGACAGTACTGGAATATGACATTGCTGACCGTAAGCTGCTCATTGTTGTATTCATCAATCTGTTTTCCGCCGTCCTGATAGCGATAATACAGATGGTCATCCTCGTGATATTCAAAATACGGATGATATACGCCATACCCACCGGAATTGTTGCCGGACTTACCGCCCGGATAAATTACGGTGACATCGTCGTTTTCTGCGTAATCCGCAATCACATCGTCTGCCGCAAACAGGAATGGCGGTACGTAATCCGCATCATAATTCCAGCTGTAACCAAGACGATCTACCGCCTTAAACAAACCGTCAACCATAAGGTAACCTGTAAACTCTGTAGAGTATCCCGCACGTGAAACTCTGCCAAAGGCCTCGTCAGCCGGATTGTGAATGCCGCTTACCGCCGCACTGACATTATAGTAGTTCGGTCTGTTAATCAGCTCCTCCACGTAAGGTCTTGCCAAGCCCCAGTTACAGTATATTGCTTCATAACCCATCGCCACATATACGAAATAGTCACGGCTGCTTCGCACGGGACCGATTCTTTCCAAATCGTCAAAATCCTCAAACACCGCCATGAGTCTGGTGATACGTCCCTCTACCGGAGCCTCATAGATAATACCGGCCTTGGAAAGTCCATACTGAGGCATAGCAGGCCTATTGTTGGGAATCATCACCGCAATCGGCCTTCTGAGTGCCTGCTCTGTGCTTGTCCACTCTCCTGTCAGATAGCTCTGTATCTTGCCATCCGAAATTGTTCT
The DNA here is from genome assembly GCA_022510565.1 of Lachnospiraceae bacterium. Classification (GTDB taxonomy): domain Bacteria; phylum Bacillota; class Clostridia; order Lachnospirales; family Lachnospiraceae; genus UBA3282. The sequence continues at coordinate 44,940 of JAFLTE010000016.1, read as the reverse complement.
CTCCTCAATCACAGGATATGCGGTCGTGGGTTTCTCCTCCGCTATTTCCTCTTCTACCTCTTCCGGTTCTGCCTCCACTGCCGGCTCCGCCTCTACCTCGGGTTCGGGTATAGGTTCATCTTTTTTACCACAGCCTGTAAAGCAGATTGCTGTGCATAATACTGTCGCTACTAATAATGACGTTATTCTCTTATGAAACATTTTAACCTCTTTTCTTCCTGCCATATTTCGCAGTGCATCACTCAAGAGCCTCCGGCTCGCGCGCATTCGCTAAATGTCTGTTTCGCAACTTCTTGACTGATGCCTGCGCTATATTTCGCAGTGCATCACTCAAGAGCCTCCGGCTCTTTCGTTCACGGGCATTCGCCCTATATAATCTGTCAAAAGGGCATCTGCTTACGTGCAAGCACGACGCATATGCCTTTTGCCATCTTATGCACTGCTCATTGTTTACGCGTATATTATACCCGAAAATCAGAATACTGTACACTTGAATTTAAAAAACTAAGAAATAACTAAGAAAAACCTCTTCCATCGAGAGTTCCGATAAAAGAGGTGTATACATCATTTCTATTTTCTGAATTTCTTTTTACCTTTTCCGCCCGACTCTTCCGTGCCGCCTGAGGTAATGTTCTTGGCTGCATTCAGCGAATCGCCCGTCTGTTCGTCAAACTTTTTCAGAAGCTCTCTCGCCTCATGGGAAAGTTTATCGGGTACCTGTACAACCAATGTAACGTAGTGGTCGCCTCTGATATTCTTATTGCGCAGGGACGGAACGCCCTTGCCCTTCAAGCGTACTTTTGTATCGGTCGGGGTTCCCGCCTTAACGTCGTATATTACCTTGCCGTCCACTGTATCAATTACGATTTCGCCGCCCAGAGCCGCAATCGCAAAGGACATGGGAACAGTGGAGTATATGTTCTCATCCTGCCTCTGGAAAATCGGATGCCTGTTAACTACAACTTCTACCAACAAATCGCCTCTGGGGCCGCCATTTGTACCGGGCTCACCCTTATCGCGAATTCGAACACTCTGTCCGTTGTCGATACCTGCCGGGATGGACACTTGTATTTTCTTTTTGTTCGGAATATAACCCGTACCGCGGCAATCCGGACATTTATCTTTGATTATCTTACCGGTTCCGTGACAGTCAGGACAGGTCTGTACATTTCTGACCGTACCGAAGAACGACTGTTGGGTAAAAACTACCTGTCCCTTACCGCCACACTTCGGACATGTCTCGGGGCTAGTTCCGGGCTTGGCACCGGTTCCGTGGCATGCCGTACATTCATCCTTCAAGGTAAGTTCCAGCTCTTTGTCTACGCCAAACACTGCTTCTTCAAAGGTAATTCTGACGCTGGTACGAATATTGGCACCCTTCATCGGTCCGTTGCTTCTGCTGCGCCGTCCTCCGCCAAAAAAATCTCCAAAGATATCTCCGAATATATCCGTAAAGTCAGCGCCGCTGAAATCAAAACCGCCGAAACCGCCAGGACCCCCGGCACCATCGAAAGCAGCATGACCATACTGGTCATACTGCCGTCTTTTTTCGGGATCACTCAAAATCGCATAAGCTTCGGATGCCTCTTTAAACTTCTTCTCGGCTTCCGCGTCTCCAGGATTCATATCAGGATGATATTTCTTGGCGAGAGCTCTGTATGCCTTTTTGATGGCGGCATCATCGGCATTCTTCTCTATGCCGAGCACCTCATAATAATCTCGTTTCTGTTCTGCCATAGGTTTAGACCTCTCTGTAATCTCCGTCTACCACATCATCTGCCACATCGGACTGTGTGCTCTCTTCGGCTGCGCCGCCCATACTGCTCATGTCAGGGCCACCCTGCGCCTGCTGCATATTCTCGTACATCTTAGTGAAGAGAGACTGTGCGGAGTTTGTCAGTTTTTCTTTCGCCGCTTTCAGCTCATCCAGATCACTGTCGGACATCTCCTGATCTTTCGTTCTCTCCAGGATATCTTTGACAGCCTGCAAGTCAGCCTCAACACCGGATTTCTCGGATGCGTCAATCTTATCGCCCACTTCGCTTAATGCCTTTTCAGTCTGGAATACGAAGGAGTCTGCTTCATTTCTCGTATCGATTGCTTCTTTTCTCTTCTTATCCTGTGCCTCGTACTCAGCGGCTTCTTTAACAGCCTTCTCAATCTCATCGTCAGACATGTTGGAACCTGCCGTGATGGTAATGTGCTGCTCCTTACCTGTGCCGAGATCCTTAGCGGATACATTTACAATACCGTTAGCATCAATATCGAAAGTAACTTCAATCTGCGGCACACCACGCATTGCAGGCGGAATACCGTCAAGTCTGAACTGTCCGAGAGATTTATTATCCTTAGCGAACTGTCTTTCACCCTGTACCACATTGATATCTACTGCAGTCTGGTTATCTGCCGCTGTAGAGAATATCTGGCTCTTTTTGGTCGGAATGGTCGTATTTCTCTCAATCAGTCTGGTAGCGACGCCGCCCATAGTCTCGATAGACAGGGAAAGGGGCGTTACATCCAACAGAAGGATTTCACCTGCACCTGCATCGCCTGCAAGCTTACCGCCCTGAACGGAAGCACCAAGCGCTACACACTCGTCGGGATTCAAATTCTTGCTGGGCTCCTTGCCGGTCAACTGTTTTACCTTATCCTGTACCGCAGGGATACGCGTAGAACCGCCTACCAACAGTACCTGACCGATATCTGCATTCGTCAGCCCCGCATCTTTCATCGCATTCTGAACCGGAATGGCCGTCTTCTCTACCAAATCACGTGTCAGTTCATCAAATTTCGCTCTGGAAAGGTTCATATCCAGATGTTTCGGACCCTCTGCCGTCGCTGTGATAAACGGCATATTGATATTGGTCGTGGTTGCGGAGGATAATTCTTTCTTAGCTTTCTCCGCTGCCTCTTTCAATCTCTGCATAGCCATCTTATCGCCGGAGAGGTCTACGCCTTCCTGTGCCTTAAACTCGGATAACATCCAATCTATAATCTTCTGGTCGAAATCATCACCACCAAGGTATGTGTCACCGTTGGTCGCAAGCACTTCGATAACGCCGTCACCGATCTCGATGATAGACACATCAAATGTACCGCCGCCCAGGTCGTATACCATAATCTTCTGCTCTTTCTCATTATCAAGACCATATGCCAACGCTGCTGCCGTAGGCTCGTTGATAATACGCTTTACATCCAGACCCGCAATCTTACCTGCATCCTTGGTAGCCTGACGCTGTGCGTCATTGAAGTATGCGGGAACCGTAATAACTGCCTCCGTTACTTTCTCACCCAGATAGCTCTCTGCATCCGCTTTTAACTTCTGTAAAATCATAGCGGAAATCTGCTGCGGGGAATATTTCTTATCATCGATTGTGCGGCCTCTGTCCGTACCCATATCTCTCTTGATAGAAGAGATTGTCTTGTCAGCGTTAGTAACCGCCTGACGCTTAGCAGGCTCACCTACAAGTCTCTCGCCTGTCTTGGTAAATGCCACAACGGACGGAGTCGTTCTCGCTCCTTCCGTGTTGGCGATTACGGTGGGCTTACCACCTTCCATAACTGCCACGCAGCTATTTGTTGTTCCTAAGTCGATTCCAATAATTTTGCTCATCTCTGATTCCTCCTACTATATCATACATTGTTTTTGTGTTTATTAGCTAACCACCGCTACCATACTGTGTCTTACGACACTGTCGCGGTAGGTATATCCCTTTTGCAATTCCTGTGCTATTACGCCGGACTCATATTCGTCACTCTCCACCTGCATCACCGCATTGTGGAAATCCGGATTGAACTCTTCACCCACTGCCGGAATAGGTTTGACCTGCATATTCTCAAGCTCTGTCATAAGCTGCTTGTAGATCATCTCCATACCCTGCGCGAAAGGTGAATCTTTCTCATCCTCAGACACGGTTGCCAACCCTCTCTCGAAGTTATCCACCACCGGAAGTATTTTTTCAATCACACTCTTGGCTCCCGTCTCGAACATCATCGTTTTTTCTTTCTCCGTTCGTTTGCGGAAGTTTTCGAACTCTGCCATCTGGCGTTTGACTCTGTCTTCCAGCTCCTCGATTTTTTGTTTCAGGGCATCCTGCTTTTTGTCAATTTTCTCTTTCTTTTTCTTATCCTTCTTTTCTTCTTTAGACTCTTCCTTAGCCTCTGCCGTATCCTTTGTCTCGTCTGCTGCGTCGCCGCTTGCAGACTCATTCTCAGATGTCTTAGGAGTTGTCTCTTCGGTCAGGTTTTCTTCCTGTACCTTATCTTTTTCCTCTGCCACGCCTTTCATTCCTTTCTGTCTTTACTTCTTATATAAATCATCCAATTGATTCTTAAGCAGTTTCAGATTCTTAACCACTTTTTCATAATCCATTCTCTTGGGCCCGATAATCCCGATGGTTCCCTTCATTCCCTCATCCAGTTCGTAGGTAGCGGTTACGATACTGCAATCCTTCATGCCCTGAACCGGTGTCTCGCTGCCGATATAAACCTGAATGCCGGTGTTGTTCTCATCCGCCAGATTATCTTGGACCAATTCGCTTAAGAGTTGTTTCTCCTCGAAGGTGGTAATCAGTTCACTGGCTCTCTCGTGATCCGCCAATTCCGGATACTTGAAGAAATTCTTCGTACCGCTGGTGTAAATCTCCAAGTCTTCGTCCGCCTTGATTGCCTCGGCAACCGCATCAATAACATCTGCCACAATCTCACTGTGGATACCCGCCTGCTGTTTCATCGCCGAAATCATCCCGAGATTAATCTGCTCCAACGACAGACCATTCAAATGCGTATTCAGTAAAATATTTAGTTTTAACAGCGTCTCGTCACTCAGTTCTTCCTCCACCGTGAGCATTGTGTTCTTAATTACATTGCCCTCCACCACGATGACTGCCAGTATCTGATTGACATCCACACGGGATAACTGAATAAATTTCAGCTTGTTGCGATGATACTGCGGCGCGGAGACCATAGCCGCATATTCCGTATTCGTCGCAAGCATCTTAGCCGCCTGCTGTAAGAGATGATCCATCTTCCCTTCTTTTTCAAGAAGCATTTCCTTCATCTCTTCCACTTCCCGCTCTTTCTCCTCCATCATCTTATCCACATATAAGCGATAACCCTTATCGGATGGAATGCGGCCTGCGGATGTGTGCGGCTGCAAAATGTATCCCAGCTCTTCCAAGTCAGCCATCTCGTTGCGGATGGTTGCCGAACTTAAATTCAAATCCGTATACTTGGAAATCGTTCTGCTTCCTACCGGTTCTCCCGTCTCTAAATAATTGCGAATGATGGCTTGCAATATTGTATATTTTCTTTCATCTAACTGCATACCATTTCTCCCGTTGTTAGCACTCAATCAATTAGAGTGCTAACATCTTCTAGTAGTAAATTATCACTTAAGATTTTTATTGTCAACATTTCCTTTAAAAAAATTTATAAAAAAAATATAAAAACAAAATGGGCAAAGAAAAAACAGCCGGTTTGAGATTTACTCTCAAACCGACTGCCTAAGTATCGTCAATCTTCTATAATAATATGTTACGATTAGATATCGAATTTACCTGTCACCTCACCGTTGATGACATAGTATACAGCGTTCTCTTCCGGCTTTACGTACAACTCAACAGATTTGAAATCGCCTGCTTTCTGCTTTAAGTCATATTTCCATACATCCTTAGCGATCTTAACAAGTTCCTCTGTCGTATAAGACTTGCCTGCAAACTGTACATGCAAGGTCTCTTTTACAGCTGCTTTCTTAGCAGGTGCTTTCGCTGCCTTAGTTGTCGTCTTAGTTGTTGTCTTCTTAGCTGCTGCTGTCTTCTTAGCGGGAGCTTTCTTAGCTGTTGTCTTCTTAGCTGCTGCCTTCTTAGTGGTCTTCTTAGGCTCTTCCTTCTTAACCTCTGCTGCAGATGCTGCCGGTGCTGCCTTTACTTCTTCTGTCTTTGTATCTGCTGCTTTAGCTGCTACTGCCTTAGCTGCCGCTGTAACATTTACTGCCTTCTTTGTTTCTGCCATGTTTCTTCTCCTTTCACACATCCGCCTCTGACGGACATCACACGTTTCGAGTATCAACTCTCTCATAATCCCTAGCCTACAGATTTTGGGCTATATTTGAATTTTAACGCAATATCGATATACTGTCAATCAACAATCTGCCACAAATAGTTGTATTTTCTTTTCCGTATTTTATGCGAAATCACACAAAAAACGCCACAACAATGCTCTATCTGCCATGCACTGTGCCATTATTCGACAAATGCAAAATACATTAGCACAGCTGCTCCCAACACGATACGATACCACCCGAACACCTTAAAATCGTGTTTCTTAATATAGCCCATAAGGAAGCGGATAACGATCACTGATACGATAAACGCGGATACCATTCCTGTCAAAAGAATGGCTGCTTCCGCACCGGTAAACTCAAATCCGAACTTCACAATCTTAAGAAGGCTTGCTCCCAGCATAACGGGAATCGCCAGAAAGAATGTAAACTCCGCTGCCACGGTTCTGGATACACCGATCAAAAGCGCGCCCACGATGGTCGCACCGGAGCGGGATGTCCCCGGGAACACTGCCGCCAAAAGCTGAAAGACACCAATTAAAAAAGCTGTCTGATAAGTAATATCACTAAGCGTTGTAATCTTGGGAGAAGCGTTCTTATTCCTATTCTCAATAATGATAAACGCCACACCGAAGACAATCAGTGCTATTGCCACGCACCAAGGATTATAAAACAGTGCATCCAACACATCATCAAACGCCAGCCCGATTACAGCCGCAGGAATACAGGCGGCAAGAATCTTAAACCAGAGTGTAAAAATATCCTTCCGAATTACCGGCTTGTCTTTGAACTGAAAAGGAAAAATTTTATTCCAGAACAAAATCACCACAGCCAAAATTGCACCAAGCTGTATTACCACAAGAAACATTTCCCAAAATTCCGGTGACACATCCAATGTGACAAACTCATTCAACAGAATCATGTGTCCCGTACTGCTAATCGGCAACCATTCCGTGATGCCCTCTACAATGCCGAATAATATCGCTTTTAAAATCTCCACTATGTTTGTCATGTATCTTTAGCCTTCCTAAGTGATTTAATATATATGTTTATCTTGTCTTTTAAATATATATACCATAAAACAGGATATAGAACAAAAACTCTTTTAATATTCACTCTTAACAAACTTCCGCAATGCTTCCAAAGAGCGCTCCACCTTCTCGGTTTCGATACAGTATGCCAGACGGACATAGCCTTTGACTCCGAAGGTATCGCACGGCACCATAATGAGGTCGTATTTCTTCGCCTTCTCACAGAATGCAACGGCATCATTCTCGAGTGCTTTCGGCAAAATGTAGAAAGTCCCTCCCGGTTTGACGCACTCGAAACCAAGATCAATCAGTTCCTTATATAATATGTTCATGTTTGTCTCATAGACTGACAAATCAGAGGTGATGTCCAGAACCTCCGCCACCGCAAGCTGGATAATGGAGGGCGGGCAGTTATGCCCTATGCCTCTGGAAATCTGACTGCACATCGTCGCAATTAAGTCTCCGTCCGTACATTCCGGATTCACCGCCACATACCCAATCCGTTCTCCTGGCAGCGACAAGGATTTGGAAAAAGAGTAACAGGACAATGTGTTCGCATAAAACTTGGACGGGTAAGGAGAGTCCACTCCCGCAAATACAATTTCCCTGTACGGCTCATCCGAAATCAGGAAAATATCATGCCCGTATTCTTCCTGCTTCCGTGCCATAATTGCTGTAAGCTTCTTAATCGTTTCAGTAGAGTAAACCGTGCCGGAAGGATTGTTAGGCGTATTGATCAATACCGCCGCATCCTTCTCGGTGAGCATTTCTTCAAATTCGTCAAAGTTAATCTGGAAATTATTCGTGTCGGCGGGAACGACCTTAAGCGTTGCACCGGTCAGATTAATGTAAGGACCGTATTCCGGAAAATAAGGCGCAAAAGTAAGAATCTCGTCACCCGGCTCACTCACGCAGCGCACCGCATGAGCAATTGCCCCCGCAGCTCCTGTAGTCATAAAAATATGGTTTCCGGTATACTGCATACCGAATCTTTTATTCAGGGAAGCTGCCACTTTATCCCGCACGGCAGGTATGCCCAAGCTCTGACTGTAGCCGTGCAGTTCCATGGGATCCTTATTCTGCAAAAGCTCTATCATGGTATCGGTAAATTTCTGCGGTACAGGAACGGAAGGATTGCCAAGGCTATAATCAAACACATTCTCATAGCCAATCTCCGCCCCTCTCTTTACGGCAAATTCCGACAACTGACGGATAACTGATTTTGCCTGCAGCATATCTTTATATTTCTGTACAATCATGTCAAGAAACCTTGCCTTTCAATGTATTTATGAGTTTGCTACGAGATGCATCAGTCTGCCTTTAAAGTCACCCCACAACGGCGGAATATTAATTCCGGCATAATGCAATACATCACCTTTATATTCCGTCTGCTTAATCTCCGGCCAATCTTCCGCATTTGCTATCACATATGTTTTCTCCGGATCGAGTCCCGGAATGTGAATACGCCTGCTGTGGTAATTCGGTCTGTTAAGCACCTGCACATAAGTGATAAGCGCCTCGCTCTTATCCTTCGCCACTACCTCATAGCAATCGTAATAATGATTGTCGGCATAGTGCGCTATACGATAATAATCTCCCGCACGAACCAAATCGTTGTACTGATGGTACATAGCAACCTGCTTCGGAATCATGTTTCGATCTTCTTCCGGTATCTTCGTGACATCCAATTCATAGCCGAATGTCCCCGCAAGAGCTACGTATCCTCTCGTTTCAAAGGGCGTTACTCTGCCCACTGTATGATTCGGACAATCGGATACGTGTGCACCCATAGCAGACAGCGGATAAACCATGGCCGTACCTGCCTGAATCGAAAGACGCTCCACCGCATCAGTGTCATCGGAACACCATATCTGCGGACTGTAGTACAACATACCCGCATCAAATCTGGCACCTCCACCGGAACAATTTTCAAGCAGAAGATACGGAAATTCCTTGGTCAATCTATCCTGCAATTCATAGACAGCCAACACCTGTCTGTGGTAAAGTTCTCCCTGCCTGTCAGCGGGCAATCCATAGCTTCCCACGTCGCTCAACTGCCTGTTCATATCCCACTTGACGTACTCGATATTGGCGCTTTTCAGAATCGAGGACACCATCTCATAAACGCAGTCCAACACTTCCCGTCTGGTTAAGTCAAGTACATACTGGTTGCGGGCAAGGCTGCCTGTCCTGCCCGGAACGGCAATCGCCCAATCGGGATGTGCCCTGTACAAATCGGAATCCGGCGATATCATCTCCGGCTCAAACCAGATACCGAACTTCATGCCAAGTTTATTGACCTCATCCACCAGATATTTCAATCCGCCGTTAATCTTACTCTCGTTAACCTGCCAGTCTCCCAGACTTGTATTGTCGTCATTTCTGTGTCCGAACCATCCGTCATCCATAACCAGCATTTCAATGCCAAGCTTAGATGCCTGTCTTGCGATATCCAACAATTTATCCGTATTGAAATCGAAGTATGTAGCTTCCCAGTTATTGATAAGAATGGGACGCTTCTTGTCTTTATATTCACCACGTATCAGATGATTGCGGTACAAGTCATGGAAGCATCTCGTCATGCCTCCGATGCCTTCCGCGGAATAAACACAGATGACCTCCGGTGCCTGAAACCTCTCTCCCGAATCCAGCTTCCAACAGAAATTATGTGGATGAATACCCATCATGGCACGCATACTTCCGAACTGGTTTGCCTCAATCTGCGCCAAGAAGTTGCCCGAATACACAAAACTCATCGCATAGATATCACCACGCTCTTCGGTAGTGGTATTTTTTTTCCATGCCATGAAAGGATGCTCCTGGTGACTGGACTCACCCCGTACCGATGAGACACTCTGTTTTCCCTTCATAACGGTACGTGTCTGGATCGCGCGCTCCCTTGCCCACGAACCATGCAAAGTAATCATCTCATAATCTTCGTTGTCCATGTCGATACACGCCGTCAATACCTTCGTAAGATAAATCGGCTCTTTACCGTTATTCACAATCTTTACGCTCCGCGCAATAGCATCGCTGTCAGCAAAAATACTGTAAGAGAGAATGACCTGTAACTGCAAGATTTTATCCTCGCAAGTCAGCTCCAACGTCTTGCACTCCGTATCCTTACCGAACGTTGCAGGCAGCCCCTCCAGTGCCGCTTTACCGTCATAAATCCTGTGGGATATGTAAGACAACGATACGGCAGTATGCCCGCCCATAGTTCTGACCGTCAGTGTGCCTTCTCTGTAATCGCCCAAGTCATTGCCGGTATATTCCATAGGAAATGTATCCAAGAACGAAGTTCTGTCTCTGTTATTCTGAGACGGAACAAAAGGTGCCTCCGTAGTTCGCATCAGATATGTCAGATTAACATCCGAAAGTTTTCTTCCATAATAGATGTGTCCGACAAAGTTATCGTCGTCCACAATACCAATGCAGTAACTTGTATGCTCAGTATCTAACTTAAACACTCTGTTCTGCTCATTGTAAGTAATGTTCATGGCGAGGTCTCCTCTCATAAATACTGATTTAATTATACTGTGAGGATAGGTAAAAGTCTATGTAAATGTTTTTATTTTATATGAATTGTGATAGAATAATCACAGGCAAAATCCAAACTATTTACATAAGGGACAAAACTATATTATGAGTATCACGGTTGTAATACAGCAGATGATTATGATTTTCATACTGATAGGAATCGGTATGATTTTATATAAGAGGGAAATGTTATCCGAAAGGACATCAAAACAGATATCCGGCATTATTGTCAACGTGACGAATCCGGCACTTTTGATTTGCTCCGCCTTTGGAGACGGTCCTAAAGTATCTTTACGGGAACTGGGAACGGCGCTTATCATCTTCATAGTCATCTATGCCTTGCTGCTTGCGGCTGCTTTCCTGATTCCGTATATGCTGCGTGTGGAGAAAGGATACCACTATTCCTATCAAATGCTTACCGTTTTCGGCAACGTAGGATTTATCGGTATTCCCCTGGCATCCGCCGTGCTGGGTACGGAGTGCCTAATTTTCGTGTCAATTTATAATCTCATTTATAATATTCTGATTTATACGTTCGGCATTTCTGTCTTACAGAAAGCTGCGGCAAGACAAGGAGCGGTTGACACAAATGTTCTTTCCGGAAGATGGCAAAAACTCATTAACGCCGGAACACTCTCCGCTGCGGCGACTATTATTTTTTATTTAATTGACTTTCCTGTGCCGGATATTGTACCGTCTACACTGACTTACATGGGGCAATCTACCACTCTTTTATCCATGCTTGTGCTTGGTGCTTCCGTGGCACAGATGGCGCTTAAGGATATTTTTTCTCATCCGAGACTGTACGGCTTTGTGTTGCTGCGTCAGATTCTGATGCCCATCGGATGCGTTATTTTATTCCGCCTTTTCATCGGTGATACTCTGATCTTAAGTACATTGGCATTGATGTTAGCCGTTCCGGCAGGCAACCTGCCGCTGATGCTCTCCAAACAGCTTCACGCTGAAGGCGAGACAATTGCAAGGGGTATCATCTTGTCCACGCTCTTAAGTCTGGTGACGATTCCTGTGGTGAGTTTGGTTTTATGACACACTCAAATAATTTAGATTATATACCGGTCTTCCGGGCAAAAACTGACCGGTCTCTGGAAATCAATAAGTCCTGCTATTCCTCAAGCAAAGAAATCAATATTTCCACTACCTTGTTCATCTCGAAAATACTTGTATATTCCTGGCAGCTGTGTACTTGATTCATGGAATTGGCGATCACCAGTCCTTCAATCCCATGTTCTGACAGCACGTTGTTATCACTTCCCCCAAAGGTTTTGAGCAGCCGGGCTTCCATTCCTACCTCTTGTACCGCCTCTTTGTATTCACGGACAACCGTGCTGTCCGTATTCGTCTCATATGCTCTGATATCAACCGTCACATCCCACTCAAGAGTCGCCCCGAGCATCTGCGCCTCCTTCTCAAACACCTCACGATAGCGCTCTGCAAGCGATACTGCCGCCTCATGCTTCAGACTGCGTATTTCTCCTCTGACCATACACTTTTCCGAGACAATATTTACACCTTGCCCACCGGAAATCATACCTATATTCGCAGAGGTCTGTGCATCCACTTTTCCTTGCGGAAGTTTACTGATTGCATTTGAAACAGCTAAAATGGCGTTCACACCATCCTCCGGACAAAATCCCGCATGTGCCGACCGTCCCTTCACGGAAGCACAGAAAGAAAGAATTGTGGGCGCAGCGTATGCAGCCAGACCAATCTCTCCGCTCAAATCCAGAACATAGGCGCTCTTTGCTTTTAATTTTGAACAGTCAAATGCTTTTACCCCTTTACCGTAAAGCTCTTCCCCGACAGTAAATAACAGTTCAATATCCCTGTGCGTTTTATTATTTTCTTTCAAATATTTTACTGCATGATATATCTCTGTAAGCCCTGCAAAATCATCCGCCCCAAGTACTGTCGTACCGTCGCTTCGCACCGTTTTGTCCTGTGCGACGACAGCCTTTTTCCCGCAGGCAGGCTGTACCGTATCCATATGGGCAGACAACAGGAGCGGCGCTTTTTTTCCACCCCCTGGTATATATCCATACAAATTTCCTGCCGTGGAGCCCGTGACTTTTGCACTGTCATCTTCACTGAGCGAAATCCCAATCTCAGAAAACAGCTTTGTGATGAATTCCGCCATTTCTCTTTCCTGCAAAGAAGGGGAATCTATTGCTACCATCTGCTCAAACGTCTTTTGTATATCATCATTTTGTATCAATTTGCACTGATTCCTCCAAAATCCCCAGATGTTTTACAATACAGAATATATTTTACACAACCTGTACCTTCATCATATTTGTAGTGCCGGAGAATCCAATCGGAACCCCTGAAGTGATAACTGCCAAATCGCCCTTTGCTAACAGATTTGACTTCTCAGCTGCTTCGATTGCTCTGTCAAAAAGACTGAAAACTTCTTTCTCTTCTTCAATTAATAACGGAACGACTCCCCATGTTAAGGACAACTGTCTGCACACTTTTTCGGTAGTGGCGCAACCAATAATATTGCTCTGCGGACGGTATCTGGAAATCATTCTCGCCGCCGTTCCTGACTTAGTGACTGCCACAATTGCCTTAGCATTTAAATCAAGCGCCGTAGTGCATGTGGCATGACAGATCGCATCGGTGATATCCGGATTAGCCTCACGCTCGATATGAAAGAAGCGCTTGCGGTAATTGATATCCTGCTCTGCGCGCTCCGCGATACGGACCATCGCCTTAACAGCCTCCAACGGATATGCTCCCGCCGCCGTTTCACCCGACAGCATGATTGCGCTGGTGCCGTCATACACCGCATTGGCAACGTCGGTAGTCTCCGCTCTGGTAGGACGCGGGTTCTTGATCATGGACTCCAGCATCTGCGTGGCTGTGATAACATTCTTGCCGGCTAAGTATACTTTCTGAATAATCTTCTTCTGAATCACGGGCACTTCCTCGTACGGAATCTCCACGCCCATATCTCCTCTCGCCACCATGATACCGTCGGATACTTCTATGATATCGTCGATATTGGCAACGCCCTGTGCATTCTCTATCTTTGCAATAATCTTGATGCTTTCTCCGCCGTTTTTCTCAAGCAGTTTGCGCAGCTGCAGAATATCTTCTTTCTTCTGTACAAAAGATGCCGCGATGAAATCTACATCCTGCTCGATGCCGAACAGAATGTCCTCTCTGTCCTTATCGCTGATGTAGGGCATGGACAAATCCACATCGGGCACATTGACACCTTTGTGATTGGACACGGTGCCACCGTTGATGACACGGCATACAATATTCGTCTTGTTCACTTCCTCCACTTTCATCTCAATCAGACCGTCATCGAGCAGGACGCGCATACCCACATCTAAATCTTCATAGAGGCGGTTGTAGGTCACGCTCACAATATCTTTAGTACCTTCCACATCTTCGGAAGTCAGGGTAAACAGTTGGCCTTCTTCCAAGGTTACTTTACCCTCTTTAAAATCTTTGACACGCACTTCCGGACCTTTCGTATCAAGCAGAATCGCCACGGGCTTTCCTACCTCTTTACGAAGTTTCTTCACCGAGTCCATTCTTTTCTTATGGTCTTCATAATTACCGTGGGAAAAGTTGCATCTGGCAACATTCATTCCCTCTATCATCATCTGTTTTAATACGTCTTCATTGTCCGTGGACGGACCAAGTGTACATACGATTTTAGTCTTTCTCATGGCATCCTCCGTTATGTGATTGTTTGCATATGCCGCTATATGATATTTTGTCACGGCATTCTTTATAAACTTTTATAAACTATAACAAAATTATAATATCATAATAAGGAAAATTAAGGCAATACAGTATAAAATTTTGACATAATTTTCATTTATTTTTTTCAATATAAAACGAACCCCCGGCGGTGGAAGCACCGGGGGCCCGTTTTATATACAAACTAAGGGATATAGGTATACGCTTACTCAACATCCTGCAATGCTGCAAAGTTTTCTTCACCTGTACGAACCTTAACAACTTTATCAACATTGTATACGAAAATCTTACCGTCTCCGATATGTCCCGTATAGAGAGCTTTCTTGGCAGCCTCGATAACGGACTCTACCGGGATCTTGCTGACTACGACTTCAACCTTAACCTTCGGCAATAAAGTCGCATCCATCTCGACACCACGATACATATCGCCGGCACCTTTCTGGATGCCGCAGCCCATAACCTGTGTCACCGTCATACCGGTTACACCCAAATCGTTCATTGCCTTTCTCAACTGGTCATATCTGGACAGTTTTGCAATAATTGATACTTTATAGATTCCTGTTGCGGATGCCATAGGCACTTGAGCAACTTTGACCGCAGCGTTCTTCTGTACTTCGGATGCCTCGTTGTAATTCTCCACACCGAGATCTGTGTTCTCGTTCACATCCATGGACAGGGTGTTGGATACGTCCATAATGCTGAAGCCTGAGTATGCCGATGCAAGACCATGCTCCGTAGCGTCCAGACCGATAATCTCTTCTTCCTCGGAAGCACGCAGACCGATAATTGCTTTGATTACAAAGAAGACTATCGTAATAGTAACCGCCGACCATGCTGCAACCGAGACAAATCCAAGAAGCTGTAATCCCAACAGTTCAAATCCGCCGCCGTAGAAAAGGCCAACCAGTTCTTCACCCGACGCATTTGCGATTGCATATTCAGGTGCCGTATTGGTCGCAAAAAGGCCTACCGCAATGGTACCCCAGATACCGTTTAAGCAGTGAACCGCAACCGCACCTACCGGGTCATCAATACGTAATTTATAATCTAGGAGCCAAACACCAAACACTACTAACAGACCGGCAAAGGCACCGATTACAATCGCTCCGAAAGCATCCGTCACATCACAGGGTGCCGTAATGGCAACCAGACCTGCCAAAGAAGCATTTAAACACATGGACACATCAGGCTTACCGTACTTAATCCATGTAAAAATCATGCATACAACGGTTGCAATCGCAGGAGCAATTGTAGTTGTCACAAAGATGGATCCCAACTGTTCAACTGTTGTCGCCGCTGCACCGTTAAATCCGTACCAGCCAAGCCACAAAATAAATACACCCAGAGCACCGAGCGGAAGATTATGCCCGGGAAATGCATTTACTTTAGTAATCTTACCGTCCTTACCTTTCGTGAACTTACCGATACGAGGACCGAGAATCTTGGCACCGACCAACGCCGAAATACCACCCACCATATGTATGGCACAGGAACCCGCGAAATCGTGGAAACCTAACTGAGCAAGCCAACCGCCACCCCAAATCCAGTGTGCTTCAATAGGGTAAATCAATGCGGAAATTATGCCCGAATAAATACAGTAGCTTAAGAATTTTGTTCTCTCTGCCATCGCACCGGACACAATTGTTGCGGTTGTAGCGCAGAATACCAGATTGAATACGAAATTGGACCAATCAAAATTCTCATAACTCGTGAAAATGTCAAATCCCGGCTTACCGATAAGCCCGACCATATCCTCTCCGAGCAGCAGGCTGAAACCAATCAGTATAAACATTACCGTACCGATACAGAAATCCATTAGGTTCTTCATAATAATGTTTCCTGCATTCTTAGCTCTGGTGAAACCCGCCTCAACCATGGCGAAGCCCGCCTGCATCCAGAACACCAACGCTGCGCCGATTAGAAACCAGACACCAAACACCTGTCCGTTCAGGACCTCCATAATTTCTTCTGTCACAATAATTCCTCCTCACATAAAAAATACGGATACAACGCGCCTATTGTGCAAGCGCCATTGCTCCGTACCTCTTATAATATATTTTGAAAGAAAAAAGATGCTGCGAATAATCACAGCACCTTTGCTCTCTCTGAAACGGATTCTATCATCACCGGAATCTTCTGTCAACACATTTTTTAAATTCTATTTTGCTATATCTCCAACAAAATAATAATAAAGAAAATCGAAAGCAGAAAACCGATAACATTTAAAATAATACCTGCAATCGCCATACCCTTATTCGGATTGTCCTGCGCATTGTTGACTGCGCCGAGCACAGCACCGATAATAGCTACAATAAAAGTAATAACCGACCAGAATCCAAGTATGGAAATAATACCGCAGACCAAACTGCCCACAGCGAGACCACCGGTCTTGGTCGGCACCGCATTGGCTACCACGATTGGTCCGTTGTAAGCGTTGGGGGAATAATTGTTATATCCGTTATTTCCCATAGGTCCCTGATTGGGCATATTGGGATTGGGATAGCCATTGTTAGGCTGTCCGTTATTATACCCGTTGTAATAGGTATTCTGGTTCTGCCAATTTTGATTCTGCTGGTTTTGATTAGGGTCCTGCCAATTCTGATTATACTGCCCCTGGTTCGGATCCTGCCAGCTCTGATTATACTGCCCCTGATTCGAATCCTGCCAGTTCTGATTGGGCTGACCTTGGTTAGGATCCTGCCAATTCTGATTCTGTCCGTAATTACCGTCCATCTTTTCCTCCGTTACTAAGCCTTTAACGCTAAGTTCTTACTCCTTACAAAACACCGTTGAGCTTTAAAGCGAACTGCACTCCGAACCAAATTGCGCAGAGTACAGCAAATATAACAAACATGATAATAACTTTTGAATTTTTCTTCTCTAACGATGCTGAAATGTATACCGTACTAAATGCAGCACCGATTGCAGCAAATATAATACCGCCGAAGAACCAGCCGCCGATAATACTGAGCGCAACCAATACCCATATCCATGTCGGAGTGTTAGCTACCGGCTCGTAAGGTGTCTGATCATCATTATATGTACCGTTTACCGCGAGTCTTGCCTTACCGCCAAGCATAACAATATGGCAGTTAGCACCGGGGAAATCCACCGAATAGTCAATCACGTTTACCAGCCAATTGCTAGACTTAACTTTGTATGTGTTGCTGTCAACCGTAATCTCCGGTCCGCCAAAACTCTTAACCTTGATACTAAGTTGATGTGTCATTCCGTTACCGTCTGTAATCGTCCAAGAATTGCCTTTCATTTCACTTTCTCCTTTTGCCTCATAGTAATTTCTTAGTCATTGTATTACATATTCTGTAAAAAAGCAAGAAATTCCGTTTATTTCATTCGTTCACTCGTTTACCTTGTCCTGACGCACCATACGCGCATATATCGCTCCGTCAAGTATGACATCTTCCACATATTGGAAACCAAGTTTTCTGCACAGCGCGTTTGACTTCTCATTGCCCGACATCACCAGCGTCTGCACCTGCGTCATATCCAGCTCGTTTCGTGCATAGGCAAGAATGGCACTGCACACTTCATAAGCATACCCTTGACGCTGCCACGGAACCCCAATCACAAACCCAAGCTCCGGCAGATGAAATCCCTCACGCCAACTGATGCCCGCGCGGCCAATCACCGTACCGTCTTTCGTCAGAACTGTCCACATGCCGTACCCATAGAATCCGTAGACTCTCTCTCGATAGTCTTCTATATAAGCAATCTCTTCATCCCGATCGGCATACAAATTTTCCATATATTGAGTGATGTCCGGCTCCGCATAAATTTGATAAAAGCTGTCCACATCCTCCGGAATTGTCTCTCGAATGATACATCGTTCTGTTGTGAGAATTTCCCATGGCAGTCCCGCCAGACGTCGATATGCCATATCAATCGTCTCGTATCCGACCTCCTCAATCTGTTCAATCACATACAATGCCCCTGTAAAACTCGCACTATCGTTACCCCTGTGTCGGTAGGGAAGTACATATCTGCCCTGCAGCCGCAGTGCATGATATACATTTTCAGAATCGGTGATGAAGAGGGTTTCTTGTTCCGCCTGTGTTAATTCTGCTGCATCCGACTCCGCCTGCATCTCTTCATATACGCTGCTGTCAGCATCAACGGCTAACTCTACTCCGTGGGCTGTCAGGTCATCGGATAGTTGCTGCAATGCAGGCAGAATATTTTGTTGAACTAAGATAATCACTTTTGTGAGCATGATCGTTTTCCTTTACCCAATATTCATACACCGACAGATTTCTGTCCGAGCAAAATTGCACCAATTTATAAAAAATAATATACTCTTGCATTATCCATTTTTTTCTATATATAATGTTTATATCATGTAAAAATATTGTATCACAACTACACCATGAAATTGAAACGAATTTCAGAACGGAGGAAGAAATGGCACAAAATCCTATTGTTACATTCACGATGGAGAACGGCGATGTGTTTAAGGCAGAGCTTTACCCCGACATTGCGCCCATCTCCGTCAACAACTTTATCAGTCTGATTCAACAAAATTTCTATGACGGACTCATTTTCCACAGAGTTATCAAAGGCTTTATGATTCAGGGCGGCGACCCGGAGGGCACCGGTATGGGAGGTCCGGGTTACTCCATTCGCGGCGAGTTTGCACAAAACGGTTACCCTAATGATTTAAAACACACAGAGGGTGTTCTCTCCATGGCAAGAAGTATGCATCCCAATTCTGCAGGAAGTCAGTTTTTCATCATGCACAAGACAAGCCCTCATCTGGACGGCTCTTATGCAGCATTCGGTAAAGTCACGGAGGGAATGGAGAATGTGAACAAAATAGCGGAGACAGCGACGGACTATTCGGACCGTCCGCTGGAAGAACAGAAGATTAAAACCGTTACCGTGGAGACATTCGGTGTGGATTATCCGGAACCGGAGCGATACTAAAGTATCGCGTTCATAATTTGTTCATATTTAATTTAAAAAAACTTCATTCAGGAATCATTTTTTAGACATTTCTCTTGCGTATACTAAGACTACAGACAACAGAGAAGACTTTCAAAGTTAACTGATTAATTAAAACTTTTTCATAATAAATGCCAAGTAAGGATATTCTTTACTTGGCATCCTCCCTTTTCCGGGGTATTTGCAACGCAGATACCCTCTTTTTTGTTCTCACGCCTGCGCACATTATCCATATATCCATGTATACAATTTGTTCTTGCTATACCTCCGTATGTATGATATACTTCTTAAGATATTACACTATATAATAGAAGAAAATAGTTTCCGAAATGTCAGCGTGGACATACCTAAGCATGTCTGCGCTTTTTTACGGAAAATGAAAAGGAGGAGTTTATTATGGAAGGTTTCGTGGGTTTCATTACGGAAGTCAACGATGCGGTCAATGGCTTCGTATGGGGTGTCCCTATGTTGATACTCCTTGTCGGTACGGGTATTATAATGACCATATTGACTAAATTCTTCCAATTGTCCCACATTGGACATTGGTGGAAGAACACGATTGGCGGTATTTTCAGTGATAAACATATCACCAAGCATACCGATAAGGAAGACAAGGCTATTTCCCAGTTCCAGTCTTTGTGTACGGCACTGGCCGCTACGATTGGTACAGGTAATATCGTAGGTGTTGCCAGCGCACTCATCTCCGGTGGTCCCGGCGCTATTTTCTGGATGTGGATTGTTGCTTTGTTCGGTATGATGACGAACTTTTCCGAGAACGTGCTCGGTATATATTATCGCCGCAAGAATTCCGGCGGAGAATGGTGTGGAGGTGCCATGTACTATCTAAAGGACGGCCTCGGCTCATATAAGGGATGTAAACAGATTGGCGCCGTTCTGGCTGTATTGTTTTCCTCATTCTGCCTGCTTGCTTCTTTCGGTATCGGCAACATCAGTCAGGTCAACTCCATTGCTACAAACATGGAAGCGGCATTCTCGGTACCTACTTTTGTGACAGGAATTGCACTGGTAATTCTGGTTACGCTTGTTATTGTAGGAGGCCTTAAGAGAATTGCATCTGTTACCGAGAAGCTTGTTCCTTTCATGGCGATTGCATACATAATCGGCACTCTTGTAATTTTCTTTGCGAATATTGATCAGGTCGGTGCCGTATTCTCCGCGATTTTTAAAGGAGCATTTGGCTTGCGCGCTGTAGGCGGCGGTATCGTCGGTTCCGGCATCAAGATGGCATTGACGTGGGGTATGAAGCGTGGCGTGTTCTCCAATGAGGCAGGTCTCGGTTCTTCCGTTATGGTACACTCCAACTCCAATGTTAGAGAGCCTGTTCGTCAGGGTATGTGGGGTATCTTTGAAGTGTTTGCGGATACGATTGTCGTATGTACGTTAACGGCATTTGCAGTACTTTCTTCGGGTCTTGTGAACTTGGAAACCGGCGAGGTATTAACTGCATCAGTTGAATCTGCGGACTCTGCACTTGTGGGTCAGGCGTTTTCCACCGTGTTCGGTTCCTTCGGTCCCATGTTTATTGCAGTTGCAATTCTGCTGTTTGCCTTTTCCACAGCTCTGGGCTGGAGTCACTATGGTTCCAAGGCATGGGAATACTTATTCGGTACAAAATCCACAATCGCATATAAGATTGCATTTATTATCATTGTTTACCTCGGCTCGACCATGAACCTGAAACTTGCATGGGATCTTTCCGACACTTTCAACGGTTTGATGGCTATGCCGAACTTGATCGGCGTACTTTGTCTATCTCCGCTTGTTATGAGAATTACGAAAAACTATGTGGATCGTGTTATTAAAAAGAAAGATGTAGAGCCGATGCTTTCTGTTTTTCCGGACATCAACAAGGATCACGCAGAGTAATCGCGAATGCCCGCGTTGAGAAAATGCGTAGCATTTTTGAAGCAGCACGGTGATGTTAAAAAACGGAATTGAATGTAAAATCTGGCACATTTAACAATACAATACGACTGGCAGGAAAACCTGATATATAGTAGAATAAAGATACAGCACACTCTGCAAAGGATCGATGAACGTGAAGAGAAAGCGTAAAATCTTTAGAATTCTATTTATCGTAATACTACTGCTTGTCGTATTGTATTTTATTTTGGTTAACTTTCTTGTCAGTGCGGCGTTGGTACCTTCTTTTATGCGAAAGTTGGAATCTTTCCAGAGAATCACGGACGAAAGCTATGCGGCACTGGTGCAGACATCGGATATTCAGATAAATCACCAATCGGCAATGAAACAAACCAACGAATGGCTGAAAACAGTCGATTCACAGACAATTTCTGCAGTAACCGATGACGGATATACTCTGGTTGCAAAAGAATTTATTGCACAGGAAGAAAATGCGAACAATCACAAGTGGGTGCTCGTGCTCCACGGTTATACGGGTTGGAAGGAAGAAATGTATCCTTTCGCATGTTGGTATTATGGGGAAGGTTATCATGTGATTGTACCAGACCTTCGCTGTCAGGGCGAAAGCGAGGGAGATTTCATCGGCATGGGATGGACAGATCACTACGACTGTACTCTCTGGATCAATTATATTCTGACGCAGGATGCGGATGCTCAGATTGTGATTCACGGTCAGTCCATGGGTGCCGCTACCGCATTGATGATGACGGGAGATGAAAATATTTCAGACCATATTGTCGCTGTTGTCTCAGACTGTGCCTACACGGATGCCTACTCCATGTTCGCCGACAAAGTGAAAGAGTGGTTCTATCTTCCCGCCTTTCCTCTTGTAGATTCTGCCCGCGTCGTACTTCTTCTGCGCGGCGGATATGACCTGATGGATGCCTCGGCGCTGGATGCCGTCGCTAAGAGCAGCACACCTACGCTCTTTATCCACGGCGCTTCCGATGCCATGATATCCGCGCAAATGTCCAGAGAGCTTTATGATACCGCAACATGTAATAAAGAGTTATTGATTGTTGAAGATGCAGGACATGCACAGGCGCAGGATAAGGAACCGGAGATATATTATAATACCATAAGAGAATTTCTCCAAAACTATGTAGAACCATAAAAGAAAATGGGGCAGTACGAAAGCGCGGCGACGTTGGAATATACTTTTCTCTGAATTAACTCATAAGAAAAAAGAACCCTCTCAATTGAAAGGGTTCTCTTTTTTATGTACATTTATTTCTTATGCCTTACCGTCAGAACCAAGTACGTTCTTAATCTTATGAGCAACCATCTCCTTAACAGCCTGACGTGCAGGTTTCAGATACTGACGAGGATCGAAGTGATCCGGATGCTCTGCGAAATACTTACGGATGTTACCTGTCATAGCAAGACGGATATCGGAGTCGATATTAATCTTACATACGGCAAGTTCCGCAGCCTTACGAAGCTGCTCTTCCGGAATACCAACTGCATCAGGCATATCTCCGCCGTACTGATTAACCATCTTTACGAACTCCTGCGGAACGGATGATGAACCGTGAAGAACGATCGGGAAACCGGGAAGACGTTTGATACATTCCTCCAATACGTCGAAACGAAGCGGAGGGGGAACAAGAATACCATCTGCATTTCTTGTACACTGAGCAGCCGTAAATTTGTATGCGCCATGGGAAGTACCGATTGCAATTGCAAGAGAGTCACATCCGGTTCTGGAAACGAACTCTTCCACTTCCTCGGGACGGGTGTACATCTCTTTACCTGCTTCTACAACAACCTCATCCTCAACACCTGCTAAAGTACCAAGCTCAGCCTCTACTACCGCGCCTTTGTCATGAGCATACTCTACAACCTGCTTGGTTAAAGCGATATTCTCCTCAAAAGGTTTAGAAGAAGCATCAATCATAACAGATGTAAATCCGCCGTCAATACAGGATTTACACAGTTCAAAAGTATCGCCGTGATCTAAGTGAAGCGCAATCGGAATCTGAGGGTTCTCTGCAACCGCTGCCTCTACCAATTTCACTAAATAAGTATGGTTCGCATACGCACGCGCTCCCTTGGAAACCTGAAGAATAACAGGGCTGTTCAACTCTCCGGCCGCCTCTGTAATACCCTGAACGATCTCCATGTTGTTCACGTTGAATGCACCAACAGCATAACCGCCATTGTATGCCTTCTTAAACATTTCAGTAGTTGTTACTAATGGCATTGTTCTTACCACCTTTCTTAGTTTATTATTATTTGACCGGTTAACACACCGGATATAACTTTCGTCCTCTATTATAACTCAAAGCTTGACCTGACGCAAACATATTCTGAATAAAAAAGAGTTGGCATCCCACTACTGCTCGAGCATTTTCCTATCACATAAGATAACCGTGCTTACTCGTTGGGAATTCTAATATGCAACACTTTCTGTTTATTCTCAATTACGGTCTTCAAATGTTCTCCGCCGAATTCACCGTCCACTGTCCATGGAACCGCTTCTTCACTCTCCACAGTCAACTTCGGCGTTTTAAAGGTATAAATATACTCGGACTTCACACGCTTATCTACCAACGCCATAATAATATTATTCAAATCAAGTGGATTGGAAGGTTTTCGAATCAGCGTCACCTCAAACAGTCCGTCATCCAACAACACATCCTTGCCCGTAATGCCCCTGAATCCACCCACCGAAAAGGAGTTGGTAATCATACCATAGAGAAATTCTCCCTCAATTACTTGATCGTCGTAAGAAACCTTAAGAGCATAGGAGCGCACCATAGGCAGTCTCTTAACACCCTCTAACAGATATGCCGCGTGCCCGAGAACATTTTTGACATCCTGGTTCGTCTCATAAGATACGTCGGTAAAAATACCGAATGCCGCCACATAAATAAAATTATAATTGTTAAGTTTCCCGATATCACAGGCAAAATCTCTGCCGTTTACCACCACGTCCGCCGCCTGAATCATGTTCTTGGGGATTTTTAAACTGCTGGCGAAATCATTGGTACTCCCTGCAGGAACATAACCGATGGGAACCTTCTCATCGCATTGCATCATTCCGCTTACCACTTCATCCAGCGTGCCGTCTCCGCCGCTGCAGACTACGATGTCATATCCTTCACTGCGCTCCTTAACCGCATGCACAGCGTCCCCTGCTGCTTGTGTAGGATATGCCGTGACCTCGTAGTCCGCCTTAACAAATATATCTATGATGTCCAATAAATTACTGCGAATCTGCGCTTTGCCCGCTCTTGGATTGTAGATAAAAAGCATCTTCTGTTTCATGTCTGCCGTATTCCTCCGTTTCTTAGTCAATATTCTAGCACTCCGCTACTTCGGAATCAATAAAAAAGGAGATTCCGTTACGGAAATCTCCTCTGTTTCTGCCTTATCAAAATGTCAATTGCTTAGTCCGGTCATTTATTTACCGCTTAAGAATTTCTCAATGCCTTCAATTGCCGCCTCTTCATCCTTGCCATCCGTAATCACGGTAATATCCTCACCGCTGGCAAGTCCCAGGCTCATCATACCCATAATACTTTTGGCATTGACTTTTCTGTCATCCGCATTGATGTAGACAGAGCTTTCAAACTGGCTTGCCACCTGTACAAGCATGGCAACCGGTCTGGCTTCCAAACCTGTCTCCAGTTTAATCCGGATAGATTTTTGTATCATAATATTCTCCTCCTTTTATGACCTAATCCCGTCAGCAATCTCACTCAATCTGCGCAGCCTGTGGTTTACACCTGATTTACCCACAGGTGGTTCCAGATATCCACCCAACTCTTTCAATGCGGCATCCGGATGCTCCAATCGAATCTCTGCCATCTGCTTCAAATTGTCAGGCAGATTTTCAAACCCATATTTATCACGAACTAAAAGTATATCCTCAATCTGTTTGGACGCTGCCGTGACGGTTTTAGAAATATTCGCCGTCTCGCAGTTCACGCGCCTGTTAATGGAATTGCGCATCTCCTTAACGATTCTTAAATTCTCCAGATTCATCAACGATACATGAGCACCCATGACGTTGAGAAGATCGACAATACCTGCGCCCTCTTTTAAATACACCACATCATACTTCTTACGTTTAATGACTTTAGCTTCGATTTGAAATCCCTGAATAATCTCCTTAAGCTGCCTGGCCTGTGCACTCTCGCTACAGACAAATTCCAAATGATAGCTTTTCTCCGGGTCGCTCATGGATCCGATGCTTATGAACGCTCCTCTCAGATACGCTCTGGCACAACAGGAATTTTTAACCAGTATAGAATTGACCGGTGTAGTCAGCAAAATCGTATTGCCTGCATGTCCATTAAGGTGTAAAGCTTGGATTACTTTCATCTCGGATTCATCATCAGGCAACAGTCTGTCCTTTGTACCCGTCACAACATTATCTATATTAAACGTTTTTTTGAATAATGTAAAGCATTTTCTCGCGACTGCTTCATTTTCCGTATCAAGACATAGGTGTTTTCCACCATCGAGAGTACTGGCGCAAAAATGAAGCAAAGCCGCCAATTCCGCCAGCTGACAGTGTCTGGCGGGGTTGATTTGCTCTGCAAGTTCTTCTTTCACTGTTCCGGAAAAAGACATTTCACACTATACTCCCTGTTTAATATCCCTGTGATACAGTTTCGTACCGTAACTCCCACGATCTTTCATCTTGGCATACAACTCATTGGCAAGCGTGACGCTCCTATGCTTACCACCCGTGCAGCCAATCCCAATCACCAACTGGTGCTTTCCCTCTTTCACATAATTGGGAATGAGAAAATCCAGCATGTCCGTCAGCTTATCCAGAAATACGGTTGCCTCCGGAAAACTCATTACATAATCCTGTACCTCTTTATCATTACCAGTCTTATGCTTAAGCTCGTCGATATAGAACGGGTTGGGCAGGAATCTCACGTCATACACCAAATCTACATCTGCCGGAATGCCGTTCTTAAATCCAAATGACAGTATATTAACCATCAACGAATTATATTCTTCGTTACGCACAAAAATATGGTCTATCTCTTCTTTTAATTCTCTGGTTAGAAGATTCGAAGTGTCAATGACATAATCCGCCTTCTGCTTCATACCCTGCAGAATATCGCGCTCCTTGTGTACCCCCTCTTCCACTCTCCCTTCAGGCGACAGAGGATGCAGTCGTCTCGTCTCCTTATACCGTTTAAGCAGAACGGAATCGCTCGCTTCCAAAAAGAGAATCTCAAACAGATAACCGTTTTCTCTCAACTTGTCCAGCACACGCTGCGCGTCACCAAACGGCTGGTCGGCACGCACATCCAGTCCCAGCGCAACCTTACTAATCTCTCCGTTGGGCGTCGCCACCAGCTCCATAAATTTCTCAATGAGCGGAACCGGAAGGTTGTCCACACAGTAAAATCCTATATCCTCTAACATTTTCATGGCGGTTCTCTTACCGGAACCGCTCATGCCGGTAACCACAACAAATCGCATAGAATCTATCTCCTAAAAATCACCCAAGAAAACCACTTCCGGCTCCAGAAAGACATGGAATCTCTCCCTGACACGCTCCTGCACTTCCTCAATCACTTCCCTGATATCCGCAGCTGTAGCCCCGCCGGCATTAATCACAAATCCGCAATGCTTATCCGCCACCTGCGCACCGCCGATGCGATATCCTCGTAGTCCCGCATCCATGATCAACTTGCCTGCAAAATATCCCTCCGGTCTTTTAAAAGTACTGCCTGCGCTGGGATATTCCAGCGGCTGTTTGCTCCTGCGAAGATTCGTCAATTCTTCCATTCTGGCACCAATCTGCTCGCGATTGCCTTCTGTCAGTTGCAGTACGACCTCCAGAACAATATAGGGTCTGCTTTTAATGATGCTGGTCCGATAACCGAATTCCATCGTATCATTGTCCAAAACGGTAATCTGACCGTTTCCGTCCATCACTTTGACAGACTCCACTACCTGCTTCATCTCTCCGTCGTAGGCACCCGCATTCATCACTACACCGCCGCCGATACTTCCCGGAATGCCCGCTGCGAACTCCAGTCCTGTCAGACTGTTGTCCTTCGCCGCAACAGCCACTTGCGAAAGCAGAGCGCCGGCTTTAGCCGTAATATGTGTACCTTCTACGGCAATCTGTTCCATCGGACCGTCAAATTTCAATATAATACCGCGATAACCCTTATCGCCTACGAGAAGATTACTGCCGTTTCCAAGAATAAAATAATCATGCTCTATCTGATTCAGATATGGAACCAACTTCGCCAGCTCCTCTTCCTGCTGTATCAGCACGAGGCACTCCGCCTCCCCGCCCACGCGGAAGGTGGTGTATTCTTTCATCGACTGATGAAATAAAATACGTTCTTCCGGAACTATCGTTTTCATATATTCATACATTGATGTGCTCAAATTCTATCCCGTCCGTTTCACAGATTTGGTGCTTATTAATATATTATTCAGTCATATCATAAACTGTTCCAATAAAAATTATGTATCATGCAGGCCGTCTTAATCCAGTACCATCTTAGCCGCACCATAGATACCCGCATCATTGCCTAACGTCGCCAATGCAAACTGCGTATCCCGACAGCCGTGGAACACCGTCTTGTCAAAAGCCGGACGAATATACTCGAAAAGCACTTCTCCTGCTTTGGAAACACCGCCGCCGATTACAAAAATCTCAGGATTGACAACGCCTGCAATCACGGCAAGGCCTTTGCCCAGATAATCACCAAACTGCTTAGCAACCTCTATGGCAAGCTCGTCTCCGGCCTTCACTGCATCAAACACCGTCTTGGCAGACACTTCACCTTGTCTTAGTGCACTGGGCTTATCACTTGCCTGTAATTGCCTGTTGGCAAGTCTTGTGATGCCCGTAGCGGAAGCGTATTCCTCCAAGCAGCCGTAATTGCCGCAGCCACACGCTTCCGTCTCGTGATCCTCTACATGGATATGCCCGATCTCACCGCCTGAACCTGTGGCACCCGTCATAATCTTACCGTTAATAATAATACCACCGCCCACGCCGGTTCCGAGCGTAACCGCAACCAGATTCTTATGTCCCTGTCCGCCGCCCTTCCACATCTCGCCGAGTGCGGCTACATTTGCATCATTGCCGCCTTCCACTCTCATACCGTCAAGAAGCGTCGTCAGCTCTTTTTTCAGATTCATCTCACCCCAACCGAGGTTGACGGCCTTATGAATAATGCCTTCGCCGTCCACCGGACCCGGTGCGCCTACACCTACACCTGCCACGTCCTCTTTATCAATGGACTTATCAGACATCTTGGCACGCACGCTTGCCGCTATATCCGGCAGTATATTCGCTCCGCCGTTCTCAGTTCTGGTGGGAATCTCCCACTTATCCAACACATTGCCGCCTATGTCAAAAAGTCCTAACTTCACGGTCGTACCGCCTATATCAACTCCAAATACATAATTCGCCATTTTAATCACCCCGTCTTCTATTCTATCGTATTAAGATTAGTCTTCTTCTTCGCGTTTGTTTGCAAGAGATTCCTGTACACGCTTATACAACTCCTGCGCAGCATTGTAGCCCATCTTCTTCTGACGGTGATTGACCGCCGCAGATTCACAAATAATTGCCAGATTACGTCCGGGTCTAATCGGGATATTATGGCACACCAGCTTATTGCCCAGATATTCCGTATATTCTTCTTCCAAACCGAGACGATCGTATTCTTTGTCTTTATTCCAATCTTCCAATTTGATAACCAAATCGACGGACTGCGTATCCTTAACACTGGATGCTCCGTAAAGCGCTTTGACATCGACGATACCGATACCGCGCAACTCTATAAAATGCTTCGTAATATCGGGCGCGGAACCGACCAACGTGTCCTCACTGACTCTGCGAAGTTCCACCACATCGTCAGTGACAAGACGATGTCCTCTCTTAATCAACTCGAGAGCCGCCTCCGATTTACCGATACCACTCTCGCCCGTAATCAGCACACCCTCACCGTACACATCCACGAGAACGCCATGTACTGAGATGCAAGGGGCAAGCTGCACATTCAGCCATCTGATAATCTCCGCCATACAAGTGGAAGTTGCCTGCCTGCTCATCAAAAGCGGAACACCGTACTTGACTGCAATCTCCCTGAACAAGTCATTGGGCTGCAACTCTCTACAGAACACAATTCCGGGAATCGGATTGTTGAGCAGCTTCTCAAATATTTCAATCTGACGCTCTTTATCAAGACCGTTCATATAAGAATATTCCACAAACCCAACTATCTGCAGACGAATCGCAACAAAATGCTCGAAATATCCTGCCAACTGCATTGCCGGCCTGTTGATATCCGGCTGCGTTATTTTGATTTTGGAAATATCGATTTCCGGTGTGAGATTTTCCAATTTAAATTTCTCGATAACCTTTGATAAACTGATGCTCGCCATATGCTTCTCCTTATCAATTATACTTTCGCCGTGCTTACCTCGTAAAACCTTTGATTTGCCATCGCGTACATTTTACCACACAAAAAAGCTGTTCGCAATAATTGAAGAACAGCCTTTAAACTTTGGCTAAACTAAATTGATATTTTAGTTTAGCCAGGATAAGTTACTTTGAAGTATTATCTTCTTCTGTTGTCTCAACAGCATCTAACTTTTGTTTCATAAACTCTGTTATCCACTTTTGGTGATATATTAGAAATTGGAAGAAACCACCCCGCGCGTTTGAACTCTATGTCTATTATTGTCTTTTTACCTTTTTGAATTCAAACACATCATATATATTTTTTCTGGACAATAACCCTATACAATCCTCAATGGAATAGTTTGTGTAATAAATCATACATATTTTTCCTCATATCCCTTATTCCGATCACCAATAAATATCCTTCTCTACTCGTCATACTCTGTTATAATCCCATTATCCCTTCTGATACCGATGACCCTTCTGTCCTCTGTACCTTCTTCCTTAGGCTCAAAGGTAATAATCCATTCATGCTCCGGCTTATTATATATAATCTGAACATCGTAGACTGCTTCCGCCTGCTCCTTTTCCATGCCGATACAAGCCTCTGCAATTTCGGTTGCCGCATCCGCATCGGGATACAAGTCTACATTCTTGTGTATCTCGTCTATATGCCAACGATGGCACTCCTTGTCCATCCGTACAATATAAACTCCCAGAAAAATATTTGAAAGAACAGAAATAACAAAAAGTACTTTTACAATTTTTACTGCAAGCTTTGCTTCCATTCCTCTATATGTCCTTCCCATATTTCGTAATACCCCGGAATATCCCGCGGATCTGCATACCATGTAAAATACCCATTATCCCGTCTGACACCGACAAGGCTTATCCCTTCAAATATCACGAAGTCGCCTTCCGGCGAAAAGCAATCAAAATCAATAATCCATTCATAAGTCTGCTCATTAAATGTGACACTTGCGTCATATACGAACTCATCCTCGTGTGATAAAGAAAAACCTCCCGCATAACCACCTTCTCTAAGTGAATATCTCGCTATTTTCTCCGCTGCCACTTCGTCCGGCACAATGTCCTTTGTTCTATCTATTTCTATTTCACCTCGATGTACATGGTCACACTCCGGCTCCCACGTTACCAGATAAACCACCATAACCAGAGTGAGTACAACCGATAGGGTGAAACCTATGTAAAGTATTTTTGTTTTCATAATTTATATGTCCTTTGTAAATATCTCCTTATTGTTAATAATACCACATTTCTATACTCAAGCTCATTCCCGCAAATAATCATATATCTGCACTGCGATATGCTCCGGTATCTCCTTCACTTCGCACAGCTGCTCCACCGATGCCTCTTTAATCTCGTGGATGGAACCGAAATGCTTCATCAGCGCTTTGCGTCTCGCGGGTCCTACACCCGGTATCTCATCCAGCACGGATTTCACCTGTGCCTTGGAGCGCAGGGAGCGATGATACTCTATGGCAAACCGATGGGCCTCGTCCTGAATTCTCGTAATCAGTTTAAAGCCCTCCGAGTGAGTGTCTATGGGAATCTCCACATTCTGATAATACAGTCCTCTGGTGCGATGGTTGTCATCCTTCACCATACCGCAAACCGGAATATTCAGCTTGAGCTCCTCCAGTACCTGGAGAGCAATATTCACCTGACCTTTACCGCCGTCCATCAAGAGCAAATCGGGAAACTTCGTAAAGCTGCCGAACTCATGATCAATCTCTTTGCGGTTTAACTCTTCCTTCTCTTCCATACCGTGGCGGAAGCGTCGCGTCAATACTTCTTTCATGCATGCATAATCGTCGGGACCGGACACGGACTGAATGCGAAACTTACGGTAATCGCTGCGCTTCGCCTTGCCTTTCTCGAATACTACCATGGAACCCACGTTGGCAAATCCGCTGATATTGGATATATCGTATGCCTCCATGCGACTGATATGCTCTAAATCAAGCAGCACTGCAATCTCTTTGACCGCACCGATGGTTCTGCCTTCCTCACGCTTGATGCGCTCTTTGTCCTGACTTAAGACGAGATGCGCATTCTGCGCTGCCAGCTCCACAAGCTTTTCCTTTGTGCCCTTTTTCGGTACGCGAATATAGACCCTGCCGCCCTTACGACTGCTGAGCCATTTTTCCAAAATCGGGGTATCTGCAATCTCCTCCTGAAGCATCAGCTCCCGTGGGATATAAGGAGTTCCCGCATAGAACTGCTTCACGAAATCAAGAAGAATCTGTGCGGCATCATAGCCCTGCACATGAGTCATATAGAAATGTTCCCTGCCGATCAGCTTGCCGTCGCGAACGAAGAACACCTGAACCACCGCATCCGTCTCGTCCTTCGCCAATGCGATGATATCCTTATCTTCTCCGTCGCTGTCTGTAATCTTCTGCTTCTGGGCAACACTTTTAACACTGTTATAGAGGTCGCGGTAACGGATAGCCTCTTCAAATTCGAGATTTTCCGACGCTTGTGTCATTTTTTCTTCCAAATCCTTCAGCATCGGCTTATAGTTACCGCCCAGAAAATCCAATGCCTGCTCCACCCGTTCCCGATAGGCTTCTTTGCTGATATAATCTTGACAGGGTGCCATGCATTGTTTGATATGATAATTCAGACAGGGACGTTCCAGACCGATGTCCCTCGGCAGCTTGCGGTTGCAAGTCTTAAGCTGATAGAGTTTATTCATTAAGTCGATAGTATCCTTGACAGCCGCTGCGCTGGTATAAGGTCCGAAATACTTGGAGCGGTCCTTCTTCATCTCTCTGGAAAAAAGAATCCTCGGATACTCTTCGCCCATCGTTACCTTGATGTAAGGATAGGTCTTGTCATCCTTGAGCATGGTGTTATATTTGGGGCTGTATTCTTTAATCAGATTATTCTCCAGAACCAACGCTTCCAGTTCGGAGTCCGTCACGATATATTCAAACCGCGCAATCTGCTGTACCATCTTGTCAATCTGCGGTCCCCTTCCGACAATCTTACGAAAGTAAGAGCGGACACGGCTATGCAGATTAACCGCCTTACCCACATAAATAATGGTATCGGCGGCATCATGCATTAGATAGACTCCCGGTGCATTTGGGAGTTTCTTTAGTTCTTCGTCAAAATCAAACATAGTGGTCTCCCCACTGCTGCGGTGGTTGCTGCTGACCCTCGGAATTTGGCTGAGGATTCTGCGGCTGCTGCATCGGCTGTTGTGGCTGTGGCATAGGCTGCTGCCCGTTCACTGGTGCAGACTGCTGACCCGGCATAGGCTGCTGCGGTACAGTTTGCTGTCCCCATTGCGGATTCGGCATGGGCTGCTGTCCCCACTGTTGGTTCGGCATAGGTTGTGGCTGTGGCATGGGCTGCCCAAGCACAGGCTGTTGCTGTGGTTGTCCTACAGGCTGCTGCACCTGTGGCTGCTCGACGGGCTGTGCTTCCGCAGTTTGCGGGCTCTTCTCGCTCTTCTCGCCTTCCTCCTCATTCTCCTCCGGCTCCGGCAAGCCTTTTTCTTTACGGAAAATCTTCATAAACTCTTTGCCGGTAATCGTTTCCTTCTCAATCAGGTATGCTGCCAGTTTATCCATAATCTCACGGTTTTCTTTCAACAGCTTTTTCGCCTGCTTATAGCTGTCGCGCAGCATCTTCATCACTTCCGTGTCAATGTCCGCAGCCGTCACATCAGAGCATGTCAGGGAAGCTCTTCCTTCCAGATACTGGCTCTCCACTGTTGCCAGTCCCATAAGGCCGAATTTCTTGCTCATACCGAAACGGGTAATCATGTTGCGGGCGATGCTTGTCGCCTGCTCGATATCATTGGCTGCACCTGTAGTGACGGTATCGAAGACGATCTCCTCCGCCGCACGTCCGCCCAGCAGACCCACTAATCTGTCGCGCAGTTCCGCCTCAGTATCCAAATATTTCTCCTCTTCCGGCACATGCATCACATAACCCAGTGCGCCCATGGTTCTCGGCACGATGGTAATCTTCTGCACCGGCTCGGAATTTTTCTGTAAAGCACTGATCAGCGCATGCCCCACCTCGTGATAGGAGACAATCTTGCGCTCCTCCTTGCTCATAATACGGTCTTTCTTTTCTTTACCTACAAGCACCTGTTCAACGGCATCGAACAGATCCTTCTGACTCACATATTCCCTGCCTGTCTTGACGGCGTTGATGGCTGCCTCGTTGATCATATTGGCAAGGTCTGAGCCCACCGCTCCGGAAGTCGCAAGTGCAATCTCATTCAGATCCACCGTCTCATCCATGCGCACGTCTTTCGCATGTACTTTCAAAATCTCTACACGCCCTTTTAAGTCAGGCTTATCTACGATAATTCTTCTGTCAAAACGTCCCGGACGAAGCAGCGCCTTATCCAGAATCTCCGGCCTGTTGGTCGCAGCCAGAATAATGATACCTTTTCTGCCGTCAAAACCGTCCATCTCGGACAAAAGCTGATTCAGCGTCTGCTCTCGCTCCTCATTACCACCGCCGTATTTCGAATCTCTGCTTCGACCGATAGCGTCAATCTCATCGATGAACACGATACAGGGCGCATTCTTCTCCGCTTCCTTAAACAAATCACGTACACGGGAAGCACCCACACCTACATAAAGCTCAATAAAGTCTGAACCGGATAGGGAGAAAAAGGGCACATGAGCCTCACCCGCAACTGCTTTGGCAAGCAGCGTCTTGCCTGTTCCGGGCGGTCCTACAAGCAGCGCACCCTTAGGCAGTCTCGCACCAATCTTGGCATACTTGCCCGGATTGTGCAGAAAGTCTACAACCTCCACCAAGGACTCCTTCGCCTCGTCCTCGCCCGCAACATCCTGAAAAGTAATGCCCGTCTCCTTCTGTACATAGGCTTTAGCGGTACTCTTGCCAACGCCCATGGGACCACCTTTACCGCCCATACGCCTAAACAACAGGCTCAAAAGTCCCCACATAAGGAGAATCGGCAGAATATAGTAGAGCAGCACAGTCATAATAACACTGGAGCTGTCGGATGTCTGCTTATTCACATTAATATTATGTGCAAGCAAACGTTGTGTCAGTGTATCGTCATCTTCCATCCTGCCGGTATAGTATGTCATGGTGGCACCAAAGCTGTATCCGTACATGAATGGAGTGGTGCGCTGATCCTTCGGATAGATGATGATTCTGTCCGACTCTACCGTGACACTTTCAATCTGCTCATTCTCTATCATATCGACAAAGGCATTATAGGTAATTTCCTGATTGCTTGCCCCGGTAAACATTCTCATGAACATACTGATGCACAATAGCGTAACCAAAGCCGCGATTACGAGCATAATCAGGCTTTGTCTGCGCGGGTCGTTCCCATTACCGTTTCCTCCCGACCCGCCATTTTTATTATTGCCCGGTCCTCCCGGACCATTTGGGCCACCCGAACCGCGATTCGGACCGTTCTCATATGGATTATAATTGTCAGCCATAAGGCATCCTCACTTTCATAATTAACTATGTCTAGTATATATAAGGGAAAATCATAAATCAATATGCGAATTATGAATTTCAGGACACAAGTATTAAAGAAATCTAAAGTTTTTTACATTTTTTAACGATTGCAGTAGATTTTTCCTGTGCCACCATTGTATAATATGAGTAAATTTTGTTATTGAATGGAGAAAATATGGCAGTAAAATACGTGTTTGTAACCGGCGGCGTTGTATCCGGGCTTGGTAAGGGTATCACAGCCGCATCTTTGGGAAGATTATTAAAAGCGCGCGGCTATAAAGTCACGATGCAGAAATTCGACCCCTATATCAATATTGACCCCGGAACGATGAATCCCATTCAGCACGGTGAAGTGTTCGTCACCGAAGACGGCACGGAGACCGATCTGGATCTGGGACATTATGAGCGATTCATTGACGAAAATCTGGACAAGAACTCCAACGTCACTACCGGTAAAGTATACTGGTCCGTACTGCAGAAAGAGCGGCGCGGCGATTACGGCGGCGGCACGGTGCAGGTTATTCCGCATATCACTAATGAAATCAAAAGCCGTTTCTACCGCAACTTTACCGATGAGGAGACCCGCATTGCCATTATTGAGGTAGGCGGTACGGTGGGTGATATTGAAAGCCAGCCTTTCTTGGAGTCGATTCGTCAGTTCCAGCATGAAGTCGGCAGGGAAAACGCAATTCTTATTCATGTTACCTTAATTCCCTATATAAGCGCGTCTCAGGAGATGAAGACTAAGCCTACTCAGTCAAGTGTCAAAGAGCTGCAGGGTATGGGACTTCAGCCGGACATTATCGTGTGCCGCAGCGAGCGCGCCCTGGATCAGACATTAAAAGATAAAATTGCGCTGTTCTGTAATGTACCGAGCCATCGCGTACTGCAGAATCTGGACGTGGAACATCTCTACGAGGCTCCTCTTGCCATGGAGAAGGAGCATCTGGCACAAGTTGCATGTGACTGCCTGAAACTGAATTGCCCGGAGCCCGATCTCGCGGACTGGAAGGCCGTGGTTGAGTCCCTGCGAACACCTACTGACGAAGTGGAAGTTGCCCTTGTAGGTAAGTATACCCAACTTCACGATGCTTATATCAGTGTTGTTGAAGCATTAAAACACGGCGGCATCTCTAACCGCTGCGTAGTCAATATCAGATGGGTGGATTCAGAGACAGTGACGGCAGATAATGTCAATGAAATTTTGGATGGTGTCAGCGGCGTGTTGGTGCCGGGCGGTTTCGGCGACAGAGGAATCGAGGGTAAGATTCATGCAATCACATACGCAAGAGAGAGACAAATTCCTTTCTTGGGACTTTGCCTCGGTATGCAGTTGGCTATTGTAGAATTCGCAAGAAACATATTGTGTTATAACGACGCTCACAGTATAGAGTTGGATCCTTCCACAACCCATCCGGTAATCGCACTGATGCCTGATCAGAATGGCGTGGAAGATATCGGCGGCACTCTGCGTCTCGGTTCTTATCCTTGCGTATTGGACAAGAATTCCAAGGCATATGAGTTGTACGGCGAAGAGACTATTCACGAAAGACACAGACACCGCTACGAGGTCAACAACGATTACCGTGCGGTTCTAACAGAGCATGGAATGAAGCTGTCCGGTTTATCTCCCGACGGACGTATCGTGGAGATGTGCGAGCTGCCCGATCACCCGTTCTTCGTGGCAACACAGGCTCATCCGGAATTAAAATCAAGACCTAACAGACCGCACCCATTGTTCAAAGGATTTGTGAAGGCGGCGTTAGAGGCGAAGAATAAATAAAGATTTGCTTAATTACAAGTTAATTTCTAATAACAACAGCCGGATGTTTATTCCGGCTGTTTGCATGCTACGGAGCTCCCGCGCCCCGACTTACTCTTCATCTTCTCTCACATACATATCTTTTTCCATGTCATAAACAAGGGTATATTCATCCTCATCATCTAAGATCAGTTTATTGCCTTCCCATCGGTAACAATAATAATGTACCGTCTCGATCATATCTTCATACTTTATATGCCACTCTTCTACACGGTCATCTGATGCATGAGGTGAACAAAAAGTATTCGGCCATTCGGACTCCTTCGAATCACCTACCTTGATTACCTGCACATATTTTTGTTCTTGTTCATCCCACACAAAGATGGTTTTCATACTGCGTGACCCATGAGGAGTGTATACATATCCGAGTAAATCAGGATAGCCGTCTGCGTTCATATCATCAAAATCAGGATAGTCGAGATAGCCGAACCGAGTCAGGGCTTCGGAAACCCACTGTACCGTCGGAACTTTGTACGGCTCATTCTCCAACGTAACATTCCATGTGTTGACCAATTTGGATTCGTCGTCCTCCGAGGGCACAGCAGAAAACTCGGCAGTATAATTCAATAAATCAGAAGTCACTTTATATTCCGCACGCATCTCTCCATAATATATATTTTTCTCCACCTGCGCGGTATAATTCCGTCCGCACTTGACATCGGATAAAGTATAACAATACTCCTCCACAAACGGACTTTTTCGTCCATAAAGAACTGCAAGACTATTATCCAGTAATATATCTTCCGTTTCGATAAAGTAAAGTCCGTCCTCCCCACTTACGCCTACCAAATAGTATGCTTTGTCTTCGTCCGCTTCCATGGCTTTATATAAAGCGCGAATTTTGTTATCATCCGCTGTCTGATAACTCTTAAAATAACTGAGCTCTGTTATCCCTTCAAAATACTTTATCGCCTCCTCATAGCTGTCGGGAAGCTCCGGTTCTTTTCTGACAATATAAATTCTTTGCTGTGGTCCATGAAACCCGGGCTCGTCCGGTTTTGAATCCGCCTCCGCGTAAAAAGTTGTTTGATTTTCTTCTTCCACAACCCTGGCTATATGATAAAACTTACTGATACTGCATTTGATATTTCCGAATGTGATTTCCTTGCATTCTTCATCGGTATACACTGTTTCTACCGGAATATCCATGTTCAACTCCCAACCTACATAAAGTAAATCAGAAGTATCCCCTATCAGCTCACGGTTAGCTTCGTAGATGCGGCTCCAATACATTCCGTCGCCAAATTCTTCTTCGGCTATGCTCCAGAGACAATCACCCTTGCGGACAATATATGTTTTGGTTTTCGCCGTTTCCGGCTGAGAAATATCTTCCATCCGGTCCACATGAGCTTGGGTGATTTCATCCTGTAACTCAAGAACCCACTCCAGAATGTCGGGATTTTCAGAAACGACAGTATTATATCCGGCATTTACATCAATGGTTTTGTCATATATCTCATCCGAAAGCGCAAGTTCCCATATTTCCTCCTCCAATTTTTCTCGCTCCGTATCATCCATATCATCCAAATACTCGTCATATATCTTAAAAGCTCCATCTTTTTGTTTTCGTACCGTGAGCGTTGTCAAACCCGGAATCCCTATATCAAAATCTTCCACAATAAGTTCATAGCTAACAACGGCAAGCCATCTTATCCCATCACCAAGCGGATATGCGGTAACATCAAGGTTGCCATACTTTTCAACACCCAATTCCAGACACACCTCAAGAACCATCATTTCCTCAGCGGCACTTTTGGCATCCTCGACATAATCCGGCAAGGTTTCTATTCCTTCTTCCGTGTGTGCCTCATAGTACGCCGTGACGAACTCTTCTACCTTCTCCTTATCGGTATCTGTTTTCGCATAGCATACGATTGCTGCTTTGTTCCAAGGCCATAACCAAAACGCACATATACAAATAAGCACTGCTGTTAAAACTTTTCTCTTCATTTTCTGCTACCCCCGCCACCAATAATCCAAATCAGGATAAAGCGTCGCTATCTCATCTAAATCCATATTCGTCGCGTCATACTCCTTAACTAAAATTCCCATCTCGCAATAGGACAGTGTACACGTGCCCGTCTCCCCATGATATTCCCAAATCAATTCTCTTGTCTTTGCATATTCACCGTCCACCACGCCATATTCACATACTACTTCATACCCTACACCACTCTGATAACGGTCTACCACTCTTTTATTTTCAAAATCCAGATGAGAAATCTGCTCGGGAAAAGAAGAATACCACACAAATTCTTCCACAGTCTTATCCCAGACTACGGCGCGGTAGTTATTCCATGCGCCTCCGCTTCCCCATGAAGAACCCTCATGTATCAACAAATCCTTTTCTCCGTCAAAATTGAGGTCAACCTGCGAAATCACATATCTGCCAAACCATGTCCAATACCCGTAACTGGTATACCACGTAGCCGGAATTACCAGATGTTGAAACTCTACTTTCGTATCTTCCCGTTCGCCTGTTATGAGCAGATGATACTGTTTCTCCCTGTCGGCACGAACCTCGAAGGTACATATCTCCAATTCGTCTACACGCTCTAATCTAATAAAACTGATATAGCTGTCCTCTTCCTCCGCCGCCTGCTTCATAATCGCCTCGGCTTCCTCCCCAAACAGCCCCAAAAATGGTCGAAGCACATCCGAATCCTGTGCCTGTTCTACAGCATCGGATATACTGACGGAATAATGGTTCCTGCTGTGAT
The DNA here is from genome assembly GCA_022510565.1 of Lachnospiraceae bacterium. Lineage (GTDB taxonomy): Bacteria > Bacillota > Clostridia > Lachnospirales > Lachnospiraceae > UBA3282. Next base: position 5,225 of record JAFLTE010000016.1, on the reverse strand, counting down.
TGACATTCCAACACAACTTTACACGCTGCGCTGTCTCCCGCATATTTAATCCTTCCGATTTCACATGAATAAAAATTGAGTCTTTCGGAACGGCAGTCAGTCTATGCTGCAATTCTTCCAGAGTGCTCCAATCCTCCACCGCAATTCGAATTGGTTCTTCTTGTAAGTGGGCATAGTTAATATCTTCCTCTGCATTTACTTTGCTGCCCCACGCTGCCCATAAAATAAATCCCATGACACTCAATATCAATACTTTTTTTATTTTCATTGATTCATGCCTTCCTCTCCAAATACACGGTAACATAGGCATGCATCAATCTTGTAACAGAGTTGCATCAAAGTTGCATCATTTTGTTGTGCTTATTCACAAAAAAAGGAGTTGGCCCGGCAGCCAACTCTCTAAATAGTATGTTTCACATTATAGCATTAGTCTGTATCCATATCAATTCTTTTAGCTATGAAATCATTCTTTATCTTTCTATCCAGTGCATCCGATTGTTCCGCAAGCTTTCTGTTGCGTTTAGGAGCTGTCAGCCACACGGCGGTCAGCAGAATGAATAGATTGAATACCATTGTGAGAATATCCGCACCGAATACTGCAGGAAGCATTTGAAAGCCTTCCGTATATGCCGACCAAAACATATCCCACGAATCAATCCCGCTAGTGATATATGCGTGGATACGTAAGACTATCTGTCCAATGCCAATCACATACAACAGGATTGCCAGTTTCCACTTAGGCCCCATTGCGACAAGAAAGACTCCCAGAACGATGGAACTTCCTCCAAGCAGTACCAAAAAACTCACAACGATACCCAGCATCGTTGCTGACTCTCTGTTCACCTCAATGGTCGCAAAGATGTTCAGAACATAGGTAATAAAATATACCAGTGTAAGAAAAAACGCCCATATTTTTTTGGTCTGCTCAAACATCTCTAGACGCGGATACTGTTTATAGACCTCTTTTCTGTATGTCAGATATTGTGCATTCTCAAGAACCTGCTGCTCTCTGGTAAGGCCACGTTCCCTCCACTCCGGCGGCTCCTGCTGCCTTTTTACCATCGCTATTATTCCGAGGACAACAGTCCAAACACTGTAACTTTGAAGCATAGAACTTATCAAGCCGTACATATCGTAATCTCCGTATCGTTCGTTCCGCATATCCATCGGATATATCAGCGGGTTAGTCATCTAACGCATTCAATTTATCCACGATAGCCTGTATATCCGCCATCGTCACATGACCGCCGAAGCTGACCGGTCCGCGCAGCGGTGAATACTCTATTCCGGCATCAGCCATCTCGTCCGAAATCGCCTCGCTTGCAGCTTCACTCTGCGAATCGTCCTGCCCGCCAATCATTCCCATAGCCAACGACTCCTGTACAATCTTCCAGGCTCTGGGGTCTTTTCTCACATCGCCCATCGTTGTGTCCGTGGTATATACAAAGGGAAGTTTTACTGTGGACTCCACTGTCACAGTCTTAGTCAGAACAATATCTCTGGAGGACTTACCAATAAGAATATCAAACTCACCTGTCTCCACGTGCCAGTCGTGAATCTTCACACTGTAGTATGCAAAGGCTCTCTTATCCAACGTGAAGGTCACCGTCTTCGTCCCACCCGGCTTAAGCTCCACCTTCGCAAAATCGCGCAATTCTTTCACAGGTCGAATTACCGTGCTCTTCTTGTCAGCCACATACAACTGCACTACTTCCTTGCCTGCCATGGTACCCGTGTTGGTTACATCCACAGTTACCCGCAGCGTGTCGGTATCTTTCAACTTCTCCTTATCTACGGTCAGATTGGAATACTCAAAAGTGGTGTAGGACAGACCATGCCCGAAGGGGAATAACACATCCATCTTTTTCTTATCATAATAGCGGTATCCCACGAAAATGCCCTCACGGTACTCTACCATATCACCCTCGCCGATATACGACAGATAGGACGGATTATCCTCCAGCTTAATCGGGAATGTCTCCGGAAGTTTCGCACTGGGATTCACCCTGCCAAACAGAATGTCACAGATGGCTCCGCCCACTGCCTGACCGCCTAAGTATGCCTCCACAATACCTTTTACCCTATCTGCCCAAGGCATCTCCACAGGCGAGCCGTTATGCAGAACCACTACGGTATTGGGTTGCACTGCCGCAATCTTCTCAATCAGCTCATTCTGATAATCCGGCATAGCCATATGTTTTCTGTCAAATCCCTCGGATTCATATTTATCCGGTAAACCTGCAAAGACAACTGCCACTTGTGCGCTTCGTGCCGCCTCAACCGCTTCCGCCAGAAGTTTTTCATCCGTCTTATCCTGCGCATCATCAAATCCCTGCGCATAGATGACATTGTCCATACCGGATGCCGCCTCCAATGCGGAAGTAATCTTATGGCTGTTAATATGAGAACTTCCTCCACCTTGATAACGAGGCACCTTCGCATACTGACCGATAAAGGCAACCTTCTGCTTTTCGGACAGAGGAAGTACATCTTCGTTCTTTAACAGAACGATTGTCTCCTCAGCTACTTTACGCGCCGTCTCATGGTCCTTATCTTTATCAAACACAGCATTCTTATCACGGTTTTCCTCGTAGCGGAACACAATATTCAATATATGTTCCACCGCAGCATTTACCACGCTCTCATCCAGCTCACCGCTCAGTACCGCACCAACAATCAATTTATCATTGGCGCCTAAAGAGCTGGGCATTTCCAAATCAAGTCCTGCCTTTAAATCTTCCACACGATTGTTGACCGCACCCCAATCACTCATCACATAACCGTCAAATCCCCACTGCTCACGCAGCGTCTCGGTCAGATACTGATGATTTTGTGCCGCATAAGTACCGTTGATTTTATTATATGAGCACATCACAGTCCACGGTTTTGCTTTCTTCACCGCACCTTCAAAAGCCGCCAAATAAATTTCATGCAAGGTTCTCTCGTCCACACGGGAATCGGAAGAGAGCCTTCTCGTCTCCTGATTATTTGCCAGAAAATGCTTGATGCTGGTGCCCACGTTCTTACTCTGTACACCCTGAATCAACGCACCCGCTATCTCACTCGCCACAAGCGGGTCTTCCGAATAATATTCAAAGTTACGCCCACAAAGCGGAGAGCGCTTAATGTTGACCGCCGGACCAAGAATAACGCTGACGCCTTCTGCCTGACATTCATTGCCCAACGTCTCTCCCATCATTCTTAACAAGTCTCGGTTAAAAGAAGCTGCAGTACCGCAGCCGGCAGGAAAGCAGACTGCCTTAATGCTGTCGTTTACTCCTAAGTGGTCCGCCTCCTGATCCTGCTTACGGAGTCCGTGAGGCCCATCGGATACCATACTCGCCGGAATCCCCAGACGCTCCACCGCCTCCGTATGCCAGAAGTCTGCGCCTGAACACATTGCTGCCTTCTCCTCCAACGTCATCTGTGCCACCAGTTCTCTGATTTTGTCTGCCGTCATTGCTAACCCTCCTGCATCTTCAAAACGTTTTCTAAGCACAACGCCTGACCGATTGGTCAGGCGCAGTTTAGCCTTCTTGTTAAACGATAAATTTCTCAATATCCACTAACAATGCCTGTACCTGATTTTCCAGTTCAAGCACAATCTGATTGGAACTGTCTACTATATGAGACACGTCTCCGGTCATCGCCGATGTTTCCTCTGCCACTGCGGCATTGTCCTGAGCCAGATTATTCAATAAATCAAGGGACTGCGTCACGTTAGTTCTCTGGTTCTCAATCTCCCCTGTCATTGCACCGATAGTCTGTACTGCGTTCACACAGTTATCCAATTCATGATAAAGTTCCTTGAAGGTATCATACGTCTCGGACAAGGAAGACACCTGCACGTCTACTGATTTGTTCATTTCCTTCATAATCTGAACTGACTTGGAAGTATTCACCAGCAGTTCCTCTATTACACGTCTGATCTCCTCCACCGAAGAGGCTGACTGATTTGCCAGCTTACCAATCTCATCCGCAACTACCGCAAAGCCTCTGCCTGACTCACCGGCTCTTGCCGCCTCTATACTGGCATTTAAAGCAAGCAGGTTCGTCTGATCCGCGATTTCATTAATCAGGTTCGCCGCCATCTCAATCTGCTCTACCGCCTGATTGGTTGCCTCACTTTGCCTAGCCATTGCGGTGATGTTTTCTCTTGCACTGTCGTTGACCTTAATCAGATTATTTAAGGTATTCATAGACTGCTCGCTTAAACGCTTCATATCTTTGGCATTTTCATCCAATATCTTTATCTCTTCATCCGTACGCTCAATATGTTCCGCCATAACGCTGACTTCGCCCGCCGCATTGTCGGTAGCAGAAGCCTGTTCACCGACATTACCCGCAATGGAATTGACCGCCGTAGAAGTTTCATCTATGGACGTTTTCATATTATTAAACGCAGTGTCAAAACTTTTAAGGGCTCCACTTACACCGTTTGCCACTTCAGTGATATCCTGTAAAAGCTTACGTGTACTTCGACGTGCTGCGCCAAGCAGTTCTCCGGTCAGACCAATCTCATTTTGCGCTTTTACATGTACTTCCCATGTCAAATTACCTTCAGCAAGGTGTCTGGCAAATTCCTGAATTTCCTTCAACGGCTTCACCATTTGTGTACCATACAGGAAAGCAAGCACCAACGCCACACAAATGATAACAACGGATACAACCCCTATTCTTATAAGCAGACCTCTGGTAAGAGCTCCGATTTGTGCCTGCACCGTATCCATGCCTACCTGCATATCATCCACATAGTTACCGGTGGAAACGACCCATCCCCAAGGCTCAAAAATCTCAGAATAAGCAACCTTCGGCGCTACCGTCACACCGTCCGCCTTGGTAAAAGAAAATTGATTGTAACCGCCTTTGTCTGCACTCTGACATACCTTCATGATTGACTGAATGATCATGACACCGTCCTGATCTTCCAGTTCATAGCGGTTGTTGCCTTCCTGTTCAGAGAGCACCGGATGCATCACCAATATGTAATCCGTATCGTCAATCCAGAAATAGCCGCTCTGATCATCCCGATAACGCATAATTCGAATAATCTCCTTGGCATCTTTCTTGGCCTGCTCTTCCGTCTTCTCTCCGGCCTGTGCCTTGTCATATTCGCTCTGTAACACGGCGATGGTGCTTTGTACCTGCGATTTTATCTCTGTCCTGTAGCCTTCATCTACTGCATTCTGGTAGATTTCATTTGCATATCCTGTCATAGATTCAAC
>JAFLTE010000015.1:48272-74753 GCA_022510565.1 Lachnospiraceae bacterium | reverse complement strand
ATGTGGACGGTGCGCATATTGCTACGTTGATGCTCACATTTATCTATCGTTTTATGCCGGAACTGATCAAACAGGGACATGTATATCTGGCGAAACCGCCTCTCTATAAATTGGAGAAAAACAGACAGGTGTGGTATGCCTACAGTGATGAAGAATTAGAGAAGATTCTTGCGGAAGTAGGTCGTGACCAGAATAACAAAATTCAGCGTTACAAAGGTTTGGGAGAAATGGATGCAGACCAGCTCTGGGAGACAACAATGGATCCGGAGAGACGTATTTTGCTTCGTGTGAATATCAACGAGGAAGAGGAATCGGAAGTTGATCTTACTTTTAATACGCTGATGGGAGATAAGGTGGAGCCTCGCCGTATCTTCATTGAAGAAAACGCAAAATTTGTTAAGAATCTGGATATCTAAGAAAGGTACATGGTTATAGAATGGACGATCGTATATTTGATAAGATTGAAGAAGTAGATCTTAAGAAAAAAATGGAAGATTCTTACATCGATTATGCCATGAGCGTTATTGCGGCTCGTGCGCTTCCTGATGTGAGAGACGGTTTGAAACCGGTACAGAGAAGAGTTCTGTATTCCATGATTGAATTGAATAACGGTCCGGATAAGCCTCACAGAAAGAGTGCTCGTATTGTCGGTGATACGATGGGTAAATACCACCCTCACGGCGACAGCTCAATTTACGGTGCATTGGTTAATATGGCACAGGAGTGGTCAACACGTTATCCGCTTGTAGACGGTCACGGTAATTTCGGTTCCGTGGACGGTGACGGTGCCGCTGCAATGCGTTATACAGAAGCGAGATTAAGTAAAATTTCCATGGAGCTTCTGGCAGATATCAATAAAGATACGGTAGATTTTGCACCTAACTTTGATGATACAGAGAAAGAACCTACCGTTCTCCCCAGCCGCTATCCAAATTTATTGGTAAACGGTACCTCCGGTATCGCTGTCGGTATGGCTACCAATATTCCTCCTCATAATCTGAGAGAGGTGACGAACGCAGTTGTCAAAATCATTGACAATAAAGTAAATGAGGATAGACAGACAGAAATTGAGGAAGTTTTAAATATAGTTAAAGCACCTGATTTTCCTACCGGAGGTATTATTCTTGGAACAAGAGGTGCGGAAGAGGCGTATCGTACCGGACGCGGTAAGGTAAGAGTGCGCGCTGTGACGGATATCGAGACGTTGCCTAACGGTAAGACTCAGATTATCGTTACGGAACTTCCTTATATGGTTAATAAGGCAAATCTGATTCTTAAGATTGCCGATTTGGTGAAATTAAAAAAGATTGACGGCATTACTGACCTTCGTGATGAGACAAACCGTGAAGGTATGAGAATCGTTATAGAGCTTCGCAGGGATGCCAATGCCAATGTAATCTTAAACCAATTGTATAAGCATACACAATTACAGGATTCTTTCGGTGTCATTATGTTGGCGCTTGTCAATAATGAACCTAAGGTAATGAATCTTCTTGATATGCTTACTTATTATCTGCAGCATCAGGAAGAAGTAGTTACGAGAAGAACAAAATATGATCTGAATAAAGCAGAAGAAAGAGATCATATTTTACAGGGATTGCTGATTGCGCTGGATCACATTGACGAAGTCATTCAGATCATCAGAAGCAGTCAGACAACTCAGATTGCGAAAGACAGGTTAATTGAACGTTTTGAACTTTCCGATGCACAGGCACAGGCGATTGTAGATATGCGTCTGCGTGCTCTGACAGGATTGGAGAGGGAGAAGCTTGAGAACGAGCATAAAGAGTTAATGGCAAAGATTGCAGAATTGAAGGCAATTCTTGCAGATGAAAAGCTGCTCCTCGGTGTCATTAAAGAGGAAATGCTTATTACCGCTGAAAAATACGGTGATGACAGAAGAAGTCAGATTGGTTTCGATGTCTATGATATCAATATGGAAGACTTGATTCCCAGAGAAAATACGGTTATTGCCATGACAAGCCTCGGTTATGTGAAACGTATGACTGTGGATAATTTCAAGGCACAGAATCGTGGTGGTAAAGGAATTAAAGGAATGCAGACCATTGAAGAAGATTATATTGAGGATCTTCTCATGACAACGACCCATCATTATTTGATGTTCTTTACCAATTTTGGTCGTGTATATCGGTTAAAAGCCTATGAGATTCCGGAATCAAGCCGAACATCCAGAGGTATTGCAATTGTCAATATTCTCCAGCTGAATCCCGGAGAAAAAATATCCGCTATGATTCCAATCAAGGACTATGAAGATGATAAGAATCTCTTTATGGTTACAAAGAATGGTACTGTTAAGAAAACTTCCATTATGGAGTTCAGTAATGTAAGAAAGAACGGACTTATGGCAATTAATCTCCGTGAAGATGATGAGTTGATTGAAGTGAAGACAACTTCCACGGAAACAGAAATTTTCTTAGTTACCAAACATGGTATGTGTATCCGTTTCAGAGAGACAGATGTGCGTCCTACCGGAAGGGCATCTATGGGTGTCATTGGTATGAATCTGTCGGATGGAGATGAGATTGTCGGTATGCAGCTTGATCATCAGGGAGATTCGCTGTTGATTGTATCCGAGAACGGATTAGGTAAGCGTACTTACTTAGATGAATTTACCGTTCAGAAGCGTGGCGGTAAAGGTGTGAAGTGTTATAAAATCACTGAAAAGACCGGGGATGTAGTCGGTGTGAAGGCGGTCAACGATGACCATGAGATTATGATGATTACGACTGAAGGAATTATCATACAGCTTCGTATGGAGGAAATTTCCACACTCGGCAGAATTACTTCCGGTGTTAAGATGATTAACTTGGATAAAGATGTGAAGGTTGCTAAAATAGCAAAAGTCCGGGAGAAAATAAGCGACGGTAATCAGGAATTTGATAATATTGATGATGCTATGGAAGATATTCCGGAAAGCGAAAGGTATAGCATACCTGATGATGACGACGAAGAAGTAACACTTCCCAAGGAAGAAACAGATTCAGAATAATGAATAACTACGGAAAGCTTTGGACGGCTTTCCGTAGTTATTCTATGAAAGGAATATACCAGTATGCTCAATCTTGCAGTAATCGGAGATATTCACAGTAATCATGTAGCGTTGGAAACTTGTATTCGTCATGCACTTGAGAGAAATGTAGACGAATTTCTTTTCCTGGGCGATTATATCAGCGATTGTCCTTATCCGCAGAAGACAATGCAAATTATCTATGAAATGAAAGAAAGATACATCTGCCATTTTATTAGGGGTAACAGAGAAGATTATATGTTGAATCACAGGAAAAATCCCGAGGAGAGATGGACTTACTCTTCCGCCAGCGGAAGTCTTCTCTATACATATGAGAATCTGACGGATCAGGATTTTGATTTCTTTGAGAGTATAGATATTAAAGGCATCTATCAGAAAGAAGGTTATCCTACTTTTCGCTATTGCCACGGCTCTTTAACAGCATCCAATGAATTGCTGTTGCCGGAAAATAAAAATATGGTAAAGATTATGGAAAATCTGGATGTAGATTTATTAGTCAGTGGGCATACTCACACACAGGAGAGCAGAATGTATGGGAGTAAGAAGTTAATTCATCCGGGTTCTTCCGGTATTCCCTGGTATCATGACGGCAAAAGCCAGTATATGATATTGCACGGTTCACAACAAGGATGGGAAGAAGAATTTTTCCAACTTCCCTACGACGTCGACACAGTTAAGAAAGAATTTGAAACTTCAGGTCTGATACAAAAAGCTCCTTATTGGAGTAAATTGAATCTTCATATGCTCAGTACGGGAGAAGATTTTTCCTCGCCCTGTCTGCAGCTTGCCATGAAATTGTGTGAAGAAGCTGAAGGGAAGGTAACGTGGCCGGATATTGATGAGAAGTATTGGAAAGAGGCGGCGGAACATTTCGGTATTTCATAGAAGCTTGAAATTTATAGTTTTTGTTAAAAAAACGGAAACCAATCCCACTTTTTAAAATAACTTATTAAAACATAATTATCTCGATCCGGCTGTTTTTGAAAATAATCATCATATTCCGAATGATATATTCCAAGATCAGACATTGCAGTACTATCATAAGTATAAATGCTGATATTTGTTAATTTAAACCATGAATTATGTGTTTCAATATATTCTTTTGCTGCCTCATATCCCATATCACATTTTATTACCTTTTCGCCTTCGATATGAAACCAATATTCATCAGATGTTTCGACTTTAGTAGGATACACAACTTCGTACCCGTCAGGCAGACTTAGTGTTTCTATCTTTAATATGATCGGTACTCTCCAACAAAAAAAGCAAAGAAGTAATGTCAATATCACTACTATAACTACAATTTTAAAATTTCTGGTCATTTTTTCCTCTTTTTCCCTGTTACCTGCAAATCATTTCCGAGAGAGCTTATTCGATGTAATCCATATTTCTTTATTTACTCTTTTGAATGTTACGTTACGATATTCTGATTGCAATGTCTGCTGTAAACCATTTATAATAACCACACATCCCGCATTCGCAGTACCGCTGACAATAATTTTCCCATTCGCAGAACGCTGATAGATATCAATCAGCCGATCCCGTTCCATAGTAACCTCCTTCAATTTAAGCTGATAATTAATCTTCCTGCGCGTCTGTTCCGATTTTTGCTGAGTCAATTCAGGATTATCCGGCTTTGTTTTTAACTGTTCGGTAACACTTTCTAATTCCTGTGTGGCATCTTCAATTTTATTCTGATAGTTGTCTATTTTACAATCTATATCTTCCATCCTGTGCCTAAAATCAAAATCCAGACCGATCACCAGCCGCGTCGTTACCGCAGCACGGTTACCGATCGAAGCAGACGTAATCTGTTCCACCGCCTTGACCGAACCACCAATAATAGTGCCGCGATTACCGGAAATTACCACATTCCGTCCCGCTTCCACTTCGCAATTTAGTAAGGCTCCTACGTTGATTTCATTACCGGCAAAAACCTGTATTTGCTCTAAAAAACGTGCCATTACGCTACCACCTGCATGAATGACGCCGCTGCCTGAACCCTGCATTCCATTTTTCAAGATAACATCTTTTCCCGCATAAAGGTTCGCTGTTTCCACATGTCCGTTTATCGTAATGTCTCCGGTTGTTTTCACGGTAACGCCGGCAGATACATTGCCCTGCACCAACACATCGCCATGAAAATCCACATTCCCGGTATTGGCATCCAAATTGCCCTTTATCACAAAGACCGGCGTTACAGTCAGACTTCCATCTTCCACCGTGACATTTCCCTCAGCGCCGGCATAATATTCTATGCCGGTTTCATCCGGCGCACAGCGTTTACACTTTAGAGGCGGCAATTCCCTGCCGTTATATGCTTCAATGGGATTTCCCAGAACATCTATGCCTGCTTCGCCGGATATAGCCGAATGATAGGTAGCAAGATGCTGTCCCTCCGTTACAAGTTCTATCTCTCCCAACACATTATAGTCTACCGTGCCATCCGGCAGAATAATCGGTTGCGTTTGAGGCTGAGAATTAAAATGATATTCGAAATAGCCGTCACGTCCGCTTTTTGCGGCAGTGCCGGATGCAATGGAGACTTCCGCATAATTTAGCCCTCCCTGTGCAAGCACCTCCAAAGTATTTTCTCTGATGCCGTAGACAATCCCGTTTTCTTCTAAAAGAGCATGAAGCTCTTCCAGAGAAAAAGGGCGATACAACGTGATGAAGGCTTCCGTCCGCGTATCGGTAATGCGTAAAAGATAGTCCTCACCGTTTATGATAATCGGATCTCCATGGTCGATTCCATCATTCCGGTCGCCGGATGCCGTGTTCTCATCATTCATATTATCTTCGCCCTTATTTTTAGAGCCATACCGATCTTCGGGGGTATGGATTACCTCCCGTCCGTTTTTTTTGGAGTATAACGGTTCCATCTCCACTTGTATGTTTTCTGTCTGATTGGTCTGATCTTTCTTTTTTCCTAATCGATTAAAAAAACCCATATCCATTCTCTCCTGCCCTTTTAATCTACTATAAAAGTTTCCGCAAACTATGTCAATTCCTTCTGGCTTAAGTTTCCTCGTTTTTCAGATGTTTTACAAAAAAGATATTGAAAGGTAGATTCAATTTGGTAGTGTACAGAATGTAGGTATGGTATAATCAGTTAGTACTGCATCGGAAAATTCGCTTGGTTATTTGAATTAAAATAAATTGCGGAATTATGCAATATGCAACCGAGGCTTTACATGAAAAAACTAAAAAGCAACAAGAAATTTATAGTCTTTACATGGATGTTTTCTTATAGTAAAAGCATCATTTGACCTGCGCAAGAAAATGATAGTGCTTTCGAAAAGTAGAAAGAAGAATGAAGTAAAACAGTAAGTAAAGACTAAAAAGAGAGGTTGTGTATTATGAGTTTAGGAGAAAATCTACAATTTCTAAGAAAGAAAGATGATATTACACAGGAACAGCTTGCGGAAAAGTTAGAAGTGTCCAGACAATCCGTTTCTAAATGGGAATCCGACGCTGCTTACCCTGAAATGGATAAAATCCTACAGATTTGCGATTTATTCCATGTCAGTATGGATGATTTGGTTAGAAAGGATGTAAGCCATCTTTATGTGGAAGGTAAGACTGAATATGACAATCACATGAATGTTTTCAGCAAAATGATAGCAGCAGGTGTGGGAATTATTCTATTTGGTGTCAGTCTGATGTTCTTATTGGAAGGTTTAAATATGAAATATCTCTGGTTTTATGAAGAGTATTTTGATGATTATTTCACATCCGAATGGGTGACAAAGCCAAGAGACGGCGTATTCGTGGGAGTATTGATGATCTTTGTGGCGGTTGCCGTTGCAATCTTTATTCTGTTTGGTATCAGGTACAGTGATTACTGGAAGAAGAATCCATGCCTGCAGCAGTTTTACAGTCAGGAAGAAATCAGTGCCTTTCACCGGAAGTTTGCCGTAATGGTTGCAGTGGGAGTCACAATTATTATGATTGATGTCATTATTTTACTCAGTTTAGGAGCCCTTTTTCCGGAGATTGATTCAATTGAATATTTGGAAAGTATGGTAGGAGCTCTATTTATGTTTATCATTACTTTTGCTGTACCAATCTTGGTCTATGCGGGTACTCAGTACTCCAAATATGATATTAAGCATTGGAACGAGATGCATGATGAAGAGTCAGAGGCGTTCAAAAAAGATAAGCTGCAAGGTACAATATGTGGATGTCTGATGTTGATTGCAACGATTCTCTACTTAATTGCAGGATTTGTATTCGAGGAATGGGGCGTGCCGTCTATCGTCGTGTTTCCGATATTCGGAATCGGATGCGGCATTGCTTCTGTGATTATAGAGCATGTGCCATTTAAAGGTAAGACAAAATAAAGCTTCAATTATACAAGACAGACATAACAAGAGGGCGGGGTAAATCCCGCCCTTTAATGTTTCCTAACATGAATTCCTACTGTCCTGTTACAGCATATCATTATCCGCCATTGCCTTGTAATAAACCGACAGGGGCAGAAAACTCTGTGCAAAATTCTTGGTGCCCTCTGAATTATGTATCACAGCATCTTCTACAATCTTTTTGGTGCCCACCACGGAAGGTGACGGAGCATGAATATTCTTCCAAAAAGTGTGCCTGCCGCACTCCAGGTATTTGGTATCTCCTGTGAGCTCATAGCCGATGGTCATGGCCTCCAGAAGCAGTGTATTGTTTCCAAGCCGATTTAGGCTGGGCAGCTCCTTATAATAAAAGAGTCCGTTTTCCATCAGGCAGTTATCCACCAAATCGTCAATGGTGGCAATCATCATCTGCCGCAGATTTTCCTCCGGAAATATCCGGTAATACCGCATCAGGCTTCCCACTGCAACGGATATCATGAAGCCCACACGGATCAATGTGTTGTCGGTGTAGGGTGAAATCCAGCCGCCGTACTTGTCATGCCACTCTTTGAACTGTCCCACAATCCACTCACATTTGGCAATCCATTTTTTGTCATAAGTTTCCACATAAAGGGCGGTCAGAGTCCGAAGGGCCCAGCCGGTTTCTCTGGCGCTGCTCTCTCCGCTTTTCTGATACATCGGTGTTTCCAGAAGGCGCAGTACATTTTCACCGATTCCGATGGCAGTTTCCAGAGCTCTCTCATCCCCGGTAAAATGATAGCAGTCCAACAGTCCTTCCACCCACTCATGAGAACACACGATAACGCCGTCCTTACAATGTCCGTTTGTGTGCTCCCACTGACCGCCGATTTTCAGCGGATCCTTGCTGTAATGGCATACATCCACATCCATCCAGTGGCTGCAGGATGTAATCATATAGTCAAGAAACCGCCTTTCCCCGGTTCTCGCATAAAACAGGGCACAGGCATGAGGATAATCATACTCATTGTTGGTCCATACCGGCATGCCTTTTCCCCTGCCCTGATTCGTATAACCCGGATCGGGCGAATCTCCCCAGTTCAGCATACCGAAGCATCTGGCATGACCGTCGCATTTACCAATCAGTGCAATCTCCACATCTTGTTTCATCTTGTCCCTGTCCACAAAAATGTCAGGCATCACTCCCGCTTCCTTAAAAACTTCCGGTGACAGGGAAGGCTTGTCCGGCATCTGATAAATCAAGCTGCGGTTGTCAATTTCTGTAAGAGTTTCCTCCGGTCCGTGAAAATGAAGTAAAAATCTTTGTTCTCTTGACATCCCGGATTCCATCACAACACGGTCCACATCTTCCGGCACCAGCATGACATAAACACCGCTTTCATCTGCTTTCACTGCTTTAGGGTAATTTTGCTTCGCCTGAAAAATCGTGGCACACACGCCGCCCTGCGCATCTGTTCTGTCAGCGAAAAAGGTTCCGTACAATACCTCTGTAAAGTGTTCGTGCATTTCTCCCAACAGAAAAGCTGCATCCACAACCTCACACACGGGATGTCCGTTACGCCCGATAGAAAAGCCGGTTTTGTAGTTAGACTGTCCTGTACAGGTTCTTATATTTCTGACAGGACAGTCTTTTTCAATTTCCGGCAGTTCATTAATACCGTAGGTGTGATATACAAGTGGGTCGTCTGTATTTCTGATAAGCCTTGCATCGTATTCAGCCCCTTCTGCAAGCAGAGCAAATATAAGGGATGCCACATGGAGGGGATCATCCGTAGAATTGATAATCCGATAGGAAATTTCCACCCAAGGTTTTTCCGCATAAGCGGTAAGCTTCAGTTCAAAGCTTACATGTTTTGCTCCCGTACACTCGCCCATGCAGCGCAGGACTGCCACCAGAGGACCATCCTCCATGACGCGCCATTTGCCAAGGCGCACACCGTAGCTGTTACCTTCTCCGTCTTTCAGGTAAGGACCGGCAAACTGATGTGCCCCGTATTTTTTCCACCCATCGATAAGCCAGTCAAAAATATTTTCGGAATCATGAGAAACAGCAAAATCCACTCCTGCCTTTACCTGATATCCTTTTTCAGTTGCCGTTACTTTAATTCCTTCATACTCGCATACCTTGTCACAGTCAGACTCCACCTGAAGCACAGCCGTATCATTTGCAGGAAGGTTGGCAAGAAAACGGACAAACAGATATCGGATGCTGCCGTCTTCATAGCGGGAGGTTACCTTTTTCTGACTGGGCATACACTGTCCGTTCTGTAAAATCTGCACCCTCTTTTCCTGTGTCAGCGCTCCTTTGGCATAAGGAATGGCAATCTGACAGTGTTCTCTTAACCGTTCATAGCGATATAGTTTCCGGAATTTAATATCCATACGTTATTTTCCTTTACGGGTTGAAATTTTTATAAAGTATATCATATTTAAAATTAAAAAAGTAGATAAGCGGAAATAAAAACGCACCGGTGCATACTTAGTGCCACAACCTCTTTGATAATTCTGACAATAAGTGTTAAAATAATATCCGAGCGAAAGATACTTAAAGGATGTTATTATGAGAAAACAGATAGACGGTCAGATTAACCTCTTTGATTACATAGGAAAAGAAGAACAGAAGAAAGGGCAGAGGTCTGCTCTTTCTTCTGTTTCTTTTTTTAAGCAATGTCATAATTGTTGGTGCAGTGACTGTAAGCACAATGAAAAACTGGACGCTGTGCCGAGAGATTTCTCCGGAGTGAAGAAAGCCTGTCCGTCCTGCGATTTCTGCCTTCGGGATAAGAAAGCGGAAATATGTGAAATCGGTTCATACGATAACGGATGTAAGCTCCGTGCCTCAGAAGAGGGCATTACACCGCAGTGATTATAACTATTCAATCTTTTCGAAGTCTTCCGCGCCATGCTTGCAGAGCGGGCATACAAAGTCTGCAGGAAGCTCGTCACCTTCATAGACATATCCGCAGATCTTACATCTCCATCCCTTTTTGGGCGCATTGGCATCTGCAGCCGGTTTCGGTTTTACATTAGCATGATAGTATGCGTAAGTCATCGGCTTATCGTTGGATAACACTTCTGCGTCCACCACTTCCGCTATAAACATAATATGTGTTCCCACGTCAATTGAATTCACAACCTTGCAGTCCAGGTAAGCGGTTGTATTTTCCTTCAAATAAGGAAGCTCCTGTTTCGTCATTCCGAAAGGTACATCCACAAATTTATCGGTATCTCTGCCGCTCTGGAAGCCAAAGTGCTGAAATAACGAAAAGGGCGCTTTTTCGGAAAGTATAGAAACAGAAACAATGCCTGATTGCTTAATCAGGTCACAGGTTAAATTCTGTTTGTTCACTGTCATAGCTACCTGAAGAGGATTGCTTGTAATCTGTGTCACCGTGTTGATGATACATCCGTTCATCTTTGTTCCTGCCTTGGAAGCAGCCACATATAATCCGTAAGATAGTTGAAAAAGAGCTGATTGATTCATAAATATTCCTTTCTTAAAGTCTATTGATTTTTCATATATTATAATTAATCGACGTTCTAAATGTCAATCTGTCAGTTATTTACGATATTTGCAAATAGCAGATGCAGACGTTATAATCGAATTATGTAGCTTTACAGACAAAAGATTCATGTAATAGGAGCGTTTACGGACATGTCTACAAATTCAAAAACATACAAAGCAGGGGATTTACTGCAGCGGTTTCTCCCATATTATAAGAAATATATACATATTGTGATTATTGATTTATTCTGTGCGGGACTGACTACGATTTGTGAATTAGTGCTGCCGATGATTATTCGTTATATCACGAACACGGGAATGAACGATCTGTCATCTCTTACCGTTTCAATTATTCTGCGCTTAGGAGCATTATATCTGTGTCTGCGTATAATAGATACGATGGCAAATTTCTATATGGCATATACCGGTCACGTGATGGGAACACGTATTGAGACGGATATGAGGAGAGATGCCTACGCTCATCTGCAAAAACTGTCGGACACCTATTATAACAATACTAAAGTGGGACAGATTATGGGCCGCATTACCAATGATTTGTTTGACGTGACGGAATTTTCCCATCACTGTCCGGAGGAATTTTTTATAGCAGGTATTAAGGCGGTTATCTCCTTTATTATTTTGGCGAGAATCAGTCTTCCTCTGACGCTTATTCTCTTTGCTGTGGTGCCTGTTATGGCAGTGACTTGTACCATTATCAATCTGCGTATGCGGGAGGCGTTTCGCAAGCAGCGTGTTCAGATTGGTGAGCTGAATGCCCGCATTGAGGATAGTCTCTTGGGTCAAAAAGTGGTTAAGGCCTTCACCAACGAAGAGAAGGAAAAAGAAAAATTTGAGGAAGACAATATCAATTTCTTTTCTATAAAAAAAGAAACCTACAAATTCATGGCATTTTTTCAGACCACAACCAGAGCCTTCGACGGATTGATGTATTTGGTGCTGTTGGTAGCCGGCGGTATTTTTATGATTAAAGGGAAAATCGTGCCCGGTGATTTGGTGGCTTATGTCATGTATGTGAGCACACTGATTACTACAATTCGCAGAATAATTGAATTTGCGGAACAGTTTCAGCGCGGTATGACGGGAATCGAACGGTTCGTACAAATTATGGACAGCGATATTGAAATCTTCGATGAGCCGGGAGCGGTACCCTGCGTGAACCCGCACGGAAATATTGAATTCCGCAATGTTAGTTTCGAGTATCCGGACGACCATAACGTGGTGTTTAGAGGGCTTAATCTTAAGATTCGTGAGGGAGAAAAAATTGCTATTGTGGGTCCTTCCGGCGGCGGCAAGACCACACTGTGTAATCTCATCCCCCGATTTTATGATATCAATGAGGGTGAAATTCTGTTAGACGGAGAGAATATACATTGCTACACCATTAAGAGCCTGCGCCAGAATATCGGTATGGTGCAGCAGGATGTGTATCTGTTCTCCGGCACGGTGTATGAGAATATTGCATACGGTAAAGAAAACGCTTCGATGGAGGAAGTGATTGAGGCGGCGAAACGCGCCGGAGCCCATGAATTTATTACCGCATTGAAAGATGGGTATGATACTTATGTGGGTGAGCGTGGTGTGAAATTATCCGGCGGACAGAAGCAGCGCATCAGTATTGCAAGGGTTTTCCTGAAGAATCCTCCGATTCTGATTATGGATGAGGCGACTTCCGCGTTGGATAATGAGAGCGAGTTTCAAGTGGCGAAGTCTCTGGAGGCGCTTGCTAAAGGAAGGACGACTATCACGATTGCACACAGACTTTCCAGTATACGTAATTCCGATAGAATACTGGTGTTGACGGAAGAGGGAATCGTGGAAGAAGGTACACATGAGAGTCTTCTGGAACTTGGCGGGATTTATCATAACTTCTATGTGACGGCTAACGAATTGAAATAGGGAAACTGCAAAGTGGAAGGATGAGGATATTATGAAATTCGACAGCGCGGAAGAAAAAAGAATTTATATGACCGAGCAGCCTGTGGAAAAGCTGGTGTGCAGGCTTGCGGTACCGACCATTTTAAGTATGTTGGTAACGTCCTTTTATAATATGGCGGACACTTTTTTCGTAGGGAAATTGGATACCCAGTCCACGGCAGCAGTGGGCGTAGTGTTCTCGTTGATGGCAATCATTCAGGCGATTGGATTTCTGTTCGGGCACGGATCCGGCAATTATATCTCCAGACAGCTCGGCGCCGGAAATATGGAGGAAGCGGAGAAAATGTCCGCCGTCGGATTTTTTACGGCCTTTCTTGCAGGAGTTATCATTATGGTCGGATGTATCTTTTTTATTGAGCCGCTCTCTTATGCCCTCGGCTCCACGCAGACTATTCAGCCTTATACGGTGGCTTATTTAAGAATCATCCTGTTCGGAGCGCCGGCGATGACGGCATCGCTTGTGCTCAATAATCAGATGCGTTTTCAGGGAAGCGCGTTCTATGCAATGATTGGAATCGTATCGGGTGCGGTCATCAATATTGTTCTGGATCCGATTCTGATATTCGCATGCGGTATGGGAGTCGCGGGTGCAGCACTGGCAACTGCGGTGAGCCAGTATTTAAGTTTTATTTTCCTGTTGATTATGGCCACGAGGGGCGGCAACATTCGTATTCATTTCAGTAATTTTAAACCCAGTCTGCACTTTTATCAAGAAATCATCAGAGGGGGAATCCCCGCGCTGTTTCGGCAGGGACTGGCAAGCGTTGCTACAATTTTCCTGAACCATGCAGCGAGTGTGTACGGAGATGCGACGATTGCGGGTATGTCGATTGTTTCTCGTATTATGATGTTTGCCAACTCCGCATTGATTGGCTTCGGGCAAGGTTTTCAGCCTGTGTGTGGGTTCAATTACGGGGCCTGTAAATATAAAAGAGTGCTGGATGCCTACTGGTTCTGTGTAAAATTATCTTTCTGCATTCTTCTTGGTATGGCTGTCATCGTATATATTTTCGCACCCCAGTTTGTAAGTATATTCCGTAAGGACGACCTCGATGTCATTGCAGTGGGAACCGCAGCGCTGCGTTATTCTGTTATGGCCTTTCCGTTGAGCTCCTGGATTGTCATGTGTAATATGATGTTGCAGTCCATCGGCAAAGGAGTAAAGGCTTCTATTGTATCGTCCGCACGGCAGGGCATTTTCTTCCTACCGCTGATTGCCATTCTTCCGCATTTTTTCGGACTGACGGGAGTGGAAGTGTGCCAGGCTGTATCGGATGTCTGCGCACTCACCATATCTATTCCCATCGGTATGAGCGTGATTCGGGAGATGAGGGAGGCGGATACGAAATGCAGTTAAAGCCGGAGACAAAATCTCCGGCTTTTTGCTTAATTATCGGAAAGTAATTCCAACGCCATCTTATCTGCCCGAGCAGCAAGCTCAATCAATTCGCAAGTTTTATTTCTCACCGAGGGGTCAGCCAGTTTTTTCAGCATCTCATCCATATCCGAACCATACAATTGCTGCATTTCTTCAATA
This sequence comes from Lachnospiraceae bacterium, assembly GCA_022510565.1. GTDB lineage: Bacteria > Bacillota > Clostridia > Lachnospirales > Lachnospiraceae > UBA3282. The sequence goes on along the minus strand of JAFLTE010000015.1, from coordinate 60,363 downwards.
GTTTGGGCTACTCTGCTAAATTGCTCTCCAATCAACAGATATTTTCGGTCGTTTTTGGCCAGTTCCTTAAAATAAGAAGCGGCGCAGCTCCGCCCGTCCTTTAGGCAGCTCATAGCATCGGACTGACACAACATTTTTTCAAATAGAAGGGAATAGTTTTCACCCACTGCATAGTCCTTTTCCTCTTTCAACGCTTTCTTCCATGCGTCATATGCCATCAATCCTTTGCTGTAGCTTGTATCTATTCTTCCGCTGAGAGCCTTCACTGCATTGGCGATGATTTCTTCTGTAGACAAACTTTTTCCTTTCACGGCTCCCATACACATGACCGCCTGGGTATCCGTGTTCTCCCACCAGTCGTTACATACAAAATATCCGCTTTCGTCAAATTCCACGCTTGCGGAAAACTCGGGGTCGTGTTGAAAGAAATTCCAGCCCAGCAGCTCCTCTCCGTTTTTCCGATACCCCGTGATGATACATGCTTCCGGCGGTCCTATGATACCTAATGCAATACAGGGATATCCTTCATCGATGTGCTCCTTAATAAATGACATGAACTCTTCTTTTGTGGTATTTTTCTCTCTTCCCAGAAAGAAAAATTCGCGACCCAAGGCCTCGGCGGCAAGACGATATACATCATTACTCTCTTCAAAGGTATGATAAATATCCACATTACTCAAATCCCACATAGTATTGTTCCACGTAAGCCGAAATGCAGCCCCACTGGATACCATGGTGAAATAGTAATCCAGATCCTCGCCAAGGTATTCGGAACATGCTTTCAGGCAAATAGGATAAGGTGTACTGCCCCCGTAGGTACCGTATGCAGCCTTGGGGACTCCGTACAGAATTGTGCTTTCATTATTTCGGTAAACATTCTTCTCCATGACAATATCGCTCCTTCGCTCTTTTTGTGGAAGGATTCCAATACCGTATACCCCGGTGCACAGCTCTTCTTTTGCAACCACCGGTCGCCTTCTGCGAAATTCACTGGGTGTCATTCCTGTGACCTTGTGAAATGCTCTTGTATATGTCTCCGGATTGGTAAAGCCATATTCACAGGCAATTTCAAGGATTGTCTTGTCAGTATTGATTAATTGTATGGCAGAAGATTTTATTTTTCTCATCTGCACATATCGCACAAGAGGATATCCCGTGCTTTTGCGAAACAAATCCCTGATATGTGCCCAGGAAAAGCCGATCTGCTTCTCCAGTTCGTCGTATGGCAGCTGTCCATCCATAATATGTGCCTCTATATAGCATATAAGAGCTTTCGTGCAAGTAGGATAACTCATATCGGACTCCTTATTGTTAGTCAGCATCGCGATGTATACTTATTATAGAGCACTCAAACGACATTGTCTTGACGTTTTTGAGGAAATCCTTTAATTCACATATTTTCCTGCAGTAAAGACAGAGAAATTGAAACTCCGTACATGCATATCTTTATATAAACCATCTATCTTAATATAATACCGACGCAGCCATGAAAGTTCCTCCATGGCATCCACATCACCGACAATATTCTGCCTCAGATAAGGGTTGGTCTTTTCATTGAGCAGAATGGGTGCTGCATCTGCGGACAATCGGCATAAGTACTGCTGACTGTCGTCAATGTCGTAGTCATTCAGATATTCCATATGTGTCGGCATTAAATTGTATTTGGCAATCCAATAATCCGGATGAGCGAAGGACAACCCAATATAGAATACAGTAACGATAATCATGCTGTAAGTAAAAAGCGGAAATCTGTTCATGTAGATAAAAATCGTCACACCTGCCATCAGCAGGAAAATCACTGCCAATGTCCAGAGTACAAATATGCGTAAGAAAGTTAGGTTGTAGCGGTTAATATACATCAGCATGCGCAGTGCGCTGGACAAAATCATAATGAACGTACATCCGCTGATAATTGTCAGAATAACTTTCAACGCCCTATTGTCCCGGAAAAGGTAGAGGCATATAAGTACGATAATCAGGTTCAAAATACACACTGCCAGCAGTTGGAAAAATCCCTCTCTGGCGTAACTCGAATAGGTATATCCCTCGGGAAGCTGCATGTTGCCGATGAAGAGATACAATATCTGAATCACACTGAACATCAGGTAAAGCACGGACAGAGTTGCCGTGACAATAATAGCAATCACCGGTTCCAAAACCTGATGGTTGCCCACTTCTTCCTTTACATTTTTCATGCCCAGTGCAGCACAAATCGCATAAGAGCCGAAAAATACGGCTATCATCAAAAAGCAAATCTGAAAAATAGTGGCAAAATTAAACGCCTCAAGTATGCTGTCCAGCATATTGGAAAATACAGCATCAGCACTGGCAAGCAACAGCGTCATAACAAAAAGCAGCGGGATAGTTATCGCAATGCCGATTAGTATCGGAATAAAATAGCTCTTTTTACCGTTTTTCTGCTGTTTTTGGGCATCAAAATAAAACACCATGTCGCTAAAAGGGCGAAAAACGCACGTAATCGTGACACCGAACGTTTCGGCAAGGGCACAAAAATATTTCGGAAAATTCCAGTTCCCATCTTGATAGACCGTATGAATCATCAAGAGAAAAGCAAGCAGGAATATGCCGCATTTGTTCATCAATAGCAGCGGACCCGAATTGGTAAGGCAGTTGGAAATACCCAAAAGCACAAGGCTAACGATATAGAAGACGCTGTCTTTTTTGTAAGGAACCCCTAACTTTCGCATAGAGCAGAAGAAATAGCAAAGGGTTCCTATGACGAAAAAAGGGTAAGTGATTCCCGACGCATTTTTATATAAGCAAAATGTGTAGAAGAGAGCGTAGAGCGCGCTTCCCAGACCGAAGAACGGAAAATGCTCCTTTAATCTCTTCGTAAAGACATTGTCCTCCTGTCTGATTGCACCGGCTATCGGTTGCATAGAATAGGGGGCATTTGCATATGCACGGTTGTTATCGGGATTGTTTGGATATACATTGTCGTAAGGATTGTTTCGATGATTTGTCTCCATAATAAACTCCTTTCTGTTGACTATGATTCGCCGTCTGTATCGACGGGAGGTTCCTCGTCCTCCACGTACTGCAGAATATCGCCCGGCTGACATTCCAGTGCCTTGCAGATTTCGTTCAGCGTAGAGAGACGTACTGCTTTTGCTTTGTTATTTTTTAAGATGGAAAGATTCGCAAGGGTAATGTCAATTTCGCCTGCCAGTTCGGTCAGTCCTTTCTTGCGCATCGCCATCATTACATCCAAATTTATGATAATCGCCATAGTAGCCTCCTTACTAGATGGTTAGGTCGTTTTCCTGTTTGTATGTGACCGCCTTGTCAAAAACACCCGCCAGCACCTTGCTGAACAAACCTGCAATCACAAATACCAGTATGACAATAAGCACGGACGGCGAGAGGTAAATAAAGAGGCGGCATGCCGTGATTACCGCGATGAAAAAGCTGTGGATACTCATTCTCTCCAGACTCGTCACATTCTCCCGTATAAAACAATCGTCGGCAATGACTGTTGAAAACATCTTGCGCAGCTGCCTGATAATAAGGATTGCAAAGATTCCCGATAAAAAGAGAATCACACAGAGGGAATAATAATTATCTGCGAAGTATGAATTGTACCTGCCGTAGAATTTGATGCTGAGCGGAAGTGTTAAAATCACAACGATTCCGGCATAAAACATCACATCCAGTAGAAATTTTGTAAACAGTGTCAGCTTATCTTTCATATGCATTATCCTTTCCGATTTTGGGTCCCGTCTAGGAACAACCTGTCGATATCCGGCAGCAGTCTGCTTTCTATGTTAAGCATACAATAACATGGTAAAAAGTGAATGTCAATAAAAATTTATCGAATTTCAATAAATTATTATTTTGAAGCGATAATATAAAAAGAACCCCTGTGTGGCACAGGGGTGAGAAATTGTGAATTATTCCTTGTCCTTATTTAGAGTATTGACATAAAGATCATAGTCGGTCTTGTCCGTTTCAACGGAAATAAAACTATTGCTTCCGCCGGCAATGAAAAATAGAAATATCGAGAATACCAATAGAAGGATACCCAATATAATCGGGTTTCTGTATGTAAGTTTAGTCTCTTTAATCGCAAATGAATCTACAAAATTTTCCGGGTTGAAATCCTCCATCGTCTCATCCAATTCGTAGGTCAACTGTTTGGAAGGTTCGATAATGATACCCTCAAAATACACCGGTTCGCCGTGTCCGTTCTCAAAAGCATCCAATTGGGCTTTGACAGAATCGTCAGCAATCAATAATGTGATATAGGAATCTTCCTCAATGGGCATAGCGTAGTAATCGTATGTTTTCCATGCGGTCATATGTACCTGATTGACATTGTAATATATATTGTTTTCATATCGGATTCCTTCGATGTATGTATCAATATTGCCCACAATATATTTTCCGGTTTTCAAATCTTGTTGATTTAATGTTTCCAAATGCAGGGCATTACTATATTTAATATATGACCTAAGCCCCACAGATAAAAATATCACTCCGATTATAAAAATAATAGCTGTAAAAATGATTCTTTTGGTAAAAGATACATTGTATTTCATCGACTGTCCTTCCTACCTAACCCAATGTTAACAACATATGTAGTATATCATAATCTTATCTTTCTCTCAACATGGAGAAGCTATTGTGGGATCGGACATTAATAATATTATATATAACCCTAATTTCTGAGTATATTTCTACGGATGCCAATATGTCCTTGTTTTTTAGGTACAAATTAATTTATACTATATGTATCAAGCATATGTTAATTTATCGAAAGCAGGAGAGCACATATGATTCTGGGAAATTTTGCGGCGTGGAATATACAGAATATATTAATTCGTGTTGTGGTGGCTGCAATTCTGGGTGGTATCATCGGCCTGGACCGCGGCATGAAACATCGCGGCGCAGGGACAAAGACTATCACGGTGGTTTGCCTTGGCGCAACGCTGGTAATGCTGACTGAGCAATACATTCAAATTAATTTTGCGGGCATGGCAAATATGACACGTATGGCTGCGCAAGTCATTAGCGGTGTCGGTTTTATCGGTGTGGGAACGATTATTGTGTCCAAACATCGCGTCAGGGGATTGACGACAGCGGCTACGCTATGGGCGAGTGCGTGTATCGGACTGGCCGTGGGAATCGGATTCATAGAAGGGGGTATCCTGATTACCGTTATGATGCTTCTCTCCCTGCATGTGTTGCCTCTCGTGGAGCGCTTTGCAACAAGACATTCCCGTTATTGTAATGTTTTTATAGATGTGGAGAAGAGTCGCCATCTGCACACAGTCATACAGAATTTAAAAGAAGCAGATATCTCGATAGATTCCATGGAAATGAGTGGTCCCGAGGATGGAGAAGACGGAATCTCCGTGCATCTGGTACTCTACACGAAAAAAGCTACCGAACGCACGGAGATATATGATATTCTTATGAAATCGGAGAAGGTTACGTCCGTGGATTTTCTATAATCAACCCCACCGGACAGTGGTCGGAACCCATTACGTCCTTGTATATTATGGCATCCTGAAGTTTGTCTTGCAGGCATTCCGATACAATAAAATAGTCGATACGCCACCCTGCATTCTTCTCTCTGGCATGGAAGCGATAGGACCACCAGGAATATGCGCCCTCCAGTTCAGGGTAGAAATGTCGGAATGTGTCGATAAAACCTGACTCTGTCAATGTTGTAAATTTTGCCCGTTCCTCATCCGTAAATCCTGCGTTCATGCGGTTGGTTTTCGGATTCTTTAAGTCGATTTCCTTATGTGCCACATTTAAATCACCACAGAAAATGACAGGTTTTTTCTCCTCCAATTTTTTCAGATAAGATAAGAAATCTTCCTCCCATTTCATACGATAATCGAGCCTTGCCAGACCGTCCTGCGAATTGGGCGTGTATACCGTAATCATATAGAAAGCAGGAAATTCTAGGGTTATGACGCGTCCCTCATGGTCGTGTTCCTCGATGTCGATGCCGTAAGAGACGGAAAGAGGTTCCTCTTTCGTAAAGATGGCAGTTCCGGAATAGCCCTTTTTCTCTGCATAATTCCAATATTGATGATAGCCCGGTAAGTCCAAGTCAATCTGCCCTTCCTGTAATTTTGTTTCCTGTACACAGAAGATGTCCGCATCTTCCGATTGAAGAAAATCTAAAAATCCCTTGCCTACACAGGCGCGCAGGCCGTTAACGTTCCACGAGATTAGTTTCATAAGAGTTCCTTTCATGAGCTTTATTTTCTGTTGAAGCGCAGAAGAAGCAACTACTGCTTGAAATATTTTATCATAAGTAAGAAAATAAGGGAAACAAAACAATATTTAATGAAAAAGGACTTGGACATACCGCAAAGGAGAGAATAAAAATGAGAAAATTAATACCAATATTAATGTTTTCAATATGTCTGGCGATATGCGGATGTGGTAATACATCTCAGAAGGAAATATCTGTAGCTCAGGGAGAAGAGGCATCCGAATCTGTAATGCCTGCACCTGAAATTGAGAACATACCCGAAACCGAAACAGATGAAAAGGCAGCAAATACAGACATTTCACAAGGAGGTCCATACGGTGAAATTTCCATATCATTACCTGACGGATGGAGTTATGAGCTGTGTCCGATGGATAGTGATAGTCTAATAAATGGTATGTACGGAATACATTTATATCCGGATGATGTGACCGACGGTTATATCGAAATTTCCTATATGGATTCTTTCGGTGTCTGTGGCATGGGGCTTGTGGAAGAGAGCACAACGGTTGCGGGTGAGCCTGCAAATATCGGTACTTTTGATAATCATGAGCATTGGGATTTTATTGCCTTTGCGGGAGAGTACAAAGGTGTAGTCGCGTTCACATATTCTGTGGATGATTGGTGGAGCGAGTATGACAGTCAGGTTTTAGATATTATTGATACCTTATCGTATGATAAAAATATTAAAGAAGGCGGTGCATATATTTATAACGAGGCATCGGATGTCAAGGAAATTGCGTTGTATTTTTCATTGAAAAATATTACCCCGACAGGAGCAACACTTGTGTTTAATCAATATGACACAGATGCTCCCAAAGGAGAATTGATATACGGAGAGGATTTTGTGATAGAAGTGCTAAAGAATGGCGAGTGGGAAAAAGCCCCGATTCCGCTGGAAGGGAATTATGGTTTTAACGACATTGCTATTATGCTTCCATGTGAAGAAATTTCTGAGAGGGAGATTGACTGGGAATGGCTGTACGGTGAGCTTACCCCCGGTGAGTATAGAATCGGAAAAAGCGTTCTTGATTTGATTGAGAGTGGAAATTTTGATAAATATATGGTGTATGCGCATTTTGTCCTTAACTAATGACAGCGGTTCCACCCGATACCTCCAGAATTCCTGCGGAATTATTCTTATACCATGAGAAAGTCCCTGCATGGGAGGAGACGGTTTAATGCGGAAAAGTAAAATAATTTTGATTGATAAAAACCAACCGAGGAAGCATGAGGATTGCTTAATAATGAAATTAGTGCACAGAAAATTACTTGTGATAATACTCCCGGCAATACTTGTTTTGTGTGCCTGTGGCAAAGAAGGAAGTAACGTCGCACATACTATTAATGACCCATCGCAAATGCCGGATATTGTATTTATGAATATTTGTGATTATACAGAAATTAGACAAGATGGCGAAGAGCAATATGCAATCACATTTTATGACAAAAATGGAGACCATTATATTTCAGACGACTCCTATGGCGCCTATATTTGCGGTTTAAAATATGAAGAACTAATCAGTGAATACGCAGCTGGAAATTTGGATGACAAAATTACATTTCATATGACCTGTGATGTGAGTGAGCTGTTTGAAAATTACCGAAAACTTTGTGAAGTCAGTAAAAATATAGATTATGAAATACTTTATCCTGGAGCCGTCCCTGCGGTTGAGTCAATTAAAATAAAATGGTATGGTCTTTATTATGATAAAAAAGGAGAGCTTCACGTGTTAGAAATTCATGAAAAACATTATGGAGAGGACTTTGAATCTAATGATGAACGAGCCAATGAGATTTATAATTGGTATATAGGTACATTTCAAAAACGGACAGATACAAACCTTTTTATGATGAAATAGGAGGGTAATAACAAGCAGCAACCGCAAAATGACAATAGAGAGGGCATTTCCGGAATCGCTAAACACTCCAAAAATGTACCTAACAAGGACTTTGGAATAATAATTGAGTATTTCAGCCATAATATGTTCCCTCCCATAATTTAATTATAAAACTAATTGGTTATAAACACAATTGAGAGAGCAAAAGAAGAAGGGGCGTTGCGTAGTAGATGAGTAGAACTATGGAGCAACGCTCCATTTTTGCCCTAAAATCACTTTACGTTCATTTTTAGACACCTTACGCTCAATAAAAGTTTTTTGACGGTTTTATGATATGTTTGTAATATCCATAAAATTAAAGATAAAAGATTGACATCGGTGCAGTTATAGGAAGCGGAGGGGAAAAGGAATGGAAAAAATGATGAAATTCTGTATCCTAAGAATGATGGATAAAAGTATAATAGAAGAACAGCAGTGCGCTGTGATAGCTTATGGGCTGGATCTGCTTTTTTCATCGGCCATAAATATATTAACTATTTTGTTCTTAAGTGTAATTATTGGCAGAGCAGGAGGTATTATTTTGTTATTGCTGACTTCCATCCCATTGCAAAGTTTTGGAGGAGGATACCATTGCAATACCCGTCTCATGTGTTGGATTTTGACAACAGGAGGATATCTGGCAGCACTTTTTGGCGCAGTACACCTACCAATTGAAGTTTTGTTTTGTGCTGCCCTTGTTAGTGCATATCCATTTTTAAGGTTTTCACCAGTTGAAAATCCTAAAGCACCTTTTGGAGAAATTTTTAAAGAGAAAATGAAAAAAGTTGTACGCATAACGTATTTTGTGGGAATTTTAGCTTCCCTGATACTTTTGGTTTTCAAAAACGAGGGAGTAAGATTTATTTTAGCAGGGATTTCATTGGAAGGTGTTTCTGTTTTCGGTGCAGAATATAAGCGCAAGAAAAACTTAAAATAACAGATAAAAAGCAGGACGAAACATTTCTTATTTGTTTCACCCTGCTTTTTATCTGCTTAGCTCTTCGGGAAGCGTTGGCTGATATTTGTTCCAAGAGCTTGTGGTACCTGCCCCAATATGAGCAGACAGATTAGCCATAAATGCAAGTATACACAAAAAGCGGAAAGAAGCATAGTGAGTAAAATAATAAAAAGACTTTTGCTGTTTCATTTGAGCCCCCCTTTTATTGGTGATATAATATATATATCACACAGAACGTAAAATGTAGTACAAAAGACGTAAAAAACCGATATTAGGACGTAAATGTTAAATAAGTTGTGTTTAAGCAGCGCTATTTAATAAGGGGAGAGATATGGACTGGGTTATATTTGAAAATTTTTTAAATTTTTCAGAGATGCTGACATCATGTTTTTTTGCTACCGGGATCTTCCGTAATAATATGAAAGAGAAAAAGGCAGTACTTGCAATTATTTTATTTTCGATTTTCGGAACAATACTCTTAACCCTTCGGGAAAAGGTGTTTGCATGGGCTCCTGACTTTGCACCGTCAGTGTTTATATTCACGCTGTATGCCATGATAATCTGTCGGGCGAAGTGGAGGTCTGCAGTTTCTTGGGGGCTGGTCAATTATTTATTCATTGGCATCATATCGGTTACAGTTGACTATTCACTGAGAATGTGTCTGGGTGCACATGTTGAAATTGAACAAGTAATTGGGTCTATATGGTTTTTTTCATGTCTCCTTGTGAGGATAGGACAGCTTTTGTTGTCAGAGATTATTATATGTGTGTGGAAAAGGTTTCGGGTTTCCACAGTCGTTTACCGAGGAAATTGGAAAATAATTATGGTTTCTTCAGTTAGTATTATCATGGTTTGGATTATTTGTGAAAGGGGCTCTGATTTGAATGACGAAGTTTTGTATGCTAACAGCCTTGCCTGTCTGTTGATACTGGCAATTAATTTATCATTTCTGCTTTTTGATGAAGTACTTGCAAAAGAAAAACATGTGGAGGAAGAGTTAAAAACACAGAATCAAATAATAGCGTTACAGATGCGGAGTCAGGATGAAGTGAATAGTATGTATCGAAGTATATTATCTTTAAAGCATGATATGAACAATCATCTACACACAATACTTGGGTATATGCAGGTAGAGGAATATACCAAGGCACAGGAATATGTGGAAAAGATTGCAGGAGAGGTGAGCAGGATAAAGTCATTCCATTCAGGTAACACTGTGATTGATGCGCTGATAGGAAGTAAGACAGCGCTTGCTACGATGAATGGTATTACAGTTGAAGTGGATATGGCTGTTCCCCCTGAGTTGAAAATAACAGATGGAGATTTGACGGTGATGCTCGGTAATTTATATGACAATGCCATTGATGCAAATATGAAATTTGTGGATGTAAATAAGCGGTTTATACATATTAGAATATTGTTTGATGGCGGGAACCTACTTATTGTGTTTGAGAATGCAGCAATAGAGGAAGATCGATCTGTGGATAAAAGTGTATGGACTACAACTAAAGCAGACAGTTCTATGCATGGTTTTGGAATAAAAAACATTGACAGGATTGTATACACATATGGCGGCTATTGTGAGAGGGAACTTAAGAATCATGTTTTCCGGTGTAGAATTCGGATACCCGGTAAGTAGGTGGTAGCATTCTGCGCTTCAAATGCGATAATTTGCGTTCAAAGCATCTTTCCATTGTTTATCGTGATATACTTGACAAAGATTAGAAGAATAACATCAGGAGAGGAGCGATTTCAACTTATGAGAATAGCGATTTGTGAGGACAACAAGGAGCATATGGAAATTTTGGTGGAGATGGTAAACCGTTGGGCAAAGAAGAAAAATGAACAGATTGCTATTGGTCGTTACGAGTCTGCGGAGCAGTTCCTTTTCTGTATGAAAGATGAATCGCATTATGACCTTGCATTTTTGGATATTCAAATGTCAAAAATTAATGGATTGCAGCTTGCGAGGATGATTCGAGAGGAAGATAGGCTAATTTTTATTGTGTTCACAACAGGTCTGAAAAAATATGCACCAAAAGGATATGAGGTATCGGCTTTTCGATACTTGATAAAGCCTTTACAAGAGGACGAGGTATTTCAGGCATTAACGAAGGCAAGCGAAATGATAGAGAATAGGAAAAAGGAAGCCATTATAGTAACCCGGGGTGATGAGTCCCGTCGAATCTTTAAGGATGATATATATTATATAGAAGTAGATAACCATCATATTCTCCTGCATTTACACGAAGAAACCATCCGATTCAAAGCAAAGCTGAAAGAGTTTGAAATACAGTTTAAAGAGCCGCAGTTTTGTAAATGCCATCGCTCCTATATTGTGAATTTGAAATATGCAGGCAAAATCTCAAGAGAAGGGGTGGAAATTGATGGCAAGGTGACATTGCCTATAAGCAAATCGCGATGGGAGGCTCTAAACCATTGTTACATGGAGTATTATATGATATAGGCAATGAACATTTTTTTGCAAAGGCATCCGAAGGATGCTTTTTTTAATTATGGGTCGTGACCCTGTTGAGCTCGCGAAGCGTGCGAAATATAAACCACCCGCTATGCGGGTGCGCGGTGTGTGTTATACAAAAAAATCACCTTTCCGCTATAATGATGTTGTTCAAGCCAATATATAGCGAAAAGAAAGGTGATTTTCATGGCCAATAAGGCGAACAGTTTAGCACACACTAAGTGGATGTGTAAGTACCACATAGTGTTCACTCCTAAGTATAGGAGAAAAATAATATATAATCAATACAAAGAAAGCATCAGGGATATATTAAAACAGCTGTGTGCGTATAAAGGTGTAGAGATACTGGAAGGGCATCTAATGCCGGACCACGTCCATATGCTGGTAAGCATACCACCCAAAATAAGTGTATCACAATTCATGGGATATCTGAAAGGCAAAAGTGCACTTATGATATTTGATAAGCACGCAAACTTAAAGTATAAGTTCGGGAACAGACATTTCTGGGCAGAGGGATATTATGG
>JAFLTE010000015.1:0-48264 GCA_022510565.1 Lachnospiraceae bacterium | reverse complement strand
CACTTATGATATTTGATAAGCACGCAAACTTAAAGTATAAGTTCGGGAACAGACATTTCTGGGCAGAGGGATATTATGTGAGCACAGTAGGACTGAATGAGGCAACCATAAGAAAGTACATTCAGGAGCAAGAGAGCCATGATATAGCCATGGATAAATTAAGTGTGAAAGAATATGAGGACCCCTTCAAGGGGTAGCCGGTAGTAAGAGCGCCTTTTCAAGGGCAGCGACGAGTCAAAGGCGTTAAGGCTTGAACAAAGTGAAAGCCAGCGTCTTTAGGCGCTGGCCGGTAACAGAGGCTTACAGCCTCAGAACAAACCGCCCGTTAGACGGGCGGTGATGATTAGAAAAATCTTTTTGACGGAGTGACTCCTTTCGGAAGTCCAAATAGAAACGGAAGCGTGAATGGGATGAGAAGAAACGTAAAATGGAAAAAATGATAATATACGTTCTGAAATTAATAAATTACGTCTTTTATCGATATAATTGAAGATTTAGTATTATTATTATCATGATTCAACATAGGACAAAGGGATGCGCATCCCAACAATGGGAAGAGCTTTGGATCTCAACGCCTTATAAATCACGGGCTAAAGATTCCGAGGGATTATCCAAAAAAGGAGGTTTTTATTATGCGTAAAAAGAAAGGACTTGTTTCATTAATGTTATCACTGGTTTTATGTATGGCCATGTGTATGCCGGTGTCAGCTAGTGAAGGGGTTGATACGTTATCGCCCACTCCACCAGCGGCAGCATCTGAAGTTGAACCTAGAGGAGCTAATCCCCCTTCTAGCAGTGCGGACACCCATGACTTATCTGTATCTAGTTATAGTTATCAGGTAACAGATATGGGATATCAGGTATTTACAAGTAAATGGATTACAGGGGCATCTTCGATTAAGATTACTGTATCAGATTGGGAACTTCTGAAGGAGTACACAGGAGCGAAAAAAAATGAATTGACTTTGAAAGTCTATAATTCGAGTAAAAAACTGGTGACAAGCGAAACAATAACTATTTCTGACCAATCAGGATCAGCGACGCTTTCGGGTCTTACATCAACTTCTAAGTATTATGTTTGTTTTGAGGTCCCGACAAATGGTAATAGATATTCATTTAATGGAACTATTTCCAAAGCGAAATAAGTCAAAATGTAACAAGTATGGCATTTGCATTAAATGCCATACTTGTTACATAAAAACCGTCTGTAATATTTGTTTGGAGAGTTTGTTATGAAAGTTATAAAAAGAGTATTTATAATATATTGTATTATATTATCTATCCTATTATTGTTTAAATTTAATTTGTCTATCAACGCCATAATGAACAAAATAGATTCTGTGCGATTGAGTAGAGAACACGGGGCATGGAATATCAGTCTAAAGCCATTTGGAACCATTGCTTCACAACTACAACGTATAAAGACTATACCAATTATTGTCATTAAAAATCTTGTTGGAAACATAGTTGTTTTTGTTCCATTTGGGTTTTTACTTCCAATGGGGTTTGAGGCAATGAGAAAATACCACAGAACGTTTCTCACAGGGTTGGTTTATATACTGATTGTTGAGTTGGTTCAATTTATATGCATGTTGGGAGCATTTGATGTTGATGATATTATATTAAATAGCATAGGAGTTTCTTGTGGATATGTTATTTTCAAGATAATACTAAAAGTATGGTCACAAAGGAAACAAATATGATATATGGTTCTTAAGGTATAGGTATCATTAATAAATTCTGCATCTATTTGCATTTGTATATTGTCCTTTTGGAAAAAACATAGATGTTCCGTTGATTGTAAGTTCTAAAGCCATTTTGAACAAAAGTATGGTTGTTAAAATATCTTATCATGCATTTTCAGATAATTGCAGTATAATATAACTATATTAATTATTATTTTTTGCGTTCAATTTACAGAAAGAGAAATCTTTCTGTTTTTTTATGAAATAATTAAAACTTGACAGCTATATTGTATTATAATATGCTTAGTATTACAAAGTATATGAGGAATTGAGCACATGAATGAAAAGTATGAAAAGCAGATGAAAAAGGGAATTTTGGAAATGCTTGTTCTGAAACTAGTCTGCCGAGAGCCGAAATATGGCTATCAGATTATTCAGGAGATGAAAGAAAAAAGCCAAGACACTTTTCTTCTAAAGGACGGAACGCTGTATCCGATTCTTTACCGGCTGGAGGATGACGGACTTGTTGTCAGTGAGTGGAGTGAATCAGAAGGGAAACAGGTGCCACGAAAGTATTACAGAATCACAGAGCAGGGAAGGCAGGCTTTGGAGGAGATTGAATCTGTGTGGAGACGGATTTCCGATGGCGTATTGAAAGTATTGGAGGATAGGGTATGACGGCTGAAACCTATGTGAAACAAATTATAAGAAGAGTGAAATGCGACAGAAAAAGAAAACAGGACATAGAAAAGCAACTGCTGTATGAGATAAAAGAACGTGTCGGAGCCGGAGAAAATCTGCAGGATATTTTGTCTGAAATGGGCACTGTGGAGGAAATCGCAGCCGGATTTAACGAAGGTATATCTGAGTCAGAGCAAAGGAAATACCGAAGAAAAACAGTGACGAAAATATTGGTGCTAATTGTGATTGTTGTTTTGGTTTTGATTTCTGTGGCTGTATGGTATCTGCCCAAGGTAAATGATATAGAGTCCAGCGATATTTTTGTAGGGACAGAAGTGGAAGAAAAACTGGTAGAAGTGATTACGTTTCTGGATGCGGATGACTATGAAGGCCTGCAGGCGATTTCGACAAGCCGGATGACAACTGTTCTTAACGATGAATATATGTCGGCTGCGAAGCAAAAGCTCAGTGAGAAATTTGGTGAAAGAATTGCAGTAGGAACAATTTATATGCAGGAGGTTCAGCAAATGAGCCAAAGCTTTGCAGTATGTCAGACCACCGTCATATATGAAAATGTGACAGTTGTGTACACGATTACGTTCGATGAGGAAATGAAATTGGCCGGGCTGTATATGCGATAAAGATTGCCTGCTAAGATGCGTATGTCTTCAGTGATTAATCAACCGGAATTCAAGGAGGGAGCTATGATTATAGCATTTGTGATTTGGAGCGTAGTAGCCGTGATATTCCTTACTATAGGAGTCAGTGCGTGGCAATCGAAAGAGGCGGTGGGTTTCTTTACCTTTGTTAATCCACCTCAAGTAAAAGATGCCAAGCGGTATAATCATGCTGTTGCAAAATTGTGGTTTGCAGCGGCGATCATATTTGAAATATTAGGGGTTCCATTTCTGTGGTATGAACAGAATTCGCCGTTGATAATTTTTATTATTCTGGGAGTTGTGATTTTGGTAATAGCAATGATGATAGCTTATACCAGAATTGAGGCGAAATATAAATTATAACTTGTGGAAAAGTAAGGATTATTTGCAAGTGATCTGGAGCTCCGCGAAACCTGTGACTTCAAGTTATATTTTAAATGTATTACTTGGATTATGTTTCTCAAATATTAGAGATTTCTGCAGAAGATATCGTATTGTCCTATGAGTAAGTGTTGCGGCATATGTATTCAAGTGCGGGACGCCCATAGAGTTATGGTAGTCCCCAGATATTTGTGGAAGTTTACAGGGTTATGTCTTCAACATTCACCCCTAATGATGCAAGTTTTGCGGTCGTTATTTTGATTAAATAGTCAAGTTCTGCATTTTCGTGATTGCCATTGGCTTTTTTAACGCGTTGTAAGTCTGTGTATCTGTCAATTGTAATTGTAATCAATTCTTTATCTGTCATTTCATCCATCCCTTCACCCTCCCTCGTAGATTTTATATCTACATTATAGGAATTTTTTGAAAAGGTGTAAAGCCTTATTCAATTATCATCTTAGTGATTGAAAGATAGTGAATGATGCAAATTTGATGCAACTATGATACAACTTCGATGCCATCACATGGTATAGTCTGAATACAAGATATAGCGAAAGGCGCATGTGAATGGTGAAAAATATGAGGCGAGAGAAAAAAGGAAGCAATTATTTAAGTTTACTTGGCGCGGTAGTATGCAGTGCGCTCCTTACTGCCTGCGGTGGGAAGGGTGAGGATATTACCGTATCTGATGCTGATTCGGAAGCGGAAATTATTGTATCTGATATCGATTCCGGAGATGAAAATCGGGAATCAACAACGGCGGGCAATAACTCAATGGAAACGGAGACTGAGGAAAATACCCAATCCGATACGGATGCAAAAGATGAAAGAGATATATTCGATACCGCTTCGGAAGATGAAGTGCAGGAACCGATACCGGACGATAACGGCTGGCTGGAAATATATGCAGAAGGAGATAGTATATCGCTTTCCGATGATATGCTTGTGGGGAAGGTTACTACTGAGGATATTTTGCATGACACTCCGATTCTGTATGACAGAGCCATTATAGATGACTTTGTTTTTGAATGGCTTTTGTTAGGTGATAAAAATGATAAAGATATTTCTTCATATGACGGGGTATTAATTATTTCAAAGCAAAATGATCCGGAGAATGCACAGGTGCTTCATAAGCAGCAATATAAATGGGAGGGGTGGCCGGTTTCATTACAAAGTAAATTTGTATATATGGATGTTAACTTCGATGATGTCCCGGACCTATTAATCTGTACCGGACATCACGGAAATCAAGGTTTTGTAACCTATTATTGCTTTCTGCAGACAGACGCAGGGTTTGTGGATGCGCCCACATTTACTGGAATAAGCAATCCTGCCGTTGATACCGAGAATAAGATGATACTCAGCCAATGGAGAAATTGGGCGGCATCGCACAGTTGGGCAGAATATAAATATCAGGATAATGCTTATGTTCTGTATAGAGAGCTGTGCGAAGAGGCAGTGGAATATGATGAAGACGGGAATGACATATGGGTGTGGACAGTTAACGGAGAAGAAATAGGCAGAAGCGACGAACTTTCCAGATCGGAAATAGAAGACCTTATTTATAATGAAAACAGTGAGTGGCGAATCCTAGATGACAGATGGAGGACAATATACAATAGCGGGTTGAACGCTGATTTCAGCATATACAGCGAGCCGTAGGCATTCCTGATTGAGAATACAGACGACAGCAAACTTTTTATAATGAAAATTCTGCAAATCTTAAGAAATAATAGAGAATTCTTAGAGATATAAATGCTACGCTTTATTCGGGTATCGGCGCATGGAAAGCCGGAATACGAATGAGAGGCGTAAAGATGGGAAACAACGGCAGAAATGCACGTATGAGCAGACGGCAGATAGAACGCAGAAGGAGGAAGCGGCTGCAAAAGAGAATATTCTACATTGTCTTGGCAGTCGTCTTCCTCATCATTCTTTTTTCTATCAAAAATATATACGCGCGTCTGGAACAGATGCAGGCGGTACTCAATCGGTTAGACACACGGCAGCAGGGCACCTCGGAGTCGTATGGGGTAGACGGGGAAGGGTGGGAAACTGCAGGAACAGATTATGCCGGCAGTATCGATTCCGTAGACGTATCAAAGCCTGTAGAGCGCACGGAGAAAGAAGTTCTTAAGCGGCTTAAGGAGCTGGGAAAGAGCAATTCGACTATTCAGGAAATCTATGAAAATCATTCTCAATATCCCCAGGAATTACTTTCAGCACTCGCCAATAATCCGGAGATGACAGATTTTGCGGCAGGGTATCTAAACAATCACGGACAAAGTAAGGGTGTGCTGACTGCTGCCGAAAAGGAGCAGGATTTTCCGCTTTTCCTACAGTGGGACCCGCGTTGGGGATACCAGTCGTATGGGAGCGGAAGCTGTATTGGGCTGGCGGGCTGCGGACCTACATGCCTGTCCATGGCGCTGTTTTATCTGACCAGAGATGAGGAGCTTACACCGGACAAGATTGCCGAATACAGCATGGAAAACGGATATTATGTGGAGGGTACGGGAACGGCGTGGGCGCTGATGGAAGATGTGCCGAAGCTGTATGGAATTAGTGTCACCCGACTCGGCGCAGATGAAAACAGTATCAAAGCCACGCTGGACAGCGGCGGTGTTGTCATATGCTCTGTGGGCAGGGGCGAATTCACTACATCCGGGCATTATATTCTGATATACGGGTACGACAGCGAAGGGCTTATCATCAACGATCCGAATTGTGTAGCGAGAAGCGGCAAACGATGGGTTTTTAGTGATATTAGATGGCAGATTAAAAATATTTGGGCATATATGCCCTAGGGAAAAGATTGCTTGACATTTATATAAGACCAGAGTATTATAACACCATGATAATACTCTGGTCTTACAATTTGTGAAAGGATATTACATATGGAAATTAAACTTTTTGATGCTGAACTTAAGGTAATGGATGTGCTGTGGAAGGAAGGAGACTGTCCTGCTAGACACATAGCGGAAGTGCTGACAAGCAAGTACGGTTGGAACGTCAATACGACATACACCCTGATTAAGCGTTGCATGAAAAAGGGAGCGATTGAACGTTCTGAGCCGAATTTCATGTGCCGTGCACTTATTCCGATAGAAGACGTACAGGAAGCGGAGACGGACGAGTTGATTGACAAGATATTCGACGGTTCTGCAGATAAACTGTTTGCTTCTCTTCTGAGCAGGAAAAAGCTTTCTGCTGAGCAACTCGATAAATTGATGAAAATTGTTGAAGAATCCAAGTGAGGTGGTGCATATGGGTTTATCGCATTTGAGTTTAATGCAAATGAGTTTTTCCGGAGCGGTTTTTATTTTAGTCATTATCCTTTTACGGGCGGTGGCAATCAATAGATTACCTAAGAAGATGTTCCTCATCTTATGGGGAATTGCTCTCATACGATTGCTGGTACCATTGTCTGTTCCGTCGGCGGTGAGTGTGTATTCGATCATTGGACGCATGCCAATATCAATACAGCAATCCGGGCAGCCGGCATTACAGCAGGAACAAAGCGGGCAGATGCAGCAGTCGGATTTATCCCGGCAGTCTCAACCGCTTCAGCAGTCAACGGAGCAATTATATCCGTCGCAGACCGAACAGACGCAGTCGCAGCAATTGCAATCGACACAGCAGCCGCAATCGCAACAGAGTGAACTGACGCTGTCATTACCTGCATTTGTGTCCGAACAATTACAGATGCAGCCGCAACAGGAAACAAGCCATGCTTTTCATATTTCTGTATGGTTTATTGTTCGATGTGTGGGCACGGTACTTTGTGTGTTATTCTTTGCGGCATCCTATCTGAGATGGTACTTCCGTTTCCGTACATCTGTACCTGTAAATAATAATTATGTGCAGCAATGGTTGAAAAAGCATAGGCTGAAACGCCCGATTTCCATAAGGCAATCGGACAGAACCGCAGCACCCCTGACATATGGCGTTTTCCGACCGGTTATCCTGCTGCCGCAAAAAACGGATTGGGCGGATACGGAGCAGTTACAATATGTCCTCCTGCACGAGTATGTGCACATCCGTCGCTTTGATACTGCGACGAAGTTTGTCACGACGATTGCCCTTTGCATTCATTGGTTCAACCCTTTTGTCTGGGTGATGTATGTTCTCTTTAACAGAGATTTGGAATTATCTTGTGACGAGAGCGTGGTGCGCTTTTTAGGAATTTCGTCAAAAACCGATTATGCCCGCGTACTGATTAACATGGAAGCAAAGAAAAGCGGTCGGATGCCTTTATATAATAATTTCAGTAAAAATGCCATTGAGGAAAGAATCAAGTCTATTATGAAGATTAAGAATACTTCATTGATGGGGATTATCGTTGCGGTTATCGTGGTGGTTGGGCTTACGGTAGTATTTGTCACTTCGGCATCGACTTTGCGTGGGGAGAGTAAAGATGAAAATGGCGTGTCTGCAGACAACGACTTATCGGAAAGCGAGCAGGATAGTAATGCAGCCGATAATGCAACTGATAGTGGGGATGCTGAACCTATCCTCGCGGACTTGGTTTTCAATATCCAGGATTTCTACACCACCGATACAGGCGACCCTTCCAATCTGTACTATATAGATGAAAACAAAGTGCTTTGGGGCTGTGGACGCAACAACTACGGACAACTTGGGCAGGGGACGCAGGACTATGATTTTCATGAAGACATGGTTAAAATCGCGGAAAATGTCATACATGTTGATTATTCTCAGTCAGGCTTTACTGTCTACCTTACGGAAGACCATAAGCTCTATGGAATGGGAAATGCCGGAGGTGGAGCTTTGCAGCAATATGAGCAGTTCGACGAGACACAATGGCTGCTTAACGGTGGGTATGATAATTATACCGCCACAACTCCGTGCCTGTTGATGGAAAATGTGATTTATGCCCGCTGCGGACGCGATGATGTGGCGTGTCTGGATGAAGATAACAATGTCTGGATTTGGGGTGTGATTGGATATGATAAATATCCTGTGACCGAAATATATTTTGAGTCCAAACCTGTCAAAGTCCTTGAGAATGCGGTTCTGGTAACGGGAGGACTGTTTAATCATGCAGCATTACTGACGGATGGCAGCGTCTGGACATGGGGATATAATTATGTCGGCAACTGCGGTGTCCCCGACAAAATCATCGTGGAAGAGCCGATGCGTGTTGCGGAAGATGCTGTGATGGTTTGGACAGGAACTACCGAGTACAATATAGACTGTCAGGATATATCGGAATTTGGCGGTGTATATGAGCAGCAGTTTGAGAACACCATTATTTTAAAGCGGGACGGAAGCTATTGGGCTTGCGGAGTCAACGTAGGAAATGAAGAAAAAGTATTGGCACAGTATTGGGAAACATCAGATTATCCGGTGGTGTGCAGTTCTGAGTTTCTGCCCTATGAGAATCCGAAAGTTGCATATAACTCTAACTATTATCACTCTATATCCGATGTGGATGATACGTCGGTTTATCTCGGCGGTGTCGGTGGAATCTACGAAATTAACCGATTCGCTGTAGGGACGATTTATTCCGCTCCGCACATAGCAGGAGCTGCATTATATAAAAACTATGTTTATTCCATTGAATACAATGTTACGGGCAACGGTATGACAGCAGACCTGATTAGATTCAAAAAAGATGGTTCCGGCAAGGAAGCATTGATTCAAATTAGTGGGGCAAGCTATGACCTGAGAATCGTTGATAATATACTTGTCATATCAGAGTATAATATGGAAGATAGTGGACCGGTAATACTATTTTACGCTTATACGCTGGATAATGAGGGAAACCTGACATCTGACACACCGCAGGATGCTTATGTACAATTTGGTCTGCCGAATGGGTATGAGGATGGTATGCATTTTCTCATTAACCCTTGGTTCAGCACGCAATCTTTAGGTTACACCTGCTTCATTAAGGCTGCAGGGGTCATGAATATAAACAGCGTATGGATTATGTGGGAAGGGCAGGAGACTGCCGAGGAAGTGGTTACATGTTACGGACAACCTTTATTAACCGGAGATACGATATTCTACTGTGACAGCAACAGAGAATCTTTGATACAGCGCTCTCTGAACAGTACGCAGGAGACGGTGCTTTATGAAATCCCTGATGATACAGGTTTAACGTTGCTTACCTATGATTCCGAATGGGTCTACTTTCTCGAGTATTCGCTGAAATTGAGAGAAGACGATAATACTGAGTCGGGTGAAACAATCAGGAGAGTCAATTTGCAGAACCACAGCATAGAGGAAATTTATGTACTACAGCCGGGCAGCTATGGGGGTAATTTTAATGTCTATGGCAATTATTGTTACTTTATTCTGTCCGGTGCAGGCAGTAATCGGTGGGTGCGTTATAATATGACGAACGGTGAGATGACCACGATTCCGGAGGAATATTAGATGAAAAACAAAGGTGCCGAAAATAAAACAAATACTTGCACAATTCACCCAAATTATCTACAATATAATCAAAAAATAATCAATTTTATTGTGGGTTTCACAAGGAGTGTTGTGTATGAGAGTTAATTCAATCAGCAATAGTAATAAAGACATTTACAACATATACTCCAAACTTTCAAGCGGAAAGCGAATCAACAAAGCTGCCGACGATGCGGCAGGGCTTGCCATTGCAAAGAAAATGCAGAGACAGGAAAACGGACTTCTTGTTAGTGCGCAAAATGCTAAGGATGGCATGGGAGTCCTAAACGTTGCAGATGGCGCTATGGGCGGTATGATGGACTACCTGCAGAGAATCCGCGAGCTTGCACTTCGCGCTTCGAATGGTATTTATTCTGACTCCGACAGAGAAACATTTCAGACTGAGATTGATTCTCTGAAAGAGGGTATTCAGTCTCTCGCCAAAGATACAAGCCTTAATGAACAGACCCTTCTGGACGGAAGTATGGCTGATATGCATCTCGCAACCAATCCTAAGGGTGGTGGCTTGAATATCAGCATGGCTAATACCACTTTAGAAGCTTTAGGGATTGCCGATTTTGATGTGAGGAGCGGCAACTTTGATCTGTCGGTCATCGACAAGGCTATGGATAAGATTTCCGGTGCCAGAAGTAATGCGGGAGCATACACGAATCGGCTGACCTACACCTACAATTACAATTTGGGAGCTGCCGAGGAAACGACAAGATCCAGAAGCAGCATTGAGGATTTAGATTTGCCTGTGGCTATCTCCGAGAAGAAAAAGAAGGATATTCTTATGCAGTACAGAAATATGATGCTGAGAAATACCATGAACCAGAGATCTTCGGTGAGGATGTTATTCCGGTAGGGCGATAACGAATATGCAGATAAGTTGATAAAATGATAGCGCAGTGATCCCCGTCTATTTATATTTGAATAGATGGGGATTTTTCTATGTCTTAAAGTGAAAAATAAAGTTTGACATTTATTTTAGGCAGTTGTAAAATAACTATATTCTTATATTAGGCAAATGTAGAAATAAAACAGTACTATACCGAAAAGGAGATACTATGAAAAGATTACCGGAATCGGAACTGGAAATTATGATGATTATCTGGCAATATGACAGGGCGGTCAACCGGATGGAGATTGAGGAGCATCTGCAAAAAGACGTAGCTGCGCCAACCATTCTGTCTTTTTTGAACAGATTGGAAAAGAAAGGTTTTGTCAAAGTTGAGAAGGAAGGCAAGATCAACTGGTATACGGCGTTAATCAAAGAAGAGGAATATTTGCAGAAAGAGAGCAGGAATGTTTTACAGAGAATGTATCAAAACTCCGTGAAGAATTTTATGACGGCGCTGTATGACGGTGACGGTCTGAGCGACCGTGAATTGCAGGAATTAAAAGATTTTATCGAAGAGAAATGTGCAAGAATAAACAAAGACGAGATCGAAGGAGATTAGTATGCGGGCAAAATGGCGCAAAATCATATGGGCAATTCTGGCAGTGCAGCTTTTATTGATGCATCTGATGATATTCCAAAGCTGGTATTTAAATAATTTTATATACCGGGCAGTACGGCATTTCGGTCTGTCCGGGCTAACCTCTGTCGTCAACTGGAATAAACCGATAATCTGCATGTGGCTTGGTTCAGGCTGTGTGGTCATGTTCTTTTACTGTCTGCATTATCTTCGGTTTCGCAAGGCGTGTATCAGGCAGATTGCTTTGGTGTCGGAACCATGGATTCTTACGAGTATGCAAATGGCAATAGAGGAAACGGAATTACAGAAAAGGTATCAAGGACATTTTTTGTATTATAACACTGTGATCAGAGAACCGTTTGTAATAGGATTTCGGGAGCCGATTCTTCTTTTGCCGAAGCAGGAGTATGATCAACAAGTATTGCCGTTTATTTTTTTACATGAGTGCAATCATATCCGGCATAAAGATACGCTCTACAAACTCTTTATGCTTTTCATGCAGTCTCTGATGTGGTTTCAGCCTCTGATGTATCTGTTAAAAGTGGTGAGCTTTATGGATATTGAAATGGCCTGTGATGAAGCTGTGGTAGAGGGCAGAGATATGGAAGCCAGAAAAGCGTACGGTATGGCGCTGCTTGACAGTCTGCAAAAGGGCAGGAGCGCCGGACAGATGTATTCAGCCTATTTTTACCATGGGACGTATCTGATGCGTGCCAGAATCAAGGCGGTCATGAATGAGAAGAAGCGTTGGGACTATTTTGCAATAGCAGGTATTCTGATTCTGCTTACGGAATTACTGTACAGTGGGTATCGGATTGGACACAGATGGTATGACGCCTATCAAGTACAGATGGAGAAGCAGACAGCTATAATCTATGACGGCTATGAAATTCCGGAAAGCTTCACGCAGACAGCAGCAGACAATATGCTTGCGATTAATCCGGTTGCGGAAGACGCATATTATGATGTATTTTGGGCGGAAGATGAGTATGAATCTCTGGAATACAGCGAATTGCCCTATGCAGCCGAAGGTCCTTGGCAGATTCGTCTGAAAGACGCGGATCGCTTTCAGGATGCGGTCAAACCCTTGTTGGTACGGTATCTGTATTATTATATCGATCAAAAGTGGGCGACCGAGTGGGATGCGGAGAATGGAGCATCTTATGCCGGTCTTGAGGCGGTATCCTACAGATGGATTGCTGGCAGTAAAGATAATGCTGTCTTTGCTGTGATCTGCAAGCAGTTTGTAGGGAATGAAGAGGAACTTTTAGCATTTCCGGAACCGTTGGCGGACAAGGCACAGTTTGTTTATGAACAGGGTTCATATTATGCGTATTTCGATTGGGCAGTACATGTGCGAATGGTGCAGGATTATGTGTTCGAGCTGGAAGAGGTAGTGGATACCGGGGAGATGTTGGCGGCTTATCAGCGTATGTATCCTCTGGCAGACTTTACGGATATACCTGAACTGGACTTAGTGTATCTGGTGGACAGAGAAGAAATCAAAAGGGCATTCAATGATACGGCATCAGCTGCAGGTGATACGGCGGACAGCGCAGATATGGAATCGGCAGGACAGACAGGGAAGACAGTCCAAACAGCCCAGACAGGAGAACCGTGGCAGACTGCTCTGGATAAAGGTGCGGACATACTGCGTGTGAGCGGCGCGGACGGTATCATGATGGAGATTCCTGTGCCTTTGACTGAAATACTGGACCGTGGCGACGAGATGGACGGCAAACTTACCACTTTACAAAAAGGCAGCTATCAGGTGGATGAGAACAAGATCATCTTCGCCTACGGCGGCAGCGGCATTAACCCATTCTCCGTTGTATTTTATGAGGAAGAGAGCGGAAGTTTTAAGAAGTCTGTTGTGACCAACGATTATTTTGGCGGTAGAAAGATTTTTGTAGATTTCCCGGAAAACAGTCAGGAAGGTTTCTTGATTGCTACGGGAGAACGGACTATGTGGCAGGAGGCAACCATTTTATTTCATACGGCGGACGGAGGTAAATCTTGGCAGGAAGTAGGCACCGCCGGACCGGATTTATATACAGAAGGTCACTCCCTGACTGTTGCTGCGGGCTTTATCAACAATGAAGTAGGTTTTCTCACTATTAGGGATTCGGAAACGCCAAACATCTGGCGCACGGCGGATGGAGGTGTGACATGGGATAAACAGACGCTTCCTTATGTACAAAAGTATCACGGTATGGCTTATATGCCCATTGAAAAAGACGGTGTGTTGACGCTTTATGTGGGAATGGAGGATTATTCGGAATATGGAGGAACAAAGGCAAAATACGAGTCTACCGATGACGGAGCCACATGGAAATATTGCGGACTTGTCCTGCGGCAATAGTGACAAGCTGTTAAAGGAGAATTCGCTTTTTTGGACAACGGTTCTGTATGTCATAACTACTCCGGGTTGTGTTTTGTTTATGGGTATTTCATGGTTTCACCTGTATTCTCTGTGTCGGTTTGGCAGACTGTATAAAAATATACCGATTTTGCTTCTCTGTCTGCTGTGGTGGATCTGTGCGGCAGTGTATGGGATTAAACTGTGGTATTCCTATGAGCGATGCAGACGGATTCTTTTGTTTGAAGAACTGACTGCGGAAGACGGGGAAATACTCCTCCGAGTGAATCCTGAAAGGAACGCAGACAAAAACACCCGGCAGGAAAGTATCATTACGGAAAAGTTTTCGGAACAGCAGATTAAGTGGTTTATCAGAAAAAAAGATACCATTAGACTCTTTCTGAAGGATAAAAGAGTGCTGACTCTCAACTTGAACGGACTGGATGAGGAGACTAAATCCTTTTTCATGTTGAAATTATCGGCAGTATCTTTTTTTGGTAAAAAGCACTGGCGGGCACTTGCATGCATTTTGCTTGCGGTGATGACAGCGCTCGGTGCAAGTGCAGTGGTTAAAAGCGTTATGCCGTGGCAGGGGAAGCTTGGAACATATCTGTTTATGTGGAAGGATAAGAGAACAGTCACGCTTGTACATGACAACGTATATTTGGACGGCATAGAAGGAGTGCTTGATGATATCCGTACCGAAATAGACCTGCCGGAAACGCTCTGCCTTTCGACCAGCTTCAATATGCATTTTGCACCGGACGGAAAGATTCTGTCACTGGACACGATGTTGTATGGATTTGATGAAAACAGAGAATATATAGACAGCTATTTGATCAGCTATTCATCGTCACATTCCTCTGAAATTTCCGTTTATCTGCATGGTTCAGGCGGTGGGATTTACAAGGAAGAAAAGGATATGACACCCCTCATTGAAGCGGTGTCTCTCATTCCTTTGAAGCAGAAGGTGCGGATGTGGGAAGGAGAAGACTGCTATGGGATTCTCTATTATGGAATGAGAGAATGGAATGACAGAGAGGGTATCCGTATATTGAATATGGACGGGACGGAAAGCCTGCCGCCGGAGGAGGAGCATTATTTCTACGGTTACAGTATTTCCCTCTTCTGTCCGGACAATGAAAAATTTACGCCGGTGCGGTATCTGTATCCTGACTATACAACCGTACCAATCGTAGAGAAAGTTGAATCCTACCCGGCGGATTATGTCCCTGAGATAAAGGAAATCGATCTGGTCAATCAATATATGATACCGGAGCATTCATTTGATATTTCATTGAATGACTGGGGAGATGTGAGGTTTGTATCCTGTATGCCCATGCGAAACCCCGGTTATAATGCCGATACGTTTGCGGACGTTTCATTTTATTTACTGTCTGATGGGCAGATCGCATATCGCTTCCCGTATGTCAATGTAAGGGAAGATAATATTTATACAAAAGAAGAGAATATCAGGCAATGGGGAATGATCGACGGAATATCTTTTGTCACATTTACGGATGTAAACGGGGATGAGAAGAAAGATGTGGTAATCGGGATATTATATGAGACAGGCGCGGGTCCGCAGGGAGCGATACCGCGTATGGAGGTTCGTATCTATGTAGATCAGGGCGATGAGTTTGTATACAACGAAGAATTGTGCAGCGGATATGGCGGACTGCCATACGATACTACGGCGGCAGAGGTAAAGGCGATGATAAAAGAGCGTTATATGCAATAATGATTACCAATTAACCTATTCTTTGCAAAAGTACTTACCGAAATATTATTTTGTTTTATCAAGTTTTTCCTGATGTGGGGAACGCTCTATATTATTAGAAGATTTATGAACAAATGGGATTTCTTTATAAAGCGGAGTATCTTGAAAGCTGTTATCTATCTGGCTGTTTTTACATTGTTCTGTTTCTTGAATTTTGGATATGAATATATGTATTTTGCAGATAAACCGTATGTCTATCAGAAAGTATGTGATTTTGGTTATCTGTTATTTTAAAATGGGGATTTACAGATGAAAATTTTAAGAATTATAAAATGCACACTGGTAATTCTTTTGGTGGGAGTTACGGTATTGCTAAACTGTGGACAAGGCTATCTGGCGAAGCAGGATATCGTATATTCTGACCGGTTAATACTCATTAAGATAGTCCTGACGTGGCTGATAGTACCCTTTACGCTTGTCATCAATTATGGAAGCTTTATGAGTCGTAAATTGGGAGATTCCCGAGCGGTAGCAACTGTTTTCATCAGCGATGGAATCATAATATTTGTTATCAGCATAGCGTTTGTGGTACGCCTTTTACATTTTGGTCTTTTCGAGGAAAGACCCTTGTATGATTCGGATGTCCCCGGAATGATCTTGCATTATGAGCCGCTCAATCCGTATTTTTACAAAAAAGAGAGGCGTAGTATATGGTCTGAATCAACTTTGCGAAATGATGAGGCAAGTGGTATGAGCCTTGTAGAAACAGACGACATAGCTGCAATTTGCGGTGATATTTATGATGAAGCAATACGGACAAACACTTTCGGTAGCTTGGAGATGATGCGAAATATTATCCGTACACTTGGAGAACATGGATATGCAGCGGTTGATAGTGAAAATCAAATAGATATGGCTGAATCGGATCAGGTAGTTAAATTTTGTGGGTTAGTAGATGCAGAAGAAGAAGCGGAACTAACTATTATAGTAGTTTCACGGCAAGGTGGTTATACAAAATATGATTTAAAAACTCAAAATGGAAATGTGGACATAGTAAAGGAATATTACCAATATATTGACGGTCATATAGAACATAGAAGTACAGGGAAATATCGTGCAAATACATGGGAATATTCGGAGGAAGGCTATTTATTATTTGAAGGCTATTGGCTTTCTGAGGAATATTATGTTCTTACACTAAGCGAAGTCTCGGAGCGCGTTGCATTAAGAGTAGAACCGTTAGATGAAAAATGCAGGGAATTGAATCGGCAATATGTTCTTCCTATCGGCTATCACCGAAACAATATGTTCATAACAGATTGGAACGAAGATGATTTCGGAGAATTGGATTTTTATGACTTGTATGATATTTTCTATCCTATTGTAAATAATCAAAACATTCCATATGTGGCTGATGAGAATTTGGGAGTAGGCGCAATTTATCGCATACCAAAAGAAGAATTTGAATCTGTCATTACGGCTTATTTCAAGATAAACAGCCAAATATTACAGTCAAAGACAATCTATAATTCTGAAGATTCGACATACGAGTATAAGCCCAGAGGATTTTATGAGGTTGAATATCCCGAGATGCCATATCCAGAAGTGGTAGAATATGTGGAAAATAATGATGGAACGATAACGCTTACTGTCAATGCAGTTTATCCCAATGAGATTATTTCCAAGGTATATGCACATGAGGTGGTCATTCGTGTGTCAGATGACGGAGTACAATATGTCTCTAATCGAATTATTCCCTCAGAAGATAATTACAAGCCAACGTGGAATGTACCGCGATTAACGGTGGATGAATGGGAAGAGGTATATGGAGAATAGCTTTTGTGTTTATGATAGCCTTATTTCGGATCGGCTAAGGGCAGACTGGTATTGAATGAAGAGGGTAACACAATTGTAAAGGATGATTATAAACTATTGGTTAAAATGTCCCTGAAAAATACCCCATTATGATACAACTTTGATGCATTCGTGTGGTATAGTAGGCACAAAAGAAACATGTGACGCATCAGCAACATTTGTTTTGTCTGCAAGTTTATATTTACAATGCCATACATGAGGGGAAAACCATGGGACAAAAGGAAACGAAAAATACATATTGCATACTAAGTGCAATCATATGCGGGGTGATGTTAACCGGCTGCAGTGCCGAAGAGGCCACAATGTCAGACCTTCAGCGCCCAAGTGAGACCTACAGTTGTTCTATGCAGGAGCTAACTTCATACTTGCTTGGCTATGAGACGGATTGCCCTTATATTAGCGCTGACATTGCGATAAGCGGTTATTCGGGCGAATCGTCCTACGATGAGGACTGGAATTTAAATATTTCCTTTACGGGGGATGCGGAGGTAACATGGCAGTTTTATAATTCCCTGGAGCAGATGGAGGATGAGCTGCAGGCACGGGCGAAGAAGACAGATAAAAATGTTGACGAAGCGGTAACGGATAGCACAGAAGTTGATGCGGGCGAACTCCTCCGCCTGACTTATTATGCATTTCCTCTGCCGGAGGATGCTCATGCACTGGATATTTATCAGACACTGGAGGAGCGGTTTGGTACGGAAGAACAGCCTGTAGTAGCGATAAGCGGGGATAGAGGAAGAATTTATTATTTTATGCAGGAGTTCACGACGGAAGAAGGATATACATATCTTTACATGCATAAGTCGTCAATTAATCTTGTAGTAAAGGACAGATATGCCTATGGATTGGTTTTTCAGAACGTTCCGAGTACGCTGTCTGATGAAGAGCTGCATGTTATGTACATGGATTATATGAGTGGATTTGGCAGATATGCAACTACAGGCTCATTTTTGAAAGAAGAAATATTGTATTGGATAGACCATGAGGAACGCGTCACCGTTATGGAAGAGCCTGACCGTAGCTTTGTGGAAATACGTGGAGTCGATACGAGTTGGGAAGGAACGGGTGAAGGAGGCTTCATTGGAAATTTCGGACTGTTAAAGGAAGCGGATTACGAAGTGCCGCTTACCGAAGACGGACCGGAATTTCAGATTCATTTTTCCCTTGCCGAAGATGCTTTGGAGGCAGAATATGAAGCTTATCTGATACAAGGGTTTTGTGAGGACGAAAACTATAATATGACAGTGACGGATAAAGAGAGCGGGGAGATTTTGCAGGAGGGTGTCGTGGAATTATGTATCGAACTGCCGGATACCATCACTTTTGAAGACTTAAACGCCGACGGCTATGTTGACATGTTTATTGATAAACCGCTTCATTCCAATGATTCCCGTGCGGTTGCCGATAAACAAAGTTATTGGTATCATCCGGCTTATATGCTCTGGAATCCGCAGAAGCAGCAGTTTGAGCGTAGGACGGAGAAAGAAGTCAAAAACAGCCTTCTTGCAAATCAAAACGGACTGACGGAAGAGGAGCAGGACGAAAAGACCAAGAGAGAGAAGCGTGATTTCTTTGCGCCGCTCACGCAGCTACCGGAGGGAGCTGACCCGGACGATTATATTGAGCTTACGGGAGAGGGAAGCACGGAATATGTGGTACAGCCGGGCGACTGTCTGTGGAGTATCAGTGAGCGTTTCCTCGGTTCGGGATTCTACTGGACAACGCTTCAGAGAGAAGAAAATGCGCCCAATGACCCTGATTATCTGCTGCCCGGAGAAATTATACGCATGCCGGAGAAAATCTATATTAGAAAGGATCCATATTCCAGAGGTGGACTGAAATATGAAGGAAGCTTTCAAATCGAGCAGCCCGACGGATTTCAATATTACTTTTTATCGGAAAATGTGGTATATAATCCTTGGTCGGACGAAAATGCGATTAACAACTTTCCCGTAACAAATGAGATGGGTGAGAATGCCTTGAGCGAGGATTGGGAGGCATTTCAAGCTGAAGTAATCCGGTGCAGCGAAGAAATCTGCCCGGGGAAGGTGTCCAATCTTCAATTTGAAAAGTACTCCGTCAAGGGCGGCTGCGATTTGTACGGTTATTCCTTTGAATATGACGCGGGTGATGACATTATAGAATACACACATTTCATCAGACTCGGTACAGCAAATATGGCGGAGGTAATCGGTGTGCGCAAAAAAGAGCCAAACACGGTGCTTATAAATACCACGCGGTATATCGCGGCAAGCTTTATCGACTATGGCGGCGAGTCGGGTTGGGGTTGGGGAGACGATGTGGGTCCGAATGTGGGCGCGGACGATTGGAATTATCCGCTTCTCCACAATCTGTTTACCGCCGCGAAGATGCAGTTTGAGTAATCTTAATATGTTATTTACATATGATGCATGGGAAAAGGTTACACCATGGGACGAGAAAAAAATATCTTTTTTAGTATATTTATAATAATTATATTTGCATACATTCTTACCGCTTGCGGTGGGCGGGAGACTGTGCCGAGTGCGGAAGAAAGCGCCGGTTGTTTCGTACAGGAACTAAATTCGTATCTGCTTAATTATGAGACGGAGTGCCCCTACATTAGCGCTGATATTACGATAAGCGGTTATTCAGGGGAAGCATCCTACTATGACGATTGGAATATGAATATTTCCTTTACGGGGGATGCGGAGGTAACATGGCAGTATTATGATTCCTTTGAGCAGATGGAGGATGCCTTGCAGGCACGAGCGACAGGTGCGGAGATAAATGCAGATGAAGCAGCGGACAGTACAGAAGCCGGTAATATACGGCTATTGTATTATACTTTTCCCCTGCCGGAAGACATTCATGCGCTAGACATTTATCAGACGCTTAAAGAGCGGTATGATACGGAAGAACTGTCCATTGTGGCATTAAGCGGGGGTAACGGAAACCTTTATTATTTTACGCAGGGGATTATGGCTGATTCCGGGTATGCTCTTAATCATTATTATACATCACCGGTAAACCTTGTTATTAAAGACGGGTTTGCTTATGGACTTATTCTTCAAAATGCCCCTGCATCAAATGCGGACGAAAAGTTGGATTTATTATTTTCGGATTATTTAGATAATTGTGGCAGGAATTTATATCCGGCATGGCCCTTAAACGAAGAAAAGCTGTACTGGATAGACCATGAGGAGCGTATAACCGAGATGGAGAATCCTACACGCCGTTTTGTGGAGATACGCGGAATTGATACAAAATGGGCGGAAACGGACAATGGGGGAGTGATGAGATATTTCGGTATGTTAAAGGAAGCGGATTATGAGGTACTTGTTTTTGATAAGGTTCCGATGCTTGAAATCAACTTTTTCTATGCCAAAGAACCTCTGGAAGCGGGATACGAAACGCCTCTGTACAACGGTCGGTGTATGGTTAAGAGCTATAATATGACGGTTTCGGACAAAGAAAGCGGTGGGGTATTGCAGGAGGATACGGTTGAGTTATGTATTGATCAGCTTGATATGATTACTTTTGGAGACTTGAATAAAGATAGATATATAGATATGAAGATTGATTATCCCAGCCATCAGGATGAGACATACCCTACAAAATGGTGGGATTATTCATGGTATATGCTCTGGAATACGGAATTAGAGATATTTGAACATAAGACCGAACGACAGGTGCGTGGAAGTCTGCATGCCCACATAAATGCAATAACGGAAGAAGGAAGTAGGGAATATGTGGTGCAGCCCGGCGACTGTCTGTGGAGTATCAGTGAGCGTTTTCTCGGTTCAGGGTTTAACTGGACCATGCTTCAACGAGAGAAAACCACATCGGAAAATCCCGATTATATACTGCCCGGGGAAATTATTTACATACCGAATGGAGTCAACTTTCCATAGGCTATATAGCAATGCTGCGAATATTTTAAAGAAGTAAAAACAAATAGGTTGACACAGCGAGACTATTGTGATAGTCTGGGTATAGGCGCCAGACTATTGCAATAGTCTTTTATAGTGACAGAGAACACGGAGGAGTTTTCATGGATTTAAAACTTTTTGATTCTGAGCTGAAGGTTATGGAGGTGCTGTGGGAGCAGGGAGCTACGACCGCTAAGGATATCGTGGATGTGTTGTCGGAGCGTATCGGCTGGAACAAGAACACCACCTATACCGTTATCAAGAAATGTATCGAGAAGGGAGCAATAGAACGCGGAGAACCTAATTTTCTCTGCACGCCTCTGGTCACCAGGGATGAAGTGGCCAGAAGCGAGACGGAGCAGCTTATCGACAAGATGTTCGGCGGCTCCAGCGAGCTTTTTTTCTCATCTTTTTTAAAGAATCAGGGTCTGTCGGAGGCTGATGCCGCAAGACTTGCCCGCATGATAGAGGAGGCGAAATAAATGCTGCATTTCGGAATGAATATGCCTTATTATTTAATGATGATATATGGAAGCGTTATGATTGTGATGGTACTGATTCTGCGGATGTTATTCAGAAACAGGTTACCGAAATTTGTTTTTCCGGTGCTGTGGTGTGTAGTACTTCTGCGGTTTCTGATTCCTTTTTCCGTGAGCAGTCCGTTGAGTATACCTATGCCGTGGAATATATTATCGCCGATTGAGATTACATACAGTTCCAGTACGGCTGTCAGTGAAGCGGTGCTGACGGATATGCCCCTGGTGGAAGCCGTGGCAGGTGACATGGCTGTCACAGTAGTGGAAGACAGCCCGGTTGTAAACTATGTGGCAGGTGATGAGTGGTATGGGCAAACGGTCGGATACGACAATGTCAGCATAGCCTACGATCCTGTGAAGGAGAGGATATCAGTCAAAGGCGACAGTGTGAACGAGGCGACCGAAGCGTACGGCGGTATATCCCAGACAGCTTATTCTGACTACTATCCGTCATATGGAAGTGTTTTGGGAGGGCTGTTTTCTGATTTTGATGTATTTTATAAGGATATATTTATGGTACGGAGGCTTCTGGTCATTGTCTACATTCTCGGATTTATTGCTGTTGTGGGAATATTGGGATTACAGAAATACAGATATTTAAAGAGGCTGCGCAGCGGTCTTTTGATAGAGCATAATGAAACGGTCAATACCATGCTCCGCGATATGGGGATGGGGTATGTGCTTGTTTTTACCAGTGACGAAATTGCATCTCCTATGGTATGCGGATTGCTGAATCCCCGTATCTATCTGCCTACGCAGATGGACTTTCAAAACACGACGCTGCTGCGGCATGTATTGTCCCATGAAACGATGCATATTCGTCGCAAGGATAATTGGTTAAAATGTCTGATGCTGATTATGCTCTGCCTGAATTGGTTCAATCCGTTGGTATGGATTATGGCGAAATGTCTGGCATCCGATTTGGAGGCTGCCTGTGATGCAGCAGTGCTTAAGCAGTGCGATGAGGATACAAGAAAGGAGTACGCGGTAAGCCTGCTTGCCATGGCAGTCAGCGCCAGCCGTATGCCGCTGCTTTACAGTGCATTTTCTAAGACAGAGGTGGAGAAGCGTGTGAAAAATGTCCTTTCCTATAAGAAAATGACTTTTCTTGCGGTGCTATTTACGGTTTTGCTGATGGCGGGGAGCATGACGGCTTTTGCTTCAATCGGGCAGGCGCCTTTTTGGACGGAACTGACGGCTTTTTGCAGCAGTGATAATTCCAGATGGGGTGTCGATGTCTCAATTACCCGTGACATTGCGTTAGGTGAAAATGCGCAGGAACGGGCGGAAGACGTTGTATTTTCTGTTTTGAGGACAGATGAGACAGGCGATCCGAAGGTGCTTGAGGACAGAATACAGATGGCATTGGCGCAGGAGTTCGGCGTGGAGAGAGGAGCTTTCCGTGTGGAGACCAGCTTCATCATCAACGACGAAGAGATAAGAGAAGAGTACGAGCCTTGGGGATTATCGGCAGAGTCAGGTAATGCAATGTGGAATTATCAGGGCGAAACAATCCGCACCTATGAGGATAAAATGATAGGACACTATCAGTCCAATGCAGAGGGGACGGTTGATGTCTTCGTGCAGAGGAATGAATGTGGAGAGATTACGGCCGTCGAGGTGTGGCACGAAGGAGATCCTGAGTATGATGAACGTACCCGAAGATATGAGCAACACAAAACATCCGGATACGGAATAGGTACTGCCGAGGAAACAATATTAATACAAGATTATAGATAGAATATGCCGCCGTATAGGATTACATCTGATACAACAACTCCAACATATGGTCCAACCGCTCCTCGTAATTATCAAGGGTTAGGCGTTCTTCGCCTCTTGCCAGTTTGTCATAGATGTAGTAGTTGATGTCCTTGGAAAAGTGGATGGTATCCATGTAATTGTCCAGATTTGTGATGATATCCCAATCATCCTGATAAAAATATATTTCCACGTTGTCATATTGCAGGAGAGTTCCGATTGCCTGTTTTTCATTGTAGATTACGGCACTCAGCTCTCCTCTGCGATATGCATTGTCCCACCAGAGTATGGAATAAGGAGAGAAGAAAAACTTGAACGTGGTATTTGGATGCGCCTCTACCTGTGCCGTGAGCAGTTCGATATTGCCTGCAAGTTCCGTGGCATTAACGGTTTCAGGCAGCATCTCCTTGACGTAGGGAAGACGTGCGTACATACCCAGAGCTTTATCTCGTCCGAATTCTTTCTGCTGCGCCCAATTATAGGAATCCCCTTCGTCGTAATCCGACATCAGAGAATGTGCAAGCATATACGGTATTTTTTCTAGCAGCACATCTTTATTGAGCACATAAGAATAGTCATTCATAATATTTCTGTCATATAAATACATAGGACAGCCGGTGGACACATAAGTCGGTTCCGTGTTTGCCGACAGGGAAGACGGTTCAATATTATAGAAGACATATTTCATCTCGTGAGACTCATAGGCAGCGTCCAGAAGATAGCACAAATCGGCGGTGGCACCGTAGGAACGAATCGCCTTGATTGTATTGCAGCCGAATCCCTCGTCGAACCAATGGTTGTTATAATTCTCACAAACAGAAGAACCCACTATCAGCGCATCATACTCGAAAGTGCGCAGTGTACCTATACATTGATATTCTTTGTCGGTCAGTACCGCCTTCAAGCCCGGCAGCGGTTTATGATACTGGTAAAAGGGGTCAAAAACTACTACCACAGCGATGACCGCCCCGAGCAGAATAACTGTCCGTATGAAGAATAATTTGATGAATGTCATGTCTTTGTCCATATCTTAAATCTCCACAAAAATACTTTTATCTAAGTAGTCCCTTAAAAATTAAAATACAAGAACGTACTCACCTGCGACAGCGACACGATGCACCACACAAGCAGGATACAGATACCCCAACATCTCCCCGAAGTCAGTTCACCCCGCATCGCGCGCTCGTATGCATTGGGTCTGAAAATCAGGTAAAACGCCAGCACAAACAACAGTATCATTAAAATCACATACATAGAATCTGCCAAGTGGGGTGCAGCCATTCCTACCGCCTGCTTTATTATATAGATTTCCGCGATATCAAGCTGTGCCGCTATCTCATATATTTTCCCCGTATCATTTTCGGACAACAAATTTTTGAAAAGTTGTATCGCCGCAGTCATACTTTGGCTTCTAAAGAAAAACAGCGAAATATTATAGAACGCAAAAGTAAGAATCCATCCAAACCATGCGGGAATGTGAAAGCGGGAAGGTCTTTTCTCATCACGTCCTTTGATACCTACAATTCCAAGGCTGTTCCATACCACCAACAGACCGTGCATTGCGCCCCACGCTACGAAGGTCCACGCTGCGCCGTGCCACAGACCGCTTAAGAGAAATACAATAAAGGTATTGATTAACATGCGTATGCGGCCTTTTCTGCTTCCGCCCAGAGGAATATATACATAGGTGGTAAAGAAGCGGGAAAGCGTAATGTGCCATCTTTGCCAAAATTCTTTCATACTGCAGGAGCGGTACGGCGAGTTAAAATTGATGGGGAGTTCAATATGAAACATTTTGCCAAGGCCCATTGCCATGTCGGAGTAGCCGCTGAAATCAAAATACAACTCAAACGCAAATGCCAGAACTACAGCAATGGTGGAAATGCAGTCCAAGGAAAAAGTCTGTGCAAATCCAAAGTTTGCCATCAGCGCAAAAGTATCCGCAAGAAGTACTTTTTTGGCAAGGCCCAATACAAACAAGTAAATACCTCGAGAAAAAGAGGATGCGTCAAAACTTCGCCGGGAAACATTCTCAAACTGCGGAATCATTTCCTTATACAAAACAATCGGTCCTGCAATTAACTGCGGGAAAAAGGTGACGAATGTGACGTAGTTAATCAGAGAGTAGTGTTCACATCGCCCCAAACATCTGTCAATAATAAAGGATAGCTGCTGAAACGTAAAGAAACTGATGCCGAGCGGCAGCAGTATATGCTTTAAAGTGAAATCCGTGTGAAAAGCAAGGTTAATATTTTCAATAAAGAAATCATAATACTTAAAGTAGAACAGAATCCCGAGGTTCAGGGTAATACCTGTTATCAGACTGATTCGTCTCCACATCCTTGTATGGCTGTCTATAGCAGAAGAATCCGGTGCAGAATGGGCAGCAGGAATCGATTCTGTGGGAATTCGAGTCAGCAGATAACTCAGTGAATAGTTCAGTCCGATACTGCACAATATGATTGCCAGATAACGGACATTGAAATATCCGTAAAACCACAGAGACATACCTGCCAGAAAGACATTTGCCCAGGTGTATTTTTTATGATAATTCAATCCGTACCAGCCAAGCAGAGTAAGCGGCAGGAAAATGAATATAAAAATGTACGAGTTAAACAGCATATAATAACAGAATCCCTTTCCCCAATACATAATTTTCTAATAAAGGCAGAAACTAGGTATAGCAAATAATATTTGGTAAATAAAGCTTTACCAACAGATAGACATAGTATAGCAAATGGAGGAGAAGATGAAAAGAAACAATAAACAGACAATGTCAATCATTATCATATTGGGAGTATTTCTTCTTACGGGGTGCAGCGATGAATTGCCCGAAGATGAGTTGGTCAATAACGGGCAGGCGTTCGAGATGCACAAGATTGCCGACGATCTGCAGGCGGGCAATTTTCCTTTTCAGAATGACAATAGCTTCGTGACACTGACGGAGCTTAAAGACAGTGTCAAAGAACTGCTGGGTGATAAATACTGGCCTGAAGTGGATTTGACGAAGGAGGAACTGGAGCAGAAGACCGGCATCACGGAAGATATGTACGTTGATTTTCTGGCGGAGAAACAAGTGTTGGATGCCCACATTGACACAATGATTATTATCCACGCCAAGGAAGCTCACGTTGGGGAAGTGGAGCAGGCATTGGAAAAATATCGCGCCGACATTATTGAGCAAAACAAAAATTACCCGCAAAATCTCTGTAAGGCGGAGGCGTCCCGTATGGAAACGATAGAGGACTACGTCTGTTTTGTGCAGCTGGGTGCTGACACGACCATCGTTGCCGATAAAGGGGAGGATGCCATGATAGCATACTGTCAGGAAGAGAATGAGCGGGCGCTCTATGTTCTGGAAAAAGAGATTTTGGAATAAATGCGATAAAAATAGAAAAGATACATCTTCTCATTTCTTATTTCATATGCTATAATGTAAAAGGTTTCGAAAAATTTCGAAAAAATCCAGTTGGTAACAAATTAATGGGGATTATGTGCAAAAGATGCACAGAAAAGAGGAAAGTATGAGGAGAAGAGTAAACGCTATTTTAATGGCGGTGCTGTTAATAATTACACCGCTTATGGCGGCACTGTGTGATGCCGTCACGGTACACGCCACAGAGGGCGTCACCATCAAGCTGCACTATCACAGAGCGGACGATGCTTATGACGGATGGGATGTGTGGTTCTGGGAAGAAGGAGGCGCAGGAGGCGATGCGTTCCCGTTCGTTGAAGAGGACGGAGAGATGGTTTCCACGAAAGAGGTCACCGCAGGGATATCCAGCGTTGGATTTATCGTTCGTACCGCAGACTGGTTGAAGGATTTTGACGGCGACCAGTTTATCGATGTATCCGAAGTAATTTCCGGGACGGTACATATTTATGTTGAATCCGGGGAGGAAGGCTATACGAAAGAATATGGGGATGATGTGGTGACAGGTATTAGATTAAGAGCGGCAACTTATAATAGTGACAGCACCGTCACGGTTGTAATGACCGGAGAAATTACAGATGATTTAAACGGTGTGTTCACCGTTGCGGACAAAGAGGGCGAGATTACCGTTACTGACGTGACGGCGGGTGCGGACGCAACGTATATTGTAGCTTTAGCAGAACCCTTGGATGCGTCTAAGAGTTATACCATTACTTATGAGGATATTACTTACGACATCTATTTACCGAGTGTTTATTCTACGCCCGAGTTTGAGGAGCAGTATACGTACACGGGTGACGATCTCGGTGCAACATGGAGCGAGAGTGCGACAAACTTCCGTCTCTGGGCGCCGACCGCTGAGTCCGTGTCCGTGATTCTCTACGATTCCGGCACTGATTATGAGAAAAATATTATTGATACAATTGAGATGACGCCGGATGTAAAAGGTACATGGATTGCATCCAAAGACGGAGACCTGCGCGGTGTCTACTATACATATTCGGTTGTGATTGACGGGGTACGAAGAGAGGCTTGTGATCCTTATGCGCGCACCACGGGCGTTAACGGAGAGCGCGCTATGATTATTAACTTGGATGAGACAGATCCCGAGGGCTGGGATCAGGACACTAACCCGAATGCCGGCAAAACCATTAATGATGCGGTAATCTACGAACTGCACGTGCGGGATTTGTCATCGGGCGCAGATTCCGGTATCGAAAATAAGGGCAAGTTCTTAGGATTGACGGAAACGGGAACCAAAACTGCCTCCGGAGTTTCTACAGGTCTTGACCATATTAAGGAATTGGGCGTGACCCACGTACATCTGCTGCCAATCTATGATTTCGGTTCTGTAGATGAAAAGCATACGATCACGGGATTGTTTAACTGGGGATATGATCCGGTCAACTATAATGTGCCGGAAGGTTCTTATTCCACCGACCCCTTCAACGGTGAAGTTCGTGTAAAAGAATTGAAGCAGACCGTTAAGGCGCTTCATGATAATGATATTAGTGTCATTATGGACGTGGTTTACAATCATGTGTACAGCACAACCGATTTCTGCTTTAACAAGATTGTGCCGGATTACTTCTCACGTATTGACGGGACGGGGGCATACTCCAACGGTTCCGGCTGTGGAAACGACACAGCGTCCGAGCGCTCCATGGTGAAAAAATATATTGTTGATTCTGTCTGCTACTGGGCTGATGAGTACCACATCGACGGTTTCCGGTTTGATTTGGTCGGTCTTCTGGATACAGAGACAATTAATGAGATTATAACGCAGGTTCATAAGGATCATCCGGATGTCATTTTCTACGGTGAAGGCTGGACCATGAACACATCGGTAACTAAAGATGGGTATACGCTGGCTACACAGGTAAATTCAGCGGAAACACCTGAGTTTGCATATTTTAATGATACAATTAGGGATGGATTAAAGGGCAGCGTGTTTGACGACATGGATCCGGGCTATGCCTCCGGTAAAACCGGTATGGAGGAGACGATTATCAACTGCTTCCTCGGTGCGGACAGTTGGTGCAGCAGTCCTTCGCAGACAATCAACTATGCCTCTTGCCATGATAACCTGACCTTGTTTGACCATCTGCAGACTGCAAGACCCGATGCGAGCAGGGAAGACTTAATTCGGATGAACAATCTGGCGGCAGCTGTTTACATGACAGCAGAAGGAACGCCTTTTATGCAGGCGGGCGAAGAGATGCTTCGCACGAAGCAGAGGGAGGACGGAACTTTTGACTCCAACAGCTACTCTTCCGGCGACCAGATTAACTGTCTCAAGTGGAGCGATCTTGATAATGCGGAATATATGCAGGTATTTGAGTACTATAAAGGTCTGATTGCTTTCCGTAAAGCGCACGGGGCACTTCGACTCACCACCGCAGAGGATGTTGCGGCAGCGGTTGCACCGGTGGACGGACTGGATGCAAATGTGGTTGCTTTCGATATTCAGGGGGATAGAGGCGGCGAAGTGGCCGACGAACTTTTCGTGATTTTTAATGCAAATGAAAGTGAAACTGTCGTGACTCTTCCGGAGGGCAGTTGGAATGTCTATATCAACGCTGAGAAAGCAGGAACAGAGGTCATTGAAACTGTAAGCGGAACCGCTGCGGTTGAACCCATCTCCGCCATGGTTCTGGTAAGAGAGAGCGGTGTTACGGCATCTGCAGCCGATACGGATGATACCACCGGCACTGCAGCAGACACAGCAGTAAACGGTGGTAACGGCTCCCACACCGGAGCGGTTGCAGGTATAGCGGTAGCGATTGTGGCAGCAGTAGGTGCGGCAGTCGGTATCATCTTCAAGAGACGGAAGAAATAATAATCTATAAGTATAGCCAAGCGTGATGTTTACCAGTTCATAATTTCTCGAATCTTGGCAGTGACAATGTCGGCGGCTTGGTGGTGTGTTCCGAGGCTCGGATGGAAATCCACTACATATCCGTCGGCATCTGTCTGAGTAGGCAATGGCAGGAAAGAGATGCGCTCATCACCGGATGCCTGACGGTAGCGATTTAATGTCTCCTCAATCGAGGGGATCAATTCGCAGTTCATAAGACCGTAGGTGCACAGAATGTAAGCCTCCGGGTTTTTTTCCCGAACTAATGTGACGAAGGTCTGATAGCAATCCATAAATTCAGCCTCTCTTTCAGGCTTGCTGCGGCAATAGCTGTTGTCGTTCGTACCCAGATTCAGAACAACGATTTCCGGCACAAAATTCCGGAAATCCCAGTCGGCCATCGTGATTGCTTTTCCCTTATAAGTTCCGCGGGAAAATCCTACCTGCGTGTAATACGGAGGCACCAATTCCGATGTATTCCGCGTGTCAATACTCTCATCTACAAATCCGGAATAAACCCCGTAACCACTGTAGGAAACCATACTGTAGTCCGCGTCTAACATCTGTGCGGTACGATAGGCATAAGCCTTTGTCACATCTTCCGTGGCGGTGCTGAATGTGTGGGATAAATCATCATCATCCGTGCCGTAACCGCAGGTAATAGAGTCACCGATAAATTCAATACGATGGGTTTTGGAGGGAGCAGGGCATACGGAAGCCGCATCGTCTGTAATCAGCTCACGGATGCCTGTAATCGACATGGGTGCTTCAGATATTTTCATAATTTTGATTATGCAGTTTCGCGGTGCCTGTTCATTCAGAATCGTGTAACAAGGCTGCGGGGAGCGAACCATTTCATCCAGAATACGTTCTTCATTTACATACACGGCAATGTGTGCATGATCTGCGTCTGCGGTGGTGTGATCGTCGCCCTGCAGACGGATTTCCAGATACCGTCCCTCAAAGTTAAATTCGATACCGCTGCCGGACAATGCCAACCAGAGGATGTCATCTTGAAATAAAGTACGTCCCAGATTTTTGACGTGTTGTGTTGTGGGGATGATAGATTTCATGGGTAAGGCTCCTTTGAACTTTTCTTTTGTGTACATTACATTATACCACAATCCCATGAAATCGCCATCCGTCAAAATGCTTATAGCAGAAATTCCTGCAGCAGTAATTCCAGTTCTTCCATTTCCGGTCCGGCAAAAGAGGGAGCGCCCGCGTTGTCCGTATTTTGCTCCGGAGAATGAGAGCTGACATTTTCTTTTTGAGTAGGTTGTATTAACTGCATATCCAGTTCGGTTTGCTCCAATCGGTTTGCCAGATGATTTTCCAGATAATCCACCAGATTAATGCGCAGTATATTCACTTTACCGGGTACATCAACCAGAGAGGAAACCGCAAAATAACAATAAAGCCCAAGAAAGCTGATTACATAATAGGGTGCAATTTCAAAAAAGCTTTCGTTTCCTATGATGCTGAAGCAGGCACCGATGCCTGCAACGAGAACGGATAACAGCATAAGCTGCCCCGACAAATGTTTGATAACTGACAGCGGGACGCCTCCGAATTTAATACGGCTTAAATACTTGTCCACAAAAATGGGAACGTTGACTATCTTCTCATTCATCTTGCGGCAGCCGGAAAATTTGAGTTTCAGTTGCTGCAGAGATTTGTTGGTGGTCGTGGACATGTGCTCCGTCTCCCAGATCAGACGATGATAAATCACTCCCATTATAATTTGGCATATGATACTACCAGACAACAGTACCAGAATTCCGACCATGAAGATTTTGTGCTGAAGAAATAGTGCAAACATCGTTTCCTCCGTTCCAAAGCGTTTCACGCAAGTCAATACAAATAATTAGCATACCTATATTATATTAGATAATTCCTAATAAAAAAGCCGTAAGGCATCGCGGTTTACGACTATGGACAAGGGAATACTGGAAACAGTTGGGAGAATGTGATATAATGTGCGCATGCTTATATGATTAGGAGGTTTCCTCTATAATGAGTAAAAAAATAGTTCTAACCGGTGGTGGAACTGCCGGTCATGTTACGCCGAATATGGCGCTGATTCCCAGACTTAAGGATTTAGAGTACGAAATAATTTATATGGGTTCCTATGACGGAATCGAGAAAAAACTGATGGAGGATTTTGACATTCCGTATTACGGTATTGCCACGGGTAAATTCAGAAGATATTTTGATCCGAAGAATTTCTCTGACCCGTTCCGCGTG
The DNA here is from genome assembly GCA_022510565.1 of Lachnospiraceae bacterium. Taxonomy (GTDB): domain Bacteria; phylum Bacillota; class Clostridia; order Lachnospirales; family Lachnospiraceae; genus UBA3282. Next base: position 16,255 of record JAFLTE010000015.1, on the reverse strand, counting down.
CTCAAAGGTATGAGAGAGGCGCGGAAATATCTTAAAGAGATTAAGCCGGACGTAGTGTTTTCCAAAGGTGGATTTGTCAGTGTTCCGGTAGTGCGTGCGGCAGCTTCACTGGGTATTCCGTGTATTGTGCATGAATCCGATATGACACCCGGACTTGCCAATAAGCTCTGTATACCGGTGGCGAAGAAAGTCTGCTGCAATTTTCCTGAGACAATCAATATGCTGCCGGCAAATAAAGCGGTGTTGACCGGTTCTCCGATCAGAAAAGAACTCGCTGCGGGCAGTAAGGAAGCAGGATATAAACTGTGTGGGTTCGATTCTTCCAAACCTGTCATTATGGTGGTGGGCGGAAGCCTTGGTTCGGCGGCGGTCAATCAGGCGGTCAGGGATGTGCTTCCCGAACTGCTTAAGGATTTTCAGGTAGTGCATCTGTGCGGCAAGGAGAAGATGGATAATTTACTTCTCACGACACCCGGATACAAGCAGTTTGAGTATATTAAATCGGAGATGAAGGATATCTTTGCCATGGCGGATATCGTTATTTCCAGAGCGGGAGCGAACGCAATCAGTGAGATTCTCGCGTTAAAAAAGCCCAATATTCTAATTCCGCTTCCGTCGTCGAGCAGCAGGGGTGACCAAATTTTAAATGCCAAGTCTTTTGAATCCCAGGGATTCAGTATTGTCATTGATGAGGATGATCTGACGAACAAACTGTTGTTGGAGAAGATTCAGGAACTGTATTTTAACAGATTCACATATATTGATGCGATGGGTAAGAGCAATCAGCGCGACGCTATCGGAACAATCATCGGGCTGATTGAGGATGCGTGTAAAACATCTTGAAAAACCATGTGTGCAATGCTACACTTATCAGTGGCAGCAGTCATTCATCCCGTTATGCGGGAATAAATAAAGGGCACAAACGGTGTCTGATAGAAAAGGAGAGAAACGATGAGTAAAGTGACATTTGATTATTCCAAGGCGGCTTCTTTCATCGGTGACAACGAAGTGGAATCCATGAAGAAACTGGCGTTGGATGCGAAGGAAGTACTTGTGAAAAAGACAGGAGCCGGAAATGATTTCTTAGGATGGATTGATTTGCCGGTTGATTACGATAAGGAAGAGTTTGCAAGAATCAAGCAGGCGGCAGCCAAGATTCAGAATGACTCTGAAGTACTTGTAGTAATCGGTATCGGCGGTTCTTATCTGGGTGCGAGGGCGGCAATCGAATTCTTACGTCACAGCTTCTACAATGTAGTGGATAAGTCTATCAGAAAGACACCGGAAATATATTTCGTGGGTAATTCCATCAGCTCCACTTATATTAAGCATTTAATTGATGTAATCGGCGACAGGGATTTCTCCATTAACATGATTTCCAAGTCCGGTACTACCACGGAGCCCGCCATTGCATTCCGTGTGTTTAAAGAGATGGCGGAAAAGAAGTACGGCAAAGAGGGGGCTGCGAAGAGAATTTATGCGACCACCGATAAGGCAAGAGGTTCTCTGAAGAATCTTGCGAATGAAGAAGGCTACGAGAGTTTCGTTGTTCCGGATGATGTAGGCGGACGTTTCTCCGTACTGACAGCGGTGGGTCTGCTTCCCATTGCAGTATCCGGCGCGGATATTGATAAATTGATGGAAGGCGCGGCAGAAGGCAGAAAGATGGCGCTTGAAGCACCTTTCGAGGAGAATGATGCACTGAAATATGCGGCGGTTCGTAACATCTTATTAAGAAAAGGTAAGGCAATCGAGATTCTCGCCAATTACGAGCCCAGCGTACATTACGTGTCCGAGTGGTGGAAACAGCTTTACGGCGAGTCGGAGGGCAAAGACCAGAAAGGTATCTTCCCGGCCAGCGTTGACCTGACCACGGACTTACATTCCATGGGACAGTTCATTCAGGACGGTTCCAGAAACCTGTTTGAGACGGTTATCAACATTGAGACAAGCAGAGAAGAAATTATCATCGGCGAGGAGCCGGTAGATTTGGACGGTCTGAATTATCTGGCGGGCAAAAATGTGGACTTCGTAAACAAGAGCGCTATGAACGGAACAATCCTTGCACATACGGACGGACAGGTTCCGAACCTTATGGTGAATATTCCCGAGGTGAATGAGTTCTACTTAGGTCAGTTGTTCTACTTCTTCGAGTTTGCGTGCGGTGTCAGCGGATACCTTTTGGGTGTGAATCCGTTCAACCAGCCGGGTGTGGAGAGCTACAAGAAGAACATGTTCGCGCTCCTCGGCAAGCCGGGCTACGAGGCACAGAGAGAGGAACTGTTGAAGAGACTGTAAGGTTTATGCAGGTGGCATAAGAACGAATATAAGATATGAATGAAAAGTGCTTATCCCGAGTGGGTAAGCACTTTTTAAAAACAGAAGGGACACATAATATGAAAAAAGTAACAGCACTCGTACTTGCCGTTGCTTTACTGTTAGCAGGATGCGGGGAAACCATTGCGGAACAAGAAGAAAATAATAGTGTCGTGCAAGAAGCAGCAGAAAGTACGATTCCCTCATATTCCGCTGAAGAAGATAGAGCTGCAGCCGAATATCTGGTGAGCAAGTATGGACTGAAGCAGAGTGAGACAATTCCTAAGGTTATTCTGGATTGCGATATGAGTTATCTTTACGATGATGCGATGTGCATGTGCATATTGGCGCAGGCGGATACACTCGGATTGATTGATTTGTTAGGTGTGACGATTACGGGCGGCAATCAGTTCGTGTCATACGGGACGAATTCCGCGTTGGTGCAGTTGGAGCGAATCGGGCGAGCAGATATTCCGGTATATATGGGAACGGATATACCCATTAACGGGGTCAGGGATTTAGAGGAGCAGGAGAAAATCATCGGGAAGATTGACCGCTATGGCTCCATGCACCATTTTGATGAATATGTAGAGCCTGAGAAATATCATGACCTCGGCTCCTACTATGAAAGAAAATGGGGTTATTCCGAGACGGAGCCGCAGGACTTAAATTCCGTCGATTTTATGATAGAGCAGGCAGCAAAATACAAGGGAGAAGTGACAATTATCTCTGTTGGCGCTGCCACGAATATTGCACTGGCGTGTGAAAAGGATGCCTCTTTCGCGGCGAATACCGCCGGAATCATCTATATGGGAACCATCATAGAAGGGGCTGGAACCTATACGCCATATGCCGACTTCAATGTCTTCTATGATGCCGAAGCATTTGACGTGTGCCTGAAAAGTGCATTCCCGTCGCAGACGGCGATTCCCCACGATGCCGCGGAGACGGCGGTTTTAAATAAAGCGGTGTTTGATTTGATGGATGCAAAAAATGATACGCTGATCTCAAATCTCTGGCTCGATAATTGGTACAGCCAGTACAGAAGAAATACCCATTACAAATCAAGCTGCACAGATGCCATTGCGGCGGTGGTCCTTTTGAATCCCCATGTGATACAGGACGAAAGGATGTTATCGCTTGAGATTAACACGGATGTGAACAGTCCGGAATATGGTCATACAATTTGTGATGAAAACGGTGATGTGAAAGTGGTAATGTCTGTAAACACTGAGGTTTATTGGGACTTTGTCACGGATTTGATTTGTCATATGCAGGATGAATCAGAATTTAATTATGCATACTTTGTCGATGCGAACACATAAGGGAAAATCATATGAATAAGAATATTGAAATAAAAAATGCACGCATACATAATTTAAAAGGTGTTAATGTGAAAATACCTCGTGGTAAACTTACCGTAATAACCGGGGTATCCGGTTCCGGAAAGTCAAGTCTCGCCTTCGATACACTATACGAAGAGGGTAGACGAAGGTACCTGATGTTTTCCGGTATGCAGCTCACAGTGGACAGTGTTCCTGCCTTTGATAGTATCAGTGGGCTTTCGCCGACTGTTGCCGTTGAGCAGCGCATCATTCGGCAATCAAACCCGAGGAGTACGGTTGGTACCAGATCAGGCCTATCTTCCATGCTGGCTGTGTTATTTTCGGCTTATGGAAAGCGTGATCCAGAGTATGATGACGGGCTACCGCTTGCCATGAACATGTTTCAAAAATTCTCACCTGCAGGGATGTGCCCCAAATGCCTTGGTGTGGGAAAATATAAGCAAATTGATGAAAATGCAATTTATGGCGACACATCAGTAGCAGTCAAGGATGTGCTCGAGGGAAAATTTCAAATTATCAGAACTTGGGGAAATAAGATTGCAGACTATTACAAATATCTTGACGTGTCGCCTGAACAGACACTTGCATCATTGACTCCCGAGCAGTTCTCTGCTCTAAAATATGGTTCTCCAAAAACGAAATTTGAAGGCGTTAATGCATTTGTACCTGTTGGCGATCAGACATATTCAAGTGAGGAAAATCCCACACCGAGAAAAAAACTTTTTCTCTTTTCAAAAATTTACGCAGAAGAGGTGGTATGTCCAAAGTGCAGCGGTAGTGGACTTGGTGAAATGGCCGCCCATACGACTGTTGGCGGGAAAACCTTTTCTGAATTTGAGAATATGTATATCAGTGAACTTAAAGACGTTTTGGATGGCCTGGAGATTGACGGTGCGCAGCCGCTTTTAAATGAGATATTGGCAAAACTGGAATGTATGGTCGACGTAGGTTTGCACCATCTCTCACTTGCACGTCCTATACCTACGCTTTCCGGTGGGGAGATACAAAGATTATTTCTGGCAAGTTATATAATCGCGGAAATGGATTCGCTTGTTTTCGTTTTTGATGAACCAACCATTGGATTACATGAGTTGGAAAAGGAAAAGCTGATCTCTATTATCAAGAATCTTGTTGATAGAGGTAATACGGTTGTTGCGGTAGAACATGATGAAAACTTTATGCGCGCAGCCGACTATATTATTGATCTTGGTCCTGACGCGGGGATCGAAGGCGGTTATAAGATTTACGAGGGCAATTATAATGATTTTCTAATCTGCGATAAGTCAAGGACGGCACCTTATCTTTCGCGCGAAAAAGGCTTTCTTATCAAGCCCTTAGCGCGTGCCGTTGTCTCTGAAAATATGCTTCACATCAGCGGAGCAAAGCAGCACAATTTGCGTAATATTTCCGTAGATATTCCGCTTGGCATCATGGTAGGTATTGCAGGGGTATCCGGCAGTGGAAAGTCAAGTTTGGTATCAGATACACTTGTACCGCTGCTCAGAAAGGCGTTGAAGAATCAATTTGTGAGTGATGAAGAAGCAGAAGACGGCGATTTCAGCGCAGTGGATGCAATGCTGTCCGGTTGGGAAAGTATCATGAAGTGTATTGTTATTGACCAAAAGCCCATCGGACGTTCGAAAACCTCCTGTCCGGCAACCTATACGGGGGTGTTTGACCGTATTCGTAACCTTTTTGCAAAGGAATCAGGAATGCCTGTTGGTCTGTTTTCTACAAACTCTGAGGGAGGATGCCGAGTATGCCATGGTGAAGGTATCGTACATTATCATATTGGGATGGGGAACTTCATTGACATAGACTGTGAAGCATGCGGTACAACAGGCTTTATACCAGAGGCATGCGAGGTTGAAGTGGATGGCAAAAACATTCGCGATATTCTCAATATGACGGTCGATGAAGCAATCGTATATTTTGAGGGTAAGGACAAGCTGATTAACGAAATGCTTCAAACACTAAAGAGAGTCGGCATGGGGTACATCAAGCTGGGGCAGAAAACTCCGACAATTTCGGGAGGTGAAAGTCAAAGGATAAAATTGGCTCGTGAACTTGTTAAAATTCGTAAATCGGCAAATGTCTTATATATCCTTGACGAACCGACAACGGGGTTGTCGCTCTATGACAGTGAAAAGCTCATGGAGCTATTGCAGGAGATTGTGGAAAACGGTGGCAGTGTTATCGTAACGGAGCATGATCCGAATATATTGTCAAATTGTGACTATATCATCGAACTCGGTCCCGGTGGCGGAAACGACGGTGGATATGTGATTGCTGCAGGAACACCGGAGGAACTGAAAACAAGTGATAAATCAATTGTAGGAAGGTATCTGAAATGATACAGAAATTGGATGAGTACGTAAAAAGCAGGCATTATCGCCTGTTAAACAGTGTGCTTATATATCAAAATGATGAGATTGTCTTAGAGCGGTATTATAATAATTACAACGAAACATCCCGTCATAATATCAAATCCATTTGGAAAAGTATTCTGTCGGTATGCTGTGGAATTGCTATTGACAAAGGATTTATCACTAGTGTGGACGAGCCGATTTCTACCTATCTGCCGTTGTTTGACGGAAGGAATAACTCTTATCATCCGCTTATTACCATTAAGCACTTATTAACAATGTCTAGTGGCATCTATTGGAACGGTGGAGTAAAGTATCATTGCCCTATGATGGAGCAATTTAATCGCGCAAAAGATCATTTGGCGTACATAGCAGATGTTAAAATGGAAACATATCCGGGGACAGTATCATCGTATAAAGAGTGGGATGTCATTCTTCTTTCGGCAGTGCTTGCTGCCGCAACGGGAATGAATATTTTTGATTTTTGCAATTCATATTTATATCAGCCACTTGGGATTGAAAGTGAAAGGTGGTTTATGTTCTCGGACGGACTCTGTTATAACATTGGTACCGCTATAGCAGAGCAGAATACATCTAATCTTTCCGCACGTGATTTAGCTCAAATTGGTCTTTTGTTTAAAAATAAAGGTAAGTGTGATGGTAATCAAATAGTATCGGAAAAATATATCAATGATGCACTTACACCGATCGATCTCTTTCATGGGCGAAATCTGATTAAGCATGGCTACGGCTATATGTGGTGGATATATGATGACGGATACGGCTGTAATGGATACGGTGGCCAGCAAATCAAAGTTATGCCGGAGAAGAATGTGGTGTATGTACTTCAGGCTATGGCATTAAGTTCTCACAGAGATTATTGTGATGTTGTAGATACTGTTTTGCAATCATTGCTATGATAAATCTAAGAAAAAAATTTTTATAAAATTATTGACACCTCAGTTAGTTTGTGCTAACCTAAGAATGCACTTGAGTTAGTAATTGCTAACTAAAATGCCAAAAGCGGCATATATTATAGCAGGGCGGTACATAAATTAAGGAAATTAGCGAGAAGGAGATGAGTGTGATGCCATTAACACTTGCAAAAGAAGGAGAACTTGCTTCCATTAAAAGAGTCGGCGGCAAAGAGAACGTCAGACAATTTTTGGAGAATCTCGGGTTTGTCGCGGGAGCTGATGTGACGGTAATCTCTACGTCAGGCGGAAACCTGATTGTGAATATTAAAGATTCCAGAGTCGCAATCGGTAAGGATATGGCGAGCCGTATTATTGTATAACAGTTTATTTTTATGGAATTGGGTAAGTTGCAACTAACCACAATTTATTTTTATTGTTTTGGGTAAGTTATAACTAACTGCAATTTATTTTTAACGATTTCGGTAAGTTTAAACTAACTATATATTTTCAAATGGAGGAGGATATTGATGAAAACATTGAGAGAAGTATCCTGCGGTGAAACTGTGACGGTTAAGAAGCTGTCGGGAGAAGGACCGGTCAAGAGGCGTATCATGGATATGGGAATTACAAAAGGTGTTGCCATATTTGTACGCAAGGTGGCGCCCCTCGGAGATCCTGTGGAAGTTACCGTACGAGGATATGAGTTATCTTTGCGCAAGGCTGATGCTGAGATGATAGAGGTTGAATAGCTTCAAGTGTTTTGTCAGGCAGCATGACATAAAATGCGGATAGATTAGGAGGTAAAAAATGTCAGTAAAAATTGCACTCGCAGGGAATCCCAACTGCGGTAAAACAACACTATTTAACGCCCTGACAGGGTCGAACCAGTTTGTAGGAAACTGGCCCGGTGTTACGGTGGAGAAAAAAGAGGGTAAACTAAGAAGCAATAAAGATGTGATTATTATGGATCTGCCGGGTATTTATTCTTTATCCCCTTACACATTGGAAGAAGTGGTTGCCAGAAATTACCTGATTGGTGAGAGGCCCGACGCCATCATCAATATTGTGGATGGTACAAACATCGAGAGAAATTTATATTTGTCCACACAGTTGATGGAGCTTGGTATTCCGGTTGTGATGGCAGTCAATATGATGGACCTTGTCAATAAGAACGGCGACAAGATTTCTCCGGATAAGCTGAGCAAAAGTCTGGGCTGTGAGGTGGTGGAAATTTCCGCGCTGAAAGGTACCGGCATTCAGGAGGCAGCCGATAAGGCAGTGGCACTTGCCGGCCAAAAAGCGCAGACTGTAGTGCACAGATTTGATGAGAAAGTGGAGGATGCTATTGCATCCGTATCCGCAAAACTGGAAAGTGTAGCGGAAGATCGGAAGAGATTTTTCTCCATCAAATTGTTGGAGAAAGACAGCAAGATTGAAGAGCAGATGCAGGTTGTGCCTGATGTAAGCGCTGAGATTAAGAATCTTGAAGATGCCTTTGATGACGATACGGAGAGCATCATCACCAACGAAAGGTACGTATACATTTCATCCGTCATCAAGGACTGCGTTGCCAAGAACAAAAACAATACGATGACAACCTCCGACAAAATTGACAGAATTGTAACAAACAGATGGCTGGCACTTCCGATTTTTGCGGTTATAATGTTTATCGTATATTATGTATCCGTTACGACAATCGGAACGATTGTGACTGACTGGACGAACGATGTATTGTTCGGTGAAATTATTCCGCCCGCAATCGAGAGTGTTCTCGAGAGCATTAACTGTGCGGATTGGCTGCAGGGTCTGATTTTGAACGGTATTGTAGCAGGTGTGGGCGCGGTTCTCGGTTTCGTGCCACAGATGCTTGTGTTGTTTATTTTCCTGGCATTCCTGGAATCCTGCGGTTATATGGCGAGAGTGGCATTTATCATGGACCGTATTTTCCGTAAATTTGGTTTATCGGGAAAATCCTTTATTCCGATTCTGATCGGTACGGGCTGCGGTGTGCCCGGTGTCATGGCGTCCCGCACGATTGAAAATGACAGGGACCGCAAAATGACGATTATGACCACTACATTTATTCCCTGTGGTGCCAAGCTGCCGATCATTGCGTTGATTGCGGGCGCATTTTTTGATAACTCCGGCGCGATTGCATGGAGTGCTTTCCTGATTGGTATTGCAGCTATCGTCTGCTCCGGCATCATATTAAAGAAGACGAAAATGTTTGCAGGAGAGCCGGCACCTTTTGTTATGGAGCTTCCGGCATACCATATGCCTACCGTGGGCGCAGTCCTAAGGAGTATGTGGGAGCGCGGATGGTCCTTCATCAAAAAGGCGGGTACGATTATCCTTTTATCTACAATCGTCTTGTGGTTCTTAATGAGCTTTGGCTGGGCGGACGGTAGCTTCGGTATGCTGGAAGCGGAGCAGCTTGATGCCAGTATTCTGGCGAAGATTGGCAGCGCTATAGCATGGATTTTCGCACCGTTGGGATGGACGCAGGCAGGAGAAGGCTGGAAGATGGCGGTTGCCGCTGTTACCGGTCTGATTGCCAAAGAAAATGTTGTAGCTACCTTCGGCATGCTGTTTGGATTTGCCGAGGTTGCGGAAGACGGCGCGGAAGTATGGGGCAGCCTTGCAATGGTTATGACACCGATTGCAGCATATGGATTTCTGGCATTTAACCTTTTGTGTGCACCGTGTTTTGCAGCGATGGGCGCAATTAAGAGAGAGATGAACAACGCTAAGTGGTTCTGGTTTGCCATCGGATACCAGTGTGTGCTTGCTTATATCGTAGCGATGTGTATCTACCAGCTCGGAACATTCTTTGCGGGAGGCGGATTCGCTATCGGAACGGTTGTGTCACTTCTCCTTGTAATCGGTTTCCTGTACTTATTGTTCAGACCGTATAAGGCAGTGGATTCCCTGCGGGTTGACACAACAAAGTTTGCTAAACAATAGACGTATGGAAGATACAAAAGCACAGACTGTCTGGGCTTGCGAGTTTGATATGTAGGATATATAATTAATAGCAAAAGGAGCTGACTCTATGGGAACGGCAATTGTATTGGCAATCGTAGCAGGTGCGGCGGCACTCGCGATACGGAGTATCATTAAAGATAAAAAGGCGGGTAAGTCCGCTCAGTGTGGTGACTGTACACGCTGCAGCGGGTGTCACTAATGAGAAAGAGGCAGTCAGAAAATAGTCATTTTTTACTGTTCAGTATTTGATAAACAAATTCCCCACAGAAATTGTATGTTTTAGAAACATGAAATTTTCTGTGGGGATTTTTTTGTCTGAAAGACCTAAACGTCTATTTTATCTTCTTTACCGGTCGTAACACCTGATATCCCAGCACCTCAGGGTAGTGCCGCTGATAGCATTGGCATTCCGTCTCATTCCACTCAAAGCCCAGGGGTGCCGGGTCGTAGTTCCACGCAAGCTCCTCGACACGACTCATAGCTTCGGCATTTTCTTCGGGATACTTAAACGGCGGGTGGCTGAACACGAGATAATAACTCCCCGGGAACTCTCCCCGCAGCTCCAGACCGTCGGGGACTTCTACATCCCTAGCCTCGGCGTCGATTCCACCACCGAAGAAATAACTCTGCCTACCGGTCGAGTTGTCCCATCCCGCGGTAAAGCTCCCGATGATTCGATCGGTATTCGGCATACTCTCAACAATCCCACAGAGAAGATCGCAGTCGTGCCCCGGCCAGATTAATCCGTTTTTTGTCTCAGTGCGTTTGTACGCCCCAAGATATTTGTGTGCAGGAATATACTCAGTGTGCACATCCAAGGTTTTAAATTCACTCATAGACACCTCTCCTTTTTCGTTGATTTCAAAGGGGATATTCAGGCGGATCTGCTGTGGAATGGGAATCGGTTTACGACGGTACTTTGACGGCGAGATTCCGTAGGCATTTTTAAATGCCCGCGTCAGCGCAGTCTGTGACGAGAATCCGAACTCAAGCGCAATCTGTGCAACCGGTTCCCGTGCATTTCTGAGCACCGCTGCCACCAGCGCGAGCCTTCGGGCCGCGATGTAGTCACGGATTGTCATCCCGCTGACACGGTGAAATACCGTTGAGCAATGATAGGGTGAATAACCCACCTCCCGCGCAATGTCATAAAGCAATGGAGTATCACCGATGCGCGCCTCGATATAATCCACCATTCTTCGAACACAATTCTTCCATTCCTGCATTTGCCGGCTCCCTTCTGAGGAACAATATAGCATATTCCGAACAAAAAATCTTTACATGGGTTGCGGAGGAAGCTATCTTATTTTTCACAGCCTCTTTTGTTGTCTCCTGGTAGGCGGAAAACATGCGTTTTTGTTATCTGCAACCGGCAGTTGACAAATTTCCAAGTCAATTATATAGTCTTTTTAAGTTTTTCCTTTATTATTAAATCAAGTCAGGCGGCATCGCATAGGGTTACAAGTTGGTCGGCCGGAATTGCCTTATGCTGCGGTGGTGATAATATTGAGATAAGAAAAGGAGACGAACTATGACACTCGGAGAAAAAATTTATAGGCTAAGAATAGAAAGGGGCTTCTCTCAGGAGGCGCTCGGGGAAATGCTGAACGTGTCCAGACAATCCGTATCAAAATGGGAGACGGATCAGTCGGTTCCGGAACTGGATAAGATTGTGGCAATCAGTGATATGTTTGGGGTCAGCACGGACTATTTGCTGAAAGAATCTGAAGAATACTCAACCGATTCGGGCAATCAGGATAGCATCTATGAGACCGGCGACGGTATAAGGAAGAACGGTACTGCACAGCAGGTTATCGTTCAACGGCAGACTTTTGAATATGAATACAAGAGTCAAAAAAGTTGGAGAGGACTTCCCCTTGTCCATGTCCATTTTGGTATTAGGCCCGTGCGGGCTAAAGGCGTGATTGCCATCGGCAATATAGCGCAGGGGATTATTGCCATAGGAATAGTAGGCGTGGGTGTCGTTACGGTGGCAGTGGCAGGAGTTGGACTTCTTCTGGCAATCGGAACCGCTGTTGTGGGCTGCGTCGCGCTTGGCTCTCTTGCTGCCGGCATCATTACATTTGGTGCGCTCAGCGTGGGCATTTTTAGTATGGGTGCCGTGGCGGTCGGGCAGTTCAGCTATGGAGCTTTGGCAATCGGATCGCAGATTGCTATCGGTGATGTGGCCCGTGGCGGCATAGCTCTTGGAGACAGTGAAGCCCGCGGCGTGTTCTTTGAAGCGGTAAGAGCAGCGGACGGCAGTTTTGACTATGAGAGTATGATTCGCGCAATCGATGCCAATGTGGCAGGATATTGGCATATTTTTACACAGTGGATGAAGGCAATTATCCGTATGATGGCAGGTGTCAAGTAATTAATAATCATATGTGAAACAAACATCGAATAATCGGAAAGAAAATCAGATGAAAGATAATCAAACAAGTAAAGATAATCACATTCAGATTACTGAAATACAGATTGCGGGCTTATCCTGCAGTCTGTATCTTCCGAAAAATTACAATAGCACACAGGAGCACTATCCGGTAATCTATGTCAATGGAGAGATACCGCTTGATGAGGTCGTGAATGAAGTAAAGAAAGTCGGAGTTGCAGCAGAGTTCCTCCTTCTTTCCGTTCAGCCGGGCGATTGGAACGATGATTTCACACCGTGGAGCGCGTCGGCTTTCCGCAAGGGCGAGACGGCCCCGGCAGGAAAGGCGGATGAATACTTTCTTCGTCTGACGGAGGAGATTAAGCCTTATATTGATACCAACTATCGAACCAAACCTGAACCGGAACATACGGTGTTGCTCGGATATTCCTTAGGCGGATTGGCGGCACTTTACTCTTGTTATAAGACAGATGTATTCGGCGTGATCGGCAGCCTGTCGGGTTCACTCTGGTATGATAATTTTTGTGAATTTATGGAACAAAACCAACCGCTCCGTAAAGATCTTAAGGTGTATCTTTCTCTCGGTAAAAAAGAGAGCTTAAGCAAAAATCCGCGGATGGGTCAAGTGGCGGATTGCACACAGCGGGCGAGGGACATTTTGTTGCGTCAGCTAAGTGTTGGTGGGGATGACATACAAAGTACAAGTATTTATTTTGAGTGGAACGACGGTGGACATTTTCATGAGATACCGGAGCGGTTTGCCAAAGCAATTGCGTGGTGGGTGAAAAATAAAGCATAGAAGAGTCGTATTTACTAAATTATAAAAACCGAACTATAGTTGAAAAATTGGAAAGGTGAATGATACAAAATGAAAGGTGAAAAAGGAGAAAGACGAAAACAAGAACTACTGAGGATTGCGTATCAGATGTTTATTCAAAAAGGGTATGAGGAAACCAGCATAGATGAAATCATTGCGGAAGCTCATATTGCCAAAGGGACTTACTATTATTACTTTCCCAGCAAGGAAGCTACTCTTGAAGAAGTCATTAACATGATGATAAGTGATGAAGTTCGGCGAGCAAAAGCAGTTTTGTCTGCTCCGATTCCCGTTCCTCAAAAACTGGTCGGTATTATCGCATCACTTCGTCCGGAACAGAGTGAAAGCAATATTGCCGATGCATTAAATCAAAAAGAAAATATCATCATGCACGAAAAGATTTGCAGGCGGATTGTTGATGAAGCCGTTCCGCTTCTTTCCGAAGTCGTATCAGAGGGCATTGCGCAAGGCATGTTTACCTGTGATCATATAGAAGAACGAGTCAGAATGATTTTAATTATGAGTCAACATTTATTTGACAATGGCAGTTTTTCTGAAGGTGATATTGAGGTTTTCATTGATATAGTTGAAAAAACGCTGGGTGCGCAGTCAGGTATACTTGGATTCATTCGTGGCCTTATTAATTAACTGGCGGTGATATTGACGATAGTGAATATTATTATCGGTGTGATATTGTGCCGTCCGATTAAGAGAATCACTGCGTATTCTCTTATTAAGGAGTAAGATAAGATATATGCGGACAGACTTTCAGACTGTAGGCAGAGTCCCGGGGTTGAACCCGGGATTTTCCTTTTTTAAAAATCGACTCCTGGTCGTTTTTTCATTGACAAACTTTTTTGCATAAGATACAATCAAAAAATACAATAAAATCACTAAAACTGTCTAAGGGTCGAAAATTCTGTGAGGCATATGCCATTAAATAAAAAGTGAAAAGGGAGAAAGCATTGAAATGGTAGCAGCAATTATTTGTATACTGGAAACAGCGGCAGTTGCATTAAGCGGATTTTTAGCAAAAAAGTATGTTTTCTTAGAGCCTGATATGGAAACTAAGAAACAGCGTATTTTTTATGGGATTAGTTTTTTCCTTATTACCGGCATATTTTTTGCTTTTGGAATAGATGCGGCAATAATAGCAACCGGTGTTCTGGTCGGACTGAATATCTGTCTTGGCAGAAAAAAACACCGTCTGCGGGGACTGCTTCTGATGATACCGCTTCTGGGTATTCTCAACGGTCTTTTAGTCCCGATCATACTTGTACCGCCCTATCTGTTTTCTCTGTCAGCGCAGGAAGCACAGATATATCAACTTATGGTTTACGGAGTATTGTTCGCACTGCTGATCTTGTTCTGTGTAAAGGGACAAAAATGGCGCATCTGGTTTAATGAGAATATGAAGCATAGGAGCCTGCGAAGATCAGAGAGGTATCTGCTTTGGCTGGTGGGTATCCTGATGATGTTTTTCTCCAATTCGGGGGTAATGCAGATCGTGGGGGAACGGGGAAATTTGCAGGCACCGGATGGTTCTTACGGATATGAGATAATGTCGTTTATCGGTATCAGCAGTGTGACAGCGTTTATTATGACAATCACAATTATTGTGTTGATCATGCAGGGCAATAAGCGTTCTTTTTACCATGAACAGGTTTCTAATATGCAGGCAGGTATGATTTCGTTCATGGCGGAGGTTGTAGAGAACAGGGACGACAATACAGGCGGACATATCAGGCGTACAGCGAAATTTGTTGAGAGCATTGCAAATCAGCTTAAAAGGCAAGGCGCGTACAGTGATACTTTGACTGACAAGTATATGGGGGATATGGTAGTGGCAGCGCCGCTTCACGACATTGGAAAGATACATATACCGGACGCAGTCCTGAATAAGCCGGGAAAACTGACGGATGAAGAATTTGCGATTATGAAAACACATACCACGGCAGGAGAGGAACTGCTTGCCCATGCAAAGGAAGAGCTTGGAGAGTCGGAGTATTTGAACATGGCGGTGGAAATGGCGGCGTATCATCATGAATGGTGGAACGGAAAAGGTTATCCTTACGGCATCAGTGGGGAAGACATACCGCTTTGTGCGAGGATTATGGCAGTGGCGGACGTTTTTGATGCACTGACTTCCAAACGCTGTTATAAAGACGCAATGCCGCTTGAAAAGGCATATGCGATTATCAGGGAGGAATCCGGAACACATTTTGATCCGGCAGTGGTAGAGGCGTTTTTTGCGGTAGCAGGGGATATTGAGCGATAGACCATAAACAGCAGAGCCGTAATCTCAGCGACTCTGCTGTTTTGATTAATTCATATAATCTATCAGAATCCCATCTTTTTAAGCCAGTTTTTCATCTCCACATCACGTGCCCCGGCGCTGCCCTCGTCATACTTGCCCAAGGTTAATGTATCCATTATCCTGCCATCCTCTAAATAAATTACTTTATCGGCATGTACGGCTACATTTGCGTCATGCGTAACTAATAAAACGGTTGTCCCTTTTCTGTTTATATTGTCAATGATGCCCGAAACCTCTCTTGTGGTTGATGAATTAAGCGCTCCCGTAAGCTCATCACCGAACAGAATATCCGGGTGATTGATCATAGCCCTGCAGATTGCTGCCCGCTGAAGCTGCCCGCCGGAAACCTTATAAATATCATGTTCCGCAACAGATGAAATGCCCATCTCTTGCATAAGTGCCAAAGCTTCCTCAACAATTTCAGACCTGTTTACTTCTCCCAATTGAAATGCCGGATACACAATATTATCAATAATAGAAAGATTTTTCAGGAAGCTTGGCTTCTGGAAAACAAATCCCATTCTCTGAAGTCTCAGTTCCTGCATTTGCTTATCGGACAAATCTGCCATATCAACTTCGTCAAAACATATCTTGCCTGATGTCGGATGATCCATTCCGCTGACACAATATAGAAATGTTGATTTCCCGCCGCCTGATTGTCCCATTATAGCAACGAATTCTCCGCTATTAATCTGGAAGTCTACGTCCGTAAGAATATGATTTGCGCCATAGTCTTTGCATAAACCTTTTGTTTCTAATATACTCATTATCTTCCTCCTCTTATTGGTTGAAATAT
>JAFLTE010000014.1 GCA_022510565.1 Lachnospiraceae bacterium | reverse complement strand
GGCTCTACGTCGTTTACGACTCTGTCGCCGATCTTCAGCTCACCGGAAGAGATGTCTTCCAGACCTGCGATCATACGAAGTGTTGTAGATTTACCACAACCGGAAGGACCTACGAAAATAATAAACTCCTGATCTGCGATTTCAAGATTGAAATCCTTTACTGCCTCAAAGCCGTTAGGATAAACTTTGCAGACATTTTTCAAAGATAAACTTGCCATGATTGCCTCCTAATTTGTTTTTTGTCTCGATGAAGACTCATCGGAAATTAACTCTGCATCTAGTATAGCGGACTTTTTCAACCTTTGCTATGCCATTATTCCACAAAGATTTTAATTTCCATTGTAGAAATTGCTTACTTTATATTATTTTTTCCAAATTCATAGACAAGTTGACGAATAATTATATACTTTACTATACACATTTAACAAAACACATATTTCGTTCGTCCATCACTGTGTCGTCCGCATACAAATACTGTTATTTCTCTTTGCACGCTAAAACTTTATAGCCACTCTCTGTCACAGCGTCAATCAATGCCTGATCCTCCACACCTGCATCTGCGGTTACGGTTGCATTCTTCTCTTCCAGACTGACAATAACCTGTGTCACGCCCGCTACGCCCTCCAACGCTTTTTGCACATGCGCCTGACAGTGTGCGCACATCATGCCTTCAATGTCCAATGTTTTGATCATTTGATTTACCTCCTTATTTTCTTGTTGTTCATTCTCTATCTCCGTAAAACCGGTTAGTTCCGGCATCGGAATCTCTCTCTTTTTCTTGTCTCTTCTATCCGAACGTACGGAAAATAAATTTAACCGCAAGGCGTTAGTCACCACGCAAAAACTGGAAAGGCTCATGGCCGCCGCCGCAAACATCGGATTTAAACTCAGTCCGAAAGGCACCAATATGCCCGCCGCCAACGGAATACCCACACAATTATAGAAGAAAGCCCAGAATAAATTCTCGTGGATATTCCGAAGCGCCTGTCTGGACAGCCTGATTGCTGCCGGCACATCGGTAAGCTCAGACTTCATTAAGACAATGTCCGCTGCCTCCAATGCCACGTCCGCGCCTGCTCCTATGGCAATGCCCACATCCGCTCTCGTCAGTGCAGGGGCATCATTGATGCCATCCCCCACCATTGCAACACGACCGTACTCGGACAATTTACGGATAACCGCTTCTTTATCGTTCGGAAGAACATCTGACACGATCGTCGTAAGTCCCACCTGACTGCCGATTGCATGCGCTGTCCGCTTGTTATCACCGGTCAGCATGACAACCTGTATGCCCATGTTGCGCAGCTCCGTTATTGCCTGTTTACTGCCCTGTTTTACCACATCAGCCACCGCAATCATTCCCAAGAGCCTGTCGCCCTTGGCAAAATAAAGCGGTGTCTTACCTTGCTCCGCTGCCTCTTCTCCGAGTATCCGCATAGACCGGGTCAGCAGTCCACGAGCGCTAAGAAGCACCGTGTTACCTCCTACTGCCGTCTCACCGCCGAGGGTGCCTTCCACCCCTGAACCCGGAAGGGCACGGAAATTATCGACTGATTCCGACACAATCTTCTCAGACTCAGCTCGCTCGCAAACTGCCTTTGCCAGAGGATGTTCGCTCTTACTTTCCAGGGCAGCGGCCACCTGCAGCAGTTCGCTTTCGGGCACACCTTCCGCAGGGCATAGGTCCGTTACTTTCGGTTTACCTTCCGTAACGGTTCCTGTCTTGTCAAGCACTACAAAATCCATCCTGCCGGCATGCTCCAGAGCTGTTGCATTTTTAAACAGAATACCCTGTCTGGCGCCCATACCGTTTCCCACCATGATTGCCACAGGTGTGGCAAGTCCCAGCGAGCACGGACAGCTGATAACAAGAACACTGATAGCATAGGAAAGAGCCTTGCCCACACCAACTCCTATCATCAGCCAGACCAGGCACGTTATCACTGCCAAAATAATAACTACGGGCACGAACACCGCCGATACCCTATCCGCAATCTGCGCGATGGGCGCTTTCGTGGCAACCGCATTTTCCACCATGTCTATAATCTGCTGCAGAGTAGTATCTTTCCCGACCCGGGTCGCGCGGCATGTCAATGCCCCGTTAGTGTTTATGGTCGCCGCACTCACCGAGGCCCCCACATACTTATCGATCGGAAGGCTCTCACCCGTCAACGCGGACTCATCCACAGCACTCTCACCTTCAATAACCTCTCCGTCCACGGGAATGCTCTCTCCGGGCTTCACAATAAAAATTTCTCCGGGCATAACTTCCTGCGCAGGCACTGTAACTTCAGCGCCGTCCCGCAATACGTGTGCCGTCTTGGGCGCCAAGTCCATCAGACTTTTAATAGCATTGGTGGTCTTGCCTTTGCTGTATGCCTCCAACATTTTACCCACTGTAATTAACGTCAAAATTGTCGCAGCAGACTCAAAGTACATATCGTGCAGACAGTGCATTGCCATCTCCGCATGCTGCCCACCAAGGTGCGACCCCATACGGAACATGACCGCCGTACTGTACACAAACGCTGCACCGCTTCCGAGTGCAACAAGTGCATCCATGTTGGGTGCCCTGTGCATCAGTCCCTGAAACCCGCTTATGAAAAATTTCTGGTTGATAACCATAATCAATCCGGTCAACAACATCTGGAACAGAGCAATTGCCCACGGGTCAGAGGCGAATGCCGCCGGAACATACCATCCCCACATCAAATGTCCCATAGACACATACATAAGCGGCAGCAAAAGGCATAATGATGCAATCAATCTGCGTCGTATGCGGGGTGTCTCCCGATCCTCCAAAGCGTCCGAGGAACCGCCTGTCTGTTCTACTCCATCGCCTGACGACACAGGACTGGCACCATATCCTACTGCTTCCACCGCTGCACATATTGCCTGCGGTGTTGCCGGCTCATCATATTCCACCGTCATATTATTCATTAGAAGACTTACGTTTACCGTACCTACACCTTCGACACCTGCCGCTGCTTTCTCCACATGAGCACTGCACGCCGCACAAGTCATACCGGTTATCTGGAACTTTTGCGTTTTCATGTCAAGCCCCTTTCCTTATCCATAATCCCGAACATGAAAACATTTTCATGTTCAACCACCTTCCTTACGCTCTTAACCTTCCCACATGAAAAACATTTTCATGTCAAGCCCCTTTCCTACTTCAACTTCTTGATCAACTCAACCGCCTCTGTCAAAATCTCATCATTGCCTTTCTTGACTTCCTCCGAGACGCAAGTCTGCATATGATCCTGTAGAATAGTATACCCAAGACTTTGCAAGGCACTCTCCACGGCACCGATCTGAATCAATATATCTCCGCAATATCTGTTATCGTCAATCATATTTTTGATTCCACCCAGTTGTCCAATAATACGATTTACACGATTTTGCAGTTGCTTTTGCACCTTGGCATCCCGCGGCGTATTTTTATGATGACAACATTCACATAAATTTTCCGCATTATCCGGAGTCTTTGTATCCTTCATCCGTGTTCTCTCCTCTTGCACAAACCTCTATCTGCTGTTATCTGTCGTCACTTGATTTTTAACACTTACATAAACAATATATACCCCTAGGGGGTATATTGTCAATCAAAAAAAGACGGCAGAATCTCTGCCGTCTCATTATCTGTAACTGTTTAATTGCTGTCTCCAGCAGGCGGCATCCACTCATCACGATAAAATGCCAACTGGTTCTTACCGCGCTTTTTCGCTTTATACAAGCCCTGGTCCGCTGCCTTATACAACGACTCGAAATCGCTTCCTTCCTGTGGGAAAATCGCCACACCTATACTCGCGGTAGCGGCGTATTTCACATACTCACCCGCCTGGAAGTTACGGAAGAAGTTCTCAACCTTCTTAGCCTCCTTACGGATAGCATCCTCATCGCTGACTCCCTTTAAGAAAATCATAAACTCATCACCGCCGACACGTCCGACAACATCAGTTGCGCGGAAGATTGCAGTAATCTGCTGTCCCAGCGAGCGCAGTACTTCATCACCAAACGCATGACCCATTGTATCATTAATCTTCTTAAAATTATCCACGTCCAATATAAACAACATTGACTGTGTATTCGGATTCTGAGCCATATAATCCTTAATCCTACGCTCCGTCGCCAACTTGTTGGTCAAACCGGTCAGAAGATCTGTATCCGCCTTGTCTTCCAACTCTTTCTTCTTCTCGTTGTTGCGCAGCTTACCGATAATATTTACAACCACGATCATACAGATAAACACGAATACTGCTGCAACCAGATAAAACAACATATTCTTCGTATTCTGCCACTGAAGATTTACCTGTCTGTCCACGTAAGCCTGACTGACACCAAGAACTACTTCCCAACGATTTGCACCGAAAGGTACATATGCAAGCGTGCAGCTCTCTCCCGAAACCGTCACTGCAGTCGTTCCACGCGAACCGTTGTCCATGCGGTTGCGAATCGTACGCGCTTCCTTAGAGTTGTCCTTCTGAAGTGTTTCCAGCAAATTTGCACTCTGCAGCAAATTGCTTTCTGTTGCACCGGCGCTTCCTAAAATCCTGCCCTCGGAATCTATAAGTATCAGAAACGAACTGGCATCAAAATCCGATTTTGTCATCAACTCGGAGAATTTGTCCATCGAGAAATACATAAGCACATAGTATTGACCATTCTCACGGTCGATACGCTGTACTACTGCGATTGCCCCGTTTGTTCCCTCTTCGTCTACATACACGTATGAGAGTGTGTCGGATTGCAGTATATTCCGGAAATATTCCTCATTACCGACAGATACCGATTCACCCGCTTGGTCAACTCCTTGTCCATCACTGTCACAGTAAATCACTCGGTGAGCGCTTGTGCAGGAGTATAATATTTCCGCCATTTCTGCCGCATGACTCTCGTCCAGCTTGGGATTCTGCTCCAACCAAACACAAAACGGACCGGCAACCCTGCTGAGAATCTCCAACTCGTTGCTAAAGTTCTCTCCGTATGTCTGCGCCGACCTTATAAGATTCCTTGAAATTGTCTCCGACGCATCTGCACTGCTCTTAGATGAAAAGTTAAACATCATGACAAAAATCACGATAATAAGGATGAGTGCCGGAACAATCCAAGCCATAACAGCTGATCTATTCTGCTTTTCCATTCGTTTCCTCTTCTCCCCGTTCTACATTTATCGAAAAATCCATATCTGAAGTTAGTGGCTCTGCTTCCGGTTCAAATTTTTTAAATATACTACTGTATAGCCATGCTGCACCGTATGCAGGAACCGAAAAACCAAACATAACAATAAATATAAAGGAATATGCCGAAAAGTAACCTATCACAAACGGCAATGCATAAAATACTGCCATCAGGATTGTCTTCGGCAAATTGGCAAACGCAAGAAGCGTTGCATTATTGATTGTTTTGCGAATTGTATTATCAAATCTTGCCAGCAGCGGAAATACATACATGGATACCATCACAATAACGATTCCAATCGCCATCACTCCTACGACCAGCACCCGTGGGAACGCAACGCCTGAAAATCCGAAAATAAGCCAATCGCCTACATAAATCGCTATGATAAGAAGCATTATAAGCCATATCAATGTAGCCTGCCGAAAATTCTGGACAAAAGATTTGAAAAAACCTCTCACCAGATAGCCTTCCTCATCACGTACTATCTTCAAAAGTACATAGTGCATAGCTGTAAACGCCGCCCCTACAGTGATAATCGGAATACAACAGATAATCAGCAGTATATTCAGAATAATCATGTCCGCCATACGGTTTAGAAAACGCATGATAGGACTGTCCATATCAAACAACTTACTCATAAAGGCCTTGCTCCTACATATGCATCTTTATTATATTACAAAACCACACAAAAAAGCTATACAAATTACAAAATTTCTTCAACAAATTTTTATTATATTTATCTAACTATATTTTATATTTCTTGCTGACCATTTCATACTGCATATTCAGCGTATCGTACATCTTCATAATTTCGGCAGATTCTTTTTTTACACGCTCCATAATGTGGTCATAAGATTTGACAAAGGTGGTCACAACCGTCTTTTTTAACCGGTTTTTAGACGCCTCCTCATTCAAAATTGCAATCACCTTTTCCTTCGGCATATCTTTACGATAACTTCTCGGGTTTACAAGCGCTGTGACAACGTCCGCTACCTGCAATATTTTCTGAGGCATATTCATCTGCATATCTTTCAGACGATGGGGATAACCGCTGCCGTCGCATCTCTCGTGATGTGCCAGCGCTATATCAAAAACTTCGCTCTGCATCTTATTCCGCAATGCCTTCTCCGCTATCTCCACATGTGTCCTAAGTGTTTGAATCTCCTCAGGCTCCAGCTTACGGGGTGCCTCGATAATCTCTCTCGGTATTGCCAACATGCCGATATCGTGAATCAGAGCGCCGTAGTAGAGTATTTCCCGCTCTGCCCCGGATAACATCATTTCCTCTGCCAAATCTTCGCAGACACATATCGTGGTAATATTATCCACCACCATGCTCTTACTTCTAAATCCGAGACAGTATCCCAGCATCTCCAGAAATTTTTTCTTATCTTCATTATTAAAGATCATATAATCGACAATTTTATCCAGCTCTTGCTTGTATTCTCCGCTTTTAATCTTGTCAAATACATTGTACTTACCTTCAATCTGATAAAAAAGAGCCAACCCGTCGGCGGACAGTTTCGTTCCCGCCTGCTTTTCAAACATATACAAATCAAACTGGCTGCCCATAGAGGTGGAATATATGTCCATCTTCTCGGCAATGTTGATGTACGCCGCCACATCCTTGTACTCATAATCTACAGCCTTAAGCTGTTCGTAGTCCATGTGATGATACATGATTGCCTTGGATAAATCCGGTACAGGAGACAGATATTTAAAGAATAAATACCCGTAAATTGAGTGCGCCATGCTGTCTCTGGATTCATAGCGCAGCATATCGTTAATCTTACCTTCCTCAGTCATATATGCGCCGATATCATGCATGGTTGCAACCATAACGATGTCCGCCAACTCAAACGGCTCATATCTGTTCTTCTCCCTCAGCATCAGATAAACCATGTATGCAACCCTGGATCCATGCTCTATCAGTCTGGGGTGGATCAACTTCATAATATCCCGCATCAACAAATAAATATCTTTGCTCTTAATATACTCCATAAGTAACCTCTCATCTTATAATATAAATTCCATCGGTGTATAAATAATTCCGTCTCTGATTTCTTCAGGTCCCAAGTCGCAAAAACCCATCTTGTGGTAAAACCCTACTCCGTAAGGGGAAGCATTGACTGTCACACGGGAAATCCCCATCTCCGTAATCAGATAATCCGTCAGATGATTGATGAGTGCACGCCCGATTCCTCGCCTGTGATATGCCTCATCCACAAAAAGCAGCGAGATATGCTTCGTATCGCGGAGAGTAATCATGCCCACAACCTTATTCCCGTCCAACGCGACAAACAGCTGGTATGTCCCCAGAACGAACATACGATGCAACGTGGAATCGGTGATAAAATTCTCAAAATTCTTCACACCCTCCGGCGTATAGACATCCGCCTCGAACCGCAGAAATGTTCTCCACGCTAACGCCATGGCCTCCTGCCACTCATTGCGATATGCACTTCTGATCTGATATGATGTCCCCAATCCCCGCTGTGGCTCCTTTATCCTATTAGACTTATTTTAGCGTATTTTGAATAAATATACAACCATTCCGGCACATATGCGAAGACAACTTAATCTGCAGCCATTTGTTCCTCCCAGGTACGCAAAATCGCCTCACAGCGGTCAACATCCATTTCCTCGGATGCTTCCTTAAGCTGATCAAATAATCCCTGCTGCCAGCTTTCGTATCGGTAATGTCCCATTTGGCTTATTACTTCTTCCATCTGATCCATGTCCAAGTTGTCAACAGCATCTTGCATTGTCGTGAAGCATTCACGCAATATATCGCTGGTAAGCTCTTTTTTCTCGGAATCCTCCTCATCATCTTGACAATAAGGCGCCAGCACCGGCAGATATGCAATATACTGCTGCACCATCTCGTCGGTAGTTGTATGTATCGTCCATGCATCTCTCGCATTACCCGCCACTTCCAGCGCAGCCGCTTTCTCGGACAAAGAGATGGCACCAATCTGTTTAGCGGAATTTTTTAAGGCATGAACCTCAACGGTGAAATTCGTCCAGTCTTCCTCCTGCTCGAGAGTTTTAATGAGCTTCGATTTCTTATCAATGCTGTTGTAGAAGACCTTTAACACTTTCCAGAAAAGCGCCTCGCTGACGAGGAATTCCATGGCAAATTGTACATCCAGGTCACCAACCGCAATGTCCGTCACCTTCTTAACGTTCTTGCTATTATTGGCGGCTGCCACATCATAATCTTTCTGAATCTTCTCAACGGGAAGCCACTGCCTTACCTTGGCTACCAGCATACGAATCTCAATCGGCTTGGCAACGAAGTCGTTCATGCCTTCCCTGCAGAACATCTCCTTCGTTCCCTCCACAGCGTTAGCAGTGAGGGCTATGATCGGCACATCATTGTACTCAGGATGCAGACGCCTGATAATATGCGTTGCTTCCACACCGTCTATCTCGGGCATCATATGATCCATAAATACAATGTCATAGTGCTCTCTGGAAATCATATCGATTGCCTCTTTGCCTCCGGTCGCTGTATCAATCTGCATCTTTAACGGCTCCAAAAGTCCTTCCGCTACGGTCAGGTTCACAGCATTGTCATCCACGATAAGAACTTTGGCATCAGGTGCAATGAAATCAAACTCATTGCTCTCCTCCTGATCGGAGAACTGCATCTCCTCCCCATTCAATATCATTGCGAGATTCAATGCAAAGAGCGGCTTCTTAATCACCAGAAGATTCGGAATATCATATTTCGCATGTTCATCAAAATCAATGAGAAGAACAGCCCTTATATCCGGATGACTCCTGACATAGCTCTCAACCACATCAGAGAACATGGGATACTCTATGAAAAGGAACACCCTCTTATCCTCTGAAAACTCAGTGAGATCCTTCGGCGTCAGCAATCTGACATCCGTCACACCAAGCTTGGCGGCATCATCGCAAAAACTATCCCTGACATAAGGATTGGAAATCAATCCCACCACGATTACCGATTCCGATTCGTTCACGCCAATACTCGGCGTACCGTCCACGATTCTTTGGGGAATTACACAGCTGAACTTACTACCCCTCTCATACTCGCTCTCCACCCAGATTGATCCGTTCATCAACGTTATAAGGTTTTTGGAAATCGCAAGTCCGAGACCCGTACCTTCAATATTACGGTTTCTCTTGCTGTCCAACTGTTGGAAGGACTGGAACAATTTCTCCATATCCTCTTTCTTGATACCGATACCGGTATCTTCCACACAGATATGCATACTGATTTCATCCGGCTGTGTCTTGTCAAATTCCATCTTGATGACGACCTTACCCTCGGAGGTAAACTTGACCGCATTATTTGCAAGATTCAAGATCACCTGCTTGATTCTTATATTGTCACCCCACAGCTTGTTCGGCATATTGGGTGCAACGTCGAGAATCAATTCCACATTCTTATCTTTCAGCCTTGTCATAATAATATTGGAAACATCATAGACCATAGACATCGGTTCATAGTCTACCTCTGTAATGTCCATCTTACCGGATTCGATTTTAGAGAAATCCAGGATATCATTGATAATGGTGAGCAGTGATTTACCCGCTTCCTTAATCTGATTGATATAATCTTTAGCCACAGGCGGAAGTTCTTCTCTGAGTGCCATTTCCGCCATACCGATTACCGCATTCATAGGTGTTCTGATTTCATGACTCATATTGGCAAGGAAGTCGGACTTCATGTTCTCCGATTTCTCAAGATCCTCATAGGCTTTAGAGACAAGCTCCAGGTTAGAGCTGATATTAATATTAGACTGTAGTACAAGGTACTTATTGTATGCCATATCAGACAGAACATCGGCAATTGTATAGAGAAATTTAGCAGCTCTGTCTATATCGCTCTGCTTAATGATCTTGACTCTGCTTAAAGCATGTACATACGCTTCGGGATCAATTTCAAGCTCCTCAGCTATTCGCCACATCTTTTCGGCATCGGGTGACTCAGTGAGCACCTGTCCGCCGATAAAACAGCCTACCATTTCGCCGTCCGCCATAATCGGCGCGGCAAAATCCACAAGTCCCGCATGGCAGAAATAGGCAACGGATTCGCCTTTCTTGAGCGCCATCTTCGCTCCCCATTTATCACACTGTTCACAGCGAGTATGTCCCAATTCCGATGTCCTTGTGTACTGCATACAGAAATCGGTGAAATTGGAGCCCTCCGTTACGGCTATACCGTTCGCGTCCGTTGTCAGCGCAGCCATACCAGTCATATTGGAAAAACCGTCCTGTATTTTTTGCAGTATTTCCACATCAATCAGGTCTGTCAATTTCAACTCGTCAGTTATTGTCATAAATCAATCCTCTTTCTATGTACACCTTGCCTATAGTTTCATTCCGGATCTACATTATATGTGCAGCCTTTAACCAATTGTTTTGGTAATCGTATCCAGAAGCTTTTCCCTATCAACCGGCTTAAGCAGATAGCTCTGTGGCTTTAAGGCAAGCGCCTCCTTGATCTTCTTAGTATCGGTGACACCGGTTAAGAAAATGACCGGTATGTCCTTGGTGTGTTCCGAGGCTCTCAATTGTTCCAGAACATCCGGTCCGCTCTCCTCAGGCATCTCATAATCCAGCAGAATCAGATCGGTCGTCTTTCTCTCCAGGAACTTCAACGCAACCCTGCCGCTGGCGGCCGTCGCTACATCATAATCGTTGTGGAGATGCTCTTTTAACATTTTTAACATCATGGCATTGTCATCCACCACAAGAATATGCTTGCGTTTTCCCGGTATATCGGGTAATGGGCCGGTGCCGCCGTCGGGAGATGCGAGCTGCTCCATAAGTTTATCTATGCTCTTTCTGTCAATGGAAATGTTCCTTCTGGAACCGGAATCTTTGGAACCGGAGCTCGATGAGGAAGCGCTCTCCCTCTCCGCAGCAGCCCGCTCTTCGCTTCTTTCATCCAGCACCTTACGGAAACGGTTATCCTTGACAAGGGATATAATTTTTTCCTGAATCGTTGCCACTGACACCGGTCTGTGCAGTATCAGATCCGGAGCCGTATTGGCTATCTGCAGAAATTCATCACAGTCGTCCTTAAGTCCGATAACGACCAAAGGAGTATTGCCCTGTGACATACGTAACTTCAAGTTCGCGATCTGGGTAAGATCATCTCTTGTCTCATTGTAGAGGCAGTAAACGAAAATGTCCGGCTTAAAATAAGTCATGTGCCGTGTAATATCCGCATAACGCAACGAAGTGGTTAACACTTCAAAATTATCGCTCATCTGCATGAAGAAGTCATCGATTGCAGAGTCGTTTTTTCCTGTCAGTAACACTTTGTATTTCATAAATATCCTCCCTTACGTAATATATCTCCCATAATTTGAATCGAAATCCTGCCTCAAAGTCCGATTCAATGACCTTTACAGTCCAGTTTACCATGTAAAAGTAAAACATTCAAGAATCGGTTGAACTAAAATAGCGGCTTTTTGCACTAAAATAGCTAATTTTAGGCTATTTTGCCGCTTCCGTTCCAACTTTATTAACGAGTGGCAGTCCGTTTTCCAACGCATACGCATTTTCCAATGTCACAGCCGCAATTGCCTGCATTGCTTCTTTCGTGAAAAATCCCATGTGAGAAGTAATCAGCACATTCGGAAAAGTCATTAAGCGCGCCAGATTTTCATCACGCATGATTTCCCCTGATTTATCCTCATAGAAAATGCCCTCTTCCTCCTCGTACACGTCCAGTCCCACACCGCCGAACTTTCCCGCAACCAAACCGTCAATCAAAGCATCTGTGTCAATCAGCCCTCCTCTGGAAGTGTTGACCAGATATACACCCTGCTTCATGTTTTCGATTGTCTGTCTGTTGATGATATAGCGTGTTTCCGATGTCAAAGGACAGTGCAGGGAAATTAAATCGGCACTTGACATCAACTCTTCAAGAGACACATATTCCGCATCCAGCTTAGGATTCGGATATGGATCGTATGCCAGTACCCGCATACCGAAGCCGTTACAAATGCGAATCATCGCCTGACCGATTTTGCCTGTACCGACAATTCCTGCCGTCTTCCGATACAAATCTACGCCCATAAGCCCATTCAGACTCATGTTAAAATCTCTCGTTCTATTATACGCCTTATGTGTATGACGGTTCACGGTTAAAATCATACCCATGGCGAACTCCGCCACGGCCTCCGGCGAATAGCTGGGCACACGCAGGATCAGTATCTTATCCTCAGCTGCCTTCATGTCCACATGATTAAATCCCGCACTTCTGAGAAGAATCGCCTTGACCTTCATCTCATACAATTGCTGAATCATCTGCGCACTCACATAGTCATTGACGAAGATACAGACTGCATCATATCCCCGCGCAAGCATAATCGTTTCTTCCTGAAACGGCATCTCGTAGAAACGGATATCAAACCCGTAATCCTTCCCCATAGGCTCAAACCATATTTTATCGTAGGGTTTTGTACTAAAAAAAGCTATTTTCATTCAAATTGCCTCCTCTGACCATACTATTCATAGTATGGTCAGAGGAGGCAAAATCATTCGTCTTTACCCGGTATTATACTTTCAAAAAAACTTCGGACGGCATCTTTGGCAGCGTTTTTGACCGCACCGTTGATGGCATCGTTGGCCTGTTCCACAAATTCCGTGCCATATTTCTGATACATCTGCCTTGCCTGCTCTACGAAATCGCCTGCTCCCGACTCCACTGTATCAAGTGTCTTCATAAATTCGACGACCCTTGCTTTGTTCTCTTCCGTCAGGGCAATCCCGAACTCCTCTTCACCCTCGTCAATTGCTTTTCTGATACTGCTCTCGTCCGACAATTCAACTTCTCCGGAGGCCACCTTGTCTATCATCCAACCGACAATCGTCTCCTCTCCTTTATCTTGTCCTGAACTTGTATCTTTATTGCCAAACGCCAGAACCTTCATAACCACCACACAGGATATGCACAGAAAAAGCAGCAATCCCAATCGTCTGACGGATCTAAGTCTTATCATCGCACACTCCTAGATTCTCTGCAAAATCCAACGGTAAATATCCCCGTATATGTCTTCCTTATCCACTTCGTTCAAAATCTCGTGTCTGTCCTTCGGGTACAATTTCATCTGAACGTTTTCCATGCCGAGTTCTTTAAAGGATTCGTATACCTGTTTTACACCCCTGCCGTAATCACCCACCGGGTCCTCCGAACCCGCAAGAAAAATAACCGGCAGATTTTTAGGCATCTTCATTAATTTCTCTCTATTATGCAGATTATAAATCAACTTAAACAGGGTCTGAAAACCGTTGGCAGTAAACACAAAACCACACATCGGATCCTTGACATACTTTTTCACGTTATCTTCATTGCGGGAAAGCCAGTCAACAGATGTCTTAGGTGACGGAATCCGCTTATTATATGCCCCGAACGACGCCTTATCCGTAAATTTGCTCACATGTTCCGCACCGAAAATCATTCCTTCCATCGTAGTTACGGCAATACCGCAAAGGAGCACGGCTTTCGTCTGCATACCCGTCCCTACTATAATTGCGCCGTTTACTCCCGTGCCATATTTAAGCAGATAGTTGCGGGTGATAAACGAGCCCATACTGTGACCCAAAATAATATAGGGCACACCGATATACTGCTTCTGCATCATCTTCTTCAGCCGATGCTCATCCCGCACAAGAACGGTAGGTGCATCTTCTTTGCAAAAATATCCGTAATGTTCTCCCGGTTTCACAGACTGCCCGTGTCCAAGATGGTCATCACCTACTACAAGTATGTCCCGTTCTGCCAAATAATTGGCAAAATCATGGTATCTGTCAATATATTCCGCCATACCGTGCACAATCTGTACAATACATGCAGGTTTCTCCGCATCGGGAATCCACTTGACAGCATGAATCTGATGCTCCCCGTCTCTGGAATCAAAGTAAAAATCCTCTTTCTTAATCATGGCACAATCCTTTCCGGTCATTCAAGCAACATCAATACTCTTATGAATCAGCAGATCTCTGCGCCCGCAGGCATCTCCTTCTCCGGAACAACAAGCGCCAGCTTGCCTTCCGCATCCTCGGCGCACAAAAGCATTCCCTCGGACGTCATCCCCGCAATCTCTCTGGGCTGCAGATTGACAAGTACCATCACTTTCTTACCTACCATTTCTTCCGGACTGTAATGCTGCTTAATGCCGGACAAAATCTGTCTCACCTCAGAGCCGATACGTACCTTAGAACACAAAAGTTTCTTGGACTTGGGCACTTCTTTACATTCTATAATCTCACCCACCCTAAACTGACACTGATCGAACACGTCGTAGGTAATTGTCTCTTTTGCTTCCACATCTATCACATCAGCAGCCGGCACCTCATCGACAGCATCTTGCGTCTGCTCAGCGCCTGCCGCCGCCTTGCGCGCCTCAAACATTGCGTCCACCCTCTCAATAATCTCTTTTAAATCCTGACGAGCAAAGAGAATCTCCGGTGTCTCCGTCACCTTGTTACTTGCAGGGTACAATGAAGCCGCCCTGTCAATATCCCGATTCTTGGCACACTCCTCCAGAACAGCGAAGTTCACTAACTCTGCGTTAACCTGGGCAGCAACCTTGGCTGCCGTATCGGGCATATACGGCTCTAAGAGGGACGCACCTACCAGGATACCGTTCAACAGATTATATAATACAGTGGCAAGTCTGTCTTTCTTCGACTCATCTTTCGCAAGCGCCCACGGCATCGTCTCGTCTATATATTTATTGCAGCGTTTAAACAATGCAAAAATCTCTGTTATGGCATCCGCCACACGCAGCTCGTCCATCTTTCCCGATACTCTGCCGTAAGTGTCTGCCACTACACGGAACAAATCCGCATCCACATCTTCTGCCCCTGCATCTACGCCTACTTTCTTATTCTCCACCCGGCCGTCAAAATATTTATTGCTCATGGAGATGGTTCTGTTGACCAGATTGCCCAGCGTGTTGGCAAGGTCCGAATTCATTCGCTCCACCATCAAATCCCATGTGATTACGCCGTCATTCTCAAAGGGCATCTCATGCAACACGAAATAGCGCACCGCATCTACACCAAAAAAGTCGATCAAATCATCCGCATAGATTACATTGCCCTTGGACTTACTCATCTTACCGTCATTCTGCAATAACCACGGATGTCCAAACACCTGCTTAGGCAGGGGCTCTCCCAGCGCCATCAGGAAGATGGGCCAGTAGATTGTATGGAAACGGATAATATCCTTACCAATCAGGTGCAGGTCAGCCGGCCATAGTTTCTTATACTGTTCGCTGCTCTCACCGTCTGCCTCGTAGCCGACACCCGTAATATAGTTGGTCAGTGCGTCCATCCACACATAAATCACATGCTTGTCATCGAAATCCACGGGAATTCCCCATTTATAGGAAGTTCTGGACACACATAAATCCTGTAAGCCCGGCAGAAGGAAATTGTTCATCATCTCATTCTTGCGGGATACGGGCTGGATAAACTCCGGATGGGTATTAATATGCTCAATCAACCTATCGGCATACTTACTCATCTTAAAGAAATAGGCTTCCTCTCTGGCGGGCTTCACTTCCCTGCCGCAGTCGGGACATTTGCCGTCCTTAAGCTGAGATTCCGTCCAGAAGGACTCGCAGGGCGTACAGTACATTCCTTCATAGTAGCCTTTATAGATATCTCCCTGATTGTACAGTCTTTTAAAAATTTTCTGCACTTGTCTCTCATGGTAATCGTCCGTCGTACGGATAAATTTATCATAGGAAGTATTCAGTGAATCACAAATGCGACGAATCTCTCCCGCCACACCGTCCACAAACTGTTTCGGCGTAATGCCGTTCTCCTGTGCCTTCAACTCAATCTTCTGACCGTGCTCGTCCGTCCCTGTCTGGAAGAATACGTCATATCCGTCTCTTCTCTTAAACCGGGCGATGCTGTCCGCCAATACGATTTCATAACTATTGCCGATGTGCGGTGTGCCGGATGTATATGCAATCGCCGTCGTGATATAATACTTGCCCTTATTCATCATAAACTCCTTTCAGAAAACCGCCTCCCGATATCTGAATCCCAGATACACCGAAAACATGGAAACGGGCGTATATCGTAAGACTACAATAAAAGAAGTCGCTTGTCAATTACCCAGCCCGCTCAACCTTCTCTCCTATATAACAGAAGCAGCTCACATACCCTCCGACTATTTATAAACAATAATTGCTTTTTCAATCGTGGATGTTGTTTTGCCACAGCCAAGGTCCCAACCGACAACAACTCCGTCAAGACCACAGGACGTCGCGAAACCACTATGTGAGCAAAAAACCCCTTCACTGTCTCGGCAACCGCAATCGGTACATTGCCAAAAACCGTTCTGCAGCTTTACAGTATGATAACCTTTCTTGCACCCAAGGGCATCAGGCACACTTATTGTATAGCATCCTCCATAGGTGCCTGCATTTCCGATATGCTGATGATATGCAGGTTCTGTGTAGCATCCGCCGCCTTCTGCACTGTCACCCGCATGTTCATGATAAATGTACTCAATCTCTGCACTTTCCTCAGCATCAGCTTTACCGTCGGCATAACCTTGGTCGTAAAAATTCTTATTGTCCGCACCGTTTCCTATAATCAGACTTCCGTTGACCCAGGCGGCGGTACCCAGAGATAGATTATTATCGACAGCGGCTCTGATATCTGCCAGATGATCAACTGACTGGGACTGCAGGATTCCCTGATACAGACTGTTCAGGGACAGCGCCGCCGCCCCGTCGGGCGACACGGCATTGTCCGCAGCATTATGGGTTATTGTTCCATCGACAGATGCAAAGAATGTACCAATTTGATTCAGCGCTTTCATCATGGCGATTTTATATGTACGTTCCAGCTCTTCAATCCGATCCGACAATCTCTCGATTGCTTTCTCCACATTGCCGATGCTCTCCCACAGCTTAACATCCTCCCTCTCCAGAGCAACAATCCTTTGGCGTAAATCGGTTATGTCTGCATGCATCTGATTCATCTCTTCCTGTATCTGCACAATCTGCGCCTGTACTATCGGAATCGTCTCCTCATCCATGACCTGCACGATGTCCACCAAGTCATATAATACTGTCTGGGTCTTGTACAGATTCTGTACAATATCGGTGATTTGCGTATACAGCGACGCAATCTCCTCCAAAAGCCCACTATCGCCCTCGCGATACTGCTCCATCGTCTCGAACAAATTCTGCTCTACCTGTGTCAATGCGGTAAGCAGCTCCTCCACCTGACTGCCCAGAGAATCAATACTTGTCAAATATTCCTGTCTGAGTTCATCCTGCCCGTCATTCTGAGCCATATACTCCGCCGCATGTTCCTCGTATGTGGTCGCCGTCAGCTTATTGTCTGCAGCTTGAGCCTCCTTATCCCTGCGCTCCCGCGCCATATGTCCCCACAGGACAAGAAGAAGGAGCACAATTACCACAACTGCAGCTACCCCGACAATCACAACGGCAAGCCTATCCTCCTGTCTTTCAGGATTGTTTCTTCTCTCATTAAAATAATCTGACACTTTTGTCATAAATTCTCTCATAATTTCCTATCATCCTTTCTTCTCTCAGTATGTCTCAACATTTGGAAATCAACGGCGAACCGCCATGAATCCGTGCCACGTGATACACGGAATAAAGTATACTCTAAGATGAATCCAAAGATTGTACAGATAAGATATCAAACTTTGCTTACCGTGGCAATATCGGAATATTGCACAAATTTAAGTATAGAAAAAAGCCAGGATACATCTTAAAACACGATGTATTCTGACTTCCGCACTTACAAACGAAATACCGTCAATATGTCAGGATTTCATATCCGTCTTCTGTGACTGCAACGGTGACTTCCCACTGTGCCGAAGGCTTTCCGTCATCGGTGTACACTGTCCATCCGTCCTCATCATCGATGTAGATGTCAGCCTTTCCCATGTTCACCATCGGCTCAATCGTAAACACCATGCCGGGCACCATGAGCATCTCTGTACCCGCTTTCGTCACATAACTTACAAAAGGCTCTTCGTGGAACTCAAGCCCTACGCCGTGGCCACCGATTTCCCTCACGACGGAATAGCCGTTGGCCTTGGCATGATCGTTGATTGCCTGTGCCATATCACCCAGAAAATTCCACGGCTTAACCTGCGCAAGCCCAATATCTATACATTCTCTCGCCACCTGCACGAGTTTCTGCGTCTCATGTGACACATTCCCCAGCATAAACATCCTTGAGGAATCCGAAAAGTAGCCCTGATAAATAGTGGATACATCCACATTGACAATATCCCCATCCCGCAGCAGACGTTCCTCGCACGGAATTCCGTGGCACACCACCTCATTGATGGAAGTACAGACACTCTTGGGAAAACCTTCATACCCGAGGGAGGCAGGAACACCACCCATCTGCCTTGTCATATCGCTGACCAGCCTGTCGATTTCTTCCGTGCTCATACCGATATGAATCTGCTTCTCGATTTCGTCCAGTATGGCAATATTCAATTTGCTGCTTTGTCTGATTCCCTCAATCTGCTGCGGCGTTTTAATAATGTCATGGTCGGGCACAATATGGCCCTGCAGAGCATACCGCTCAATCTTCTCGTCGAATGCCATATGACACGCTTTGTATTTTCGCCCACTGCCGCACCAGCACGAATCGTTTCTGCCTAACTTCTTCATTCCTTATGCCTGCTTCCGATTAAAATATGCCGTCACGAACACCGCCGGTGAATTCCAGTAGATTGTAATCTCATTTAAGGAATAGCATGACGCATGGTCCACGTAACATTTCATGGGTGGTGTGCCCGGTTTAATGCGCTCGATTCCCACCGGATCCGCAGGTGTCTTAAAAGGACCTCCGCTGACCCATCCCGCCATAGGCAACTCTATGCCGTCGCATTCCGTGGGTCTGTTGTGAGGGTGCATATAAGCGTGCTCGCCGTGACCCGTCACGTAGCTATAGTCCACCGCATTCATTCCCAGCAGATAATGTAATTGTGACAGAGCAGCCTGTTCATAGGCCTCTTTCTTCTCTGTAATGAAAGCCGCCAGAACCAGAAGCATACCTCGGTTTAAAACCACCATATTGCTGCCCCACACATAATCTTCCGGCTCCATAGCCACACCGTAACCGGACTTCTCGGACACAGCCACCAGTCTGTCAGCCTCAGTAAGCACCGCGCTTCGCAGATTCTCCACGCTGTCCGCATCCGCTCTGTGCGATGCGTCCGTGAGAACTGCCAAAGCCGCAAAACCGGACACGTCCGTCCAACCAAAATCTGTCTTCGTCAAATCTTCTTGAAGGAGCTCTGTCAACCTCTCCTGATACTTCTGCTCACCCGTGGTGACGAGCATCTCCGCCGCCGCCCACAGTCTCTCATCCAAGTCGCATACATCGTCGTACTCTCCCGTGTTGCAACTTTCCGGATTCTTAAATCCCACATACTGCGGATATTTCTCAAGCCATCCCCAAGCCTTAAGCGCCGCATCAAAGAGTCTGTCGGCAAAAGTCCCATCGTAAGCTCTGTATACTCTTGACGCAAGCGCCATGGATGCGGCATAGTCTGCCGTCGCCATGGAGGATACGGGGAAAAGATAGAATTGGTCCTTATCATCCTCGGGCATGATAAAATCCGCATGCCGCTGTGCTGTCAACTTATGATAGGCACCGCCCTCCTCGTCCTGCATCTTAAGCATCCACTCTAATTCATAGCGGCACTCATTCAGTACATCCGGCACGCCGTTGCCCGATTCCGGTATATTCAGACTCTCTCCGAAGCTTTCCGGGAATAATTGATACGCATAGAGAAGATGCGCTACCGCTACCGCCGCCGGGGAAATGTATCTTCCGAAATCACCTGCATCGTGCCAGCCGCCTTTTACTTCCTTAACCACACTGTGATCCGTCCACAGAACGGCATCGTCCGTATGACAGCACGGATGTGTGTACTCTCCCGCATATTTTGCTTCCAGAGCACAGCCGCATCGCTGATAGTATAACGCTTTCGTCATATCTCTCTGCAATGCACGGTAAACGTCCCGGCCAATGCGGAAGGGGTGAGACTTCTCACCCGTCTCGCTCTGTACACAGTAGACTCCGTCCTGCTTAATCTCACTGAAATCCGCTATATGTACATGATCCCCCGAAGCCCTGTCTACGCCCATATCGCGCGCCGTACCTTCAAGCACCGGCTCGTCTGCATTACTCTGTACCTTTATTACCTTAAAATGCTCTCCCTCGGTCATAACCGCCGTTTTTCTAGCTTCCGGCAGGTATCCCACCTGATTACAATAAATCGACATCTCTTCCTCCAATCCGAAACGTATCATCCGCTTTCCGAAATGAACATACCATGTACTTATTTTGGTATGCATACTCACATAGTACCCCATGCCCCGCCTCTTTTCAAGTAAAAAAAGAGTTGGCTTGACAGCCAACTATGCAAAACTTTCACAGAGTACGTATTTCACATTTCATATATCAAAATTAACGAATCGTGTAATTTATCGTTGAAAATGGCCATTTTTTATTTGTATGGTTTATTTTCATTCCTTTTATCGTAAATTTATCCTACAATTTAAGAGATAACATTAACCCCGTACATTAGGAACAAAGAACACTGATTCAAACAATAGGAAACAAGCGATGAATATATTACCGGAAGATAAACTCACGGGCGAAACCGCGCCCGTGTCGGAAAGCAATTTGGAATTTGGCAAATTACTGGCGAAACTGCGCAAGGAAAAGGGTGTCCTGCAAAAAGAGGTGGCGACGTATCTGAATATGACCGTGGCAACTGTCTCCAATTATGAGAAGGGTGTACACTTACCTGATTTGAACACCTTGAGCATGTTGGCGGATTTCTTTGATGTCTCCACGGATTTTTTATTACATCGGACCGACTACAAGGCAAGCATCAGCACCCTGAATAAACCACTTTCCAACGAATACACCGTGAGCGATTTGATGAATACGGTGATAGAGCTGGACTCACGCAATACGCAGGCTTTACTGGATTACTATGAGCTGTTGCTGCTGCGCAATTCCATC
Source organism: Lachnospiraceae bacterium (assembly GCA_022510565.1). GTDB lineage: Bacteria > Bacillota > Clostridia > Lachnospirales > Lachnospiraceae > UBA3282. Next base: position 53,856 of record JAFLTE010000014.1, on the reverse strand, counting down.
AAGCGTGTCAAATAAAATCTGCAAACAGAACACATATATCGGAACAATGAATTGCCTGCCGGCAATTTCCTATTACATAAAAAGGAGCATCCTACCGCTTCGATTAATTTCTCACGGTTAGATACTCCTTGCTTTTTATTTGATTTTATCTGTGTATATGCTCCTCAGCTGTGAGGCGCATGAATCCGCTCATATCCGAGAATTCATTCTCCGCCTTCGCCCTCGTCTCCTGCTCCCTCGCCGTCTTCATCTCCTTCGCCGTCGTCTCCGCCTTCCGCTTCTACCTCTGCTCTCGATTTTCTATCGATGAATGCGTCAACATGCAGCACCGTATCCTCACTCCGATTGTACACGTAGAAGTAATGTCTGCCTTTGATTGTGACATAGAACACACCTTCGACTACACCGCTTCCTTCCGCATACCACATATGGGCTTTCGGGTCTTTTATGCCTATCTCGTATTCAACATCGGTCGGCGTACCGAAAACATATAGATGGTCCCTTTCACCGATTTCTGCCCTATATCCGGTTGACATATAGACGGTGTCCGCAGGAATCGTCCATATAATATGAATCATATCGAGGTCGGAATAAGGCGCAATATCCAGATTGTCATCCGTCATAACAATCTTGTCCGGGTCTATACCCAACTCTTGTGCCAGCAACTGCACTGCTTCTTCGTCCGAAATATCCTCGGTAAAAGCACCCTCTTCTTCCGCACCCATCGGCTCCTTCACACTGGTGTACTTCGCCAGTTCATCATAAACTTCCGTCACACCGTCTCCCGCAGCAAGTGACGTAATGCTGCTGCCCAACAGGAAACAAGCCGCAAGCGTAACCGCCATTCCCTTCTTCAAACCACCTTTTGTATGGTATTTATCCATATACTCTGTTCTCCTTTCACAGTCTGATCTGCTGTCCGCAAAAGCGAGCAGCTGATAGCGGTCTCTCCGACCGCTATCCACCCGCAGGTTCAGTAATACCTGAAAGTACTCCTGCTCTGTAAATCTATTTTCTCCCTTTTTACAAGCCGCCCTGTCACAATATCTCTCGCAGAGCATACCCATCTCGTCCATCAGAATATGTACCGCAGGATTGAATACGTGCAGCAAAGCAGCTATACAGCCAATTGTCTTGAGATACAGATCTTTGTTCAGATAATGACACAATTCGTGGTAGAAGATGATTTCCGCTTCCTTCTCCGTGTACTGCTCGAAAGGCAGAATAACGACCGGTCCGTGATGATATGTAAAACACGCCACACCCATCAAATCATTTCTGCACAGGGACACCTTGCCGCTGATTCCAAGATCGGCACAGACATCCTCGAACACCCGAAGAATGTTTTCATCCTCTTCTGGAATATTTCCCCTGCACTGTACAGCCAAATCGTAGCGCTCCTGCAGCTTGGATATCAACAGTACCAGAAATAGTCCGGTCCATACACACCCTAACACTATATTTACTTCCAGTGTCAGGGATGTGACATAGAACAGATTGATATCGCTCTCAATTCCAATCATACCGAATCGTTTGCCGAGATATAATGTCATATAGACAAAAGGCACGAGATATGCAAATAATGTCGCCTTGGTCAGAAAACGCAGGAACACGACATCGTACTTGGCTAATCTGCTCAATAACCTTCCTATGAGAAAGAATATCGTTCCGGCAATATCCGTCATTAACAAAATAACAAATAAATTACTTGCCCAATCCATCGATCAAAATTTGTATCCTTTCGATCTCATCCTGTCGTAATGGTCTTTCCTGTGACAGTGCACAGAGAAATTCATCTGCGTTATCGTGGTTCCAGAAATTCACATAGTCGTTGGTCAACTGTCCCTTATACTCCTCCAACGGAATTAGAATCTTATAGAAGAATACACGGCCTTGGCGGTAGTGTCTCAAATATCCTTTTCTTACAAGACGAGCCAAGAAGGTAGATACCGTCTGCGGCTTCCAATTCTTATGGTACTTATCGTTGACTCTCTGCATAATCTCCATAAGACTGAGCTCATCAGCGGCATCCCATACAGTTTTCATCACCAACTGCTCACAATCTGTTAAGTTTTCAAGTGTCATATCTGCCTCCTGTACCCTACAATACAATTAGCATTGTAGTTATAGTATTAAATTAATTCTCTTTATTCAATACTATTTTATTATCCGTAGAATAGCAAGCAGAATTTGAATAAAAAAACCACGAAAATTCAACGATATCTGTAGTTTCGTCGACAGAATTCGACTTTGATTTGCAAAAAAATAAAGTATATTCTAATACTTTTTTGCGTTTTTATTCTAAATGAAAAGCATGGAGCAAAAAACACATTTATTTATATTGTAGTTTTATTCACGTATGTACTGCAAAACATTGTATATACAATTCACCGATAAGTCTGTATAAAAATTCTTTTCTATCCCGATAAGATATGATAGGATTATAAGAACTGTTATACACACGAGAGGGATTGTTATGGAGCTGTCTAAGAAAAAAAACGGAATACTGCACAAGTTCATAGGAGATAAGGCTTTCTATAAAATGGTACTTGCTATTGCCGTTCCGATTATGATACAGAACGGTATCACGAATTTCGTGGGCCTGCTTGACAATATTATGATTGGGCGTATCGGCACGGAACCGATGTCGGGTGTCGCCATTGTCAATCAATTAATTTTCGTATACCATCTATGCCTGTTCGGCGGCGTATCGGGTGCAGGCATCTTCACGGCCCAATATTTCGGGCAGAAGAATCACGAAGGTGTTCGAAAAACGGTTCGTTTTAAGCTGTGGATTGTCACATTCATAACCCTGCTGACCACGATACTCTTACTAGTGGCGGGCACGGATTTGATTGCCTTATATCTGCAGGGCGAGGGCACTGCAGACAGTGCTGCCTCTACCTTATATTACGGCAAGCAGTACTTGTTCATCATGTTGTTCGGGCTGCCGCCCTTTATGATGGTACAGGTTTATTCCAGTACACTTCGCGAGTGCGGTCAGACAGTCCTTCCCATGAAGGCGGGTATTGTTGCCGTGTTTGTAAATCTGATTCTTAACTATATACTGATTTACGGCAAACTCGGTGCACCTGCTCTTGGCGTACAGGGCGCTGCACTGGCTACCATTATTTCCCGCTATACGGAGGCATCGATTGTACTCATACATACTCACAGGCACAAGGATTTGAATCCGTTTGTGGAAGGATTATATACCACCCTGAAAGTGCCTGGCGATCTTGCCCGGAAAATAATAATAAAGGGGATGCCCCTTCTCTTAAACGAGACGCTGTGGGCCTCAGGCATGGCGGTATTGGCACAGTGTTATTCCGTGCGCGGTCTCAATGTGATTGCAGCACAGAATATTTCCAACACCATCAACAACGTGTTCAACATCGTGTTTATTGCTCTGGGTGACTCTGTCGCAATTATCGTTGGTCAGCTGTTGGGTGCAGGCAAGATGGATGAAGCCCGTGACACGGATACGAAGCTGATTACTTTCTCAATCCTCTGTTGCTGCCTCGTTGCGATGGTTATGGCTTTCCTCTCACCCTTGTTTCCGATGCTGTATAACACTGACGAGGATGTACGTGAGCTGGCTAAATATTTCATCATTGTTTCTGCATTTTTTATGCCGCAGAATGCTTTCCTGCATGCTTCGTACTTCACGCTTCGATCCGGCGGCAAAACAATTGTCACCTTCCTGTTCGACAGCGTGTTCATCTGGTGTGTCAGCGTGACAATCGCCTTTACCTTAAGCCGATTTACGGCGCTTCATGTGGTGGCTGTCTACACGCTTGTTCAGATGGGCGATATTATTAAATGTGTGATTGGATTTATTCTGGTTAAGAAAGGCGTATGGCTGCAGAATATCGTGGCATAAAAATTTCTTATTACATAACAAAAACGGCGCAGTTTAAAACTGCGCCATTAATTTCTGTATATTTTCCGTTATGCTGCCTTTAAAGACTGCGGAGCCTGCTACAATCACGTTCGCTCCGGCATCCAACACCACCCTGACATTGTCCCGCGTGATGCCGCCGTCCACCTGGATGTCTAAGTCCGTACCGAGTTCTGTAGCCATCTGCCTAATCTGTCTGATACGCTCTGTAGACTCCGGTATGTACTTCTGTCCGCCGAATCCCGGTTCCACCGTCATAACAAGAAGCATATCAAGCTTATTTAAATACTTTCTCACCGCTTCCACAGGTGTCTGGGGCTTAATCGACATACCCGCTTTACAACCCAGGTCATGAATCTGATCTATGAGAGCCTCGGCATCCTCCGCTGCCTCCAGATGAAACGTAATGCTGTCGGCACCACACTGTGCAAATTCCCGCACATACCGTTCCGGTTCCACAATCATCAAATGTACGTCAAATATAATATTGGTTATCTTACGGATTGTCCGCACTACAGGCATCCCGAAGGAAATCGACGGTACAAACACCCCATCCATCACATCGATATGTAGATACTCTGCACCGGCTGCTGCAGCCTCTTTAATCTGCTCGCCCAGCACGGAAAAATCCGCCGCCAGTATAGACGGAGATAAAATATTCTTTCTGTCGGTATTCTCGGACATTGACACGACCATGCCTTTCACCAAAACTTAAGTATTACTTTACAAAATCTTTCACGGAAGCATATACACCCTTGCCGTCCAAGCCATACTTCTCAACCAGTGCATTGGCTGTACCGGACTCTCCGAACACGTCCTGCATGCCAATTCTATGCACGAGAGTCGGACATTTCTGTGACAGACAGTCACACACTGCACTGCCCAGTCCGCCGATGACGGAGTGTTCCTCCGCGGTCACTACCTTGCCTGTCTTCTTGGCGGAAGCAATTACGAGTTCCTCGTCCAGCGGTTTGATTGTATGGATATTGATAACTTCGGCGCTGATTCCGTCCGCTGCCAGCATATCGGCCGCCTCCAGAGCGGATGCCACCGTGATGCCCGTGGCGATAATCGTCACATCTTTACCTTCGCGCAACAGAACACCCTTGCCCATCTCAAACTTATAATCGGGTCTGTCATTGATGACCGGAACCCCCGCACGCCCGAATCGCAGGTAGACGGGCCCGACATACTCGGCAGCTGCACGAACTGCAGCTCTGGCCTCCACATCATCGGCGGGAACGATAACCGTCATGCCGGGAATGGTTCTCATGAGCGCTATATCCTCGTTACACTGATGGGTCGCACCGTCCTCTCCTACCGTAATGCCCGCATGGGTTCCGCCAATCTTCACATTCAAGTGCGGATAGCCGATAGAGTTGCGCACCTGTTCAAAGTTACGCCCTGTTGCAAACATAGCAAAAGAACTGATAAAAGGAATTTTACCGCAGGTTGCAAGACCCGCCGCAATACCTGTCATATTACACTCTGCAATACCACAGTCGATATGTCTGTCCGGATATGCCTTCTGAAATACACCCGTCTTGGTTGCATTGGCCAGATCGGCATCCAGAACGACCAGATTCGGGAAATCGGCACCACATTCAACCAGTGCATTACCGTAACTGTCACGTGTAGCAATCTTCTTTACATCTGCCATTAGTTAGCACCTCCCAATTCTTCACCGATTTTCTCAAGATCTGACATCGCAACCGCATACTCCTCGTCATTGGGAGCTTTGCCGTGCCATCCCACATTGCCTTCCATGAAGGATACACCCTTACCCTTGAGCGTCTTACAGATGATCGCGGTAGGCATTCCTTTGGTTGCTCTGGCTTCTTTAAACGCTGCCTCAAGTTGATCGAAATCGTTTCCGTCGATATTGATGACATGGAAATTGAACGCCTCAAACTTCTTGTCGATCGGATAAGGGGAGCATACATCGTCAATCTTACCGTCGATCTGCAATCCGTTATTGTCGACAATCACTACCAGATTGTCCAGCTTGCGGTGTCCGGCAAACATGGAAGCTTCCCAAACCTGTCCTTCCTGAATCTCACCATCGCCCAGAAGCGTATATACCCTGTAGCTCTTGTTATCCATCTTGCCCGCCAGTGCCATGCCGACCGCCGCGGAAATACCCTGACCGAGAGAGCCGGAAGACATATCCACGCCGGGTGTCTCCTGCATACAGGGATGTCCCTGCAGATAGGATCCGAGATGACGCAGTGTCTTTAAATCCTCGACCGGAAAATATCCTCTGTTGGCAAGTGCAGAGTACAGACCGGGCGCATTGTGTCCCTTGGACAATACAAATCGGTCTCTGTCTTCCTTCTTGGGGTCCTTCGGGTCAATATTCATCTCTTCGAAATAGAGATAAGTAAAAATGTCCGCCGCGGATAACGAACCGCCCGGATGTCCCGCCTTCGCACCGTGCACAGCGGTCACGATTCCTTTGCGGACTTCATTAGCTGTTTTTTGCAACTCTAATTTGTTCATAGCTAACCTCCGTCTTTTCTTAGCTTTAAATTTTCATACGTTTGCGGCGCATGTTATATACTGTTAATTATCATAACATGAACCGCATTGCTTCTCTACTAAATTATTGCTTTGTTTTTACCTTGTTTTGCTTTACTCAAAGCATACTTGCGCTACCCACAGCAAGCCTTGTCACTTATCCTGCCCATAGTATGCGTTTGCGCCGTGTTTCCTGTAGTAGTGCTTATCCTGCAGTTCCTGAGGCGCAGGCTGAATTCTCGGATTGATAATCTCCGCACGATAAGCCATCTTCGCCACTTCTTCCAGCACCACCGCATTGTGCACTGCCTCATGTCCGTCTTTACCCCAGGTAAAAGGTCCATGATTTTTACAGAGCGCAGCCGGCACTGCCATGATGTCCCGCTCCTCTTGCTTAAAATAACCCACAATCAGAAGCCCTGTATTCTTCTCATAAGCCTCATTGATCTCCTCTTCCGTCAGACAGCGCAGGCAGGGTACCTCTCCATATATGTAATCCGCATGGGTCGTACCGTAGCAGGGAATCCCTCTGCCCGCCTGCGCCCAGCTTGTGGCATAAGAAGAATGGGTATGTACGATGCCGCCAATCTCCGGAAATGCCCTGTACAGTTCGAGGTGAGTCGGCGTATCGGAGGAAGGATTGTATCTGCCTTCCACTTTATTGCCGTTTAAATCCATTAACACCATATCGTCGGGAGTCAGTTTGTCATAATCCACGCCGCTGGGCTTGATGGCGAAGATACCACTCTCCTCATCTATCTCACTGACATTTCCCCATGTAAAAGTAACCAGTCCGTACTTAGGCAGAAGCATATTTGCTTCATAGACACGTTTCTTTAATTCCTCTAACATATATTCAACACCTTTCCTATTTTCTCCGCTTCGGAGGAATGCATGTTTCTACATGCTTTCGACCGCCGCTCTCTCAACAGCAAGGCCCGCGCTGTAGCGTTTCATAAATTGATTGAATCCCTGCACGTCACTTGCCCTGGGTGCCATCTTCTCACCTTTCTGTCCGGCAAATACTTTATTGTCAAGGAAGGCTGCAAGACTCTCACCCTCGCCCTTATTAATCATGTAAGACGCCAGCAGTGCGATACCCCATGCACCGCCTTCTCCCGCTGTCTCCATTACGCTCACCGGCGCGTCGATAGCTGCCGCCAGAATGCTCTGACCTACGCCCTTGGTTTTAAAGAGTCCACCGTGTCCGAGAATTTCATCTACCTGCACACCCTCTTCTTTTAAGAGGATATCCAGTCCCGTTTTCAACGCGCCGAGCGATGTAAAAAGATGTACCCTCATAAAGTTTGCCAGAGTAAACTTGGCATCCGGTGTGCGGACAAACAAAGGCCGTCCTTCATTGAATCCCGTCACATGCTCTCCGGAGAAATAGTTATACGCCAACAAACCGCCGCAGTCGTCATCGCCCTCCAGTGCCTTACGGTATAGATTGCCGTACAGCTCGTTCATATCTACTTTCATACCCATGAGTTCGGAATATTCCTTAAATATGTTTACCCACGCATTTAAGTCGGAGGTACAGTTATTGCAGTGTACCATAGCCACCAGGCTGCCGTCGGGCGTGGTCACCAGATCGATCGCATCGTATACCTTGGACAACTCTTTCTCCAAAACAATCATACCGAACACGCTTGTTCCCGCCGATACGTTACCGGTACGTTTCGCCACACTATTGGTCGCTGCCATTCCCGTACCCGCATCACCTTCCGGCGGACAAAACGGAATACCTGCCTGTAATGTCCCGGTAGGGTCTAACAGTTTTGCTCCCTCTTCCGTAAGCGCACCCGCCTGCTGCCCTGCCGTATAGACAGCAGGAAGTACATCGCGCAGCTTCCACGCAAAACCCTTATCCGCCACGGCAGCGTCAAACTGTTCAATCATCTTCTCGTTGAACTGTCCCGTAGCAATATCGATAGGGAACATACCGGAGGCCTCTCCTACACCGACCACCTTCTCACCCGTCAGTTTCCACTGTATGTATCCTGCCAGCGTAATCACGAACTTTAAATCTGCCACGTGCTCTTCACCGCTTAAGATCGCCTGATAGAGATGTGCAATCGTCCATCTCTGCGGAATATGATAGTTAAACAGTTCCGTCAGCTTGGTGGACGCTTCCTCGGTAATCGTATTTCTCCATGTACGGAAGGGCACCATAAGCTCATCTTTATCGTTAAAAGCCATATACCCGTGCATCATAGCACTGAATCCGATTGCCCCAAACCGAGTCAATTTCTCCCCGCACTGTGCCTGTACATCCTCCGCCAATTTTTTGTAGCAGTCCTGCAATCCCGTCCAAATGTCATCCAGACTGTATGTCCAGATTCCGTTCTCCAACCTGTTCTCCCAATCGTGTGCGCCGGACGCAATCGGCTGATTATTCTCGTCGGTCAGCACTGCCTTAATTCTGGTGGAACCGAACTCGATGCCCAGTACAGAATTACCGCTTGCAATACATTCTTTTGCCCCCATCTTATACCTCCGTCCCATATAAATTATTTATTATATTTATTTCTTTTTACGTGCCATAACAATACTCTGTATCAGCAGGAACAGGCAGAGCATCGCCGCCTTCGTGATTCCTGTCCACCACGCTTCGCCCAGTCCGGCAGAAGCAACAATATTCTGAATCGTGCTGAACGACAATACACCGAAAAATGTTCCTATAATATTACCGACACCACCTGTCAGCATCGTGCCGCCTATGATGGAGGATGCGATGGCATTCATCTCCATTCCCGTCGCGTTCGCGGCAGAGCCGTTACCGGAATAGAGAAAATATACATATCCGCCGATTCCGGAAAGCAGACCGCAGAGTACATGCGCAATAAACTTCGTTCTCTTAACATTGAGACCTAACATCAATGCGCTCTCAGCCTTACCGCCGACCGCGTAGAACGAGCGTCCCAGTTTCGTCCATCTGAGAATACAGAACATAACGACTACAACCAGCAGTGCAACTATGACACCGATCTGCACATAGGCATCTACATATTCACCTTTCGGATTTACAAATCCCATACCCGGAACATTAATACGAGTGTTCTTCAATGCAACGAAGCTTTCGTTTGCCACATTGAACGGATTGGTATTGACAATCGTTGTCATACCGCGGGCAAAAAACATACCCGCCAGTGTAACAATAAACGGTTGGATTTCGAGATAGGCAATCAAAAAACCTTGAAACAGACCAAAGGCAAGACCGATGGCCAGCGCTATCATAACCGACACAAACACGTTGCCGCCCTTGTAGTCCAGATATACCGCACAGCACATACTGATTAACGCCGTAACACCGCCCACCGAAATATCAATGCTTCCGGTAATCATGACAAGACTTAATCCGCATGACAGAATAATCAACGACGCATTTGCATTCAAAATATTAAAGAAAGTCTGTGCCCTCAAAAAACCACTGCCCAGAAAAATCATGGCACCGATATACATCAGGAAAAAAATAACTATGGTAATCAAAAGGAGCAGATTAGTATCTGTCATATTTTTGAATCTGCTACCCAGACCACCGCCCTGTACAGACGAGTTATTCTTTGACATACTAAGCCACCTCCTTCTTTAACTTCTTCATAAGAGAGGCAAAGTACTCTCTTACCACCGGCGCACTCATAACAACCAGAATGATTACCACAACCGCCTTATATGCGGGAAGTGCATCAGACGGTACCTGACGTCTATACAGAGTGGTAGTCAGGAACTGAATGATATAAGCACCCATAATTGAAGCTGCCATATTAAATTTACCGCCGCTAAGAGAATTTCCACCCAGCGCAACCGCAAGGATGGCATCCATCTCAATATCTTTGGCAATAACTGAGTAGTTAATGGTAGACAAACGGCTGACTTTAATTAATCCGACAACCGCAACACAAAGCCCCATGATTACAAAGGACAGAATCTTAATCGCTGCAGGATTCAATCCATTTAATCTGGCGGAACTTTCATTGATACCGACTGACTGTGTATATAATCTCAAATTGGTAAACTTTAATACGAGTGTAATGATGATTATGCACGCCACCGCAATAAAGAACGGTGTAGGAATCGGAATGCCCGGAATAAATCCGCCAATATATGAGAACACTGCATCGGTAACAATCGGAAGCTCATTATTGTTGAACCATGCCGCAATGGAACGTCCCGCTGTGTACAAAATCAACGTTGCCACCATGGGCTGTATCTTGAAATAGGCTACCAGCACACCGTTGAAAGCGCCAAACAGCATCGCTACAACACAGCTGATCAGAAATGCTGCAATAATGGGCATTTGAATTGTCTCCGGACGAGAATTCGTTCCGCACAGCATCCTAAGCAGGATACTGCCTGCAATCGCAGTTGCTGCACCCACACTGATATCCTGACCTTTGGAGGCTGCCGTAACCAGCGTCATACCAATCGCAAGAATTGCAAATTCGGAACCGTTGTCCAGAATCGTAATCAAAGCGCCCGACAATACCGGATTGCCTGCACTGTTTGTATTTATTGTAATTTTAAAAAAGGAAGGATCTACAATCAGGTTAAATAATGCAAGCAAAAACAGAGCTGTCAACGGGATAAAAAACTGCTGCCTGACCAACTTCCCCAAAAAAACCGAAACCGCTGAACTTTTATTATTCTGCATTCTTCTTCTCACCTCCGGCAATCGTACTCATAACTTTGCTCTGGTTCATATCCTGACCCGTCAGCTCGCCAACCACATTCAAATCCCTCATGACAATCAGACGAGAACAGGTGCGCAGCATCTCATCCAACTCGGAAGATATGAAAGTGACGCTCATGCCCTCCGAAGCCAGTTTCAGCACCAACTTCTGTATGTCTACCTTCGTACCCACATCGATACCTCTCGTCGGCTCATCCAGAATCAAATATTCCGGATGTGTCAGCAGCCATCTTGCCACGATAACCTTCTGCTGATTGCCGCCCGAAAGCGATTTGATGGGTGTGTCCGCAGAGGCCGTCTTGATACTCAGAAGCTTGATGTATTCATCTGCAAACTTATTTGCTTCAGCTTTGGAGAAAGGTTTCAGGAATCCTTTTAATACCTGCGCCGCCAGGATCAGATTGTCCCGCACCGAAAGGTCACCCACGATTCCGTCCACTTTCCTGTCTTCAGGCAGATAGGCAATTCCGTTTCGCATAGCATCAATCGGTTTGGAAATCTTGACTTCTTTGCCATTCATCTTAACATTTCCGTGAGTCACCCTGTCAGCACCGAAGATTGCACGCACACACTCACTTCTGCCTGAACCGAGCAGTCCGGTGAAACCGTTTACTTCACCTTTGTTTATATGAAAATCAAAGGGCTTGATACCCGAGTCACTTGCAAGCCCCGATGCCTCAAATACCGGTGCTTCGCCCGCTTCTGCCTCATAGGTCTGATACTCACCGTGAATATCGGACATATCGTCCAGTTCCTTACCAAGCATTTTGGACACAAGCTGAACCCTCGGAAGTTCCTCGATTATATATTCGCCAACCAACTGTCCGTCACGCATAACCGTAATTCTGTCACATACTTCATATACCTGATCTAAGAAATGCGTAACAAAGATAATGCCGACTCCTCTTTGTTTCAAATCCCGCATGAGCTTGAACAGCTTCGCTACTTCCTGCTCATCCAAGGAAGATGTCGGCTCATCCAAAATCAGAACCTTACAATCCATATCCACCGCGCGTGCAATGGCTACCATCTGCTGAACCGCGATAGAACAACTGGATAACTGCTGTGTTGCCTTGGCAGGTATATCCAGTGACTGTAATATCTTATCTGCATCGGCATTGACTTTTTTCCAATTCTGATATACACCCTCTGTCCGCCCTATGTACATATTCTCCGCAACCGAAAGATTCGGGCACAGCGTAATTTCCTGATATACGGTACTGATTCCGGCATTCTGCGCCTGCTGCGGCGAATGGATTGCTACCACCTGATCGTCAATGCTGATTTCTCCTTCATCTTTTGTGTAAACCCCCGTCAACACTTTGATCAGAGTTGACTTCCCGGCACCATTCTCCCCCATCAGCGCATGGATCTCACCTTTACGCAGTGTGAAATCCACTCCCTGCAGGGCATACACACCAGGAAATCGTTTGTGAATGTTTCTCATCTTTAATACAACGTTATCACTCACCCCTGAATACACCTCCTGACATTCTTTGTATTACAGTATAACATAATAATAAAGCGCAGCGCAGCATAAATGAATATTTATAAATCTGCGCTGCGCCTTTTATGTCGCAAAACGTCTGGAACTATTTTGCTTAATTACTTACTCTTAGATACCGTAGTTATTTACATCGTCATCGGTAATTGTTGTAGCGTCAAAACCTTTCTCATCCATGATAATGGTCTTCTGAGAAATAGAACCGCCGCTCTCAAGAGTCTTGATGATATCATTGATGTAAGAAGACTGGAACGGGTTACACTGACCGTCATAGTTCCAGTTACCTGCCTTTAACTCCTCAAGTGCCCACTTGTTGCAGTCGAAGCCCATGATAATTACGTCGCCGTTTACACCGTGTGTGATACCTGCGCTGTCAAGTGCTGCTACAGCACCCTTAGCCATATCGTCATTCTCTGCATAGATTACATTGAAGGACTGTCCGGAATCGATTACGGACTGAACGATCTGCTGTGCAGTCTCAGCATTCCACTCTGCAGTCTGCTGCGTAACAATGTTCCAACCTTCAGCTGCTGCTGTATCAGTCAGTGCTCCGGAACGACCAACCTGTGCTGCGGAACCCATAACACCCTGAAGATGGATGATATTGTACTCACTGAGACCCTGTCCCTTTAACCAGTCAACTGCTGTCTGACCCTCTTTAGCCATATCGGATACGATGGATGCCTCATAGAGACTCTCATCTGCATCAATGGTACGGTCAAAAAGGATAACCTTGATACCTGCTGCCTGTGCATCCTGAAGAACAGTATCCCAACCGGATACATCGGCTGCGGACAGAAGGAGATAATCCACTCCGTTCTGGATAAACTGCTGAGCACCTGTAATCTGCTCATCGTTCTTCATGCTGTAATAGAAAGATGCATCATAGCCGTTCTCTGCTGTAAATGTCTTCTTCAAGTCTGCATCATTGGCTGTACGATAACCGGACTCATTAGGGTCGTTGTTGATAATACCAACCTTAATCGTAGCGCCTGAACTTGCACCTGAACCACTGTCAGCTGAATCTGTTGATGCCGGTGCTGCCCCATCGGATTTTCCACCACATCCCATTACGGATGCCATCGTCATGGCTGCCACCAACAAAAGTGCCAATTTCTTCTTCATTCTTTTTCCTCCCTATGATTGAATTAGAATTATAAAGTTCCTCGGAGATAAGATTGCTCCTCGTGTTATCATTCTATCAATATTAAAATATGCTGTCAATGTTATTTCATCCCTTTTTTTTACGGGCAATTGCATTAAACTTCAATTTAGTGTATGATAAACCCAAATTGGACTAAGGGGCACTGCAATGAATTTACTTTCCACGCTTTATAAAGGTATCTGCAAAGATACCGGCGACCAAAATGAATCCGCCAAGCTCATTGTTGTAGTCAGAATGCTCACTTTGACTATGATTATCTACTCATTCGCAAACAGCATTCTGTTTTTTCTTACTTCTTATGTAGGCGGAATGATTTTCTCCCAGGTGTGTATGACAATTTTTCTGGCTATTTTCGTATTGTCCTACTATCGCCGCACTTTTGTCTCCTACTGTATACTTAACGTATGTATGCTAATCTGGATTGTATCAAATGTACACATGTTCGGCTGGGGTATCGGTGTACAAACTTTCCTCTTTGTGTTGGTGGTATTTGTTTTTTTCGCCAAATACAAACACGAGGCCGCTAAGATTATTTATGTTACCGCACTGCTGGCAATGCGTATATACTTATATTTTTACTGTCAGAACAACAGTCCTGACATCATTGTAACTCCACAGCTCAATGCCGCTTTTCAAATTGTAAATTCCGTTGCAATTATACTGTCGCTTTCGCTGCTTGCCTATTTTTTCAGCACGGATACACAAGCGTTGGAAGGTAAACTGATTGAATACAATGAACAGCTCAAGAAGCAAGCCAGCATCGATCCTTTGACCGGGTTAAATAACCGCCGCAGTACAATAGAGTATCTGGAAAATCTGCTTAAATCCGCCGAGAATCAAGTCAGCATTTGTCTGTGTGATATCGACTTCTTCAAGCATGTCAACGATACGTACGGGCATGATGTGGGCGACATTGTACTAAAGAAAATCGCGGAAACATTCCGCAAAGAATTGCCGAAGGATTCTTTTGTGTCACGTTGGGGCGGCGAAGAATTTCTATTAATATTCCCAATACTGAACGGCGATGAAGCGTACATTGAGTTAGAATCTCTCAGGCAAAAAATCAAGTCTATTACCTTTGAAAGCGGAAACGAATCGTTCTCCGTATCTTTGACATTCGGATTGGTAGAGTACGACTTCCACAGTGAACTGACAGTTATACTGAAAGAAGCGGACGAAAAATTATATCTCGGTAAAGAAAGCGGCCGCGACCGGATTATTTATTAGACCGTTTTAATGGGATTCTATAACAGAGCCCAGTCTCTCACTCATGTTTTTTCCATGCGGTTCATATATTATTACAAACCCATCCGGCAGGTACTCTCTTGAAACGTATCTTATCAATCAGACAGTGGGCAGCAACTCTTGCTATTTTTGCGGGTTTAAGCACCGCCACTCTTTTTGGCTATGTATATACCCACGCAGACGAGCAGTTTGAATCTTTTGTGGAGGAATTTTTCTTACAGGAACTTCAGGCCAATCCCATTCATTTCCATTACTCCGTGGACGATGCGTCCGCCTATCATATCGACGAATCTCAACTGACAATGTCCGTCTATCATGCAGGCGACGCCACAAACGACGTATATGCACTTTCTCTGTTGTCCGAACAGTTAGAAAAATTCTCGCGCCGACACTTGTCAGAGCAAAATAGGTATCTGTGCAATCTGTTAATTTCCTATACAGACACCCTCAGTCATACTGCGGCATATCCTTATTTTGCCGACCCCCTCTCACCCGCCTCGGGAGCCGTCTCGGAGCTTCCGATTCTGCTTGCGGAATACCGACTCGACACCGTGGAGGATGTGGAGCAGTATTTGTCGATTCTGGCACAGATTCCGGACTACCTGGAAGGATTAACTGTGTACGAGCAGGAAAAAGCCGATGCGGGACTTTTTATGTCGGACAGCACTGCCGACAAGGTTATCCGCCAGTGCACCGCCCTCATGGATACTAAGCAACTCGCGGAGCACACTCATTTTCTGGAAGTCACTTTCGCAAACCGACTCGAAGCCTTGGTTAATGACGGACTGTTGACTGAGGAGGACTCACTTTCTTACCAATCTGTCAATGAAAGGCTGTTATCTACCGTTGTGGCTCCTGCCTACGACCGACTCGCCGACGAACTTACTCTTCTGAAAGGCAGCGGTAAAGAAATCTGCGGACTGGCGCACTATGCAGGAGGCAGGGAATATTATCAGGCGCTGCTTCGTCTGCAGACCGGCTCCAATCGGGAGATTGCCGAAATCAAACAGTTATTGTATGACGACCTATCCGCCAACTATACGGCACTTTATAAACTGCTGCATAGTGATACATCCTTACAGGAGAAGTTCGTTTCCGAGCCCGCCTTTCTTCCGGAAATGTCCCCGAAAGAAATACTGGACTATCTGGAAAAATCCATAGAGCGAAATTATCCTTTGATTCCGGCAGACAGAGACACATCTTCTATTGACTGTACGGTCAAATATGTGGATGACAGTCTGGAGCCTTACAGTGCCCCGGCATTCTACATGACACCACCTATTGACAACATATTGAATAATACGATTTACATCAATGCAATGGATACATCCGATGATCTGTCCCTTTTTACAACGTTGGCGCATGAGGGATACCCAGGCCATCTCTACCAGACGGTTTACTGTCAGAGTTACTGGGCGCAGTCCGGCGTAACTCCTCTGCGAAACGTTCTCTACTATGGAGGATATGTAGAGGGATGGGCAATGTATGCGGAATTGTCCTCCTACGACTATGCAATCAGTCTGGCAAGCAGCGATTATCCGGAGGCAGCATCCTACTATCTAGCCTGCCGTCTGGACCGTCAGATTCAGTTGTGCCTGTATTCTCTGTTGGATATCTCCATTCACTATGACGGAGCCACCCCGGAAGACGTGCAGGAAATACTGGCTTCTTTTGGCTCCACAAATGCTGACACCGTGGCGGCTATCTATGCTTACATCGCGGAAGAACCGTGTAACTATCTGAAATACTATCTCGGTTATTTGGAAATTACAGAGCTGAAAAAAAAGGCTGCCGAAGTCTGGTATAATGACAATCAGACTGCAGCCGCCTGCATTAGCGATATCTATAATGACCCTGACTTCTTATTATATTTTCACAGTTTCCTGTTGGAAAACGGACCCGCAGATTTTAGGACACTGTCCGATCTGCTGTCTTCATAAAAAACTGATTCAGCTTCTTTAAGGCTCTCTCCAAAACCTGCTGTTCTTCTTCCGACAGCTCCTCCACGACAACATTGATCATCTGATCATGGAACTGCCGGTGATGGAGATATGCCCTTTTACCTTTTTCAGATAGGGAAATCAACACGACACGTCTGTCTTCCTCACTTCTGACTCTGTCCACATACCCCTTCTTGACCAGACTATTGACAGCTATGGTCAGCGTCCCCGTGGTGACGTCCAGCGAACGCGCCACGCTGGTCATATTTTTGGCCTCCTCCGTACCGATTGCCTCAATGACATGCATATCGTTGGCTGTCATGTCCCGATACTCCCCGGTGCGGATTGCACGCTCTTCGATTACATTGATATTGCGGAATAACTTGACAAGCAATTCATTCAGCGTACTAATGATATCCATAACTACTCTCCATCTATCAATTTGCTTCTCATTCTAGCAAAAAATAGTTTGATAGTCAAATTATTTGACCGTTAATTTCATTGAAATACTCAATTATTAAATTTTTTTTATAATTTTTTTCTTATTTGTTTTGAAATCAGACATATTGTATTCATATTTATCTTTTATAGTATATATTGTAGTTGGAGATACATATTATTTTTTGATGAATCTGTTCTACACTTAATAGAGGCCGCCGGTGCTGTTTCGGTGTCGACCGGTCTCGGCTAACCATAACAGTCATGCCCGACGGGTATGCTGTTGACATACACAAGTTACACATTTTATCCTTCTCACACACAAGAACGGCACTCCGATAAGAGTGCCGTTTTTGTTATGATATTATTTCACACAAAGAAGTATTCTGTTTAAGCAATTTCGTATCACACCAGAAATCCCGCCAGCACAATACTGGCAACCACTCCCACCAGCGTAGAGAGCAGCGCTCCGGTCAGCGTGTATCGAGTCTTCGTCACCTTGGCGGCCAGAAAGTACACGGACATGGTATAGAAAATCGTCTCCGTGCAGCTCATCATAATGGAGGTAGTCAGTCCAATCAATGAATCCGGCCCGTGGTTCTTAAAAATATCCAGCACAAGTCCCGTCGCCGCGGAGGAGGAAAACATTTTAATCATAATAAGGGGCACCAGCTCAGAAGAAAAGCCTAATTGCTCGGTAATACCCGCAAACAGTCCGCCCACAAAATCCAGAAAACCGGAAGCACGCAGCACTCCCACCGCCACCATCAGCCCAATCAGCGTCGGCATAATCTGGATGACCGTCCGAAATCCGTCTCCGGCTCCTTTAATAAAATCCTCATAGACATTGCTCTTCGCAATCATGCCGTAAGCCACTATGTAAAAGATAATGACGGGAATAATAATATTGGATATATTGGATAGCACTGCGACCATGTATGACGCCTCATATAAAAAGACTGCATAGATTATTATTACAATCTATGCAGTCATGCTGTATTATATGTCAACGCCCAGTATATCCCTCGCCACATGCACACCGCTGGCCGATGCATGGGAGAGCGAGTGTGTCACACCACTGCCGTCGCCGATGATATACAGCCCCTTATATTTTGTCTCAAGATGTTCGTCAATCTCTACTTCCATATTATAGAACTTAACTTCCACACCATACAGAAGTGTATCATCGTTAGCCGTACCCGGCGCAATCTTATCAAGCGCATAAATCATCTCGATGATACCGTCCAGGATACGTTTGGGCAGCACCAGACTTAAGTCCCCGGGTGTCGCCGACAGCGTGGGCTCCACCAGACCCTCCATGATACGTTTATCATTGCTTCGTCTGCCTCTTACCAAATCGCCGAAGCGCTGCACGATTACACCGCCGCCCAGCATATTTGACAGTCTTGCAATGCTCTCTCCGTAGCCGTTGCTGTCCTTAAAGGGCTCAGAAAAATGCTTCGCCACAAGCAGCGCAAAGTTGGTGTTGTTCGTCTGCTTATCCGCACCCTCGTAGCTGTGTCCGTTCACCGTCACAATGCCGTTGGTATTCTCATTGACTACAATGCCGTGGGGATTCATACAGAATGTTCTCACCCTGTCCTCAAACTTCTCTGTGCGATAGACAATCTTGCTCTCGTACAGCTCGTCCGTCAGGTGAGAAAAGATTACTGCGGGCAGCTCCACACGCACGCCGATATCCACACGGTTGGACTTCGTCTCTATGCCCAACTCCTCACACACCTTCTGCATCCACTTGCTGCCGCTTCTGCCTACAGAAATGACACATTTGTCACATTCATAGATGTTCTCTTCACATCTGACACGGAAACCGCCGTCTACACTTTCTACAGACTGAACCGGCGTATCAAAGTAGAAATCAACCTTATCCTGCAATTCCGCATAGAGATTCTCCAACACGATGTAGTTAATGTCCGTCCCCAGATGTCGCACGGAAGCATCCAGAAGATTCAGTTTGTTCTGCAGACACAGCTTCTTAAAATGACTTCCCGCGGTAGAGTACAGCTTCGTACCCTCGCCGCCGTACTGCAAATTAATCTCGTCCACATACTTCATCAGGTCGATGGCATGCTTTTTGCCCACATGCTCGTACAGCGTACCTCCGAAATCATTGGTAATATTATATTTACCGTCGGAAAAAGCACCCGCGCCGCCAAAACCGCTCAT
Organism: Lachnospiraceae bacterium; assembly: GCA_022510565.1. Classification (GTDB taxonomy): domain Bacteria; phylum Bacillota; class Clostridia; order Lachnospirales; family Lachnospiraceae; genus UBA3282. Next base: position 34,266 of record JAFLTE010000014.1, on the reverse strand, counting down.
AATGGAGCAGCTTTTACAACGCACGCAGCTTTTAACTTTATCTCCGTCAATCGGACAGCGACGCATCTTAAGCGGATGTCCCGCCTCGAATACGGCAATCTTTAATGAACTTTGCTTCTGCGTCAGTTCATATGCTGTAAAAATACCTCCCGGTCCCGCGCCGATAATTATAATGTCGTATTTCATAGATACTACCTCTCTTCTCTTAAGAGTCTCATGTCTTTCGCTTTATATCCATTATCTTACAGTATATGATTGCCGTCAATGTACTAAAAAAAGTCGCCACAATTGCCGGGGCAATAATCCCTGCCGGATTCACGCTCCCGTACTGCTGCCTGTATGCAATCATATTGACCGGAATAAGCTGCAGAGAAGAAATATTGAGAATCAGGAAGGTACACATCTCCACACTTGCGACACGTTGACAATTCCCTTTCCCTGTGTTTTCACTCAGATATGCAGGATTTCCTCTCTCCCGCTCTAAATCCGCAAGGGCTTCCATCGCCTTAAGTCCCGCCGGGGTACATGCCCATCCCAATCCCAGCACATTGGCAATCAGGTTAGTGGAAATATACTCTCTGGCAGGATGTCCTTCGGGAATTCTCGGAAACAGAAAACTGATAAAAGGCTGTATGCCCTTTGTCATTTTTGCAATCAGACCGGATTTCTGCGCAATCTCCATCAAACCGACCCAAAGTGCCATCACACCGATCATTGTAATACACAGAGATACCGCATCCGACGCGGAATCCAGAGCTGCATTCGTAACGTCCGCCATCCTTCCGGTGATGGCACCGTAGATGACTCCGACCAAAATCATAAAAGCCCAAATATAATTCAACATAGACTTTCATTTCCAATTCGTCTTTACAGCTATCTTATGAGACAATTTAATTTATTATGCGTCCCATTCCAATACGGCAGACGCCCATGTAAGTCCGCCGCCGAAACCTGCAAGCGCAATTTTCATACCGGATTTTAAAAGTCCCTGTCTATTCATCTCATCCAAGAGAATCGGCACACTCGCCGCAGATATGTTTCCGCAGTGGTCTAAACTTATTGGGAATTTATCCTCAGATACCTTCAGTCTCTTGGCAACCGCCTGCAAGATTCTGATATTCGCCTGATGCAGTACAAAATAATCAATATCCTCCACCGTAAGTCCTGCTGCCTGAATTGTTCTCTGCAAAGATACGGGCACCGTCGTCACCGCAAACTTATATACTTCCTGCCCGTCCATATGCACATAGGAAAGCTCCTTGGACGTTTCAACCAGCGGATTATTGTTAGAGCGGTTCGGACATGCCAATACACTGCCTTTTATGCCGTCCGATCCCTGGTCAAAAGCAAGCAGTCTGTTCCTGTCATCCGCGCGCACTATGGCTGCACCTGCACCGTCCCCGAAAAGTACGCAGGTACTTCTGTCGCTCCAATCCATAAGCTTAGACAGTGTTTCCGCGCCTATGATTAAGGCTGTCTTATAAAAACCTGTCTGCAAATATGCATGCGCAATATTTAATGCAAACATAAATCCGGAGCAGGCAGCATTAATGTCAAAAGCGACCGCATCCACAGCTCCGATTGCGGCTTGTACCTCACATGCACAGGCAGGTGTTACATGATCCGCGGAAACCGTACCAACGATAATCAGGTCAATCTCCTGCGCCGTTACGCCTGCATTTTCCATAGCACGACGTGCCGCCTCCGTCGACATACTTGCTGTCGTCTCCTCCTTAGCCAGATGTCTCTCCCTGATACCTGTACGGGAACTAATCCACTCGTCTGACGTGTCCATAATCTTTGATAAGTCATCGTTTGTCACGACTGCTTTCGGCAGACTGCTTCCCGTTCCAATCATTCTTGTTCCCATATTACTCTCCATCACCCGTTTCTCCCTTTTCGGTTTACGCATCGCCGATGGCGAAAGTGAGTTCTGCCCGGCAAACTCATCATTACTTTTCGTTTCCAATAGCGAAAGTGAGTTCTGCCATGGTCACCAATTTACCGTCCACATAGGCCTTCGCCGCACCCACACCGATGGGACCCTTAATCTTGATTATCTCCGTCTCCAATGTAAGCACATCGCCGGGTACAACCTTCCCTTTAAATTTCGCATTATTGATTGCCGCAAAGTAAGCGGTCTTGCCCTTAAATTCGGGCTGACTTAAAATAGCCACCGCGCCTGTCTGCGCCAACGCTTCCACGATAAACACACCGGGCATGACCGGTTCTTTAGGAAAGTGTCCTGCAAAGAACGGCTCGTTGTAAGAGACACACTTTTTTGCTACAGCTCTTTTACCTTCCTCTAATTCCTCAATCGTATCAATCAGCATAAACGGCTGTCTGTGAGGAATAATCTCCATAATTTCTTTCGCTGTCATAAGTGACATATCGATACTTCCTCCTGTTGCGATATTTTCAATAGATTTGTCTGAGACTATTTTTTACTCATGTTTCTCGATTGCTGTTTCATCATTACTGTTTATTCATGGTATTTCTTCACAAGAAGACTTGCATTATGTCCGCCGAATCCGAGAGAGTTGGACAGCGCATATTCGAAATCTTCCGTGTATGCTTCTTTACAATAATTCAAATCAAGCTCTTCATCGGGTACCTGATAACCTACCGTACGATGGATATATCCCTCTTCCAATTCTTTTACACATGTCACAAATTCAATGGCTCCCGCCGCACCCAGAAGGTGTCCTACCATGGATTTCGTAGAGTTAATCTTGATATCCCTCGCGTGCTCACCGAACAAAAGCTTAATCGCCCTTGTTTCGAATAAGTCATTGTGATGCGTCGCCGTACCGTGTGCGTTGATATAAGTAATATCTTCTTTCGTGATGCCGGCATCCGCAATCGCGTATTCCATGGCTTTCGCCGCTCCTGCACCGTCCTCTGCAGGAGAAGTGATATGGTATGCGTCGGAGCTGCATCCGTAACCTGCTACTTCCGCATAAATCTTGGCACCTCTTGCCTTAGCGTGCTCTAATTCTTCCAACACAACTACGGCCGCGCCTTCACCCATAACGAAGCCGCTTCTCTCCTTGTCAAAAGGAATGGAGCATCTCGTAGGGTCCTCGCAAGTAGACAAAGCCGTCAGCGCAGAAAATCCACCGATACCGATAGGGCACACGCTGCCCTCAGTACCGCCTGCTACCATCACTTCCGCATCGCCGTACTGAATCGCTCGGAATGCTTCACCGATGGAGTTGGTACCTGTAGCGCACGCCGTTACCACGTTGATACTTTTTCCTTTCAAACCAAACTGAATAGACACGTTTCCTGCCGCCATATTGGAAATTGTCAGCGGAACATAAAGCGGTTCAATCTTGGACGGTCCCTTCTCAAGCAGTCTGCTATGAGAGCGTTCTGTCGCCTGCAGAGAACCCGTGCCGGAACCTACAGCCACACCCACACGGTAAGGGTCTTCCTTCTCCATATCCAGTCCTGAATCCTCCAATGCCTCCTTGGCAGCTGCAACCGCATACTGAGAAAACAGCTCCATTCTCTTGGCCGCCTTGAAGTCCATGTAATCCTTGCCCTCGAAGCCTTTGACTTCTGCGGCAAGCTTACACTTAAAATCGGTGGGATCAAATTTGGTAATACGGTCAAAACCGATCTTACCCTCCTTGACACTCGCCCAAAATTCATCCACACTTAATCCGATGGGCGTGATTGCACCCATACCTGTTACCACAACTCGTCTGCTCATATCAATCTTTCTGCTCCTCTCTTGCTCAACCGTATTGCAATTTCCATTCCATATATTTTTTTGTATACAGCAATTCTATATCGCCATGCCGCCGTCCACGGAGATGACCTGTCCCGTGATATAGGAAGCCTTGTCGCTGGCAAGAAACGCCACCGTCTCTGCAATATCTCTCGGTGTCCCCACGCGCTTAAGCGGAATCTGTTCCAGTGTCGCCTCCTTGGCAGCATCTGTCATTGCCTGCGTCATATCAGTATCGATATATCCCGGCGCTACCGCATTGACCGTAATGTTTCTGCTGGCAAGCTCTCTCGCCATAGATTTCGTCAGCCCGATTACACCTGCCTTGGAAGCGGAATAGTTCGCCTGTCCCGCATTGCCCAGCACACCGGACACGGAGGACAGATTGATAATTCTTCCTGCTTTCTGCTTGATGAAAGGACGATACATATGCTTCATTGTATTAAAAGTGCCTTTCAGATTGGTGTCGATAACCGCATCGAAATCCTCTTCCGTCATTTTGATTACAAGATTGTCCTTGGTAATCCCTGCATTGTTTACTAAGATATCGATATGTCCGAATTCGGTTATCATATCCGTAATCATCTTTCCGCATGCCTCATAGTCCGCAACGCTGCACTGTACGGCAACCGCTTTTCTGCCCATTCCTTCAATCCGGGCAACTACTTCTTCCGCTTTTTCTTTAGAACCGTTATAATTGACAATCACATCTGCACCGTACTCCGCCAGTGTCAGCGCAATCTCACGTCCGATGCCTCGGCCCGCGCCCGTCACCAGCGCCACTTTTCCTGATAACATATGTTTCCTCCGTTTCCTGTTCATGAATTGAGCACATTATCTTGACAAAAGATAATCTTATAATAACTCATCCAGCTTATCTAAATCTTCCACTTTCTCAACATTATAGACTTTCATATCCTTATTAATCTTGCGCATAAAACCGGATAGGGTCCTGCCGGGTCCAATCTCTACGAAGGTGTCCACACCGTCAGCAATCATGCGTTCTACGGTCTGCTGCCATTTCACGGAAGAGGACACCTGCTTCTGGAGCAGGGGCTTTACGTCAGCCTTGTCCGTCACATAATCCGCCGTCACGTTGGCAATATAGGGAATCCGGATATCCTGCACTTCTACATTATCCAGTTCTTTTGCAAGTTTTTCTCCCGCACCCACCAGTAACGGTGAATGGAAAGGTCCGCTTACATTCAGAGGAACGCACCTCTTGGCACCTGCCTCCGTCAACTTCTGCGCCGCAGCCTGCACCGCATTATCCTCACCGGTAATGACGATTTGTCCGGGGCAATTATAGTTTGCAATCGTTACAGTACCCGCCGTCTCTTCGCAGACCTTCTCGATCACTTCCGTATCCAGACCGAGCACTGCCATCATAGCGCCGCCATTTGGAACTGCCTCCTGCATATAGATACCACGCTTGCGCACAATCTTAAACACATCCTCTGCACTCATCACACCGCTTGCGGCAAGTGCTCCATACTCTCCCAGACTAAGTCCGCCTGTCACATCGGGCTTTAAACCTTTTTGCTCTATTGCTTTTAACATTGCCACCTCCGCCGCAAGCATGGCAATCTGCGTATATTCCGTGATATTGATCTGCTCATTTTCCTCGAAGCAGAGTGCGGGCACATCCAGCCCACCGGCTTTACTTGCCAGTTCAAACATCTCCTTACAGATCGGAATCTGCTCATAGAAGTCTTGTCCCATCCCTACATACTGCGCTCCCTGACCCGGGAACATAAACGCGATCTTACCCATAATATACCCGCCTTTCTCATTTGATTTATACACTTCACAATGATAGTTTGAATTTCAAAGTATTTACTTTTAAAAAATTCAGGCTTTGCAGCCTGATAAGTAAAGCGCAAGCCCTTGAGCTTGCGCTCCGAATCGCTGACATATAATGCGTTATCATTTCAATAGAGTCCTCGCCTGCTGCATGATTTCCTCAATCATTTCCGCGCAGGTCATCTCTTCCTTAACCATACCCGCAATCTGTCCGGCCATCAATGTGCCGTTGACCGTATCGCCTTCTACAACCGCTTTGCGCAGCGCACCCAGTGTCAACTGCTCCAACTCTTCGAAGGGCGCTCCGCCTTTCTCCAGCTTCAGGTATTCTCGCGTCATATTATTGCGAATCTGGCGAACCGGGTGTCCATGTGTTAATCCGGTCACTTCCGAATCAATATCTTTTGCTGCCAAGATTTTTTTCTTATAATTCTCATGTACGATGGACTCTTTCGCAACGACGAATCTTGTTCCCATCTGTACCGCTTCCGCACCGAGCATCATAGCCGCCGCAAAACCTCTGCCGTCTGCAATACCACCGGCAGCAATTACAGGGATGCTCACCGCATCCACCACCTGCGGAACAAGCGTCATCGTGGTCGCGGAACCGATATGTCCTCCGGATTCTGTACCCTCTGCAATGACTGCATCCACACCTGCCCGCTCCATCATCTTGGCAAGCGCTACGCTGGCAACAACCGGTGCCACTTTAATACCCGCTTCTTTCCATGCAGCCAGATACTTACCCGGATTACCTGCGCCTGTAGTGACTACCGAAACACCCTCCTCGACAATCACCTTCGCAATCTCGTCTGCTTCCGGATTCATCAGCATAAGATTAACGCCAAAAGGCTTCTTCGTGATCTCCTTAGCCTTCTGAATCTGTTCTCTGACAAAAGATGCCGGTGCACCGCCTGCTCCGATAATTCCCAGGCCGCCCGCCTCGGAAACTGCAGCCGCAAGATGATACTCGGCAACCCATGCCATGCCTCCCTGAATAATCGGATACTCAATATTCAGGAGCTCCGTAATTCTTGTTTTCATGCTATACCTCTACCCAAAAAGAGTTGTTGCATGTGTCGGCTTACGCCTCTACGCCTTTGCTCTTCATATATTCAATAACAGCGCCCACTGTTGTAATCTGCTCTAAATCTTCGGAAGGAATTTCAACGCCATACTCTTCCTCAAAAGCCATAACCAACTCAAATAAATCTAAGGAATCTGCCCCCAAATCATCCTTGAAGGAGGACTCTTCCGTAATTTCTACTCCGTCTAAGTTTAACTGCTCCTGAATAATCTCAATAACTCTTTCTAACATTTTCCCAATCTCCTTTTCGCATTAGATAAAATAGTTTGACATTCAAAGTATATTGTCTGTCCCTATATTTGTCAATCTTAATTTTACGGGTTTTCTACATTTTGTCAATTCACTTTGATAATAAATATTGATAAATCTCCCTTTTTGGCACTCCGCGGTCCTTGGCAACCTGCTTCATAGCGCTTTTTTCATCCATCCCCTCTCTTTCATAATATGCCATATGCTCCTCAATACTCATGCTTTGCCACGCGTTATGCTGCTCCTCTTTTTTCTGCTTTAAACTCTTGCCCTCGACGACAAGCACATACTCGCCGCGCGGTTCCTCGTGCGAATACATCGCAAGTGCATCCTCTATCGTTGTGGGAAGCACCGTCTCAAATTTCTTAGTCAATTCTCTGCATAGGGTAAGACGACGATTTCCCAGTGTTTCGTATAAATCCTGCAGTGTCCGCACCAGATGATGAGGGGCTTCGTAGAGAATAATCGTTCGAGACTCCTCTTTCAATTCTTCGAGAATCTGCGCCCGCTCTTTTTTGTCGGAAGGAAGAAAGGCCTCAAAGCAAAATCTTCTCGTGCCAAGTCCCGACAAAGTCAACGCCGTAATACACGCCGCCGCACCCGGCAGGGAAGTGACCGTGATACCCGCCTCATGGCACTTAGCCACAAGCACCTCCCCGGGATCGGAGATAGCCGGAGTACCCGCGTCCGTAATTAAGGCCACATCCTTGCCCTGACGCATCTGTTCTATAAGATAGTCCGCTTTTTCTACTCTATTATATTCATGGTAACTGGTCATAGAAGTCTTAATTTCAAAATGATTCAACAACTTAATGCTGTTGCGCGTATCCTCCGCCGCAATGATGTCCACACTGCGAAGTGTCTCCACCACGCGGGGTGTCATATCTCCCAAATTACCAATGGGGGTTGCACACAAATATAGCATTCCCGGCATATTATTCCTCAGCCTCCATAATTACTGTTTCCTCGACTTTGTGCAATGACGCATCGGGTTCATCATTCTCTGCTGCTGTGGTTTCTGCCTCTTCCGCAGCCTGTCTCTCCGCATCCCATTGTAGTCTCTCCGCCTCAGCTTCCTCCTCTGTCAAAAAGGCATCCGGCTGATAGTTGACCGACGCATTCCATAAAATCCACTCGTCATATCCCGCATCATACGCTCCTTTAATCTGCTGGCGTATCTGTTTCGGACCGTAGCTGATGTGTCCGGAAACCCAGCTTGCAGTGAAACTCTGTAACCACAGACGTACATGAGCACGATTCTTCTCCGGCACCGCATCCAACACTTCCACGGAAGCGGAAGCCGCCGCGTAGATGGTTTGGTAAGGCTCCGCATCCGGCACCGCGATACCGTAGGAACCGTTATGATAGTGGGACGGATATACCATCGGACAGATATAGTCTAAATGCTGCGCCATCTGCACATAGTCCTGCCCTACGATTGCCTGATCCGTCTCATTATCAATCACCGTGCCGAACACATCCGCCGCCACATAGACACCCTGCGGCGCTAACTGCTCATACAAATATTCCGTAAATTCAGTAATAATCTCTATCTTGTCAACATTTTCCGCCTCAGGTCCGTAATCTACCTCGCCCTCCAGAATATCGGTGGAAAATCTGATATAATCAAACTGCACTTCGTCAAATCCAACCTGCGCTGCCTGAGAGGCAATCTCCACTAAATAGTCCCACACCTCACGACAATATGGATTAACCCATGCCAATCCGCTCTTATCCCGGAAAATCTCTCCGCTTTTCGTGTGTACCGCCCACTCAGGTTTCTGCTCCGCCAGATAAGGATCTCGAAACGCCACAATTCTGGCAATCAGATAGATATCTTTCTCCTTGCATTTAGCCACGAGCTCATCGATATCCGCTATGTATCTGACTCCCGCATCTATCTCAAGCACCTGCTCCGACTGCATCTTATAAGTCACTTTGCCCTCGTCGTTCTTAATGTCAATGACCATGGCATTTAACTCAGTTTGATCGACCAAATCAATCAGGTCGTCCATCTTGGCAATACCGGCTGTCGGTCCGCTGACATAAATTCCCTTGACCTTCACAGGTTCCCGACGCGTATCCTGTACTTCGGCATCCTCCCCCGCAAGATCTCCCTCCATCGAATTGCCCGAAACGGTACCGCCACTTCCCATATCGACATCGTTGATTGCGTCGGCATCTGCAACTTCGTCCTCCAAATCATTTGCGGATAACGAGTCCGCTTCCCCAATCTCCGCACCCGACACAGACTGCGACATTGACTCCGTCTCTCCACTGCCGCATCCAAGACACAGACAGCCTGTAATCAACAAAATCAACAGTGAGCTTATGAAATTTCTCCTCCGCTTCATCTCAAACAACTCAATAACCGTACACATCATTAATCTCCGGCATATAAACGCCCTTTTCCTTAAACACAATCAGCGGTTTTTCTACCGTCATACGCGGTCTGCCGCCTCTGTTGGCCTCAATCAGAACCATATTCGGCTCCTTGTCTACATAAGGATAAACCAACTGCATTCTTTTCGGCTCCAGCTTATAACTGCGCAAAAGAACCATGATTTCCGCCAGCCGAAACGGTCTGTGTACCATATATAAATTACCGCCCGGCTTCAACAGTTTCGCCGCCTGCGAAATTACATCCTCCAGAGTACACAGTATTTCATGTCTTGCGATTGCCTTGGCGTCATTTGGATTTGTCAGACCATGCTTATCCGTCATATAGGGCGGATTGCATGTGACAACATCAAAAGAAGCAGCGTCAAACAGACTCCCTGCCTCTTTAATATCTCCCGTCACTATATCAATCTTCTTCTCCAGTCCGTTCAGACGAACGCTGCGTCTTGCCATATCCGCACTGTCCTCCTGAATTTCCAGACCGGTCAGATGCGACGCACCCGTCTTGGCTTCCAACAGAATCGGAATAATTCCGGTGCCCGTCCCCAAGTCCAGCACTCTCGCACCGTCCTTTACCCTGACAAAACCGGTGAGAAGTACGGCATCCATGCCGAAACAAAACCTCTCCGTGTCCTGTATAATCCGGTATCCGTTACGCTCCAGATCGTCAATTCGCTCGTTCTCTTTTAAATGAATATCGTCATGCACATTCATTAGCTCTCGTCCAGTTTGGATTTATCGGAATCCTGTTTCTCCAACTTCTCCAACTCTTTCAACTCTGCTTCGCTCACATCCAGTTTACGATTCTTATTGTGTTTTCTCTTAAAGCGCAACTGCTCTACCTTGTACTCCTGAATCTCTTTCTCATCATCCACATCCACGATGACCTTAACCAACTGACGAAGCACATTGACGCTGTGCACTTCACCCTTCAGTCCGTCCTCGGTAGTAACGAAATCACCCACGTTGGGAAGTCTTCTGTTCAACTCCTCGTAAGTCTCCTCCTCATTCTTAAGACAGCACATCAGCCTGCCGCAGACACCTGATATTTTAGTTGGATTCAAGGACAGATTCTGCTCTTTGGCCATCTTGATGGAAACCGGGGCAAATTCAGACAGATGCGTGTGGCAGCACAGGGGTCTGCCGCAGATGCCGATGCCACCCAGTATCTTCGTCTCATCCCTGACTCCAATCTGCCTGAGCTCTATTCTCGTCTTAAACACAGAGGCAAGATCTTTAACCAGTTCGCGGAAGTCGATACGTCCGTCCGCCGTGAAATAGAACAGTACTTTATTATTGTCGAAAGTATACTCCGCATCAATCAACTTCATCTGCAAACCATGTTTTCTGATTTTCTCCAGACAAATCTTAAAGGCCTCTTTCTCACGCTGTCTGTTGGCTTGCTCCTGCTCGTCATCCTTGGTCGTAGCCACACGCAGTACCGCCTTAAGCGGCTGTATAATCTTATCGTCCTCTTCCTCCCTCGGGTCGCCCACGACCGTACCGTACTCAATACCCCGCGCCGTTTCCACAATCACGTGATCGCCTCTTTTAATCTCCAGATTACCCGGATCAAAATAATATATCTTACCGGCGGTACGAAACCGCACTCCGATAACTCGTGTCATAATCTATCAACCTCCACATATCCTATCTCTTAATTCTCTTTGATTGTCAAAAGCAAAAGTTCCATCGTCAAATCAAAATTGACATTGGCTTCCAATCTTCTCTTCGCCTGCTGCAGTGCACCTACAATCGTCTCTATGCCCTCGTATGTGCTTCTGTCGGACACCCGCATGATCTGCTGTATCTCTTCCTTAAAAATAAGGCTGTTCACATCTTTCGTCGCTTTGAATAGCAGCACGTCCCGATACCAGACAGAAAGGATATCCAGATAATCGTTGACGTCAAATTTGTATTCGGAAATCTTCTTAATCGCCTTGACAATCTCGTTGATTTCCATGTCATTAATATATTTGACAAGCGTGATGGCTTCGTCTTTCACCTTCTCAAACTCTTCACTGCTGGCGAGCAGTTTGGCCTTGCCGATATTACCCCGCGCAAAAGCGACGCAGATATTCGCCTTATAATCGGGCACTGCCAACTCTTCCATCAGATATTTCTTGACCAAGGCATCGGACACGGGCTTCATATTCAGCACAACACATCTGCTCAATATCGTAGGCAACAGCGCTTCCACCTGTGTCGTTAAAATAAGAATCACAGCGTACTCCGGCGGCTCCTCTAAAGTCTTAAGAAGCGCATTCTGCGCCTGAACCGTCATCTTCTCGCCCTCATTCATGATATAAATTTTGCGCGGGCTGCTGTAAGGTTTCACGTCTATATCGCCGTTAATCTGTGTCCTGATATCCTCCACACTGATTGTATTTGGCTTCTCATGACTCACATATATAATGTCCGGCTGATTGTTGCTGAGTGCCTGCTTGCAGGAGTGACACTCACCGCAGGGCTCGACCTCGCCTTTCTCACACTGTAATGCCATCGCAAAAACACGGGCAATAAATTCCTTACCGGAACTTCTTTCCCCATTGATGATATATGCATGCGACACCTTGTTCGTGGATATCGCACCTCGCAAATGTTCTTTAATCTGCTCTTGTCCTATAATATCCGTAAATTTTGCCATCTATAACCACCCTGTTTCTTACTATCGTTTTTTATCCATGTACCGTAAATAAAAATCTTGGATTCTTACGTAAAGATATCCAGCAGCAACCCCCGAATCTCTCCGATTTTATTTAAAATCGCCAGATTGTCCTGCTCGTCCTTGACAAGCTCCTGCGCCAGTTGGTCGAGATTCTCGTCGATCAGGCGAACAATGCCGTACACCCTATGCCGACCTTTCCTGTCGAGGAAATTCTCTCTGGAAAAAGCATGGGATCGGTTGACGACTTCATTCAGAAAATCTTTGATCAGAGCACGGTAACGCTTCATGTCTTTAATGTCCCGATGCTTAGCAAGTTTCTCGCCCTGTCGCGTAATCTCCTCCATCATGCTTGTCAGAGCATTCTGCAAATCCTGCTCTTCAATCCGGCTGACGAGCGTGAACTTAAAAGTGCCGTCCGACTCTTGAGCCTGCTGTACTTGTTCCACAGGCATCGCCTGCTGTACCTGATTAACTTTGATATCCACGCCTTGTCACCTCCTTGGCTTATTCAACCAATTCTTTCCGAAGATACGCAATAATCTCGTCCAGACATCTGCCCACTTCGTCATTGTAAAAAGTTTTGTCTATGCCCGCACGCGCAAGATTCTCTGCCGAAAAATCCTCCGCATCCGCCAGAAAACGCCTGCACATCTCCTCATACTTCGGATGCTCCTGCACCTTCTCGCGATTAAGCGCCCTTTGCAGAAGCTCGCCGCCGTCAAGTTCAATCATCAGCGGCATCACCTTGTCTGCGCCGTAGAATTGCTGCATCTGTGTATAGGCCTCCAATGTGCCAATCATCAAATAAGAATGATGAAGCAAATCGATTCCTTCATCCGCAACCGTAAAATAACGCCACATCCCCAGACAAGTATTGTATACCCTGTCCTCTATGATGTTGCCCTGAGCAAGCAATTCCTGAAATCCCGCTTCGTCCGTAAAGTGATATTCCACGCCTTCCGTCTCCCCCGCACGAATCGGTCTGGTCGTATAAGGGACAATAGGCTGAAGTATCACTTGATTCTGCTCAAGCAGCTTTTTATAGATTGTATCTTTCCCCGATGAACTTCTGCCCATCAGGCACACAATTTTCCCCATAGAAATCTATACCTTTTATCGACAACAGTGTCTTTTATAATAATGCCATATTTTGAAAGGAAATTCAAATATTTCACAAAACAACCGACACTTTTCCCTCTCCGGTTATTCCCTGCACATTGAGGCCCGTACGTAGATACTGCCTAATCCGCATATATATGGTGTCGCTTATGACTTCTCCCGGCACGAGAATCGGAACTCCCGGCGGATACAGATTGACGAAATCCGATGCTGTTCTGCCCACAGCATCCTCAAGAGGTATTTCCTCCCTATCACTGTGAAAAGCGTGCGCGGCAGTCATGGCTGCTGTCGGTGTAAGCTCCATGGCGCCGGATACAGCTTCGGTTGACGGTATAGACTCCGCCTCGGCAGCATTGCCAATGCTCTCTTCTTCTATACTATCATCAATCTCAAGAAGTGCATCAGCCAATCTCTGCCATCCTTCTTCCGAATCCATAATCGTCATAATGGCAATGACATAATCTGATGCCGCCATTTCCATCTGCAAATGATATTCTCCCCGCAATATATCATACAGTTTCCGTCCGTTTAACGATGTATGACGCACGGAGATTACCAATTTTCCGATGTCCCAATCTGTCAGTCGATATCCATTTTCTGACAAATCTGTCATTTTCCCAATACGAATGTGCCTGCACACTTCCGTTTTTTTACAAAAAATTTCATATTGCCGCCGCATAAACGCAAAACGTTCTGCGCCATGTTCTTCCACATATCTTACACAGCAGTCCATACTTGCCATCATCACATAGGAAGGGCTGCTTGTCTGAAGCATTGTCAGATACTTCCTCAATTTCCTTCGGTCAACTCTTTCACCCTGTACATGGAGAAGCGCTGTCTGTGTCATGGAGGGCAATGTCTTATGAAGACTGTGCACCACTAAATCCGCACCGCATGCAACTGCACTGCAGGGCATATCCTCATTCAATCCGAAATGCGCGCCGTGCGCCTCATCCACAATCAAAATTCTGTCTTTTTTATGCACTGCGTCCGCAATCGCTTTTACATCAGATACAATGCCCTCGTACGTGGGCGAAGTAATTACTACCGCCTGACAGTCGGGATACTCCTCAAGCAGCCTCTCGATTTCTTCCGCAGCCACACCGTCGCATATGCCGTACTCCTCAATCAGGGACGGAAAGCAATACCGCAATGTCAATTCCTGCATGATTGCCGCATGATAAACAGACTTATGACAGTTACGCGCAATCAGCAGCTCCCCGCCACGCTCGGTGCTCGCCATAATCGATGCCAGCACACCGCATGTGCTGCCGTTTACCAGATAAAAAGTCTCCTCTGCACCGTACAGTCGATTGGCCCTTTGCTGCGCCTCCATGAGAATTCCCTCGGCATGGTGTAAATCATCGAACCCGTCTATTTCCGTAATATCAAGTCCATAGTACCTCGCCATCTCGCCCGCTGTGCTGCTTCGCTTATGACCGGGCATATGGTACGGGTAGTAATCGCTGTCGCTGTACTGCCGCAATACAGAGTACAATCCGATGTCGCAATTTTGCGTATATGCACTTTCACCCTCTGTACTCTTTACACTCATCTGCCTCTTACCTACATTCTTTATGCTTATCCCGACGGTTGGGTTGTTTCCTTAAGACGCCTGCGCACCGTGTCCCTTGTGAAGTCCTACCGTCTCCATCAGCGAGCAGTACTTATCCGCCGCCGTAACTACCCATGCCTCCCTGCACATGGGCGGCACAACAGTTAACGGCCACATATGTTTCTTGATAATTTCTCTCTGCCGGTTGTTTAGCTTATATTCTTTCTCTGCATTCCTAAGTGCAGTCCCAGGATGCCAGAAACCGTGCAGCCGTTTGCGCTGCGACAGATACTCCTTGTCGTGCCAGTCATACAGAAAATAGTCGTGCAGCAAAGCACCTCGGATCAAATCGTGCTTGTTGCATTTCAGTCCCAACTTTTTATTGAGAAGAAGACTGTACCTCACCACATCCATACAATGCTTGTGCACCGTCATGGAGCCGTGCTGAAGGTGTTTCTTGGTACTCTTAAAATTATCTGATTCCAAAATATCCGAAGCATGTTTCTTTAACATCGCATGAATCTTTTTATGCCGCTCATACATCTTCTTCATACGCTCCGCGCGCTTGTGTTCATTTCTGTAAAATAAATCCATGTTTACCTCCCTCGGCAAAACTTTTCTGATTCTTATCCTATACAGGAAGTGTTATACAAACACCGCCTGTACCAATACCATATAACATACTGTTCCCAGACCTATGCTCAACAAAATGTTTTTCTTCCACACATGCAGCCCTACCACGACAAGGCAGGAAATAACCGATGGCAGGAAGTTTCCAAGCGAATTAAAATTCATGTCTCTTAAACAGTATACTACCAACACCGCCATGATAGAAGGCGGCAGAACGGCACCCAAATCGCGTACCGTCTTCGGCACTTCCTTCTTTCCGCCAAACACCAGAAAAGGAAAAGCGCGCAGAAAAACAGTACACAACGCCGTCACGGCAATAATTGCAAGAGAATGTCCTATGCTGATTGGCATTTACCCCACCTCCCTTTCTTCCGTATTGCCCGCAACTTCTTTCGTCTCATCTTCCAATCCCATGTACCTGCGTGCCAGCAAAAGAACCACCATGCAGGAACACAACGCAGGAAGGATAAATTGATCCGGACCTAAAATAAGCAGCCACGCAATACCGCATACCGCACCCAGAAGTGCCGGGAAATGGGACTTCTGTCCCTGCCACTGCTCCACTACGATTACAACAAACAGTGCTGTCATAGAAAAGTCAATACCCTTGGAATTAAAAGGGATATGACTGCCCGCCAACGCACCGATTACTGAGCCTGTTATCCAGTAGCATTGGTCTAACAGCGATATCCAGAAAAAGACTTTTTTCTCCTCCATCCCCTCCGGTATCTTCACACTGCACAGCACAGAGTACGTCTCATCCGTCAGGGAGAAAACCATGTACGGATATGCCTTCCCCATTTTCTTATATTTTTCCACATAAGACAGCCCGTAGAAGATGTGCCTTCCGTTAATAAACAACGTCATCACCGCGGTATGTAAAAGCCCTGCCCCTGCAGCCAGAAGGCTCACCAGAACAAACTGCATACTGCCCGCATAGATAACCACACTTGCCAAGAACGCCCACACAAAACTGTAGCCAGCATTCTGCAATAACAAGCCAAAGGCTATTCCGAGAAATATATATCCTAACATGACCGGTATGGTCTGTTTAAAGGCAAATCCTATGTACTTTCGTTTATATTCTGCCGCTTCCATTTATATGTCATACTCCGTCTTTACTCATTCTCAATCCATTCATGTAACTGCTTCGCTCTGTGCGCCCAAGTGTGCCCTGCCTGTGCCAGCTTATATCCTTCATTGGCAATGCTTTGCATCTTACCGGGATTCGCCAGAAGCGCTCCCGCAATCTCCGGCAGCTTCTTCATCTGTGCCAAAGAATAGATACTGCAGTCCGTACCGTCGTGCAGGATACTGTCCAAATAGACGCTGGAATCCGTTAAACACACCGCGCCGTTCAGCATCGTGTTGAAAATCCTGTCATGGGCACCGTCCTTAAACCAAGGCATCACATTGAGCGAGATTTTCGTCTGACACAGTTTCTTTAAGCAGCCCTCTGAATCCAAGTTGCTCATCACAATCAGATTCTCAGGATGTTTACACTCAAGCCTCTCCCATCCGTCACCGAACACATACACCTTAATTCCGCCGTCCACCAGTTCCTGCACGGCTTGTCCTCTCGTGGTATAGCGCACATACAAGTCAATAAATGTTACCGCCGCCAAAGCCTTTTTCAGCTCTTCCTCCGGAACTTCTCCCAGCTCGTCCAAAAGGTGAGCCTCCACCACATCCTCCACAGTTCTGTCCGGATGTGCCAGCAAATCATCAATGATGCCATAATAAAATGCAGTGTACTCATCGTCTATTCTCGTAATAAACTTTTCAAATGTCTGCGGAGCACAATAGTTGCCCACCATCATCACGTCATATTTACGATACTCAATAGGCACATTGGATTTGTTCGGATTAAGCTTCGTTCCGGCAAGCGGCAGATAAGGCGTTCTCCGAATCTCCGTGAAAAATCGCTGCATATATTTGTCATGGTTTCTGTCGATACTGACATGGTGGTAGTTCTTCGGCACTTTTTCAAGAAAATGATGATAGTACATCGGATGATCCACCACGATATTATAGCTTGGAATATCCAGTGCATCCCACATACTCCTGTCGTTCTCATCCAGAAAATACTCTTCACCGCTCATGCCGTGAAAGTTAAAATTGACCAGCACCGTGTTCCCTTTTTCAAAGAAACGGAAGAACTTCTCCGTGCTGACATAGGGCTTACTCAAGTCGAACATAAATGTCTCGTGTCCAAGCTCTTCAAAACCCGCCGCAAGCTGCCTTGAAAAATATCCCTGTGTCTCTATATCACCCTCGAAAAGCATAATTTTTTTCATGGTTTTGCCTTTGCTCCATCTGTATTCGGACATACCTAGCCTAGTATAATCAATGTTATCACAAATTGAGGGAAATGCATATAGGGAAAATGTAGAACACCCTCACTGTGTACCATCTATGCGCCCTGCGCGACCACTTATGAAAAAACAGAAGAAATTTATTGCTGTATCCTCTATACTGTAACTGCATGCAGAAAGGAGGTTCTTAAATCAAGATGCAAGTAGAAATTAAAATTGACAGCACCTGTAAAGAACCTAAAGTTATCGTGTATACCGACAAAATAACCGAAGAGATCAATGCACTTGTCCAAAAAATATCGGATGAAACACCGCAGGTTCTTTCCGGATTTTATAATAACACATTGAAGGTATTGGAACAGTCGGACATTATTCGTATCTATGCATCGGGCGGTAAAGTTTACGGGGTGACTGCTGACGGAGAATATACTCTCCGTTTACGATTATACGAACTTGAAGAAAGACTGGATAAAAATCTGTTCGTACGGATATCGAATTCCGAGATTATTAATCTGCGCAAAGTGAAAGGCTTTGATTTAAGTTTTGCAGGTACTATCTGTGTTTCTCTATCAGATGGTACTGTTACCTATGTATCCAGGCGGTATGTCTCCAAGATTAAACAGGTATTGGGAATATGAGGTATATAGGTAAGAAAGCAAATAAGAACATAAATAAGAACAAATCAAATACTGGTCAAAAAGAAAGGAAACTGAATTTGATGAAAGCTATGAAAAGGAAACTGTGGATAAGATGTCTGATAGGGGCACCTATAGGACTTGCCATTAGTACCATGGATGCTATATTTATTTCATTATTAGTAGGAGATGGAAATTTTTACGCTGTTGTCCCGAAACTAATCACCGACTGCGGAACAGAAATCAATGCCGTTTTACTTCAAGCTGTCTGTTCACTTTTGTACGGAGCGGTATGGGCGGGCTCATTCCTGATTTGGGAAATAGAGCACTGGAGTCTTCTGCGTCAAACGATGACACATTTACTTATTTGCTCCGCCGCAACTTTTCCAATCGCGTATTTCATGTACTGGATGGAACATAGTGTCACCGGGGTTGTGACATATTTTAGTATATTTTTTGGCATTTATTTTGCTGTTTGGCTATGGCAATATCTTGCTATGAAAAGGCGTATTACTCAGATGAATCATGTTGTGCAGGAGAGAAATCGGGAGAACTGATTTTGGCTTGCTTTATAAAATGCCCACGACTTTCATGCTGTGGGCATGTACTTATTCTTGCGGCCTTACCACGAGGCCACAATTAAATGCAGTTTGAGAAGATACATTACCAGACCTGCCATTACCCACGGGAAAAGCATAATAGGTATTAAGATAATTGCTTTATGATTCTCATAATGCCAGTCATCCACAGCGAACACTTTCCGCGGGTTGTCTATCCAATATAAATGCAAAATCGGATCCGGTGTGCCACCATGCTTAAATATTGCACGATATTTTTTGGTTTGGCCATCCACTACATATTCATAGGTTGCATGGGTATACCAATCACGCCATCCGGTATCAGACTCATCAAAGTCTTGCCGATATTTTACCAGTTTAGCGTCAAGCACATGCCCTCTGCTCAGAGCGATGTCCCGCTTTCGCTCCCTGCTGATATAATATTCTACCTTTTTATAAACCGGCAAAACAATAATGTACCCCACGACAAGAATCGCAAAAATAAGTGCAAACTTGAGCCAATTGATGGGATCGTCCGTATACATATGGCGGAGCGTATCTCCCAACTCCGTAAATTCTCCGGCTGTTTCTGCAATAAGTGCATGTATCGTCATATTATCACCCTCACATTATTAATTCACAATCAATCCTCTCGTAAAGTGTTCCGGATAAATATACTATACAGGATTTTCCCATTGGTGGCAACGGCAAGCACTTTTTGCTATTAATATAACTGACCATTTTACTGATATGGAAAGCAATGTTATTGACAGTTTTATAACTTTTCCCCTAAGAAATAAAATCCATTCGATTTATGCCCATTCATTGTCGTGCGTGTTACACGGCTGTATTCAAGCTCGGCAAAATCTTTCAACAACTGCCTGATCCACGCCTCGCCATGATGACGGCATACCGCGCCTTCCGGCAATTCAAAAACACCGTACACCCCATAGATATCTTTGAATTGTTCATAACGGGAAAGATTCCGCTCGTCCGTATTCAGTAGGAAATCATTAACATACAATATACCCCGCGGTTTCAGTACCCTCTTGATCTCTGACACAAGCTGTTCTTGTTCCTCGTCGGTTCGTATGCAAGTTAACACCGCAAAGAGAATGACAGCATCAACGCTTGCATCCGGCAAAGCAATTTTGTCATCTTCCTTGATCCGTAAATCGAGATACGGAAACTGCCGTTTTCCTCTTGCTATCATACCGCTTGAAAAATCAATACCAACTAAATTCTGATATCCGTTCCGATACAGTTCGTCAAGCGTCCTTCCATACCCGCATCCCACATCCAGAATACAGCTATCCTTTTTGATATATTTTTCAAAGTTTTCTAACTGAATCGGGGATGTAAATTCCTTTTTCTCCGACACACTGTTCCAATATTCCTCTTGTCTCATTTGCCTCCTACCTCCTTTTTTTGCATTATATAATCATCTGTGATAATCTGATATGAGAAATCTCATATATGTTAAAAGGATTCCGTTATGAAAATTATAGGCGAACAGAAAATATTAGAAGACTACTATCAGCGCTTTCCTTTGTCGGATTATTTCAGCTTCAACATAGTTCCGTATCTATCTGTTGTCAGATTTGACAGTGAGGAAAATATACTGGAGGAAGGCGAAGATCCCGGATTTCTTTATTATTTAATAGACGGGCGGGCGAAGCTGTTCCTCTCCCACGAGAATGGGCGTATCTCGCTTATCAATTTTCTCAACGCTCCCTGCTTCATCGGGGAAATGGAATTACTGGGTGCCCAGGAAACTGCAAACGGCGTGACCGCAATCACGCCTTGTACCTGTTATGTAATTCCCATAGAACCATGCAAAGATAAATTGTTGAACGATGCAAAATTTCTGCGACACCTTTGTCTGTTTGTAAGTCAAAAAGCGATAGGTAATACATATAACTATGCAAAAAATCAATCTTACCCGCTGCAGGTGCGTCTGGCAAGTTTTATCCTATTGACTTCCTATAACCGAATGTACCGCGAAAAACATACGGAGGCAGCCGAATTTCTGGGTGTAAGTTACCGCCACCTTCTCTATGTCCTGGCCGATTTTGTCAAACGTAGGCTTCTGGAGAAAACAGCACAAGGGTACTATATTCAAGACTTAAATACCCTCCGCAAAATTGCAGAGGGTGATTAATGTTTTCCTTTAACTCACTATATCCTAAGACTTTCAATTCTTCTTCACAGGAACCCATAACTCGCAGAACAGACCGCTTTCACCGTTTTCATAATATATTTCATAATCCGTATCGTCTGTTTGCATGTAACCTGTCTGTGGGGCAAACTCCTTGAAAAACTTACTCCATGTTTCACCTATACAGTCGCCGTCAGGACCAAAGCATTTAAAAACCGCATAGTCTGTAGGTTCGGCTTCCCATATAGAGTAACCGCTACTTAAAAGTTTCTCCAATTCTGTAATATCGGTATCCCCATCAATGATAATCCCGATTCCATAATTGAAATGAGTTTCGCCCTCTTTGGCAGGACTGCATAAACCATACAAATCCCTTTTGCCTTCAGGGCGAAGCGATTTCATAGGTTCGATGAGATTTTTTTCATAACATTCTGTCCAGAAATCAGGAATACTCGTGTATTTATCATCATTGATGATTTCATTCGGGAATGCTCTTACCATTGCGATAAATTTCTGATGTTCTCTGTGTTCCATTCTGTAATCCATAATACTGCCACCCTCCAGTGTAATTTTAATCACAAGGGGATTAAACAAATGAAGCTTTGTGCCTTTTTGTTTTGCCTGTTTTGGCGTTGAGCCATGGAAGCGTGAAAAGGCTTTAGAAAAACTTTCAGGAGATTCATAACCATATTTATATGCGGCATCAATCACCGATATATCAGTTGACTGAAGTTCCTGAGCTGCCAAGGTAAGACGTCTGTTTCTGATATACTCATTCGCTGTCATTCCGGCAATAAAACTGAATGTCCGATGAAAATTGTAGCTCGACATATGAATACTTTTTGCAACATCGGCATAATTGATATCTTCGTAAATATGTTCCTCCATATAGCCTATTGCCTGCTGAATCAATTGTATCGACACTTTGCTCAATCCTCCTTGTATGCAATCATTATAGTAGATTGTATTTAGAGAATCCTGTTCGCGCTTGCACAATTCTGTCATTTTATTTCAAATTCCAAAATGTATCATATATTTATTTCTACACATTGCATCTTGCATAGTCTCGGCTAATTTTACCAGATTATCATCTTCCTGAATCCGTTTATCTGACAACACTATTCCCTGAAATGCAGGGAGAGATTCGGGAGGTATTAAAGTAATCCCGTATCTTGCAAGTCCAAACTCAGGACGATTCAAATTGTGAAAATAAGTCTTGAGAAGACATAGTTGATTCCACCAGTCATCTATGTAGACTTCATCAATGAATATACAATGATATTTTTCCGGATTATATGAGTAAGACTGTGTTTCTTGTATATCCTCAATTATGCCAAATTGTGTTTTAATCATTAAAGAAATACCTCTAAATACTGATGCAGCAATTTCTCTATATGAAACAGCGGTGCATACTGCATCAACTGTCGTAAATTTTTATCCTTGCAACGAGAATATTGTTTGAGCGCATCTTGGAAAATTTGAATTTCAATGTGGCTTCTGCTCCGCACTAAATCACAAATCGTCCGCTCCATATTATAAACCGGAACCATGTGTCCAAATGGTGTTTCCATCTCCGTGAGACCTACCTGATGTAATTCCTTTTTGATTGTATACACCTGAATCCCATCCTCTTTGAGACGGAAAGGATTATAGCCTGTCTTGACAGTGAGAGAATATTGCAGTGGCTCCCGATCTGTCAAGTCATGAAAAAACAATGCCGTCTCATGTGAAAAAACCGCCTGACCACACCGCAAATGAATAAGGTATATAGCATCTGTCCACGCATCCGGCAAAACATAAATTCCGTGAGCAACCCGTTCCAAACCTTTTTCCTTTACATATTCATAAAATGTAGGCTTGCTGATTCCTGCTTCTATCACCTGAAAAGTCTGGATAGTACCGTTATGTTCCGCCATTAATTTATCAAGTTTTTCAAAAAGTTTCATAAAAAAAATCCTTTCGTGCTAATATTGTATTTTAAATTAGCACAAAAGTAAATATTCTTCTGCATAATTTTCCCTACAGCACAATACCCGCCTGCTCACAATACTGCATTATATCTTTACTGAATTCAGCATAATCTATCTTGGCTCTGCTATGTATAGCTTTAACGGATGCTAATACATTATTAATAATCAGCCCCTTTTTCTCATCAATCACTCCGTATTGACGCGTATAATATGATGGTGAATTAATGTTTAGTTCCATAGCTGTCACCCTCAATTTCCGATTGAAATTTGACCAGTTTTAAGTAAAAAAATATTTCTGTTATTATAACACAAAATATGCAAGTTTTCCTATCCACCCCATAACTCTCCCGCTAATCTCTCCGCGGCAATTGCTATCTGCTTATCCGTCGGTTCCCAGAAAAACCAGAGTTCTACGATACGTTTTTCATAGCACAACAGATATATGTCAACGAAATGCCCGTAGCTCCAATATAGCCTTTATGCTTCTTTTGCATTCCACAGTTCCAGGTCAAATTCGGAAACCTTTAGAAAATATGAAAACCCTTCATATCTGCGTTTTGTATCTTTCATAGCGCATACTCCCCTCCAAAAAGATTGCGATAGTCCGATGCCTGATCACAAATACGCCGGTACTCTTTTTCAAGCATTTCTCTCCCTTTGTCGGTGAGGATATAACTGCGCCGTCTGCCCTCAACTTTCGTCTCCCGTATCATCCCTGCCTCCAAAAATTGCTCAAGCAGAGTGTAAAGAGTGCCGGAACCTATGCTTACGCGCCCGTGTGTCATAGACGGAACCCTATCCAGAATATCCATTCCATAGCATTCATCCTTTAAGCACAGCAGAGTATAAAAATCTGCTCCGTATGTGTTTGAAACTTCAGCCGCGGCATATTGCACCTCCAATTCTCGAATATCGAGTATTGCAAGAGGTTTCTTATTATTGAAAAGGAAAAATGGTTATGCTATATTAAAATCGATTGGAAAATTTTTGAAGGATGGTTTGCAGATGGAACAAAGCGTAATTTTAATTCCGGCGTTGAATCCAGATGATAAGCTCAGACTGTACGTGCAGGAACTGATGCAAGAAGGATTTTCCCATATTATCATTATAAATGATGGCAGCAAGGAAGAATGCAACTCTATTTTTGAAGCTCTGCAAGATATGGGCTGCATAGTCATAAAACATGCAATAAACTATGGTAAAGGTCGTGCCCTAAAAAATGGGTTTAATTTATTTTTAAATCAGTATGAGCAAAACCCCGACATCAAGGGTATCATTACGGTTGATTCCGATGGACAACATTTGGTGAAGGATGTGCTCCGGATGGACGAAATTATTAAAAACACCTCGCCGGATGAAGACTTGCTTCTTTTGGGAACGAGAAATTTTGATGGTACTCACGTTCCTCTAAAGAGCAGCTTTGGAAATAAAATGACCAGTTTCCTTTTTGCTTTATTATACGGAAAAAAGATTCACGATACTCAGACCGGACTACGTGGCTTTACCCCCCCCCATGTTCTGAGAAAATTTCTGACTTTGAAGGGAGAACGGTTTGAATATGAAACTTCCATGCTAATTCAAGCTGTGAGAAAAAAAATCCGCATAGAAGAACTGCCAATTGAAACTGTATATGTGAATAATAATAGTGAAACACATTTTCGCCCTCTTCAAGATTCCGTTATTATATACCGAATTCTGTTTGGAGAGTTCTTTCGTTATCTGTTTTCTGCCCTCAGTGCATCCGCAATCGATCTTCTGCTGTTTTATCTGCTGGCCAAACAGATGCCGGGAACTATAGGAATTTGGATTGCAACGGCATGTGCCAGACTGGTATCTTCTTTCTATAATTATTCGGTAAATCGCAAAGTTGTATTTGAATCGCAGGGAAACATGAAGCAGACTATTTGGCGCTATTACGGACTGTGCATTATACAAGCCATCTGTTCAGCCGCATTAGTATCCGGATTTTTCTTACTTCTACCATTACCCAAAACATTATGTAAGGCTATTGTAGATACCGTTTTATTTTTTATTAGTTACCAGATTCAAAGATGTTTTGTGTTTAGCGAAAAATCGGCGTAATATTTTCAATGAGGGATGAAAGATGAGTGTCTACGCATTTCTTCTATTTTTAATTGCATTTTCAGCAATCACGGCCGTTCTATTTAAAGGAACATTTGAGCAGGCATTGCCCTGCTGTATCTGCTATATTATTTTAACTATTTATATCAGCGGGTTAATCGGCAATTTTCTTCCGGGTTTCTTTATCGCATTGCTTACCGTACCCGTTGGAGGAATTTTTTGCCTGATATATAAAAGAAAGACCCTGCGACAGGATATTTTTACCTATGTTTTTACCCCCGGCTTCTTTTTCTTTACTGTATCAATATTTGTAATGCTGCCCTGGACCATGCGAATGAGAATCAACTCCTGGGATGAATTTTCCCATTGGGGCACAGTAATCAAGAATTTTTGGTATTTGAATGACTTTGCAAATCTTGAGAATTCTACTACAAGTTTTAAGGGCTATCCCCCGGCCGCCTCTATTTTTGCTTGGTTTTCACAACGATTTGGAAGAACTTATACGGAAAGCAAGAGTTATTTGGCCTATCATGCACTCTATTTGGCATATATGAGCCCATACTTTTGTGTTATTACGAAAAAAAAGGAATGGCCTAAAGCAGTGATAATGGGACTATGCATGATCCTATTACCACTATTGGGCTGGTATCGGGCATATGATGTAACATATGTAGACTGTCTGCTTGGTGTACAGGCAGCGCTGCTTTTCATTGCATATGCTCTATATGAAAATGCACAATGGCGAAATGTAACAATATGCCTGATGACTATAGTGATATGCTTGACCAAAGCCTCCGGAGTCGGATTATGCACGATTGCGTTGCCGATTATTCTGGTTGGGGAAATCCTGCGGGTAAAGCAGGCAGGAAAGGAATTTAAAAATGCCTTGTATCTTCCTGCCATTATGGGAATATCCGTTATTCTGGGAAAATATTCATGGGATATCTATCTAAAGATATCTAAAACATCTGAAGCATGGGATACATCCGGCGTAACATTTGAAGCAATTCGTGAATTACTTGCCGGACAAGCTCCCGCATACCGCTATCAGGCAATATATAATTTCTGGAAAACTTTTACAACTGAGCCCATGTCGGCGGGAGGATTATACTCTCCCAGTTGTCTGTTTTGGATATTGTTGCTCATTATTGGCAGCATATGGTATTTTTGCATCACAAGAAAAAATGAGCTGAACGCACCAAAAATCAGAAAACGGGTTTGTATATGTGGAACTTTAATTTGTTTCCCAATTTATGCCTTTACATTATTAATATTGTATCTTTTTACTTATACCGAGAGCGAAGCCTTGACAGTGGCCTCATTTGGCCGATATATGGGAACTTGGCTTATATGCTGTTGTACAGTAATAATGGTTCTTTTATTTGACTGTTTTAAAGAGAGTATGAGATGGGGTGTTGGAATTATAGCACTTGTATTTATTTTATGTGGCTATCTTCCTATATATCCGGCCATTGTTACCGCAACTCCCATCACATTAGACACATATAAAGAATATCCCCTGGACTATCGCTTCCAAAATGTAAAGGAAACTTTGGACAGCTATGGCACAGATAATCTGAAAGTGTTTTTCGTACATCAACAAGATTCAGGCTTTTGGTACTGGGTCTGCCGATACGCATTAACCCCTTATCAGATGCAGCCACCCATGCACTTTAGCTTTAGTGAAAAATATTCTTCGGAGCAATGGACGGAAGAACTGAAGAATGGCGGATATACCCATGTATTTATCAATGGTACCGATGAAACATTTGTAAAGAATTTCGACAAAATGTTTGAAAACAGCGCAGATATTAAGAAGGTTGCACTTTTTGAAATAAGATATAATGATAATGAAATAACTCTCCATAAAGTAAGTGAATATTGGTAATGACATTTAAAATACAGCTGACAATCTAAACTGCCGTGGTGAAATTCCAACTCCCATTCTCGATATTCGAGATAATAATAACCTTACAATATAATGCTCGAATATCGCGAATATAGGAGTTTTTTATAAAATAGCGAACGTACTTTATTTCTCAAAAAAATGTCCAAACAGCTGCCATAACGTTTCATCCGGATACGTAGCCCTCAAAGCAATCAGTGCTACAACGACGATTATAAGCGCCAGTACACAAACAATTACCACCGGCCAAACAAATTTTCCGTTCAGCTGGCTTCCGTCCTCACTTACTGTTTTCTTTTTCCGAGTTGCATACAGTAGATTTTCAACTATTGCGCCAAGCGCAAGAACAATGCCCGCATATTGTACTAACACAAAAATATTGGGTAAGTCCGAACTGATTGCAATGGCATATACAAACACCAGAGAAATTAATGCAATGATACTATTTCTCTTCATCTGCATAATTATCAGTTCTTTCTCATACTCGGCATACTCCGCAACCTTTGTTATTGTATCTTTCATTTCACCATCCATAATCTCACTTTTCCTTTCCCCGTCAATAATCTCACGGATATCAATATCATAGAATTCAGACAGTTGAATAAGTATACTTATATCCGGCAGATTGTTTCCTGTTTCCCATCTGGAAACTGTTCTGTTGGATACACCTACTTTTTCCGCCAACTGTTCTTGGGTAAGTTCTTTTTCATTTCTTAATCGTTTTAAAAACTCCCCAATTTTTATTTGGTCCATCTCAATTGCCTCCTTTCATGATTACCTTACATAAAAAGGGGTCATAACAACACGACATAAAGCGAGAATTGCTCTATTTTTACAACTAGACATATATGTTGACCTCAATGCCAATCCCATTGAATATAACTTCAGAATCTATATATATCAAAAATTAGACTGCTTTGTAAATATATAAAGCAGAAAACCCTTCCTCTACTCCAACATAACCTCTTTCACGGAAACTTTCCTGATTCTTCTTCCGTATACATACAGAATCCCCTCGTATAAAATCGCGAAAGAAATCAGTACATAAAAGCAATTTAACATATTAAAATTATAATCCGGCACGCCTTCCACATCCTGAAAAACAATATTAATCATAATCTTTAACAGCAGATGCTGATACAATGTACCAAGTACAAACCCGATATAAGCAAACACGCGATATTTGCTTAAGACTGCTTTCCGACATTCGGCAAAACTATAACCCAACACACGCATCATGGCAATATTTTTCGTATTGCGCTTTACCACCGTAGTCAGCGCCATCAGAAGCGTTATTCCTGCCAATATGATGCCGATAACAAAAATCATCAACACCATCAGTCCCTTTGAAAATTCGTTCATCCGGCTCGACATCTGTACCATCGCCGAATAGCAAAAGGCACCGAATATAGCAAAGAAAACCAAGGCCTTTTCCCGTGGTTTTCTGCCCGAAGATAATCTTTCTTTCAGCAAATCCACGGTCGGCATTTTCAGTTTCAGATATGCGTACACCACCGACAACACTCCGAAGAAAACCGTCGGAAGTACTACCATTGCCACTGCAAGCTGTGGATGAAAAGTAATTTCCACATCAGGAAAAATCCCTTCACCAAGCTGTGTTGTATAAAACCGTGGCATCATCAGGAAGGCGCCGCCAAACCCCAATGCCGTTCCTGCAAATACACTGAGCGCATATGTCCAGAACTGCAGTGCAATACTTATCTCAGAATATCCGAGGGCTTTCATAATTCCCAGTTCTTTCTTGTGCGCATCTATGTGATTCTTGATATAGAAAAGCAGCATAATTGCCGAGGTCAAAAGCAGGCTTCCTCCGCTGACGCCACTTGTAACCTTTCCCGTCATAACCTGTGCGTTATATAGGATAAGTGCCTGCGGAGAAGCAATTTCATCTTTGATCCCCACAAAGTCCATATTGTAATTTAGAAACAGTGTACAGACGAAAACTGCACAGAATGTTACGACTGATATACTTGCCAGGCGAATACTATTTTTCTTCCCAATCATCTCAGACCAAGCTCCTTTTTCATCTACCATTCAATTTCATATGCACCCTTAGGTGTATCGTTCTGTCGAACGTCCACAATATTACCGCTGTTCATATGAATAACCGTGTTCGCCATCTCTGCAATATGGTCATTATGTGTCACCATGATTACTGTAAAATGATATTCTTCTCTCAGCTTGGAAATATAGTCCAGTACCTGTCTGCCTGTGGCTTCATCCAAGGCACCGGTAGGTTCATCTAAGAAAAGTACCTTCGGCTTTTTGGAAAGCGCTCTCGCTACGGCTACCCTCTGCTGCTCACCGCCGGAAAGCTCACCGGGCAGCTTACTTATCTTTTCGCTCAGGCCTACCGCATCTATCATATCCCGATACTCCTTATTACCCGCCAGGTCGGCACCAAGCTTTACATTTTTATCAACTGTCAGCCCCGGCAGCAAGTAATATTGCTGAAATATAAATCCCACATTGTCTCTGCGGAATCTTGTCAACGCTTCTTCCGATAGAAGCTCGATGTCCTGATCGTCGTAAAAAACCTGCCCGTCATCCGCTTTTTCCAGACCTGACATAACTTGAAGCAGAGTGGATTTTCCGGAGCCGGAAGCTCCTAAGATAACAACATAATCTTCATCCTGAATTGTCAGGGAAACGCCTTTTAGAACCGGAACCCTGTTTTCTTTATTACCGTATGATTTCGTTACATGCTCCATCCGTATCATAATGTATTATTCCTTTCATCCTGCTTACTGTTTATATTTCTATATCACTTAGTGATTAAGAATCCCTCATGAATGATTGCGAATCTATATTACGAATTGTTTTTTAATAACCCTTTAAAGATTTCTGCAAGCTGCCTCTCTATCTCTTCCTGTGTAAATGAATACATTCCGGTGGCATACAACGTGGCAATTCCGTGACTGTATATCCACAGATGCTGATATATTCGCTTTGCATCTTCTCTTTTTAAATGATAGGGCTCTTCCACCGAACGTAAGATAGCATCATAGCTTTCATCAATCAACATCAGAATCTGTTCGATGCCGTCTACCGGCTTCTGCTCGCTCATAAACAATAGTCGGAACAACTTTTCTTCCTCTATTGCAAATCGAATATATGACAATCCGACACCACGAAAAGCAGGGGTTTGTGATAAGCCCTGCTCTACATACTGACGATATATTTCTCTGGCGCCTTTTTGTACCTCTTCCAACACCTCATCCATACTCTGAAATACGGTGAATATCGGTCTTGCGGAGCTGCCCAGCGACTTTCCCAATTCTCTGGCCGTCACCGCTTCGATTCCTTGTGTTCTCGCAATTTTAAGCGCTGCTTCTATAATTTCTTCCCGTGTAAATTTAGCTTTAGGCGGCATACGTTTTTTCCTTTCTAAAACACTTGTTTTAATACATCTGATTTAGAATAGCATATGCCGTCCAAAAAGTCAATAGAGGTTATCCTCTAAGATAAAGTCTGCACATCAGCCTACGATAACGCAGGTCTCCTTTTCCTGATTAAACCAGTTCGTTCCTACAGCGATTTAATTTTACTCTTATGTGCTTTGAACATCAGCCCTATAGCCATTGCTCCGGTAATAATTTCAGCAATAGGGAAAGTAAGCCACACGATCCATGCATTGCTGAGGTTGTCAGCAATAAACAAGGTAAATATCCATGCTATCGGCAGAACAAATAAAAGTTGTCTGCTGATCGAAATAGTAAGTGACAAGAGACCACAATCCAATGCTTGCAATACACCTTGAAGAGAAATACTGATACCGGCAAATGCAAAACCAATCGAAATAATACGCACAGCGCTAATGCAAAGACTCTCGGTTGTTCCGGAGAGTTTAAATACGGAACATAGTGGATCAGCAAACAACTCCAGTACAATTGTGCCTGCAATCATAATAATGATGGTATATAAAACACCATATCTAAGCCCGTCTAAAATACGTTTTTTATTCCCCATTCCATGACTAAAGGAAACAATGGGTGTAATGGTATCACGTAATCCAAATGCTGCAAACAAAATAAATTGCTGAATTTTATAATATAATCCATAGGCCGTAACCAAAGCCTCATTTGCCTGTACGAGTATAATGTTAATACCGTATGTCATGAAAGACATCAGCGCCTGAGCAATAATGGCCGGCAATCCGATTGCGTATATCCCTTTAATCAATTCTGCTTGAGGCTTAATGTACTTCATCCCCTTGTCAACGCTTTTGTTTGACTTGAAATGGAAGAGTAATGCTATTAAAAACGAAGCTATTTGTCCGCTAATAGTAGCATATGCGGCACCGGCGACTCCCATTGCCGGACATCCCAATAAACCGTAAATCATGATTGGATCTAAAACAATGTTGATTATCGCACCGGAAATTTGCGCAATTGTCGACTGCACTGTTAAGCCCGTTGCCTGAAGCAATTTTTCAAAAATACCAAAAAACACAACGCCTATTGAACATGTACAGCAGATCTGCAAATACCTTACCGCCATATCAAATATGATTTGATTGGAAGTTTGAGTTGCAATATAGGGCTTCACACCAAACAATCCAAACAGAATGAAGATTACAGTAATAACTATCCCAAGGAAAATGGCATTTCCGGCAACCTTTGATGCCTTTTCTTTGTCTTGTTGACCGAGACTTTTTGCAAGCAAAACATTGACACCTACACCTGTACCGATACCTATAGCAACCATTAGCATTTGTACCGGGAACGCCAGCGTAAGCGCATTTAATGCACTCTCTCCGCCCTCCATATTTGACACAAAGGCACTATCTACAATGTTGTAAAGTGCCTGCAACATCATAGATATAATGACGGGAATTCCCATGGATAACATTAATTTTTTAATGGTAGTAGTTCCCATTTTTTCGATGGATTTTTGTTCCATTTTATTCTCCTTTCGACACTAAAAAAGCGTATCGCCAATGTACGCTGGATTTACGCACATTGGCAACACGCTGTGTTTATAATATACACCTATCAATCAAGAAAAATCAAGTTCGGATTTTCGTTAGCTAAATCACACACTAATTTGGGGAAGAACGTTTACGTTCTTCCAAAGTTAATCCGTCAGGATTTACTTTTGTTAATCCGCGCAGCGGTTTACTTTTATTCTAAATATGCCTGAAAAGCCATCTTGGTATAAACATTGTCCATCACTGCCCCAAATTCCCGAATGGAATGCATTGCCAGGATTGGCGTTCCCATGTCCACTGTAGGTATCGTAGTCAGACTGGAGATCGTCGGTCCAATCGTAGAACCACCGACAATATCATTTCTATTTACATATTTT
Organism: Lachnospiraceae bacterium; assembly: GCA_022510565.1. GTDB lineage: Bacteria > Bacillota > Clostridia > Lachnospirales > Lachnospiraceae > UBA3282. The sequence continues at coordinate 2,068 of JAFLTE010000014.1, read as the reverse complement.
TGATAGGGAACTCCCGCCTGCTCACAGGCTTTCATAAAGTAGGCCGCACTGAACGCTGATGTCCCATATCTTTGGGATGCAGAATACTTAATGGTAGGGCCACCGCCTAAAACAGGCCGATTCTCCGGATCGTGCTTGTCACCGTAGTTCGGATGAACCGCATGCGCTGAATCGGCAGAGATGGATGTTGAATTGGCAACCGCCTGAAAAAAGGCATCATCCGACAATCCCAGATTCTTACAAATCCGGTTCATCGTATGCACTAAAAATCCGGAATGAGCGCCTTGCGCAGTAGTACTTCCCACCTCCTCATTATCGAAGGCAGCAAATATCCTGTACTGATTCCCCTTATTTGCAGCTTCAGTCAACGCTGACAAGCCTGCATAAACCATAGCCAGATTATCAATACGAGAGGCGGAAATATATTCCTTATTTTTCCCTGTAAAAATACCCTTCTGGAATTCATACAAAAATAATTCATAGTCCAGAATATCAGCTTTTTGAATACCGCTTTCTTCCTGTATCAGATTTAATAAATAATCGTCCTTTTCTATGTCGTCCTCTTTCATACACAACAAAGGAAAAATATCTTTTTGCTTATTGTAGGAGAAACCTTTATCATTTACATCTCTCTGGAAATGAACGCACAGATTAGGAATCATAAAAATAGGTTTATCAATCTTAATCAGCTTTTCTTTGAGTTCGTTATTTTCTTTCATGATAACACGCCCCGCCACAGCGAGAGGTCTGTCAAACCATGTGCTTAAAATAACGCCGCCGTAAACCTCCACATTAACCTTCACGTAGCCATCCGGTGTAACAGTACACGGACCCGGCTTAATCTTAAGGTTCGGGAAATCCGTGTGAGCACCTATAATGCGAAAACCTTCGCTTGCCACATCATTGTCTCCCACCGTAAACGCAATAATGCTTGATCGATTTTTGGTAACAAAATACCTGCCCCCTTTTTGCAGCGACCACGCCATTGTTTCCTTCAATTCCTGAAAATGATTCTGCTTAAGTATTGTTTCCGCATTCTCCACGGCATGATATGCAGTGGGACTGTCATTTAAATACTGCAATAAGTCTTCAGAAAATTTCTGTTGCATCATCTTGTCCATTTTTATACCTCCTGTGAAAAGGGCATATATCAATGTGTAATTATATCATTTACATGATTAACATGGCAATATACAGGAATTTTATAATTACAAATCCCGATTTTCAGTTTGCGTTTTTTGCCTTTATGCATTCATTTTAAATTATATTTTTATGAAAAGATAAAGATTTGCCAACTGCTCTTGCGTCATTTCTTTTAACAGACGATACTTTTTCAATCTACACTCAAACTTTACCATATCCATTATTTCCTCATATCATCTTCGCCGTGGTATCCGCTTTGATCATATTCCTCACCATCGTTGTTAATATGCTCATCGGCACTGTATTCATCGTGATCATAACGGTATAACAGATACTCACTTAAAAAAATTGCAAGCGCAATTGATAATGCAATCAAGCTGTTACCCACACTGTACAAATACTCTGTGTCCATAAAATTAAAATACTCACCCGAAGAGGGGAAGAGTAAAGCAATTATAATAACGGCAAAAGCTATTTTTAATGCCAAATCAAAAAGTAGCTATTATAATGTATAAAAATCACATTGACTGCATCTGCACCAAATCGCACTAAAAGTATCTAGGACAAAAAATAAGGGAAACGTTGTAATCAACATTTCCCTTATTATAATAGCAGTGCCCAGAACCGGAATCGAACCAGTGACACGAGGATTTTCAGTCCTCTGCTCTACCAACTGAGCTATCTGGGCATTGAGTAGCGGGGACAGGATTTGAACCTATGACCTTCGGGTTATGAGCCCGACGAGCTTCCAGACTGCTCCACCCCGCGTTATTTAATTATATATATGCACCAATTATAAATTATGTGCATATCCACCTTAGCTATAGTACAGCTAACTGGGCGGAGGTGGATTCGAACCACCGAAGCAATTTGCAGCAGATTTACAGTCTGTCCCCTTTGGCCACTCGGGAATCCGCCCATACGC
>JAFLTE010000135.1 GCA_022510565.1 Lachnospiraceae bacterium | reverse complement strand
CTGCCGCACCCGCAGAGCGACACACTGGTCAAAACTACTCCCAACAAAACTGCCAATAACCTTTTTTTCATAATTTTCCCCATCCTTTCCGGCTGTTTAAAAACCGCAGCTCGTGTGCTTGATATACAATACACGGATGGGGAAGTCATTTTTATGGAAAAATTTAAAAAATTTTTTTAATTTCAGTGATCATAAATAAAGTATTCTTCTGTACCTTCATCGGTCTTCTGGATCAAGATACCCAACAGATAAGTCTCTCCTTTTGTAAGCGCCTCGTCCAATGGCTCCAGCTCATACAGTCTGATGATATCTCCTTCGGACCAATCGGCATAGCTCACTTCCATGATCTGAACAAGATAGACATTTTTCCCCTCTTCTTCCAAAATCTCCATCACCTTAGCTGTGATTGTAAATACTCCATCGTCATACTCACCGTTTGGCTCCGTCTCACCTAAATTAGCGTCGCTCCAGTCGGCTAAATGATTTTCCTCAGGACTAATA
>JAFLTE010000134.1 GCA_022510565.1 Lachnospiraceae bacterium | reverse complement strand
AGGAGTGGAAGAGCATGAGTAAAGAAAATAAGAATAATAAGGCGAGAGTGACATTCAGGAGATATATGGCGTTAGCTGCAAACAAAAAGCTGCGAAAAGAGGTGTTTGGATTCTGATTGAAAGATTTGAACGGATGAACTTTTATCACAGAGGTTGAAACGAATATGTAACGGGATAGGCGGTCGAGAAACCGCCTTTTCCTATGTAAATAAAAGATGATGCAATTTTGATGCAACTTTGTTACAAGATTGATGCAAGCCCATGTTATCGTGTATGTTGAGGGAAGGATGAATTGTGCGAAAAAGGAAATGAGAATTAATCGTTTAATTGAAGAAGATATCAAAAAGGTATCGGAGTGGGCTATTCTTGATGAGTATGGACGAAAACTGGATATGGGAGTAACTTGGTATAAGTTAAAGTATGCAGACGAAAAATTGATAAGTATCGTATATGATAGAAAGAGCGTACCCTTTAGTTATGCTGGAGAGGATGGGTATGAAAGCTA
>JAFLTE010000133.1 GCA_022510565.1 Lachnospiraceae bacterium | reverse complement strand
GCTTCTCGTTACTTACTGGGTCACGAAATGGCCCGCGGGTTATCAGAGAAGTCAGACTGCCCATGCCAACATGGAGATTTTGGAAACGATTCGTTTATCTGGCAATAAGTATGTCCAGATTGTCCGAATAGGAAGGAAATATTTGGCGGTAGCAATTTGCAAAGATACTGTTACAATGTTAACAGAGATTCCTGAGCAGGATTTGGTTTTCCCAGATGGTAATGTGTCCAAGACGCTTATGTTTAAGGACATTCTGGAAAAAATACAAAACAAGAATATTCTGGAAAAAGAAGATGGGCGAGACGAATGAAGAAATATTTTTCCGGATATCATTTGGCGAAAGTGATATGCCTGCTGTTACTGGCAGGCATATTGTGTCTTAGCCGGAAGACTACTGTGCTGGCAGTGTCGGATACTCCATACAGGGATTCCAATCTTACCGGAACTACGGGGGAGCGGACCAATATACGGGAACCCGGCACGTCAGAGGATGCCGATGAGCTCGC
>JAFLTE010000132.1 GCA_022510565.1 Lachnospiraceae bacterium | reverse complement strand
ACCGACCGACATCCGCAACCGCGAATTGGCTGCGGTCTGCACGGGCGTCAGCACCCCCAGCAAGAATATCGACAGCAGGCAAAACATATCTTTTTTATGGTCTGTAAATCCGTTTCAGTTTCACGTTGCAAACATACGAATAAAAACCGCAGGGTGTGCCGCTCGGCGGTTAAAACCGTCGTTGCCGTTCCGGTGCGGACAAGCGCCGCTGCGGCCGAAGAAGATGCGCCATGTCATGCAGAGCGTTCGGGCTACACGCAAATCGCCTGTCAGTCAATTCTTTTTCCGTGGGCTTCTCTCTTTCAGTTTTTTCACTATCTTTGTAAAAAATATACCGCATTATGGTGACGTTTCTGATTTGCCTTGCGCTGCTGGTCGCAGCATACTTCACATACGGGCGCTTTCTCGAACGCCTCGCAGGCATCGACCCGAACAACCCTACGCCCGCACAGCGACTGGCCGACGGCGTGGATTACGTGCAGCTGCCGCGCTGGAGGATTTTTCTCA
>JAFLTE010000131.1 GCA_022510565.1 Lachnospiraceae bacterium | reverse complement strand
AATATAACACTCTGAAAGTTTTTTTTAATTTATGGTTGACAAAAGACTTTTAGAGTGTTATCTTTTATTTAGATGTTAGCACTCGAATGAAATGAGTGCTAACAGATGGAAGAAATAGGATAAAAGAAACAGAAGTAAAAGTATTTTCAGGGAAGAGGTGAGGACGGATGAGCGATTTAAGTGAACGGAAGATGAAGATCTTAAAAGCGATTATCCGGAATTATCTGGAAACGGGAGAACCGGTTGGTTCCCGGACGATTTCCAAGTATACGGATCTGAATTTAAGTTCTGCTACCATTCGAAATGAGATGTCAGACTTGGAGGAACTGGGTTATATTGTGCAGCCTCATACTTCAGCGGGACGGATTCCCTCAGATAAGGGCTACCGGCTCTATGTGGATGAGCTGATGGCGGAGAAGGAGGCAGAGACTACAGCGATTCAGAATATTATGCTGGAGCGGTACGATAAGCTGGAACAGGCTTTAAAGCAGATTGTGAAGGTACTTGCG
>JAFLTE010000130.1 GCA_022510565.1 Lachnospiraceae bacterium | reverse complement strand
TGAGGAGAGCCCCGGAGTGGATGGACTCGGTATTTTGAAAGGTGAGATTTTGCGTATTCCGGATGCAGATGATTTAAAGGTGCCGCATATCGGTTGGAATTCTCTTGACCTTGCTTCCAGTGCCAGGTTGTTTCGGGGAATCGGAACGGAGCCGTTTGTTTATTTTGTACACTCCTATTATTTGAAGGCTACAGATCCATCCATCGTCACGGCAAAAACACAATATGGTGTGACAATTCATGCATCAGTGGAAAAAGATAATGTATTTGCCTGCCAGTTTCATCCGGAGAAAAGTGGACAGGTTGGACTTCAGATTTTAAGAAATTTTACAAAGATAGGTGAGGAAGCGTAATGTTTACAAAAAGAATCATTCCTTGTCTGGATGTACATAATGGAAGAGTGGTAAAGGGCGTTAATTTTGTGAACTTGCGGGATGCAGGCGATCCGGTGGAGATTGCGGCTGCTTACGATAAGGCAGGTGCGGATGAGGTTGTTTTTTTAGATATTACGG
>JAFLTE010000013.1 GCA_022510565.1 Lachnospiraceae bacterium | reverse complement strand
TGTACTGCTCTCAGGATGGTCACTACCTCTTTCTTAGTAGGAAGGGGTACGGGGCCGCTCACCTCAGAACCGGTCTTCTTTACAGTTTCAATAATCTTCTTTGCAGAAGCATCCACGAGCTGATGTTCATAAGCCTTCAGAGTGATTCTCATTACTTGACTTGCCATAAAAAAAGTCGCCTCCTTTTCGCACTTTCAATTTCTAAGTACGACAAGCGGTGACTGTACACTCTTCCGTGTGTGTCCTAATCTTTAAAACACTAATCACGTTGTTTCCGGCCGTGCCGGACGCTCTTGCTTGTACAGTGACTTGTCGTCAGTTTCCTAACTTGACATTCGCTCCACGGAAAACCTGCCACGTGGGCAGCAACCTCACGCTTCATAGCTATCATGTCACAGCAATGACTAGTATACATGATGTTTTTTTAAGATGCAAGTGTTTTTTTCAGAAATTTTCCTTTTTTTCTTAAGCGCTTATTATCTTCAGAACTCGCGAGAAAACAAATGCCGCTTCGCGTCGCTTGTTTTTCTTAAGCGCTTATTATATTATAGAAGAAACACAATAAACGAAAGGACACGCATCATGTGGATTGCAGATAAATGGAAAGACTACGAAGTGCTGGATACTTCCGGCGGAGAGAAGCTGGAGCGTTGGGGCGACTATATCCTGGTTCGTCCCGACCCACAGGTCATATGGGATACGCCCAAAAGCGACAAACGCTGGAAACACATGAACGGTCATTACCACCGCAGTTCCAAGGGAGGCGGTGAATGGGAATTCTTCGACTTGCCCGATGAGTGGAGCATACGATACCGCGAACTGACCTTCCATCTGAAGCCGTTCAGTTTCAAACATACGGGGCTTTTTCCCGAACAGGCTGTTAACTGGGATTGGTTTTCTTCTATAATAAAGGGTGTCGGCAGACCGGTCAAAGTATTAAACCTCTTCGCCTATACCGGCGGTGCGACATTGGCAGCCGCTAAAGCAGGCGCAAACGTCACGCATGTGGATGCCTCTAAAGGAATGGTCACATGGGCAAAGGAAAATGCTGCCGCCTCCGGACTCTCCGACGCACCAATCCGCTGGCTGGTGGATGACTGCGTGAAGTTCGTGGAGCGTGAGATTCGCCGTGGTAATACATACGACGCCATCATTATGGATCCACCTTCCTACGGCAGGGGGCCTAAGGGTGAAATCTGGAAAATAGAAGAGAGCATCTTCCCTTTTATCCGCCTTACCACGCAGATCCTGTCAAAAGATGCCCTGTTTTATCTGGTTAATTCCTATACCACCGGTCTACAGCCCGCTGTGTTGACATATATGATCCACACCGCTCTTGTTCCGACTTTCGGTGGCCACGTGGAATCCGATGAGATTGGTCTGCCGGTCGCAGCAAACGGGCTTATCCTACCCTGCGGCGCTTCCGGACGTTGGGTTCATTCGATATAGTACGGGCCATACCTTCAGCCCACAACCTGATGCAGCATCTGCCGCCAAAACAAATACAGATGCGCAAGCATATTATTCTCTGTATAGACATAAGGCACTCTGTTGGGGAAATACAGATACATACGCACCGCATAGACAGCAACCAAAAGCACAGCTAAAACGATAATAATTACCTTGATTCCCCTGGCTTTTCTGCCCAGCAGATAGCGGTTCCACCCAAAATAGACAGCTGCTGCCACGATGGGGAAAATCATCGGATTCATCTGCCATGCCTGCTGCCATCTGCCCGTCAGAAAGTATGCCGTTGCTCTGCTGATGCCACATCCGGGGCAAGGAATCCCGCAGAAAATAATAAGCGGGCAAAAGGCATGGAAAATCAGATTGGTGACAACAGTATAGATAAACAATGCAACAACCGCTATGCCGTATTCTTTTCCATCCGCCGCCAGTCGGCCGAGAACTGCTTTGATATATTCTTTCATATCTCTTATACGCTTCTTCCTAAATACCTTAACCCATCATTCAGTTTACATAACTCATCTTTCTAACTCAGCGTAAGCAATTGCGCTACGCCATACAATACCAATATGTGCACGGGATAGAAACCGTAACATACTGCCTTGGGCAGCTGTCTCCCCCTACTCCCATCATACAGTGCAAGCGGAATAAAGGCAAACAGCCCGTACAATTCCCTCAGGGAAAACCGGAGCAGATAGTCCGTTGTGTAGACTCCCGTATACCGCTGTAAGTTAATACTCAATATACCCAGATACATCACACAGGCCACAGGCACAATCTTAATGTAAAGCGGCTTGTTCCTTAACATATAAAAAGTAAAAATGAGCAGTACACCCATATACTTATAGTCTACTTTCATGTAATATGCCGCCAGACAGCCAAGCAGTACTGTACCAAGTTGTACGGCTCTGAATACGCCGACGCACACATACCAACACATATCCTGTGACATCTTGGTGCGTTGCAGAGTCCGCACGCACTTTCCTGCCCATTCCCATCCAATCAGTACGATTACACTTATAGATAATGTAAAGAAAATATTTTGACTTGTGTGGTCAATCATTTGTCTTGAAAAGGCCAGATCAAAAGGAACTTCCGATACAAAGGCGAACAACATGAGCCGCAACAAGTATTTAACCCTGCTTCTCGTATGTATAAACGCTTCTACAGTCAGATAGGCAAAGAGCACAAAGGAAGTCCTGCCAATCGCCCTGCCCACCGAATAAATCTGTTGCAGCATGCCTGTATCTGCTCCTGCCAGAGAATATCGTCGTATGCCTTCCATGAATACCACCGCAAAGAAATGGTCTATGAACATGGTCAGGTATGCTATATTCTTTAAAATCGCATTACTCAACGAAACCTTTCCCATAATCCCCACCCGCCTCGTAACTTGTGTTTATTATATAATTGATTATTTTAAAACACAATATACCGTTCTCAAATACGGGTTGTTCCTCTAAAACTACATTTTGTACTGTAAGTATTGATTTACCCTATGACAGAATGTAACATGATACGTTAGAGTTGTATACATAGCAAGCAGGAGGCATATGCGTGATGAACAAAAGTGAGGAGAATATTTACAACAAACTAAAGGACAAAAAAGTACAGGGCAAATTGGACTATACCTTTTCCATTATATTAGGGCTTATGATTCTATGTATCGTTATTTCCCTGATCGGCCTATTCTTCATATCAAGCAGAGTGAAAAACTTTTACCGGATTTCATATAATAATGTCAAGCTCGCGAACCAAAGCCAAGCTAACCTACAGGAAGGCGCTAAGAATATGCTTCATGCCTGCCTGGTCTATGACGATGCGGAAACAGAGCGAAGACTTAACATGGCAAAGGCTAACTTTGAAAATATGACAATCATGTTGCAGGAGCTGAGCGAAACATCCTATGCGGATGCGGAATTATTTGAAACCACTCTCGCCCACATGGATCAGATTACTTCTTTGTTTACAGCTTTTGAGACCTTCAGTAAGATGCATAAAGCAGACAACGCCTTCAGTGTATACAACGGGCAATACTTAGCGCTCTTTGCAGAGATGGCAGGAAACATATCTACCGTTGAAGAGATAGAGGACACATACGCCGCCAAAATGTACCACACAGCGAATATCATAAAATATATCTGTATTGTTTTAGAACTCCTGCTTGGTGTAATAAGCATATTCTTTGGTTTAAGTTTATCTAAACTTCTTGCACAAATGTTGAATGAGAGCATTTATGAATTAAAAGACTCCGCGGCGGAAATGACCCAAGGAAATTTCGATATTGAAGTCACTTATGAATCCGAAGACGAGCTCGGCGAACTTGCAGATGCGATGCGGCACATGATTGCAAATACCCGCCTGATCATATCTGATACAAGCGAAATGCTTGAGGCGATGGCAGAAAGCAATTTTAACATTCACGCGAAGATGGAAGACCGCTATGTGGGCAGCTACGCAAACCTGATGCAGGCTATCAGGAAGTTAAACTACCGCCTGAATGAGACACTGCAAAACATCAGCGTTGCTTCCAGTCAGGTAAGTGAAGGGGCACTCCAGCTTGCACAGAATGCGCAGACGCTGGCCGCAGGTGCAACCGATCAAGCAGGCGCTATCGAGCAGTTGACCGCTACCGTTGAAGATGTTACAAACATGGCAACGGAAAGCGCAAAGAACCAGGAGGAGGCTGCAAAAAATGTCAGCATGGTCGCTCAGGAAGCCGCTAAAGGCAAAGATGAAATCAGCAGGCTCTTGGAGGCTATGGAAAGGATCACCAGCACTTCTAAGGAAATTGAAAACATCACCGCATCCATTGAGGAAATAGCTTCGCAGACAAATCTGCTCTCTCTGAATGCTTCAATAGAGGCCGCCCGAGCGGGAGAATCCGGAAGAGGATTTGCGGTGGTGGCGGATCAGATTGGTAAACTTGCGTCTGACAGTGCACAGTCGGCTGCCAACACAAGGGATTTGATTGCCAAGTCATTGGCTGAAATTGACAGCGGCAATACCATTACAAAAAATACGGCAGCCGTACTGGAAGAAGTATTGAACTCCATGAACGAGGTGCAGGAAATCGTCAAGAATTCAAGTATTGCATCACAGTCACAGGCTGCCATGTTAAAAGATATCGCGCAGAACATTGAAGAGATTTCTTCCGTTGTAGAGTCCAACTCCGCCTCCGCGGAACAAAACTCCGCAACAAGCCAAGAGCTTACAAGCCAGTCGGATTCCATGAACAATATGATTGCAGAATTCCGTCTGCGCGAAAGTTAAAGGCATCTGGTTTATGCGTAGTGTTATAATTTGACATCCACCGGATTGTACCCTCGGCTGAAAGGCACACCTAACCGCTCCATGTCGAAAGTGTTGCCGGTCTCACCCTGCATGGTAACGGAGCCATCCTTTTCTTCCTCTGCATCCTTCCTGACACCATCCCGCTCCTTATCGCTCTTCATGCTGTCCTGACTTTGATCCGCCTCATCCGCTTTCTGAGCAGATTCATTCGCTTGCGCCAGTGCGCCCATCTGGGCTGAAGTTGCTTCGCTCGCTGCAGCCTTCGCTTTGGCAAGGGCTTCTTCTTTGCCTGACGGAGCCGCACCGACTCCGCTGTCCTGCTTAATCTCGGCTTCCAGCACGCGCGCCCTGCCATCCATCTTCTGTGCGACGCTGCCGCTTATGTCCGCCTGCTTCACGGATACATCAGCAGATATCATGGCTTCCATACTGCCAGCTGAGAGTCCTGCGCTGTTCTTGCCTGACTTGCCACCCTTCTGCTGACTTGTGCCCAGCATCTCATCCATCGAATAATCTTTCGAACTTCTTTTCATAGCCTCTTCACGCTTAACTTCCATTTGGCGCTGTCTGAGCTGTACTTCCAGGTCACTGATCTGCTTCTGCATTTCCTGTCTCTTCTTGGATTTCATCTCCGGAGTCATCCCCGGATTAGAAGCCAGTTCCTTAATCTTGTTCTGTAAATCTTCAATCTGTCTTTGCAAATCCCTGACCATAGGGTCTGCCTGTCCGCCGATGCCCGCATCCATGCCGATTGCACCCGCCGGTACGTTCATACCGCTTGTTCCGTTTATTTTCATATTTTCCTCCGTTCCGTGTGATACCTCTCACACCATCTCAATCCGAAGCATCCTTGCTTCCGTTGATTATTTCTTTCTGTAGCTTGTTTCGACCGCGTTCTTCCATAAATAAAGCGCAATGTTGCAGACAGACCTAAATCAGATGTGAGCGTCCCTTCCGGAATGAAATTTCACTTACCCGGTTCACATATCCGTTCTCACTTATCTGTGACACCGTCATCTGAAATCTGTAGCATCACACGAAGCATACAGCACTCTCTCCCTTCACATGATTCTTTATTAATTTCCATATCTCCGAGATATTTCCGGGCTACACGTCTGATATTCGCCAATCCGAATCCATGACCGTCGCCGGATTTAGTAGTGGGCGGAAGACCGCTTTCGGAATCGATGATTAGTTCTCCGTTGTAATCATTCGCAATTTCTATGATAAAAATGTTCTTTGCAAGCCCGGTTGACACGGATATGTGGGGTGTGACACATGTGTCACATCCCTCAAGTTTATCTGCCGCGTGCACTTTTCTCTCCCATTCCACCGCCTCAATGGCGTTGGACAGTCCGTTATTCAGTATAATGCTGATATCAAAAGCATCCACATTCTTCTGCTGCGGATAGTGGAAGTCACAATCAAAGAGAATCTCCTTCTCCTCCATCTCTTTCTTCCTGTCCGACAGGATTATATCAGTAACAGGATTGCCGCTGTTCACATCCGAGGAAACCTCCTGTATTTCCGCATGCAATTTCCGGGCGAATTGCTGTGCCGCTTCGTACTCCCCTGTACTGTACAGTCGTTCCAGTGTCATAAGGTGATTGCCCATGTCATGACGCAGGCTTCGCATATCACGATAGAGACGTTCCACCTGTCTTATGTGGCTCTCCATGTCCGATATCTGTCTTGACAGCACTTCTTTCTGCTTATCTTCCTCCTGCTCGTTCTTCCACTGCCTGTAAACATAGGCAGTTGCCAGAATGGTGCCATAGCAGAGCAGCGCGTAAAACATCATGTAAAAATCGTAACCGTCATAGTTATCATAGACATTCCAGCCCGTACCGTCCCAGTAGACTTTCAGATAGTAACGTATCAGTCCCTGTGAACCAACTGTCAGAACGGTGGGCATGATTAGCAGCACAAACTCTTTATAATTCATATGTTCTCGCCTGCTGCCATAAACACGCAGCATACACCTGACTGCACCGTATATCAGGAAAAATCCCAGAATCAACTCGACTGTGCTATCGAAAACATACTGCCCGATCCAATAATTTTCAAAAACCCATAATCGGATTCCCCGAGCGGTCGTACGCTGATACAGTGCGCTCCAGACCAGCATCATCTCATTGGCTATACAGCTTATGATGTTCCATGACAGCCACCTCAGAGAGAAAAAAGCAATCATGAGATAGAATTTCTGCTTAACACATCCCCAGTCTGTCAGGCACATGACAGCAAAAGCCGTCAAAATTCCTATGAGATGCACAGTCATGCCGGACATGACGACAGGTATATACTCAAGAAACAACATCGCAATGATATAAGCTACACTGACACGCCACACTTTGACCCTAACAGCCATAAATGCCCTACCCCATATTGACAGACAATATGCCTCTATCAGAATGGTGCCGATCTGATAGGCATGGGAAGCAATTTCAAAATAATATTCCGGATCGTTCATCTATCCGCTCCTTCTTCCGCTGATGTACTGCATATACCGGCGCACGAATCCGGGGAACTGCTTCTTCGACACAAGCGCCGTCCCCTGCTCCAGCCAGATTGTGGTTGCAGTATATTTCTCCACATATTTCAAATTCACCAGATAGGCGCGGTGAGTCCTATAGAAATCATCTCCGACTTGTTCTGACAGTTCTGTCAGTTTTCCGTAATATTCAATATCCTCCCGCGTCGTATGAAGCATGACTTTGCGGTTAAATACTTCCGCATAGATGATGTCATCGAGAGCTACTTTCATAGACACTCCGCCCTTTTTTATCAGAATAGTGTCGGGCCGCCCTGCCGGTTCCGTCCTCTGCGCTCCGTCGTGTCCAGCGATGGACCGGCTTGCTCCGTGCCGCATATCCCATTGCCGAAGCGCTCTGTCAAGCACCTCCCGCAGTTTCTCATCGCTAAAGGGCTTCACCAGATAATGAAGAGCCTCCACGTCAAAGGCCTTATAAACATATTCTGACAATGCTGTCACAAATATCAGAATCGTATCACCGCGGCGGCGGCGCAGCTCTTCCGCTACCTCCATCCCATTGATACCGGACATCTGAATATCCAGAAAAAGGATATCCGGCATGGACTCTTCGCGCAGAACTTCTTCACCCGAATCAAAGCATACAATATTGCACACCGTGCCTGCCTCCTTGCAGAACTCCTCAATCTCATGCCGCAGTATTTCCTGCACTGCCTTATCATCATCACAGATGGCTATCTTTATTGTCCGCATTTCCTTATCCTTCTATATCAACAGAGTTTAATATGCTCTATTTATTTTACCATATAGTAAGGGATTTCTCTTCGGTTGTAGGAAAAAATGTAGTGAATAGACGTATTTTTGATGTAAAGATTTGTCCTGTTGCACGAATATCGAAAGATATAGATATCATTCAGCGGCATAGTTCATTCCACTGACAATCTCCGCAGATTTCCTCCCGTTTGCCTATCGATAAGATATGCTCTTCGATTAGTTTCTCAAAATCATCCCATTTGATGTGGACTTCGGGTACAAGGCCGCAGCGTGCAAGCACCTGCTCGTCATAATCCTGTACCTTAACAGCGGAAACGCACTCTCCCGCCTGATTATTAGGACAGCGTGCGCACACATCGTCTGCTTCCCGAAGCAGAATCACCTCAGGATTTTGCGCCAACTTCTTTTTCATTGCCCACATATTTTCTGTAAAATCACCACTGTATCCTTTCCCTCGAAAAAAGGAAAAGCACATGCCGTGATGTGCTCTAATCCTGTATATCATCTTCTATTCTCGCTTTCTTAGTCTCCGATTATTCCCACCAACGGCTTTCTCAGCAGACTGCTCAGCGTAAGCGCCAAGGCAATCTTGAGCGCATCGGGAATGATATAGGGAATGACACACCACCCGAGCACAGTTGACAGACCTACAGCACCCGAATCTCTCATGTATACAAGCATGAACCACGCAGTACCAAACGCATAGCAGACAATCAGCCCAAGCACCATGGCTATTCCCCGTGCCCAGAGTTCCCTGCCCAGAATCCGCTCTGTAAGCCACATGACAAGCGCCGCGAAGATAAAGCCGATAATATAACCGCCTGTGTTGTTCATAATAATACCGATTCCCCCGGTAAACTCCGCAAACACGGGAACACCGACAGCGCCCAACAACACGTAAACGACGACTGCCAGCGTACCGCGTTTACCGCCGAGTATGGATACACTGAGAAAAACCGCGAAAGTCTGAAGCGTAAAAGGAATCGCTGTAGGAATGGAAATCCAGGAACAAATGGTAATCAACGCCGTGAAAATACCAATATATGCCACGTCATAGGTTCTGCTGCGATTCACTATGCCAATCCCGGTCTCTCTAACCTGCATACCGGCTGCTCGTTTATTGATTTCTGTGCTCATAATAATCCTCCAATGTATGCAATAACACGCTGCACAACCCCGTCCCGCTTACAATCAAATATGACAAAGGCAAAAACGGTACGGATCTGTGCAGCGCATTATTATATGTGTGCTTGTATCCCCTTCACACTGAAATTATGATAGCACAATATCCAAACATTGTCAACCCATTTATAGAAAGGGTTGACAATAAAATTTTAATATTAAACAATGGCAATACTCCGCAGCAATATAAAGACTCACCGGGATATCTATATTTTTAGTCTTCTATACCGATTGATACAGGCCAAAATCTCCTGTTTTCTCGGTCTGGCAAGCTGTGTCGAGACATCTCCGTGCTCGAACAAACTCTCCAGTCCCTTACTGTCAAGCTGCTCCTCCAGCAATTCTCCGATTTGACTTAAATCTTTCTTTCCGTCCATCATTTTCAACTGTGCATATTTTAAAAGGTACGCCAGCGCAGCACTCTGCTCCTGGTCCTTAAGCTGTTCCAGATAACGAAGCTCGACGCTTTCCTTATTAAGGGACAACTCGCTGGTGCCCATGGCTTTAATTTTGATACGCTCCTCTTTTTTCAATGCCATGTCCGGAGCAGGACAACGCATCTTATTGAAATCAGGGAAATGGACATCCAATCCACTATCGGCTGCACTATTGCCATCCTTGCCGTCGCTGCCGGACACCCCTCTTGCTTCTGCCTCACAAACATACGCAGCGACAGCTTCTTTCGCGCGCTTGGTAATATCTATAGGCACATATTCCTTCATCTGAATAATCGTGTCCGCCATATGGAAGAATGCGCCGGAACTTCCCGCTACAATCACGGAAGACACGCCCAAATCCTCATACATACCACGCACTCTGTCTATAAAAGGGGTAATCGGCTCCTCACCGGGCGCAATCACCTGCGCCATCAATCTATCCCGCACCATGAAATTCGTGGCGGAAGTATCCTCATCAATCAGAATCAGGCTGCTGCCGCTCTCAAGCGCCTCCATCAGATTTGCCGCCTGAGAAGTACTGCCGCTGGCATCCTCCGTGGAAAAATGCACCGTATCCTTCTTATTGGGCAGATTCTTAATGAAGGGAGAAATATCCACTCCCATTATACTGCGTCCGTCCTCCGCACGCAGTTTAAATGCTGAGCTGTCCGTGAGAACAAATTCCCTGCCGTCCCCTGCGATATGATTATACACACCGTTCTGTAATGCCTGTAAAATGGTGGATTTCCCGTGATATCCACCTCCCACGAACAGCGTAATTCCCTTGGGAATACCCATTCCGGAAATCTCTCCCCTATGGGGAGCCTTTAATACCACTTTCAAACTCTCCGGTGACCGGAAGGTTATAGCCCCTTTCATTGGTTTTTCTGATATGCCGCTCTCTCTGGGCAGCACAGAACCGTCAGCAATAAAAGCGCATAGTCCACGCTCGACAAGACATTGTCTGATATACTGTTGGTCCTCACACAGGAGAATGGCTTTTTGCAGTCTTTCTTTATCTATATTGGCATAGTACAGACTCTTACGCACGCAGTCCGGGAGAATATCAAACAGCATCTTCTCCAGTTCTCTTGCATTAATGGTTCGTCCGTTGGCAGGGAATCCCGCCTCAAAGCGCAAAATCACTTCACCGTCCTTGATGCGCATTGCCGTGCGCTCCAGCACCTGCTGCCCGCACCGTGATACGGACAATAAACCACTCTTGCCGGAGCCTTTTGCCTGAAAGCTACCGCCCGATACCTGTCTGCCAAACAACCTCGTCAAATGATCCTGCAGGGTGATACGCTTCTCTGGTGTATCGTAATAGTCTGTCGGAAATCCCGCCTTATCCTTCTGAACCCGCACGGAAAGCCTGGAGGGTGACGCAAAAGGGTCGCCCTGCACATGGTCGATGGAAAGCACATAATCGCCGAAATTATATTGCCCTTTTAAATCCTTATATGCAGGGTATCCCCTATGATCTATATTCATTAATTTCGTTCTTAACTCTGTTGCTGTATTCATAGTTCCTCCATTCCGAAAGCTGCATATGACGTTTTTCTCCTGCCAAGCTCATGCTGTTTACGCAGTGTAGGCTGCCAAGTCTGCGTTTATCTTAACATATTTTCCATGCATCCACAATTCATAACAGAGAACGCCCTATTCGTTACTTCTCCCTTAAAAATCCGAATTCTAATACCGAAAATAGTATCAACACGGCAAACTTATCAAGATTCAGCAAAGTATAAGATATTGAGCCGAAAGGAGCGAACAGCTATTATGAGTATAAATACATCCTCCATCGATTATCAGAGTACCATATATGAGTATTCGTCCAAAAGCACTTCAAAAAATACCGACAAAACCTCGACCACGTCCAACGCTTTTGGAAATATACTGAAAGAAAGCGCCGTGGACGATTTTAAAATGAGACATCCCGACAGAGCAAGTCACGTAAATAAACAAGTGAGGGCAGGTAAAGCCTTCTTAGAAAAATACGGTGTGGACAGAAGTCTGACAGAAAGTATGACAATGGATGAATATCAGGTCTATATTTATGCTCTGATTGATAAGATTCCCTACGATTACACAAGACAGAACGACACAACTTTCGTCTCCATCTCGGATAGAGGCTGGGAACAGATGCGCAAAGACCCCGATTATGAAGCGTGGATTCTCGGTTATCTCGTAGAGGACCGCTCAATACGCAATCCCTTCTACGCATGGGGCAATAATTCCGGAAACGTTATTTCCGAGCATTTCGGTGCTTCCATTGACGAACATCTCGGACAAAGTTTCAGCAAAGCCGTATTCAAAAGCAATTCATCGGATAATGATGATGAGGAAGAAGACTGGTGGATTAAACGCCATAAGAGAATGAAAAAGCTGTTGAAAGAACAGGTCGAAAAAACCATGAAAAAGAATGCCGCGCAGAAAGCAGAACTGCAGGACGAATATATGCGCCAACAATATCTTCACGCACAGCGCCAGCAAAGCTTTCTCGAAAGCGGTACTCCCGAAACACCTTTTGAACCGACCTTGGGAAGCTCTGCCGCTGCCAATGCCGCGGCGGCTTATACAAGCGTAATTGATTTGTTCGGAGCCATGAGTGCTCCCACGATAGAGTAAAATCACCCCAGCATCGCAAGCCCCAAACTGATCATAATGATATACATAATTGTCTTGGGAATCATCAGCATTCCGATTTTAGGATTCTCTTTGGCAAACAGCGTGACCGGAAAATAGAGCAGAAAGCTTAAGAATATGCATACAGCCATTGTGATACCATAACCGCTGCCCAGGCTTACGAACAATATAATCTCAGCAATTCCTATGATGGAGAAAATCGTATTCCTGCACATTGATAATTTCTTGTTGCCGTTTCCAAACCAATCGTTCTGCGGTATCAGGCAGAGCGCTATTCTGGCTAATGCCATACTCCAGATAACCCCGGTACAGCCTGCCGCAAGTGCAGAAATTCTCTGATTCGCCACATACTCGGAAACCGCCTGATTTGCCACAATTTCAGAAATCATCTGATTACTTTGGCTGACATTCAGCATCTTCCAGATATAGAGCAGAATAATATAGAATACAGTCATGGTAATTGATGTGACTGCCAGACCGAAATCCATCCACCATTTTACTCTTTCGGATTCCCCCTTGATATGCTTAATCACTCTCGGAATCAGATGAAAGGCATCACCGAATCCCAGAAGCAGCGTCATGACACCATATAATATAAACACTTGTCCGGAACCGTATATTAAGAATATGATTCCCGCTATCACATCAAACAGCAAATAACCGATGCAGAATACGGATTCCCCGATTCTCATTCCTAATTTCCCTTGAGACATATCATTTTCCTCCGAAAGAGTTCATAATCAAACTATAAGTTACTCTGAAACTTCCCAGAATCTGGTAACGCTGATTTTACATACTCAACTCATTGAGCCTGGGGAACTTTTTCCTGAGAATATGGCATACACCCGCACCCAGACAGCTGCCGGTAAAATTTAAAATCAAATCGTCTACATCTACGCTTCGTCCAATAAATAGCTGAATCGTCTCAATCATAACCGTCAATCCCAAAGAATATAGCGCTATTATCCATATCCTTTGATTTTTCTTCCAGAGAAGCGTCAATCCGAATCCCCATGGCACAAACATCACAATATTGCCCACAAAATTAACAAGGAATCCGTCCAAACCATAGTGGACAAAATAGGCTTGAATACTGCGAAACGGTACGAGATTAATTCCTACGCCTGTGTTTATGCGCTCACGCGCCGATGCAAGCATTCGCAAAGGCATCTGATACCTCCCCTGCAGAGCCAGTGCCAGAAGTCCAATCATAAAAAGTACGAATACCGCTAGAGCAATTTCTCTTTCACGCTCTCTCTGCCACGGTTTACGCAATGCTAAGTAAAAGGGGAGTATAATCAATATGATTATGATAAATTGTAACAGATATTTTATCACTTTTGCTCTCCTATTTCGCTTTTGTTTTTCGCACCTTATTATAATCTTTAATTTGATATCGCAGTGATTAAGTTCACGATGCGCTCCGTGCAGTCCGCTTCGCGTGTCTCTTTTTTTCTCCAATCATCGGAAAGCGGAAAATACATCTTGTCATTTACAGATTTACCCATATCCCACTTGCCGTTCTCATTTTTATTATCATTTAACCAATCTATCACAAAATACAGTTTGTGCCTCGCATGTTTATACCTTGCAAGCAACTCTATAGCGGCAAGGTAACGACTTGCCTCCCTACTCTCAAAGAATTGCGGCAAGACAGAAATTTTCTTATCGTATATATAATAAATTCCGTTATTCCTGTCCAACACATAGTCCATGACCGCCTCCTGTGTTTTTTTATCCAGACAGTCATTCAGAAGCGAAATCGGATAGAAGTTCACAAAGTCTATCAGTCTGCCACCCTTAGGCTTTAACCCCAATATCTCATGGTAAGCACGAACGTATTCGTCATAATCAAACGTTCCGTCCGAAAATGCAGCAGAAATAACATTACCCCACTGTCCGGCCACTTTATTGGCATGCGGATTGTCATGGGTAAATCTCCTAATCCATGTTGAAAGTATCATAGATGTAAAAATATCCCAGTCGTGCACTTTTTCTCTTCTGTCGGGAATTGTGTTTTTCCCAATTAAGCAATCATCCATATAACTGACCGCTTTTTGAATGCATTCATCTTCAATAGTATAACCCAAACATTCCAATCTTCTAAGGGCCTGTTCTGTTGTAATGGGTGCATTATAAAATTGAGATAATGAATGAAAGCATCCCCACTTTCCCTCATTGTCTTGAAGTGAAATGAGTTGTTTTGCCCATTTTCCGTCCTTGTGCATAATATATCCTCCGTAAAATTACCCTTCCACCCACACATCTATTTCATCTTTGTCAGGCTTCTCAAAAATCGCACCAAATTTTGCAGCCAGGTTGTCATCGACGGGATAGGCAAGCGTCTCTCCCGCCGCTACCGCACGATTCCTCTTATCCAAACGCGCTCTCCAAGATTCATCACTTATGCTTATATAATGGATTTCATGCTCTATGCCTCGTGACGAATAGAACTCCCTCGCATATCTCCTCTCGTCTTTCGTCCACAATCCCAAATCGAATATAACATCAATACCGTTTTCTATAATCTCCACAGACTTGTCAAACAGATACTTTTCCGTTTTCTCTACATATTCATCATGCTTATCTCCGACGTAAAGACCAAACATGGCAAGCATAATTTCATCTATAGAAAGCAACACTGCTTTATTTTCAGTGCGCAGTCGCTCTGCATATGTACTTTTGCCGCTGCAAATCTTTCCACATATAAGAATCACCTTGGCCATACTAAACTTTCCTCTTTCATAGTTTGAGGTTTAAGCACGATCAACACGCCAAATAACCAGTCGCGCAATTCCTCCACACAAGGCAAGGATCAGTCCTGTCGTTGACAATACGCTGCCAATACCGTTATTGATTGCATATTGTATCTGCATTTCCACTGTAGGGTCCTGATAGGGAATACCCGCTTTAATTACAAGGTAATACAATCCTATCATCAAAATAATCACGCCTGCTGCCAAGACCGCGTTACCAATTTCGCGAAATACGTGTATTAACTTCTTATTCATCATTCGCCTCCTATAATCATGGATTCACTTACCGGACATCCTTATATAACAGATAATAATCCACCTCAAGATTTCCCATCTGTTCTTTTAACCAGTATTGGGCATCATCCAGCGCTTTATTATATACAATAGGTGCCAAATGCTCACAAAACAACTCTATAATCTGTTGTTCCTCAATCATCCCAATCTCTTCTCCCCGGACATCCAAATAGAATGCCCTGATTTCACCTGCAATTTGCTTCTTCTGTTCATCACTCAACTTGATTACTTCATTTAGGCTTTTTCTGTTCATTATCTCATCTCCGTTTTATGGATTTTGTCTCAAACACACTTGTTACTTCGTTAATACCATTCGCATTTCTGTTTTTACTGTACCGAGCTTAATCTGCTTCTTAGTTCCATCAAATCGGAAGCCGCATCTTTCATAGATCTTTATTGCCCGATGATTGCAACCCTATCATTTTCTTTGGCTACAAGAAGATTCTCTGTCCAGCCAAACGCTATATCCGTACATTTTTCAAGTGTAAAATTATCAAGATAGGCTTGCTCAATAAGCCCGGAATAGGTGTCCTGCCATGTTTTCCTCACCCCAAACCGATTTGCGGCAACATCAATATTTCAATAAACAGGAGTTCTAACAAGATAATCTACTTATCATTTAATAACTATTATATTTTATCTTCATAAAATCTGTAAACCCTCATAAGTGCAGAAAGCTCCATCAGCCCGCAGGTTTTGTTCCTCACTGTGGAATCAGTCGGTTTCTCAGCATCGCGATGTACACATATAATAAAGTACCCAAATGACATTGTCTTGACTTTTACAAATAGGTTTACATAAGAATCTTCTACATGTATGCCTACTCAGAAAACTCTCTCAATTCTTCCAAAAATTCATTGTATTCCTCGTCTGTCCAATAAAAAGTTAACTCCTCCTCTGTATATTCGCAATCGGCTACGTTCATAAAATTTTCGCCAACATCATATCCCATTTTATGAAGCACGCTTTCGGCAAACTCTCTAAAGAACATACCAATGCCTGTAATCACATTACCACTTTCAACTATCGGCTTATGGACAAAGTGAGACTTATCAATAAATGAAAATACCTCCGTCATTTGCATAAAGTAACCGGCAGTAAAGTCTTTTCCATCTAAAACTCCTGCCTTGGACAATAGTATAGGTGAAGATGAAATAGCAGCGAACAAAGTATCCGAGCATTTTCCTTTACTCAAAAAATCAATCAATTTGGTATCGTACAAGGCGGGTAGTGGGTTAATTGTGCCCGGAAGAATGATGCACATATAGTCTGACGGCTGTACTTCATCGACAGTCTTGGTAGGAGTAATTTGAAACCCATCCTCACTTTCATATGCTTTCATTTCACTTGCAACAATATCCATTTTTTCTCCAAACCAAACGGATAGGCACGATGTTAAGCAGGTTATTTCCTGCAAAGAAAAATTAGGATAAATTAATACTGCATATTTCTTGTGTTCCATATTATATACCTCCTGAAATTCAAATTCTCGTGGATTCTCGCAAGCCTCACTTTAGGCAATACAGTAATATGTGCTATCCCAAATATTTCCTTAATGCATGGACGTGCATCAAAAAGATACTTTCCGGGGAATTATCTACAATCTCTTTTAGCTCATCCCGACTTATCCAACGAATATTCTCGGTTTCATTTGTCTGTTCCAGCAACTCTCCTTCCGCTTCGCAGAGAAATGTGCTCAAAATCAGAGAGTAAGCACCTGATAAATTCTGCGTTACACAATATGGTGAAAACATTCTTGTCTTGTTCCCGCATACATCTAAAAACTTACTGTCATCTTCCCCTTGTATAGACGTAATATGTAATCCCGTCTCCTCCCATACCTCTCGTCGCAGCGCCTCAAAAATATTCTCGTACTCTCGAATCTTACCCGCAGGAATCTCCAGCAAGCCGTCCAGTCCATCCCCGTTATTCTTTTTTCTGGTTTGGACTAAGATAAATTCTTCATCCTCATCTCTTTTTACAATAATCGCTCCGACTGCGGGAATGGCAAATGTCTCTGTCATGTCGTCCTCCGATTTATTACTTGGGATATATAGTCTTAAAGGTCTCGGTATTGCCATACTGTATACCTCCGCAATGCTGATTTGCGCCAATATCCTTATTTCGATAAACTTAAGTTATACAGTTAGTTCTATTTGATTTCCTTCTAGGCCAATTATGCAGCTTTCATAATAACCATCACCAGTTGTTCTGGGACCACTTATTATTTCGTATCCATCAGACTGTAACTTTGCAGTTAATTGGTCAACTTTTTCAACACTTCCTAAGCTGAACGCAATATGAATATATCCTGTTTGATTAATATCTTTTACACCATCAATCATTTGGGGGCTACTCATTATTTCCAATCTCGTCCCCTCATCAAAAGATAAAAAGTAGGAGTGAAAATCGGTTTTCAAATTGTGATACCCATTATTTGCTTTAGCACCAAAATACTTTACAAAAAAATCTCTTGCTGCTTCTAAATCGGTCACATACATAGCAATATGTTCAATTTTCATTTAACTTCTTCCTTTCATAAATCGTAATTTGTCAGCCAAAGTACCCTTCCTCTTTTAGCAATTCCAATACTCTTGCCTCACGCTCAAGCATGGGCTGCTCTTTTGGTCCGTGATTAGCATTCCTGTTTATGAAGATAGCCTTGTCAGGCTTCACATACTCCAATGTGAATTTTTCATCTGCTTCGTAATCATCTAAATCCTGAGAGTGTATGACTTCTTCAACATCACAGAGATAGTAATAATTGTCCTGAACGAAATAGTCTGCATCGTCATGGTCGCTTTTTTGAATCCTATGAACATAGCCATACTCTTTAACAGATTCGGGGATAACAACCAATCCAGCTTCCTCTTGTGTCTCTCTTATCATTGCATTTTCCGCGCTTTCATCTTCCTCTATGCCGCCACCTGGAAATTTATAATAATCGTATTTGATACTATGTACCATAGCGACTAAACCGTTTTTGATATTAATACAGCGGGCAGAGTGGCGAATAAAAGCAACCCCGTTTAGGTCGTAATCGTTTGTGTCTATTTCAAATAATAACCGCATTGTTATGCCTCCATATTACGATTTATCTACGGTAGTATTTATTTCCGTAGCACTTTTTTGCTTTGTCAGTCTGTTCAGCTATAAAACCAGTTTTCGCATATGTATATCCGTCTCTGTCATGTTCGAATTTTTTCCAAAGGGACAGTTTCAATTCTTCGTATTGTTTTGCCAATAATGGATTCTCGTTCATATAATCACGAAAGTAAAGTTCATCATTATCTCCCCAATATCTCAAATGAAGATGGAACACTTTTTCAGCAAATCCTTCGCTTGTGTATCCTAAATTAAACGATTTTCTATTCGACTGCTCTGACATACATATGTAACCATTTTGGACAAGAATGTCTTTAATGTTTTCCATAGGCATGGACATAGGTAATTCCACAAGAATGTCAATAATCGGTTTTGCCCAGATATTGTTAATTGCTGTACTCCCAATATGACTAATTCTTATATCATTCGGGCGCAAAATACCGGCAAGTCTTCTTTCTTCTTCAGCATACCACTTAGTCCATGCTTCATTGTGCTCGGTAAGAATTATGGGAAACAGCTCCCACAATTCTTCTAATGTCATATCTGATAATGGTTTTCCCATATATTCTCCCCTCCGTCAGGACATTTTGCATCAAATGCTTTTGCACGAATATCTCCATAATAACCTGAATTTACAAATAATCTGGTATGTTATCACTCATACCTTTTACTATTAATTTCATTCCAACGTCATTTCCCACAACTACACCCGTTTCACGAAATCCAAATGATCTATAAAATTTTTTTGCAACAGAATTATTCATTTCATATGCTGTATATATTTCTTTTACATTGAAATGATTAACTAAATAATCAATACCAAGTTTTAAGGCTATTTTTCCGTAGCCTTTATTCTGATAATGAGTATCTATCATCAATTTCCATATAGTATAATAGTTTTGGGCTTCATAATACCCTAACATAATAAAGCCAACCATTATATTATCTGCATAAATAGCAAAAGGAAAAGCCGTATTGTAATAAACCCACGCTTGCGCTAACGAGTGAACATTTGATGAAACAAAGTTTCTCTGGTTATCAGCAACACTTAAATTAAGACATTCTTCATAGTTATCTTTTGTTATTTCCTTTAATTCAACCATATGTATCCCTCACACCATTTTTGGATGATAAATTACATTTTATCTAATTCTACATACCGAAATTTGTATTATGCTCATTTTGTGATATTAGCATCTTTATTAACCGTTCGTCTTACAGAAAGTATAATGGGTTTGAAGTGTTTTCGCCAAAATATATTTGCAAAAGGATTGGCTGTTTCAAAACAAACATGGAGATATTGTATACTTTTCTCGGTGCAATGCTTCATCACTTCATTTAATAGGCACTTTCCAATTCCCAATCCACGATATTCAGGCTTGATATAAGCACCGACTTTACTAATCAAGCCTGTATTCGTGGATGCTAAATTTTCTATGTTATATCCAGATTGAACAGATAAATTCATAATACCAATTGGTCTATCATTATCCCATGCAACTAACAAATGATCTGTTTTAATAATATCAATTACATCATCTAGTTCATAAACACCTCTTTTTAAAAATATAGGGGATTCAATATAAAAGTTTACCGACTCCTTTATTAATCCAAGCAACACTTCAGCATCACTATATGTGGCAATAGAAATTTTGTATTTGCTGTCAATCTCACATACTGGCTTTTGTACTTTTGTGTAAGCATCAATTACGTGAGAGCCAAAACCAATATCATATAATATATCTTTTAAAGTATGGTTATCGTTATAAATCATCCATAAGTGATTGAATCGAGCATCATCTACCCATATTTGCGCTGCATAGTTATATAATTCATGATAGATTGTCTGGCTATCTTCTTCAATTGTAGCATGACCTATAATTGGACAAAAGGCTGATTTTTCATTATGAAAGTCAAAATACATCCAAGCGATATAGCCGGTAATAACATCGTCTTTTTTTGATATAATAGCATTACCATAGTTGATTTGGTTTTCCAAATACGTCATAATACTATTTTCGCCACCGCTCAAAAAATCAGGGGTAACCGTACCATTACAATATTTAGAATATTGATTATGCCACATTTCAATCAACTCTGGAATTTCTTCTTTTTTCATCTTGGAAATTTTGTACATAGCCATGATTTTATCTCCTTCAAAGTCAGAATTGACCAGCTCTAAATACCGAAAATTTATACTTCTATTCTTCGTCAATAAAAATCTCCAAAAATGATTGAATTCTTGCTTTTTGATATAATTCTTCCGTCACTCCAAATTCCGGATCATAATATTTCCCATCGTAGTATAAAACCCAATGACCATATTTGGGCAAGAGAACTTTAAGAATACATACTTTTGGTAAAACAGAGGAGTTATCTGCTTTAGTCATCGTCTTTGCCTGACTTATTCCATAGTAGTTCAGCGCCTTCTCAATATCTTTTTTCCCCGTACCCTTATCATTGTTCATAATAGAAACTACTTCTTCTACCGTTACACCTGCGAGCATAGCAACACAAGCCTGACCACATAAATAATCCGTAGGTTGCTTAATATAATTGATTTTTTTCATTGTGGCAATCTCCTCGATAAACATAGATTTAGTTGTCATAAATTATTTAACTGCAACAATAACCGCAAACTTATGATAAGAATAAATGCACTTAACTATTTTGAATTTGCACTTATTAAGCATTTCCATTTCTTGTTCTACAGAACATTCACGATCCAATTTTTTTCGCTCTCTCCATAACGCAATATCATGGTCTGTTAATCCGCTATTCGCTAATTGATTTTCCCAATAGGAGTCAAACCAACAATTCATTTCAGGCTGTCCTGCACAGAACTGGTCATAATTCACAAACACCCCATCGCTTGGCAACAAATCGTAAATTCGCGCAAGCAGGCTTAATTTATCTTCATTCTCCAAATGATGAATGGATAAAGCCGAAGCAACAACATCGAAGTTGCCGCTTGGAAGTTCATTAGTGTAATTTAACACTTGGTAGGACACATTATCCTTGCCAGAAAATCTTTGCCGTGCAACATCTAACATTTCATCAGCTATGTCTACAAGCATAAATTCAGTGGTGGGATAATGTTGAATCCAAAAATATGATAATAATCCCGTTCCCGCGCCCAAATCCAGTACTCGTTTCGGATTGGAAATATTTGAAGCAATGAATTTAGTTGCACTAATGTAAAAATCATCAAAACATGGCAAAAACTTTCTACGATTTTTATCATATTCATTTGCAACAAGGTTGAATTGTTTTTCTATATCCATTAAGTGATTCCTCTTTTCTTTAAATCCCGATTAAGCTATGCCGAACTCCTACCATGTAAACCCACTTCTCTCTCCTGCTCGGTTGCGGCAAAAAATATCTGTTACACACTGTTCTTGATATAGCATTCTCTTGCCTCCGGAATACCAAGCCAAATTTCCTTTCTTGTGATGTAGAGTATATTCTACAACTCAATATCCACCTGATACTCTTCATCAATTAAAATATATTCTGCTCTGTGTCTAGTGCACTGCTCCAGCATTTGAGCATTTTCTCTGCGCGCCGTCTCCATTGTCCAACCCTCATCATCCCCTCGGTCTTCAATGACACTTGCAAATTTACTGATGTTATCAAAATGCTTTTTAATGTATTTATCACTCATAACCAGACAATAGAATCTGATCTCGTCCAGATATTCCTTTTCAAAATCTTTCTCCCATTCAAAAGGGATATAGCATCCCTCCACGACAAGATTTTGTCTGTTTTCTATGGCAGTTTTAATCATCTCGCGCACAATTGGCCATAAATAGTCCGTCAATGCTCTATCATCACTTATGGGCGTAAGAGTCGTATTGCCACTGCGAATAAGCCCCATTTTCAAATGGTCTATGGAGAGATATGGATATTTATATTTTTCCAGAAGTTTTTGGGCAAGCATTGTCTTCCCTGTATGGGATGCACCTGTTATTAAAACAATCATTTTTCCTCCAATCGGATGCTCAACAGAATTGGCATATCATATAAATACCAGCAACAGTACCGTTCCAAGTCCGGTTCCACACACCAATCCCAATATGCAAGTGGCCACCGCAAATCGGTCAAACACCCTTCCCAGCTTTTTATTCAAAAGAACGTGATAGGTTTTGTCCGTCCGATATAATTTCTTTCGGAAAACTCCCTCCTCCGGGAACAGGCAGGGAATCTCTTCCCCTTCCACCAAATAATAGGCCACCTTATACTTGGCTTCCTCCGATGGCAGATCCACCCGCAGGAACCTGGCTTCCTTCCACTTTGACATCAGCAACAATACCGAGCAGATTAAAAAAATGATGACCAGCAAACCGGAGAGGATTAGCAGAAAACCGGTCGCTCCAAAGAGAAGATACCCCAAATCCCCGGTAAGCACGCTGATGAAAATTGCGATAGCAATCAGAATAAATATGTATTCCATAGCACATTCTTCCTCTCTGCTAAACTGAAAATCCTTGTGTAACACAGAAATGGCTCCCATCGGAGACATTTCTGTTATTATAACACGATATGAACAGGACATGAAGAACTTCTGAATAATCACTAATTTTCTTGTGTATTATGGAAAATTGGATTATAATATTTGTACATAATCTATTAAGAATCTAATGACAAGGGGGAGAGTTTGAGACTAAAATATAGTAGTTAGCCAATATAAAGTACATATATTGTATAACTTAGTAGAAAGGTGGATTTACAAAATGACAAAAGTAAAACTAAATTTAACTGCAAAAATTTTATTATGCGTGGCATTGCCAATTTTAGTCCTTGTGACATTTGCCGTATTAGCGATTCGGAATGTTGGCAATCTGATGGCGGAGCAGATGCTGGAGCAACGCTTGTTGATATCCGATCATTCGCTCGTGCAGATGTTTAACCTTGTGAGTACGGACACGTTCCATATGGAGGGAGATGATCTATACCTCGGTTCTATCAATCTGACAGAGGACAACTCAGTCATTGATACCTTCCATCAGGAGACCGACATAGACGTTGCGATTTTTTACGGTACGACCAGAAGGGCAACGACCGTTCGCGATCAGAACGGAAACAGAGCCGTGGGAACAATAATGTCGGATCAGACTCATCAGCAGGTCAAGACAAACGGGTTTTCTTTTTCGAATAATGTAGTGGTGGAAGGTGAGCCGTATTATGCGGTGTATCTGTCGATGGCGGATTACGGTGGCGGAGACGATGTGACTATCTGTACCGGTATTTCTGCGTCAAGTGCACGTGTAATTTATGAAACCAGACTGAGATCTACTGCGATATTTATGGTGGTAATTGCAATTATCGGTCTGTTTATATCCGTTTTGATTGCCCAAGGCATTGTGAAGAGTATCAAGTCATCTGTTACCGATTTGAATAAAGTAGCAGAAGGAAAGTTGAACTTTGCTGTCAGTGAGAAGATGGTCGCAAGAGGAGATGAGGTAGGTAATATTGCGAGATCCATCAATTCACTTCTGAATGAATTTATTAATATTGTGAACAATCTACATGGTTCTTCTAATACCCTGACAGATTTTTCAGAGAACATCAGGGAGAATTTTACGGCAATCAATGGGTCGATCAGTGAGATAAATAATGCAGTGGAAGAAGTTGCCACAAGCGCTACGACTCAGGCGAATGCGACCCAGGACGTTGCCGAGCAGATGAATGAAATGGGGGTTGCGGTGGAGAAATCTTCCGAAAATATCGGAACGTTAAAGCAGATCACTCAGGGGATGGAAACTACCAATCATGAAGTAAGTGAGACGCTTGAATCACTTGTTTCAATCAGTAACAGCACGAGAGAATCCATCGAGAAAGTGCAGCGGCAGACCAATGACACCAATCAGTCCGCAATGGAAATACAGAGTGTGGTTAATTTGATTTCTGACATCTCCAGTCAAACGAACCTTCTGTCTCTGAACGCATCAATTGAAGCGGCAAGAGCAGGGGAACAGGGAAGAGGCTTCGCAATAGTTGCAGATGAAGTGAGACAATTGGCGGAGCAGTCCAGACAGTCGGCAGATCAGATAGAGGGGATTGTGCGGAAGCTCATTGAGAATTCCAACAACAGTGTAAATGCAATGAATGTCGTTATGGATGACATACATATCCAGAACGATAAATTGAATCAGACAAAAGATGTTTTCGCTCACTTGAGAACAGAGATTTCAAATGTAACAAACGCTGTGGATGGCATTGCAAATGAGATAGAGAGCATCGATCAGGCGAAGAATAAGGTATTTGACGACTTGGGCGATTTGGCTGCCATTTCCGAAGAAAATGCGGCATCTGCGCAGGAAACATCTGCGACCATGGCACATCTCTCCGAGCTTGTAAATGAATGCAACAACGCAGTCGGAGAACTTGGAGAAATCAGTGATTCACTGGAAGGAAATGTAAAGAAATTTACGCTTTAATTTTTCATACAGCAATAAGGGGCGATTACCTCGCCCCTTATTGCTGTATTTCATTTGCACTATAGGTTGAGCTGCAATACAACCTCCTCATCATTCATCTCACCATTTTCTATAAAACCAAACTTATGGTATAGAGAAATCGCTTGACTGTTACTCTCTTTCGTAGATAATTTGATATAGCCGACCCCTTGTTCCTTAAAATAAGCGATGATAGTCTTTAACGCGGCACAGCCATACCCTCTACCCTGCAAATCTTTATCAATCATAAATCTCCATAACCAGTATCTGTCGTTTGGGTCTTCGTAATCCTCATCAAATGCGAACATTGCAAAGCCGACCATTCTATCATCAATATATATGGCAAAGGGCCTTGCAACCGCAGGATTATCATTCGCATCCTTCAGCGAATCTTGGTTAGGGGCAATATATTGTGCCTGTTCCTCCGTAACGCTGAGGGCAATGCATTCTTCTATATTACTGTTATCTATTTTTCTTAATTCTGCTTGCATATTTCATCTCCAGATTATTAATATTGAGGTTTGTTTAAAACAGCCCCACAAACTGAAATTTACTCGACACGATGCATTATTTTTAATCTTTGTGCTTCGTTTGCAGAAAACCCAAGTTTTTCATAGAACGGAATCTTATCAGGCATTGCACATAGTTCAACAAAAATATCTGTACCGGTTATACCATTTTCATTAATGAATTTCATCAACTCATTTATCAGCATTCTCCCTATTCCCTTATTCTGATATTCAGGTCTAACAACAACATCTTTAATATAATAGTCCAATCCCATATCACCAATCATTCTTGCCATAGCTACTATTGTATCATTATCATACACCGATACTCTGAATAGAGTGTTTTTCATAGCAAGCTCTGTTTGCTTTAAAGAAGGGCCTTGTCCCCAAACGGTTTCCCATAAAAGTATAAATTCCTCAGCAGTTAATTCATTATGTTTTACAGTTAATTCATTCATCCTTGTCCCTCCTTTCAAATTCAAATCTCTCGATCAAAAAGTTCCTTAACAATAGCATCTGCGCATTCTGCCGGACTGTAGATACTAGTATCTACTTTCATACTGTAGCTGATATTCTTTGCCATAAGCATGCTTTGTTCCTCTGATTGCGTTTCATATCTGTCACCACGCTCTATATTTCGCTTTTTACAAATATCCAAGGGACAGTATACTTCCACAATATCTAAAGGATTATCTTTTAAGATTTCCTTGAGTTGCTCGTAATGAGGGGTGATTTCCGGACGTTCTACCAAAATCCCATCAATAATTATATTTCTTCCATGATCAGAAAATAATTTTGCCGTACGATACATCATAATAATAACGTCGCTAAGGTACTTCCAATAGTTTTCGCGAAGGTACTTTTCTCCGACCATTTCCTGAAACAAATCATTGGCAACTACATAAAAAAATATATCGTCCCTCTCCTGCAAAGCTTCAACAATAGATGTTTTACCTGCACTGGTAACGCCATTTAGAAAAATAATTCTGCCTTTCTTCATTGCCTCACTCCTCATAAATTCAAGTTAAGTTCATTCTGTTAAATTAATCCGGTCTTTACAAATAACACTTTGCTTTAGTTACACATTTAATATAATCATATCAATTCCTGTGAGATTACGAGAAGAGATGTACATAAAGTCGTCTTCTATATATGCGCGCCCTGACAACTTTAACGGAGTATTAATTTCTTTTTTCTTTTCTAACGTATTTTTATCCCACAAAGCAATCTCTGAACAAGGGTATGAAACTGTTGCCATCATATCTTTATATATCCCAACACAATCAAACATTTTCTTATGTGCATTTTTTATTGAAGTATCGATATCAAAATTCATCATGCTAATTTTGTAAAGCTTTCCGTCATGACTTGCGGCATACAAGGTTTCGCCATCAATATACAAACTGCCGATATTCTTCTTTCCTAAAACAAGTGTTCTTTCAATGGAAAGAGTAGATTTATCTAAAAGTAACAATTTTCCATCTACAGTTCCGCAAACCAGATATTTATCATATGTATTGATACTCCACATACTGCTATCAGCAACAATAAACTCTTTTATCAAATGCGATTGTCTATCGACTGTAATAATCTTGCCATTCCGTATGGAACAATAAATAGTATCTTGATCAACTGCCAGCCCACATATATCAGAACTTAAATCACTGCCTAATTTCCATTTGCCAAGCAGTTCATAATCCTGTTGGCTAAATATATAAAACATGCAAAAATCATATATGAAAATCTGTTCATCATCTGCAATTAATTTTCTTGAGAGCCCTTCCTTATCGAAAATCACCTTTCTGTGGATAATATCCCCGGAATACTTATCAATCTTTAGTAATTCCTTTCCGCACATACAATCAATATACTCTTCTGTGACATTAAAGCCTGTTACAATTCCATCTAAATTTGCTATATGCTTCATCTTAATTTCTCCTCAGAAACAAATTTTTCACCATCTTGTATTCATCGGCATATGTACCATCCGTGTATTTTAGCGCATTCGGCATCGTTCCCACAATCTCAAACCCAAAATTCTTATACATTGACAAAGCTCTTTCATTCTTCGTGACAACATCAAGCTCTATCTGTGTCACATGATGTTCTTCGCACCATTTGATACATTCAAGCATCATTTTGCCGCCAATACCCATATCACAGAACTCTTTTACCAAGACACATGCCACTACACCTCCCCTTTTGCCAGTAGATTATCTTTTCCCATGCCGCACACATACGGATTGGAATCGTATTGATAGCAGAAGTCAAGAAAATCAGCACGCTGCTTCGGGTCATTCATAATCTTTACAAGCAGTTCATTGGGAAGCGTTCGCGCATATGCGCCGGGACCTGCCAAACTAATGTTTTTCACACCAAACTTTTCGAGTATATTCTCCAACTCATCAGGCATAAATGTGTATGTTATGCACCACGGAGTACCGCCCGCCTCGTATTCTGCAATTTCCGCCTCTCCACCCATAAGTCCGTCTGCCCATAGCTTTTCGACACACTCTCTTTTAAAACGAAAAGATGCAATCGCATCCGCTCTGTTGCTAACGCACCACTTAACAAAAGGATCATCGCAATTTACATCTAAGATAAACTGATTCTTTTGTATTGGATTGGCCAGATACGGAAGTTGACCTAAACGGCTCGAAACACTGATAATAATACGTTTCCGGCAAATCCGCACGAGCTCGCCGATTATCTTTTCCTGGTTAGGATGTGTATATGAAATAGGTGCATCAAAAGAAATAACCATGTCAAAAGACTTGTCCTGAAAGCCGGACAAATCCTCTAAAGCCCCTTTCACAAAAGTAATTTTGTCAAGAACACCTTCTTTTTCTGCCAACCCTTTGGCTTTGTCTATCATGGGCTGTGAAATGTCAAAATGTGTAACCTGGCAGCCGTGCTTTGCAAGAAGAATGGAAAATCTGCCGCATCCTGCTCCGCCGTCAAAGACGGTTTGTATTCCATCCATATTTGAGAGTAATTCCTTTTCGATATGGCTTTTCTGAACAATATCATCAATAAAGGTTTCTTCACGATGACTCTCAAGTTCGCCTTTATCAGGCATGTTCCATAAGCGCTCGGATATTTTTCTGCTATAGCCCATAGATACTCTCCCCCTGTTGGTTGTTCTTCTATATTTTAACAAATATCCTGAGACATATATACCTTGAGTTTAGTTATAAAAGAGTTGGCTCGGCATAGCCCAAAATCAGCTACACTGATCTGTAAGAACTATTTAGAAATTTTCATCTATATACTGTATATACGGTCTGACAATAACTTCGTCTTTATTGGCAAGATACCACTCAAATGCTTCCTTTAATCCGCCTTCCAAAGGTATGGTATCGCCCATTAGCTC
The DNA here is from genome assembly GCA_022510565.1 of Lachnospiraceae bacterium. GTDB lineage: Bacteria > Bacillota > Clostridia > Lachnospirales > Lachnospiraceae > UBA3282. The sequence continues at coordinate 46,949 of JAFLTE010000013.1, read as the reverse complement.
ATACTGCTTCGTCACATCCAGATGATATTCATAATCGGAAAAACTAAAATACTTTCTCTGCTCCACATCGTCATATATATTAACGAATTCCGCCTCTTTTCCGGCAGCTTTATAGCACAACCCAACCCAATCCTGTATTGATACGGATTCCCTGTTTCCAACGTTGAAAATGTGGTTTTCCGGTTTCTTATCCATAATAATTTCCATAAATCTGCATAAATCCACGACATGAAAGAACTGCAATTTCATCTTACCGTCTTTCGGCAGATAAAACTTCCTGCCCTGCAATGCGCATTCAAATACAAAAGCTTCCCTGTACACATCGTTCATAGGACCGTACAGGTACGGAGGCCTTAGAATATATGCGTCAGGAACCCGCCGAAGCAATTCCTGCTCTGCTTCAATTTTATCGGTACCATATTTTCCCCAGAACTTATTAACAGCCAACATCCCGTCTTCTTTAAAGGGCTGCGTACCGTATTCAGGATACACGGCACTGGAACTCACCATAATATATCCGCCGAAAGAGTCCAAACCGTTCACTAAATCCTCAATATCCGCTTTAGTATATGCAGTAATATCAAGTACGAAATCAAAATGTTGATTTTTCAAAGCAGCTCCGAGGTTATGCCTGTCCGCTTCTATCAGCGTGACTCCCTTCGACTGTGGTCTGCTGCCACGGTTCAATACATATACATCGTATCCTTTTTGTACAAAGTATTCTGCGGTATATCGGCTGACAAATACCGTTCCGCCTGTTATCAGTAATTTTTTCATTTACTTCGTCCCCATCAATTCAGCTATTGCCCTGTCCCAATATTGAACAGGAATATCATACCATATGCAACTTCCCTGTTCTTCTGCACAGAGCTGCATTGCTCTGCTCAAGACGGTTCCATGGGACACCTCGCCGGTTAAGATTAAATGTTTTGTCACCCGACTCCAATGTGGTGCCACATCTTCCAGTCCGGATTCTTGCAGTTCCCTTATCACTTTTTCTTGATCGTAATCCAAACTGATGAACTCATGGTTCCATCCCTGTATATCCTTATGAAGAATCATAAATTGTGCTCTCCCACCGCTATGTAACGATACGCCCACGGCTCCGGGATTTAAAACTATTTTCCCGTTATGCTCTATGACTCCTTGGATATGCGTGTGCCCACACAGGATATACCCATGCGTACATTGAGCAAGGATGTTTTGGGTTTTATCATCATTCGGGAGCAGCTTTTCATTATTCTTATAAGGTGAACCATGACAGGCTAAAAGCGACTCGGTTCCTTCGATGTTTATCTCCTGACAGACTGGTAAATGTCCGAAGAAATCAATATCTTTCTCGCTCAGATTCGCATAGCAATATTGTAACGCGCCTACAGTTGAGTTTCCGGCTTTCCACCCACAATTCATATCTGCTCTGCGATTAATCCAGTAATCTTCCTTATTTCCTCTAACAAAGAAACACGTATATTTTTCCTTCATTCCATATATGATATCCATAGTTTTCTGCGGATAAGAAAACTCTCCCAGATAATCACCCAGAAAAATAAAGGTATCAATTTCTCGCTCCAAAGCGTATTCCAGACATTTTTCAAATGCCACATAATTGCCGTGTATATCGGAAAAAACCGCTATATCCATATTTTCTCTATCCACTCCTTCAATACCTTGACCTTATCCTGTATTCTTTGCAAATTTAATATTTTCAAGAGCCACTCCCATATAAAATGAAGTGGCTCTTTACTTCCTTGTTCTATCTCTTATAGAATCTTCTGATTTAAATGATGGCTTTCCATACGCTTAGCCTAACTCGCGAAGTTCTTTTTTCCGATAGGATACAAGACTGAACAAACTTCCAAGCACACCCGTACATAAGAACATGACCGCCATGCCGCTTCCTGCGCCCTGACCCACCAGAATGTGCAAAAATGACGAGACTCCGTTCTCCATCGCCATAAACGGCTCGAAAACATAATCAACCAGAAAACCTCCCAATAGGATGCCTAGAGGAATGGGGCTAAACTGAATAGCGTTTCTGACTGCGAAAACTCTTCCCTGTATCTGCTCGGGAACTCTCTGATACAGGATAACATTCTGCCCCGCATTGATAAACGGAATCGGAAAACTTGCCGCAAATCCGCCGAGTCCCATTAAAGCATTCACAAGACCCAACGCAAAACTGTCGTTGCCGCTTCTTGCCAGTATCATCGGCGACAGAATGTTTTCATAGGTTAATCTGGAAAAGAAATTCAACAGAGCCATCGTAATTATAATTGTAAAAATACCTCTGTTGTTCTTTAAGTAACGATAACCCTCTGAGCACCCTTCAAACATTGACTGCTTCGCGGCCTTTTCCTGTATATTTTCCGGAATCGCGATCAATAAAAGCAATACAAAAAACGCTACCAAGAAGCTTGTCAAGTCAATAAACAATATAATCTTCAGCCCACCTAACGCAAACAACGAAGCTGCTAACACAGGCGACATGAACGCAATCAGGTTCCCTGAAAATGAATTCATACCGCTGACCTGCGCCAGTTTCTCTTTCGGAACAATCTTGCCGACTGCCACCGCCGATGCCGGACCCTGAAAAACATTCATGAATCCGATCACAAAATTAACCATGTAAATGTGGTAAATCTGCAGTCCATTACCGATGCTTAGAACCAATACCGCAACGGAACAGACAGCCGCTATAATGTCAGATACCAGCATAACTATCTTTTTGCTGTGATTGTCCACAAATGTTCCCGCGAACAGGCTCACAATGATATACGGCACAAAGTTAAAAAACGACATAAGTAAAACAGTCATTGCGGAGCCGTTCTGCGTATACGCCCATAAAATCAGGGCAAAGCTCGTCATTGCGCTTCCTAATTGTGATATGGACTGGCTAAGCCAAAAAATGATATATTTATTAAAATTCTGTTTCATTGAATTTTTCTCCTTATAGTTGTCTAAATTTAGTTTCTCCTATAAGTACAAAATCCAATGTGGACGATATATTTTACCTCTGCACAAGCCTCGTCCATCAATCGGACCTTGTACAGAGTAAAGCACTTAAATCAATGATCATATGGCACAACATGCGGTGCACCTCCTAAAAGTGAATAAGGTAACTTTATTATAGCCTTTTCATCCCATACTCGCAAGCATATGCTTTCGGCTCCTAATCACCTGTTTCGCAATCTCCCTGATTTTCTCTTTCATTCATTCTATTCCGTAAAGTCAATATCATACCGCGTCCCGTGCGAAAACAAAACTCCATCCGTCAATCTGATGCAAAGAATACAAGTATTGACATCGCTGAAATTATTATGTCCGTTGTCAATCCACTCGGCAAATGCTTTCTTAAGTTTCTCCGCTATTTCGGCATTCTCCTCTTTTCCAAAATATCCCAGATTTACACCCTTGCCATGTGCCGTAAACCAGTCACCTGCTATGGCTATATTCGAATTTTTAGCTAACTGCTGCATTTTGTTGGAAAGTCCGTATGTAATGACATAAAATGCCCCATCCTCATAGTATCCATTTACATAGCGAACCTGCGGTATATCGTTTTCCACCGTTGCCAACGCAATAATACTGTCGTGTCCGAAGCGTTCATCCATAAGCTTTTTTGACTCTGCATTCAATTTTTCCATCTTTCTTTCTCTCCTATTGTCTTTTTATTTGCAGACTTGTATGTTTTTATTTTACTGCAAATTATTTTCAGGTGATGCTGATATCATCAATCACTAATCTGTAAATCACGAGATACATTTCATTTTCATCAAGATAAGCTTGTCTCAGGTTGGGATAGATATTCATCATCTCTTCCCGAATCTGATTGGAACTCTCCACCTCTGCTCTGCCGCTGATTCTAATCCACTTGCGCGTATTTGGGTTGTAGCTTGCGATTTCCATTTTAGAATTCTCCTGTAAATCGGAATATACTCTTTTTCGCTTGTCAGTGGCGATGTACAAAGTGTTGTCATTTGAATGAATCATTCCAAAAGGTCGTAACCTGGGCTGATTGTCAACTGATGTTGCCAAGAAAAAGTAACCACACTCACGAATAAATTGATGGCAATCACTCACAGAGAAATCCGCCTCACTTTTTGGAAAGGCACTCTTTTCAATGTCCTGAATACTGTCATTTAACAAAAAATCTATGCTGCAATCAAATAATCTGCTTAACTTGATCAGCTTATCCGTTTCAGGAAAGGCGGCGTCCATCTCCCACCTTGACACTGATTGCCGGGAAACATGCAGCGCTCCGGACAGTTCTTCCTGCGTCATACCCTTTTTCTTACGAAGTAATGCTAATTTTTCTCCCGTAGTCACATGATCACCTCAACATCACCATTATTATAGTTCCATTATAACCAATAATAAACCAATTTGAAATTGCATCATGTAAAGTTTAGAGTGCGAAAGCATAAAATTTAATAAAATTCTGTTTGCAATTTCGATAAAAATGTGTTATAATACGGAAAAGCATATTTTCTTAACAAAAGACCGAGCAGTGCCCAGTGATGGGCAGGCTCTCTTTATCACTTACTTTCTATCATTCTAAGTTTCAGAAAATCCATGCTTTTATTCCAATCAACATTCTATAAAGGCAGGATGATTTGAAGCTGAATCGGTTCTCCTGCGACAAAGGAGGACTTATGATGAATGAAACACAAGTGCAGCGCAATTACAAGGACAGCTTCTTCCGTATGCTGTTTAAAGACAAGGAAAACCTTCTGAGTCTTTACAATGCATTGAACAAGACATGTTATACGGATGTAAATGGGCTGGAGATTACCACGTTGGAGAATGCGGTCTACATGAATTACAAGAATGACGTATCCTTCGTGTTTGACTTTGAGTTGATGCTTTATGAACATCAGTCAACGATAAATCCCAACATGCCCCTGCGGGATCTGCTTTATGTGACGGGCTTACTGCAAAAGAGGATTCGTACGGAAAACCTGTATGGTTCTAAACAGATTATGATCCCCTCGCCCCGGTTTGTGGTTTTCTACAATGGGACGGACAATTATCCCGAAAGACAGACCCTTCGACTGTCAGATGCCTATAAGAAGAAGCAGGAGAATCCCGAACTGGAACTCACCGTGACAGTATACAACATTAACTATGGCTATAACGATGAGATCTTGGATGCATGCAAGACTCTTAAGGAGTATGCAATGTATGTTGAACAGGTGAGAACATATGCGAAACAGATGCCCTTGACGGAAGCGATAGAGAAAGCGGTAGACTACTGCATCGGAGCGGACATCCTGTCGGAATTTTTAAGAAAAAATCGCGCGGAGGTGATTTCAATGACTATTTATGAATATGATGAAGAGGCCCACCACAAACTTTTATATGAAGAAGGCGTGGAAGATGGCATAGAACGTGGAATCAAATTGGCTGAAAGCCATCTGGCTCGCGTCAATCAGCTCTACTCTATTCTGATAGACCTAGGCAGACTCGACGACTTAAAACGTGCCACTACAGATAGCGCTTATCAAGAACAGCTTATTGCTGAACTTCTGCCTAAAGAAATGTAAGTTAAAATAGAGGACTGCAGTTAGCAGCCCCCTAGTCTTTGTCTGTCAATATGTCTTACTTTCCTTGATTGCATTATGCAACCCCGCGAATACTTCCTCGTAGCGTGAACACTCCTTTAGACTTACCACAGCCACATACAACGTAAGCGGTATCTCCCGATCTTGGTACGAAAAAGTATGTTCGTTCACACTGCGGATTTTATCTGCAATCTGATTAGCATATGGCAATTCCTTACTTGCTGTTAAAATGCAAAATTCATCGCCGCCAATACGAAAGACAATGTCGTCCTCTCCGGCTGCTGCCGTCATACGCCTCATCTGTTCTAGAATTGCCAAATCGCCTGCTTTTCTGGATATCTCATTGATGGGTATCATATGCTTAATATCGCAGACCACAAAATAGCAATCTTTTCTCTCTTGAAATAAATCATATAACTCGCTGATATCTACATGTTTTCTCTGCATAATATAATTGTCTCCTTTCGAGGGAGGTACATTTAACCTCGGAAATAGCTCTGTAAATTTCGCCTTACGAAATTCAGAAGGTTTACAGTTCCATACTTGCTCAAATGCACGTGCAAAGGATTCGTGAGTGCTGTAACCGTATTCAAGGGCAATATCCAAAATGGACATTTGCAGCTCTTGGGATAATTTCTTTGCCGCCAACATCATCCTTCTACGGACAATGTAGTCATGTATAGAAATATCATGCACGCTACGAAATAATTTCTCGAGAGTGGACTTAGAGCAGAAACAGAAGGCTGCAACATCTTCGGTTTTGATTTCATCGCACAAATGAACTTCTATATATTCAAGCGCTAACATCAAAAGCTCTATATTTTGCATCGTTCTGTGTCTCCTCTTCGATATCGATAAATATTGTTTGCTAGCTTGCAATTATTATATCAGGAGAAATAACATCAGATTTGATATTTTGAATAAAATTGTAACTGTAAATTTTCATTGATTCATACAATTATCTCCTCTAGTTTCACTTTCCCATCACTCTTCGGTAATCATATCCCCTATCGCTCGTTTCTTTGCGTTCAGACAGGGAAAACCATACCACCGCATACGAATTCAGCTCAAGCTGCAAACCCAGCCTACCCTCTTGAACAGTCAACTGTCCCGAAGTGACAAGCGGCACTGCACTTTCCCGAAGCAACTTAATCTGCCCGTCATCGGGATTCGCCGGCTCACCTAAATCATGCCATACTTTTAAAGGGTTGCATGTGTTTTCGTCCACCGTTTTCTGTAACAGCGTGTAGTTTTCTGCTTCCGCCGGAAGTGAAATCTCAAGTTCCAAAATACCGTCACCCTCCGGCTTATGATTCCAAGCCACGCCAAGGTAGCTTCCGTCCTTCTTTTGCAAGATTACAACATTATCATCCTTGTATACGCACTTGCCACCGCTCTCCTGCAGCCGTTTATAGAAAGCGAATGTCCAGAAAGTCGGCTTAGGGATACAGCCGTTTGCCACCAGCCCGAAGCCTCCATGAAAAGGAGTGAAAGGTACACCCTGCTCCTCAAAGATATCCCCGAAAGTCCAATAGGAGTAAGATTCGTTCACATCGCCCAACCGAGAAAGTTGATGTGCAATAAATGCAGCGTTCTCATTGGTATCATGTAAAGGACAGTTGGGAATATAGGATGTATTGAATTCCGTGATATGGATTTCAAGCCCTTGAAATTCCGGGTAACTGTCAATGATATCCCTTGTGGACTGCAGGTTTGCAAAACCGTCTTCCGGTTCTGTCAGCTTGGTATAGCCGTAATGTCCCACGTGTTCCGGCAGCTCCGTAGTATAATGATGTCTTGTGATAAAATCAGGCTTCAGTCCCTCATCCTTACAAAAATTCAAAAATGCCTGCATCCATTCCGCATCCCGCACACCGCATATAGCCGGACCTCCAACACGAAACCGGGTATCTGTTTCCTTGATGGCGCGAAGCGTCACTGCAAACAGCTTAAAATACTCCTGCATATCGGCTTTTTCCCAGAAACCGGGAAGATTCGGCTCATTCCATACCTCAATGGGCCATGTCACCACCTCATCCGCACCATAGCGAGTCATCAAATGCAAGAGCAGTTTCTGTACCATATCTGCCCATAGGGCATAATCTTTGGGCGGCGTAGTGTTTCCCTTCCAGTAAAATATCGTCTGTGTGCCGGATGCCAGTTTTTCCGGCATAAACCCCAGTTCCAAAAACGGCTTTATATTAAGCCGCAAGTAGCTGTCCATCACCATATCCAGATAGGTATAGTTGTACTCAACCTTCGTCTGTCCGTCTTCCTCATACTCATGATAAATTGCCATATCATCGCTGAACAGTCCGTGTCCTCTGATATGGGAAAAACCAATCTCATCCTGTACCAGCTTAAGCTGATCTTGATATGCCTGCTGCAAAGCCAGTCCCATCCTTCCGGTCCCGATACAAAAACCTACATTATTGTGAAAGGGAACTTCTTGATTCCGTATGACTTCAATCGCTCTTGTTTGCATATGTATTTACCTCCTTTTCTCATCACTGCACAATGACCTGTATGGATACGTCTCGCAGAGCCGGATTCAAATCTCTCGCAGCTGATACGTCAAATCTTGGTGTACCCTGCACATCGAAATGAATTCGGCGGATACCGTCACTGCGAAGTCGCGACTCCAGAGCATCCTCAGCGTGATAAGCAATCATCAGGTTTCCGTCATCATCTATGAAAAAGGAATTGTGACCGGGCCCGTACTCTCCCTCCACGGAATAGAAGGAAAGCACCGGAGTACAGCTCTTCTTCCACACTGACACATCTGTCAGATTCTGTGTCGCATCGGCTGTGAGCAATCCCAGCACATAAGTGTATCCTGCCGCATCACCCCCGGAATAAGTCAGAAATACTTTTCCGTCATAGACGAAGGCATGCGGTCCTTCATTGTTAATCGTACCATTCACATTTTCCCATCCGAACAACGGACGTGACAACAGCACCGGTTCTCCGGACAGCTGCCACGGTTTCGTCGCATCCACCTCTGCGATATACAGCATGGAACCTGTATCCGCAGGCGTTCCGATATGCTCACGATAGGACCAGACCATATAAGAGCGCCCGCCCGCTGACACATATGTCATATCAAGTGTGATTCCGCTCTCCGCAAGTGGTTTGCCATTCTGACGCAGCACTTTCACAGGTATTTCCCAACTCTCCGCTTCGATAATCCTGCCACCGGTTTTCAGCTTCATCAGATAACACTGAGGTCCCCATTTTTTTCCGCCCACCGCAAAAAGAATATAGAGTTGACCGCCTATAATATGGAATTCGGGTGCCCAGAATGTCTGCACAAAACCTTTTTCCTCATCCACACCCAAAATCAAGTGTTCTTCCACACCTTCTCCGAAAAGTCCCGATACCGTGTCAGCTTCCCTGACATAGATTCCTATGTCGTTCAGATTGTCATTGGTTCCGAGGAAATACCATTTCCCCTCCCATGGAAAAATGACCGGGTCTCCGTAGCCTCGCGCCAGAGGGAATGAATAGTGTGTATCATACAGGCTGCCTTTCACCTGATAGATACCGGGTGTAGAGAAATCTACTTGTTCCGTTTGCCATGCGACCTTTTTGGAAACGGTCGAGCCATCCGAATAGACTGCTGTAGCACGCAATGTCTCCAACTCCTCACGGGAAGTGACCGTCACGCTATCCGGTAGATAGGTAGATACATGGCTGAGTGGATTCCAGTGCAACAAGAGTCGGTCACAAAGTCCTGCGTCAATCTGAATCCAGCTGCCGGTGACAGTCTCTCCCTGGATTACACAGCACTCCTTCCTCTCACCATCCGGAATATAGCTATCCTCTTCAACCATACCTATGTCCTGAAAGTCCATGAAATCCACCGTTCTCCATAACAACATTTGTCCCCGACAGTCCTCGTCACCGCTCCCATCTTCGTTTACTCTGGTTGCTACGATTCCGAAGCCTCTGTCGGACATAACGAATACAACGGGGTCTTTTACACCTTTGGGACAAATTGTGTTGTCGCTGCGAATTTCCGCCTGCGCAAACAGAATGCCGTAATTCTGATGCAGCGGCTGATAATGCTGTCCGTCACGGCTCACGGCAAAATGGATACTTCTAGCCAATCCGTCAGGATATGATTTTTCATTGGTCTGCCGTGTATATACGAGTAGTTTACATTGTTTATTTTCATAGGTTATCATATACATACCTCCTGCACGATTTAGACAAAGTCACTCCATCAGCACATTTTTTGCAAGCCACTCTGCTACTCCGTCCTCATCATTAGATAACGTAACACTATCTGCAATCGCTTTGATATCAGGAACGGCATTCGCCACGGCAACTCCTATTCCGCACATCTTAAGCATTTCCACATCGCTTATGTCGTCCCCGAAGGCCACGATGTCATCCAAGGATATATCCAATATCTTCGCCAACTCCCTGATGGCCTGTACTTTGCCTGCTCCTACCGGCATGAAAGCATACCAATTTTCTCCTCGAAAGCTCTGTAATCGGCAATGGTTTCTGTTTGCAATTTGTTCTGCAATTTCATAGTTGGGGAGTTCTGCTAAGATTTTATTCGCCCGGCACGACAATGGTTCTTGATAATCATTATAAACTGCCTTATGTAATTTCTCAGACTCAGATATATGGAGGCTGTTCCAAAACACCAGACGTCCTGCTGCAACAGTTATTTCTGTCTTGGAATCATACGCAAGTAAGTCTTGTACGATTTGATTCGTATCTTCTATTTCCAGATTGCAGCTGTAGATTTGCTCGCCATGCCGATGAATGAGCGTTCCGCCTGTTGTAATCTCATAATCCGGTTGAATCTCTTCTATGTAACGCTCTGCCCCAATCCAATTTCGCGCAGTAGCAAACACCACGTAAATGTCACGATCCTGACAACTTTTTAAAACTTGCTTTGAGCGGTCGGATATGCTGCCATCGGAACGGAGTAATGTTCCGTCGAGATCCAGCAGAATCATTTTAATGTTCATGGGTGGAAACTCCTTAAAACTTATGATTTGTAAAGCCGATATTACCATACCCACACTTGATATGCAACTGAATATTTAGAGACATGACAGACATATCTTATCCCTGAATAAATCTTATATATTCCTCTGCTTCTTCTCTGGATTTAAAAATATATACGTTTTTATCCTTCCCGTATTTCTCAATTAGTTGGTATATTCGCGGCAGACTTTCCTTAGGAAAATCTAAAATAAACTGTTTGAACTCATTGTCAAGTTCTGTCTCAGTCCACGGTATGTCCTCGCGCTCTTTTCCAACTCTGGATTCTGCGCCCGAAAGACAGATATTCAGCGGAAAATCCATAAGAAAAACGGTATCACAGTTTTTTAGACGAATTTCAAGCGTTCGATTATAATTCCCGTCTATAATCCACTTATCTCGCATAAGAATATCATTTAGCTTAGCATCAAATTCTTGTCTCGAAACAGTAGTTCTGTCAGGTTTATGCCATAACATATCAAGATAATATAGCGGTAGTCCTATTGCATCCCTAAGTTTTCTTGAAAATGTACTTTTTCCGGAACCCGGACTTCCAATAACAATTACCTTTTGCATCATTTTCCTTCTCCGCAAATACATTAATTGCTGCGACTATCCAATCTCATCTTCCAAATAACAATTCAGCAAGTATGACTTGTAATCACCAATAAGAAATGCTCTGTCAGATTGTTTATTCCCATATTTGGTCACTAATTCTTTGACTGTTATTTCTCTTGCCAAATTCAGCGCAGGAATGTCCTCTTCAATAATTCTACGTATAATCTCTTCTTGACTGTCGATTTTTAAGTTACCGATCTTCCATTCTTCTGACATATGTGTAAAATTGAAATATACATCATATGTGTTGGAAATGTTCAGGACAATTGAATCTTCATTATAGTATACCATATTTGAAGTATCATTCATAAGCAAATAGCAGCATTTCCTCTCAGTAAGAACCTTCTCATAGTCCATATAATATGGAATCAGGACTTCCGGAATATGTTTCTTTTCAATGCGCACATCGTACAACTTGCGATTTTCACCGTCACAACTCCCACTATGTACGAAAAATTTGAAGTCTTCTTGAAATAAACTGCATCTTTCTTTCAACCTCAAAGTATCAACTAAATCGAGTAATTGAACAATTTCACCCTTATTTTCCTCATTAATAAATGCCTGCCATCTTGGGGCAATCTGATTAGCAATGAGTATTTCCGTTGCGTCCAACAATTCCTTAAATGCCCCTTTTCGACCGGTATATTTATCAGTCATTTCTTCCATACCAAAGAACGTTAACTGAACCTTATGCACTCCGACTTCTTTTAAAAAAGCAACATAATTTGGATCCCTGACAATACGCCAAAAACTTGCAAGTTCAAACCGCTCAGGCGTTGCATTGACGGATATCTGATTATCTCTAGACCAACGCTGTGTATAATCATCACAATAATCGGGTTCTCTCAACCAACTATAATATGTAATGCTGTTAAAATATGGTTTAAAATAGTTGACAAGCCAAATATCCGCGTCCTCTTCCATTTCTCTGTTTGGCATATGACCGTTCCAGCAGTGCTTACAACGATTGGGGCATCCGTGCATATCAACTGCCAATATCAATGGTTTACTAATCATACCAGTATCCTCGCCTTATCTTCCGCATTTCTTTCCAAACATTATCCCCATAATTACTTACCAAAACAGAGATGATTCCGTTATTCGGATTGTACTCCGAAATAAAGCTTACGCCCGGATCACAGCCTTGAAAATATGGGATATCCCTGCCCTTTGGATTATCGATGATCCATACGCCATAGCCATAGTAGCCTTCTTCCGCATCATCACCGTCTCCGCTTTGTTTACATAGCATATCTGAAACCAATTCTTTGGAGAGTAGCTTACCCTCTGCCAGATGAGTCCAAAATGCGGCAATATCTTTAACCGATATAAATGCGCCTCCCGCACCTGTACCCTTGGCATCCACAGAGTATATATTGGTACGAAAATCGTTTGTGTCTGAACAATATATATAATTATTAGCACATTTGGACGGCAGTTTATCTAATTCATAATAACCGGTTGATTTCATACCGCATACATCGAAAATATGTGCCTGAAGATATTGGTCAAAATACATATCCGTCACTTTTTCGATGATTGTGGCAAGCAGTACATAGCCCGAATTATTATACTGGAACTTTGCACCCTTCGGGTACATCATAGGTTTGGTGATGAATAGCGGAAGCAAATCATCATTGTGCCTGATTCTGTAGTTGGGGTAATCTGTCCATAACTCCTCATACTCACTCATAATACTTTCATCAAAATAATCGGGAACGCCGGATGTATGCGTCAAAAGCTGCCGTACCGTAATGTCTCTGTCAATCTGATTTAGTTCAATATCAAGCAGTTTTCCCAGCGTATCATTAAATTGCAACTTCCCCTGCTCGATTAACTGCAATATTCCCACAGCAACAAAGACTTTACCTGCCGATGCACTTGCAAATCTGGTTTCCAACGTATTAGGGACTTCATTCGGCAAATCTGCATAACCGGTCACCTTTTCGCACAGAACTTTGTCGCCCTGAACAACATATACAATTCCCCTAAACTCACCGTCAATCATATCTTTTATGCCCATAATCCACCTCAAAAATATATTATTTCTTCCAGAACGTCCACTTCACTGCCGGTTGAAAACCTATTTTCTTATAAAACGCATTCATCCCGCCGGTCATATGAGTTGCTCCTAATTTCTTCATTTTTCGGTACATTTCCGATAACGCCGCAGATGCAAGCCCTCTGTTTCGATATTCCGGAATCGTACAAAGCGGTTCCATATAAGCCAGTTTGTTCTCCGGTGTCCACCACATGCCCGAATAACATGCATACTCCTCCTGTTCATCGGCAATCACAACTCCCAGCTCTGAAGTCGCATGAGGCGCCACCTGTATCTGATAATTGGTTTGCTCATATTGATTATTCCATACTCCTTCATTTTTCTCATGATCAAACCCTTTCCAACAACATTTATTTACCTTAGTTACATCATAATACTCCGGTTTTACAAAATGAAAACCTGCCGGCAAAGGATAATCCAATACGTCATCAAAATCGAAATCCATTTCCACAACCTCCGAAACCTGACGATAGCCTATCTGTGCAGCGGCTTTCATCAAGGCATCCTGCCCTGCAAATAGAACCAATTGTATTTGTTCTTCTTTCTTTGGCATATGTTCATCTGCATATGCCATCATCTCCGGTGCTAATTCCTCATATCCGGGCTTTAAGCTGAAATATATATCCGTTCTGGGATTTTCATAAAAACAAAATGCCACTATCTCACCATTTTCCTCCCAGATACGGTTTTTATAGGAATAGGATATGTCCATCCAATAAGCAAACGACGCAAATGCATACTCAAAGAAAGGAACAGGGACACCGTTACTCCAATCTTTTTTATAAATATCCAGCATAAACTGATATATTTTCCCACAGTCTGCCAATACGCTAAATTGTCTTGTTGTTATGTTTTTCATCTGTCTTTCTCCTTCCATGCCAATCACTGATATTATTGTAGAAAAGGAAAAACACCCGCACAAGCAGAAAGAATGGTTATAATCAATCTCACCACAAAGAACGCCTGCTATTTTACACAGCAAGCGTCCCGTCATTATCCATATATAATTTTTTTGATTGTACTATATGCCAGACCATACTGCTTCACTAACGCATCCATGGAATGACCCTCTCTATAAAGTCTTTGAATTTCCCTGTTGCGTTCCTCATAAAATGTACGTGAACCGCTGGCAGTCCCCCATTCCTTTTTCGTTGAAGCCTTTGGAATATAAAGCACATCTCCATCAGCATATGTTTGAAGCTCTTTTAGTAATTCATCCGGCAATATTTCTGCTGCATTGATATATTTCATCTTTACCGCTCCTTATTTATTCTTCATAAATAAAGTGCAGAAACAGCAGAACATATAGTGTTATCAGCCCATGCAGAGTTCTATATGCCCGCTATTCTGCATGGGCAAAAGGACCCTTGACTCCGTTTTGGTATAACGCTTGCATTTTTCGTTTCATGAATTTCTCCCCTTTCCTTGGTTTTAATATATTACGTTCTGATAACGTGTTTGTATGAGTAAATTGTATCATATTTTAACGTTTGCTGCATCCATTGCCGCTTATTTCCTATCACAACCACAATGCCTCACTCAGAATCTTCTGTGCCCTGACATCTTCAATACAAACCATTTTAACAAGAAGCCATGCCCGCTCTTCATCTGTCATTTCAGTAATCTTATCTGCGGTTTGTGATTTTTGCAGATTATGCATAATGCTATCCAAACATTCCATTTTATATTTTGCGGCGTTCATTGCTTCCTGCCATGCCTGCTGCTTTTTCTCAAGCAACTTGAACAAAAGTTCTTTTGTTGTTTTCCCGTCAGTAACCATTTTGATTTCATCGAGGGAAAACCCCAGTGCTTTGAGTTCCAACAGCGCATTCAGCTGCTCCACCTGCTCTGCCGAATAGTAACGATATCCATTCGAAGCATCTACTTTTACCGGCTTTATAATTCCCTTCTTTTCATATAAACGCATTGCCTTTCTGGAAACACCAAAAAACTCTGCAATTTCTCCGATTAGCATGAGATTCTCTTTCATAGGCACCTTCCGTTCAAAATTTTAATGATTTCACTACTCTTCAAATGTATCGTTGATTCTTTTTACACAAACTGAATTCGCCCTTAGGTTGTTTAAGCAGGTAATGAGCATAAGCATCCCTGCTAATATAGCGCCTCTCACCTGAAAACAATAAACCACATCCGAAAAATCCATAGCTCCATTATATATAAACATATATCCCAGAAGCAGAATCATCAGATATCCACCCATACCGAAAAGGCGCATAAACACATCGCCCAAAGCACTTCTCACATGCATTTTCATATTAATCTTCATCAGTTTCCTGCTAGCCCCATCACAGGTTTTCATCATCAATTCTCCGGCATCATATAGCAAAATCGTATCTGCATCTGCAATAAGCGGCTTGATAGCGGAAGTATTATCCGACAGGAAATTCTGAGATTCTTCCTTCAGCTTTGGAAGATACCCAAGCACTATTTTATAGTTAATCAATAATTGTGGAAGAATTAATAACCATGTTACACCAAACAAAAGGAAACTGCTTCTGAACATCAGGAAAGAGGACATCAATGTATTTATGACAGCAACCACTACATGCGGAATATTCAACGGACCGTTCATCATTGTAAAAGCTGCTTGTATATCACTATTTAATCTCGTAATCCACTCCCCGCCATAATGAGAATCTACCCGTTTCAGAGGCATACTCAGAATCTTGCCTAACATCGCTTTCTGCAGTCCCGCTTCTGTTTTAGCGGAAAATGCTGCATAACTGCTCCACACAGTTCCATTATAGATAAACAGCATGACACATATCAAGCCATAAACCACACATATTGCTGCTAGCTTACCCGAATTGCCCGTCTCCAAACAGAGAAAAACAGACTTCAATAAACCTGCTAACATCCAAGTTCTAATAGCGTCAAAAGGAGACCTTAAGAGCAGTAAAAATATGTATTTGCGCCGGATGCCCATTCTCTTTATCAATTTCCCAAAGTCACTCACGAACCAATTTCCCTCCTATCATACGATAAACCGTATAACTTTTATCCAACATCTCTTGATGATGAGTAACGTGAATCACTGTCTTACCATCCGTCAGCCTATTTAAGGCATTCAAAACCGAATGTCCGGTATCCTGGTCCAAGGCGGAAACCGGCTCGTCCAGCAGAACAATTGGCGCATCCTTGCAAAGTGCTCTGGCGATTTGAATGCGCTGCGCCTGCCCGCCGGATACCTGATTCCCCCGCTCTCCCACATTCGTGTCCAATCCATTCGGAAGACTCTCAATCCATTTCGTGAGGCTAGCATTCTCGCAAGCAGCTCTTACTTTCTCTTCTGAAATATCATGACCGCAAGTAATATTATCCCTGATAGACAAAGGAAAAAGGCTATTGTGCTGCATAACAAGAGCCTCCTTCTCTCTGATTTTCTCTGGCGAACACTCTCCTGCTATGGTAGTCTTTCCACAATCAGGTTCGTAGAGACCGGCAAGTATCTTCAATACAGTGCTTTTGCCGCATCCGCTGTCTCCCACGATGCCTATGTGTTCACCGGACTTCACGCTGAGCGACAGGTTCTTTATCACCATGTTATCCTCATATGAAAATGAGATATTTCCCAAGTAAACTGCGTATTGATTCATGTTTGCTCCATTCATACTCCCTTCAGCACAAGTTTTTCTTGCAGCCTGCCAACAGATGCACTAAATTGTCGGAAATTGGCATAAATGCCCGGCATATTCTGTAAGAATCCCGAAACATTCCCCGACAGATTGATAAAAATATAAAAAGTCCCTATGCTGATTTCGCCATGAATCACCATGAATCCGCCCATACCAAGTAACAGCAAAAGCGGTATAAATGAAAGCACGCCGGAAAGAGACATGAGCCTGGCAGAAACCCGTTCTTTCTTGATATTTGTGTCTTCCCATTCCAAAAGTCTTTCCTGCATTGTGTTGCCAATCAGCTTGTTCGCGCCATAAACTTGAATCATCGGGAATAATTCCAGAATGACATCTGCCAACCCATTGATTTTCTTCTTGCTGTCTTGGCACTTTTCTGTATAATTTCTAATAATCTTACTGGAAAAGGAACAATAAACAATCAGTGGAACCACCGGAAGCATGGAAAGCGCAGCCAACTTGGAATTCCGACACAACAAAAACACAACGGTAACAATAAACATTCCAAATTGCTTCATTAATGAGAAGAGATTTTCATTCATATAATCAGAAATATCTTTCAACTCATTTTGCATAGCAGATTGCTCTTCTCCAACATTGAGTTTTGAAAGCATTCGAATATCACTTTCTAAATAATATCTGACATATCCCATTCGCATTTCATGTGCAAAGACTTCACAAGTATAGGAAGCCAGATAGGATGACAGATATTCGCTTATCGTATGTAAGAGAATTATATATATTCCGGTCATTATAAAAGGAAACAGTTCACTCTGCTGGTCCCCAAATTTAAAAAAATTTGAATCTCCCAATAAATCAATCATCTCGGCTAAACATTTGTTCCAACATAAACCTAATATGATAGATAAGAATGTGAACAGAATCGCTATCGTAAAAAGTACTCTGTGTAATTTAATAAGCTGCTTTATAATTTTCAAAATAATTCTCCACTATACGGTTTGATGCTTTCGACATCTATCTTTTCCAAACTTTCTCTATGTAGAAGTGTAAACTATGTCCCGAGGACAAGGTCAAGCAGAAAAATTGGGTCTATAACATCTATAATAAAAAGAGCCTTCCAAAATCTTGGAAAGCCCCATAAATAGTGACACTTGTGTCAACCTCCACAACAATCTTCTTCTATATATCGCCACCCGAACCAAAACCGGAACCGTCATAGCCGCCGGACAGTTTACCGCTCGTACCACACCAATCACATGTAAAATTCGCGTTTTCCATATTAATATTATTGCAGTTTAATTTGCCGCAAACGCAGATTATAAAGCTCTTTGCCCCACAAAAAGGACACCCCGGATAATTGGCATCAGGACCGATACTACCGGTAATCTTCGTAGCGTCGTATCCTTCTCTCTTTGCAGATGCTTCTTTTACAGGAAATGCCCATGTATATTTCCATCCGCTGCCGTCCTTCTCGAAACGGACTCCATATGCTCTTCTGCCCTCTTTACACTTACATAATGCTATACGGGCTTCCATTTTCTCTGTCATAATATGCTCCTTTCCATAGAATAATTGTTAATGCGCACGTTCTTCATTTAGAAAGCGCAATCCAATATCTTTCCAAATTAACCTTACCATCCGGTTCATAGACAGTAGATTCATATATACCACCATTGTTCAAAATGGTTCTGCGGCTTCCTTCATTATCCTCCAAACAGCATACAAGTATTTTGTCAAGTCCCAGCTTCACACACTCCGGGAGAACATCCCGAAGCATCTGGGTAGCATAACCTTTTCTTCTTTCTGAATGGCATACTGAATATCCGATATGTCCCGCATACTTTTCCAGAAACTCATTAAAGTAATGTCGGATTTGAATAACTCCGACCACTTTATTATCAGTCTCACGCACATAAATATATTGAGTCTGAGGAACCCATTTGGCAGGGCAGGTTTCCGCCTTTGAACAATCTTCCACCTGTTTTATCCACTCCGCGATATTTTCCATTCTTCTAAGAGATAAACAACCATCCATGTCCCCACCATTCATTACAAATTCTTGGCGAAATGCTTGTATCTCTTTTTCATATTCCATCGTGGGTACAACCAATCTCACAGACGTATCCATAGATGCTCCTTGTCATGCTCGTTGATTTCGCGCAAAACTTTACATGGATTACCGGCAGCCAAAACATTGGATGGAATATCCTTCGTAACAATGCTGCCCGCACCGATTACAACATTATCCCCATCATTTATTCCGGGAACAGTAATCACGCCTGCACCAAGCCAGCAGCTTCTTCCGATATGAACAGGTGCATTGTATTGATAACCCTTTTCACGGAGTTCAGGCAATAATGGAGGTCCGCCCCAATTCGCATGCAAAGACGGTTCTATATAGCTCATCTGCTCTTCCAATATTTCACTATCATTTGGCAAATAAGGTTCTATATTATGCATTTTCTCTTTGTTTGTCATACTGCACCTCTTAAATACTCTTTGTTTATCCGATTATACCACACCCATACACCTCACACCACCAAAAAGGATGTCTTTTCAGATTATACGTAAAAAAGGATATGAGAACCTAAAAGGTTACTCACATCCGGGAAAAAGGAACAGAAATGACATGGGTCAAATCTTTGCCGTGGTTTACATTATATTTTTATCGCTTTAGTTGCCATAGAACCGTTCATATATTTGTCTAATGCGGTTCCGCCAATATCTTCATAAAAACCAACTATTGCAAAGCCTGCTTCAATTTGCCCTTGTATTTGTTCCTCTAATGTGTGACTCCAAATATAGCCGTCCTCTTCTACAATCGCCCTCACTTTTTCATCATCCATATGTTCAATGTCAGCGTATGGAATGGTGTTTTCTACTTCAAAAACACCTTGTCCCAATTTGTCTTCATTAAAAATATACTCAATCGGATTTCCGAATCCCGCCAATAAATAGCCTTTTCTTTTTAAAACTCGTGCACATTCTTGCCATACAGGTAAAATATCATCAACATATCCATTTGACCAAGGATGAATAATACAATCGAATGTTTCGTCATCAAACATCGATAAATCTTGCATATTGCCCTGAATCGTTTTTATCTTTAAGTTATTCTCTTAGCAACAAATTCATCTTTTTCAAGCTGTTTTTTACTATTATCAAATACAGTTACATCGGCTCCAGTTGCCGCTAAAATTGGTCCTTGCTGTCCTCCGCCACTTGCTAAACAAAGAATTTTCTTATTTGCAAGATTTTGAGAAAACCAACTAGACGGGACTGGCTTTTGTGGAGTAAGCACAATGCTCCATTTCCCTTCTTTTGCAAGTCTAACCATATCGCTTGTAACAGGGATAGACCAGATGTCATTATTTTCTGAACGCTTATCCCATATTCTTTTATTTTCCTCTATATATTTCATGTAGCCTCACTTCTCCTATAAATTAAGATTTATACACAAGAAACATACATTTTCTAAGTTTCATATTTCCGACATTGTTCAATAACATTAAGGTACGGGGCAATATCTATTACAGATACATTCATTTTCTTTAAATATTTATTTGCAGTAAAACTATTCACTTGATTTAGCAGAAAAAATGTTCTCGCTATATCAAATAGTGCAGGTCCATAACACACATTCATAAAATCTATTACAACAGGCACTCCGTCGCTTAGTCTTACCAATACATTATTTGGATGAAAATCTCCATGCAAGATACAATCATCATCAGGTAATGCGTATATTTCTTCCATTAGTTTCTTGTGCTCTATGACTTCATTATTAATTTGAATTGATAAAAATTCTTTGTAGGACAACACATTAGTTGAGTGATTTCCCAACCATTCGTGATGTATTTGTGTAAACATATCAAGTGATTTGTCAATATTGGTGTTTTTCCAATGATTTAAAAGTGGCTCCCCGTCGACTCTTTCGTATATAATGCCATTTCGTTGATTGATAGTAACAAGACCGAATGGCTCTGGGATATTGAGTTTTAACCTAAATACTTCTTTTGCATTTTGATATTCATGCTCTATATACTGTTGGGGATATCCTTCAAAAAATAACTTGCACACTTTTCCCTGTTCATATTCAAATACTTCTGCTGTATTGCCTTTACCAAGCATAGATGTCTCCTTTAAGCTAAGCAATAAATTCCAATCTGCTTATCCGATTATACCACACGCAACGCCCCTGTGTACTGGCTATCACGGAATCTATTTCATTCCCAAGCATGTTTTTTGCTCTATTTTCTTTGATGCTACTTTCTGAAATTTATCTCAGCCTTTTCGACATATTCAAAACCAAATCATCATCATTACGACAATCTGCGTACGGTTCACAGACCTTATCTCCATACCATGCACCAGTTCCGTCAGGGATATATCCCCGCTTCACATACATTCTCTGCGCACTTCCGTATCCGCTATGCAGACCAACTGCCAGATAAACAATATCCGAATATTCTTCTGCTATCTGCTCGGCTATATCCATCAGTTTGCTACCTATACCGTGCCTGCGATATTTTTCCAGTACTCCGAAATCGACAATTTCAGAACAACCCTGATTGGCAAATGCATCCCATTCGGAATTGGGATATACATTGATATATCCGGCAACATTCCCCTGATACTCTGCAACCAATGACACCGATTTCCCTTCCGCCTGATGCTGAAGTCTCATCTCATATTTATCTACAGTAGCGTTCCATCCCTGAGCACTCTCTCCATCTGTAATAATCTGCGCGTCGCTTTTAACCATATCACGTATTAATATTATGTTATCGTTATAATAAATCATACTTTTCTCTCTTTCAAATCCCTATCAAATGTCAACCTATTTTTTAACCGCTCGAACTGCCACATAAGAATTCATATATTTGTCAAACAAACCGTGACCGTCACAGTCCTCGTAAATATCTGTGATTTCAAATCCGGCTTTAATCAGTCCTCCTATTTGTTCCGTCAGAGTATGACTAAAGGCAAGGGGCATTTGTGTATTCTGTTTCTCCTTTAATTGTTCTTCCGACAAATCCTTAAGCGGATTAAAGGGAAGAGAATGCCTTGAAATCAAAAAATCTTCATTCCTAAAATCCGGCTCAAACAGGAAATGTTCCTCTTTAACAAAAGCCATCATCAGAACTCCGCCCGATTTAATTACCCTTGCACATTCGCTCCACATTGGCATAATGTCTTCAATGTAGCAATTTGATATGGGATTAAAAATCATATCGAAAGAATTATCTGCAAACGGAAAAGGCTTTGACAAATCAGCCTTGACAATATGGATATCATATCCTTCCCGCCTAGAGACAAATTCTTCTTTTGCAAGCTGATTATTTGAAATATCAGTTACCGTCACCTCTGCACCATGGGCAGCAAACACCGGACCTTGCTGACCACCGCCGCAAGCTAACGCAAGAACATGTGCTCCTTTCAGTGTCGGAAACCATTCTTTCGGAACTTCCCTGATTCCCGCCAAAGAAACCTTTAGCGCTCCGCTTTTAGCGGCAATGTAATCTTCATGACTGATAACCGTTGTTTTATCAACAAGGCTCTCATTTATATTATCCCATGTTTCAGCATTGAAGCTGACATAATCTATTTTGTCCATATTATTCATGCGCCGTTTCCTCCATTTGTAACATTTCCCATAACTTCTCTTTTTGCCCCATGCCATAATAAATCATATTCCAAACGCGGAATTTCACCTTGTCCATAATATCCCTCAAGGAATGCTTTTGCCAGATCAAACCGATAGTTTAGCCGCATATCCTCGGTATGTTCAACGAACTGCATGATAAATGCATAGCCTAAGTCAAGATAACGGCTTCCGATTCCGGCATCGTCCAGATCAATCAGTACAAGCTCGCCATCTACTCTGACCATAGTGTTGTGAGGTCCTAAATCCGTGTGAATAAGGCATCTGTCATATTCGGCGAAATCGGGAAGCGAATCGAGAATCATGTCAAATTCGGATTTAAAAGTCTTCTCGGGAAACCATTCGTAAAATCTCTGTTTATTTTCATTAAGCCCAGACGGATAATCATAATCCATGTAAGCGTGAAGCTGCTTTACACCCCTGCCGAGACGATACTCATTTTCCGCAGTCGGCTCCATTGGCTTGCCGTCAATGAATTCTGTTAGGTAAAACCGGAATCCGTCTGATTCTATGAAAAGGCTGCCATCCGGCAAATACATGATCTGGGGCGCTATTCCCTTTTGGTTACCAAGATATTCATGTGCTAAAGTGTTTCCCAATATAACACTTTCCGGTTTTGAAATGGGTATACCCTTCAGAAGATAAAGGCATCCGTTCGCTCGAATCTTAAATATCAACCTTGGAGAGTTTTTATTAAACTGTTCTAGAACTTCAATGTCGAAGAATCCCCAATTTTGTAATATCCTATTGCAGCTAATCACTTGATTCACCTAATTCCGGCCCGGTAGCATATCCGGCTTCCATAGTAAATACTTCACGAAACCCTGCCTGATAGAAGATATGCTCTGACGGTCCGGCCCATTGCCAACATATCGGAAATTGATTTTCTCTGCAATAATCCGTAACAAAACTCGACAACTCACTTGCATAACCATTCCCACGATGTTCTTTAGCAGTCACAATATAATCAAAGCGCGTGTTTTCCAGTTTTGATTTATGAATGTCCATGTATACGACGGCTTTCCCATCTAAATAGCCAACAAAGAGATAGGCACTTTCTTTTTCGATACGTTTCTTTGTAACCTCTACCTCCCACGGCTCACCGCTTGGTATAAGGATATCTGTCGCTACTCGTTCATCCCATTCCCTTAACACACGAATATCAAGATGTTTAGGAGTAATAATCTGATTTTGTTCCGTCAGGAGCATAACCCTATGATCATCCTCCGGTGTGTATGTGTAACCGTGTGCTTTTAAAATTTCCTCATTCCTTTTGAAATAATCCTTCTCAAACGGATGATATATGGACGCACGGATACCCAACCTCTTATAAAATTGCTTAATATCATCCAGAACTTTCCCCAAATCTGTGATTTTATGCGGATAAATGCAGGCATGATTTCCATCATAGGAATCCTTATTGTTCTCCATATAGAACAAAATGCCGTATTCTTTCTCCACATAAGAAGCAAAGCGCTTGGGAAAATCTATTTCCTCTTGCTTAATTGCCTCTACGTATTTATGTAACATAATAGTTTTCCTTTCGTCTCCAATTTCATAATCCTTTTTGCGGCAGATAACTTTTTTCGCCTACTTTAATATACCCTAATCTTTATATACTCAGTTATATCCCATATCCCCCGGTGGAACAAGTGTATAGTTCCTTTTAAAAAGTTTTATACAGAAAAATCCCCCGCCATTTAGCGGAGGATCATAAGGAAGTTCAGCTTTACCCTGTATTTCCCTTTTATGAAATTCACACTCTTGCGAAAACCGCGGTGACGGTGATGATGTCATCGTCAATCTTCGCAAAAATCTCGCCGTTCATCCTGCACATAAGCTGTCTGCAAATATAAAGACCCAGTCCGCTGCCGCGAAGGTTTTTTGCATTTGCACCGCGCCAAAAGCTCTCGAAAATATGTGGCAAATCGTCCTTGCCGAGCGTACAACCGCCGTTTATAATCGCAATTTGGGCGCATTCGTCGTCCTCGGGAAAGATCAATTCCACGCGTCTGCCGTCGCCATATTTGAGGGAGTTTTCTATAACATTTTGCAGCACTTCAACACTCCTGTTCAAATCTCCCAAAAGCAGACAATTTTTATATTCTCCGATAATAAAATCTGTTTTGATAAGCGCCAGTTTTTCCCTATAATATCCCGTGATTTTTTCGATAAGCTCCGAAAGATAAAACTCACCCATATTCACTTCAAGGCTAAGAAAATCTTCTCTTGAAGCCGTTATGATCTGGGAAACATAGCCCTCGATCTCGTCCGCTTTCTCATTGATGTTTTCAGCGATTTTGCGCTGCTTTTCTGTGTCTGAATACAAATTTTTCGACAGTGCTGCCGAGTATAATTTTATCGCGGAAAGTGGCGTTTTAATATCGTGCGAGAGCGATAACAGCAGTGTTTTCTTTTCTTTCTGCATTTCCAGTTCGCGCTGCTTTTGCTGTTCGATGTTTTCACGGAGAATATCGATCCCCCAAAGAAATTTGCCGAAAAAACGGTTCTTCGTTTCCGTTATCGGCGCGGTGAGATTACTCTTTGAAAGCTCATATGGGATGTCGCTCAGACGTTCAAAGGGCGCAAGAATGGCAAATTTTATATAAAGCATAACCACGATCAATAAAATCGCCATAACGCCGAGAGCGGCATTTACAATTCCTGTAAGACATGTTTTGTTTGAGTAGCCGTTTGTATTGTAATCGAAACGATAAAGTTCTCCGTTTATTTCACAGATAACATAGTCGCTGTCCGTGCTGTAAAAATTTTCTCCGTATCGCTCAATATTTGTTACATACTCACATTCGGAAATGTCGGCAGAACCGTTCGCTTCCAATTCACGAACAAGACGGCTTATCTCTACGCGGTATAGTCTGCCGCCGTCGGTCTTGTCGGCAGCAAGGACCATATTCACGACAACAAACAATAGGATCACGGCAACCGCAACTGCCGAGAGAATTCTGTTAAACGCTTTCATATTTATAACCCACTCCCCATACAGTAACTATTTTTTTAGGATTCTTGGGGGTGTCCTCGATTTTTTGCCGCAGCCATTTGATGTGTACCGTCAGTGTCTGTTGTTCCGAAAAGCTGTCGTTGCCCCAGACCTGTCCGAAAATGTATTCTTTGCTTAAAACCCTGCCCTTATTCTCCATCAAAAGCAGAAGCAACTCAAATTCCTTCGTGGTCATTTCGAGTTCTTTTTCATTTTTGTAAACAGTACGGCTCGCCTTATTTATGCGTATATTGCCGTCGGTAATTTCGTCAAGAGCGTACCGCCGCTTAAAAATCCCGCTTATTTTTGCAAGCATGATATCAATATCATATGGCTTTTCAATGTAGTCGTCCGCGCCGAGATTCAGCCCGTTCAGCTTGTCCTCCTTTTCTGTTTTCGCACTCACAATCAGTACGGGCGTGTTGCTTTCCGTGCGGATTTTTTCCAGAACATAAAATCCGTCCTTATCGGGCAGCATGATATCAAGCACGACAAGCCTTGCGCCGTATCTTTCGTACAGCAGTAAGGCTTTTTCGGCTGTTTGAACCGCCGATACCGTATAATTCTCCGCGCGGAGAAAATCACACAACAAATCGGCAAGCTCCTTATTGTCCTCAACAATAAGAATATCCATATTACCACCCTAACTCCAGAAGCCAGTTATTCAACGCACGCTCTCGTTCTCTCGTCTGCGTGGAACAGTCGCTTAAATCATACTCTCCCTTTATGTTTCCGTCAACAATGTACATGACTCTTGTGCATTTTGCCGCAACCTTAACATCATGAGTAACGAGCATGATCGTCGTTCCCTCAGAATTTAATTTTGCAAGTTCTTCCATTACTTCGTCGGAGGAAGCGCGGTTCAAAGCTCCCGTCGGCTCGTCAGCAAAAATCATTTTCGGATTGTTTATCATACTGCGGCAAATACACGCTCGTTGAAGCTGACCGCCCGAAACCTCGTTGATGTCATTGTCGGCAATATCGATAATACCGAGCTTGCGCATTAAATCCTGACCGCGTCGCGCTGTTTCCTTGCGCGGTTCACGTAGTTTTTTGGATTGTGTTGCGGGAAGTATGATATTATCCAGTATCGTGAGATTTTTCAGCATATACATCTGCTGAAAGATAAAACCCATTTCGTCAAGGCGTAGGTCTGTAAGTTCTCTTTCACCCATTTGGGCAATATTTTTCCCACAGAAGCTCACCTCACCTGCGGTAAGCTCATCCATGCCTGAAACTGCGTACAGCAACGTGGATTTTCCGGAGCCCGACGGCCCCATAACAGCGATCATTTCTCCCTCGCTGATTGTAAAATTTATATTTTTCAGTACGTTGTTCTGCCGCTTGTTTACGATATACGTTTTGCAGAGGTCTTTTACTTCGAGAATATTCATATCAGATTTCCTTTCTTATTCTATATTAGCCGTGTCCAAGGCCTTTATTTTGTTGGTATGCAGCGAGGTGAGAAATGCACTTGTCGTGGTCGCAGCAAGAAGAACAAGCGGGAAAACAAAGAACATTTCAAACGGGCTTATCACATAATCAACAGCAAGCTCCATACCCATCATCCTGAAAATCGGATCAATGAAAAGATGGGTAAGCGGCAGAGCGAAAAGTTCCGCAGCAATTACCGTCATACTCCCGACGAAAACAAAGCGCAGGGTATGATAAGCGTAGATTTTTCCGTTTCGTATGCCGATCGCTTTCATAAGCGCAATTTCGCCTTGCTCCTTAACGATAAAGGAGCGCTCCATAAGCACGGTGATAAGCGCTGCTAAAATAATTGTGAAAACAGCGACCATTCGTTTTATTGTATCCATAGTATCCGTAACTTTGAGCATATCCGATACACATTCGGCACGGTTCTTGACGTTGTTAAATTCGGGATAAAGCTTTTGTATTTTTTCTATACGACGGGCTATTTCCTTTTTATCGGGAGCGTCGATGAATTTGATCTGTGTGAAGAGTGCGCCATTCGCTTGTATGTAATTTATCTCCTCGTCCTCGTGAAACCGCACTCCCTCGCCCATATTGTTCATGGACTGAAATAACGCCGTTATCATAAATTCCTTGTCGCCGTCGATTGTTTTTATTGTAATCGTATCGCCGATATTCGCTTTCAACATATTTGCAGAAAAACGGGTCAGTGCGACTTCGCCAGCAGACTGCGGCGGCGTGCCCTCGATGTACTCGTACATATCCGCGGTCGTTCCTGTGCCCTGATACATTACAATGTTGTTCTCGTTTTCATCGTGTGACACATGCAGCTTGAACATCATTTCCAGCATACAGTGCGCGGGTATACCGTTTCGGGCGAAATTTTCCTCCATATCCGAGAGATATTCTTCCAGCTTTTCGTGTCCATCCTCCGTCATAAACTCCATTACTGTGCACTCTGCTGATATGTCGAAGTCCGCAAGACCGAAAGCATTGACGAGAGCACCGCTTTTCATCGTGAAAACCGTTGCCGAAAGTATCAGCAGAAGCGACAGGCAAAGGAAGAAAGCGAAGGTTATGATACCGAAGCGTTTCGGATTGCTTACTATATCGTTCAGCGCGAGAAACGGTGTTTCGGGAAGCCTTGAACTCCCAAGGCTCATAATGCTCTTTTTGCGGAAGCGCTCGCCCGTCTGACCATTTCGCACAGCGTCAATGGGTGTCATTTTCTCGACCTTTCTCGTACAGCCATAGCAGAACAGCATTATTACTCCAACCATAAGCACCGCACAAATTATGTTGGAAAAAGCCCCATTCCCACTGTTTATAATAATGGATTTCGATGAAACGCTCATCAGCATTTCATCGAAAGGAAAACTGAGTGCAAGACCGATAGCCGCGCCGATAACGGAAAGCGCTGCATATTTTGCAAGGTACAGACCTCTGATTTTTAGATTGCGGATACCGATAGCTTTCATAACGCCGATCTCACGGAACTCCTCGGAAAGCGTGAAAGCAATGGTAAACCGCAGGATCACAAACGCAATGGCTATAAGTATAAGGCTCACCACAAGGAGGATACCGACCACTATCATATCAAAGACATAAGAAAATTTGATAGTCGCCCTGTCCGCTGTGAAAATGGAACTGTTGATAAGCGGTTTGATTTCGGAGAGCATTTTTTCCATATCCGAGGTGTGTATGTAAACCAATTCACATCCGTAAAATTTCTCCACATTTTCTGCGGAAATGAATTTGTCAAAGTCCTCGGCGCTTATTATCTGACGCTGTATTGACATTCCGTTTGAGCCAAGAACCGCGTCCTTGATGCCGCCCGCGAACGTAAACACACAGTTTACGTCATCGAGTTTTACAGTCACTTTATCTCCGTTCTCAAGCCCCATATCTTCTGCTATGCTCGCCGTCATATACAACTCGCCGCTCTTTACCGATTTAAGAATATCGCCGTTGTCAAGAATATAATTCATGGACATATCCTCGTCACTCTGAAGAAAAATCGAATTTGCGGCGATTTTGCTTCCATCCGCGAAGATGATATTATCGGACTCCATATACAGTATTTTTTCCTCGCTGAAGCTTTCCACCGAAGTAGCAGAATTTAAAATTTCGTCAATATCGGCTGCGCCTGCTTTATTCATTGTCATCGCAAGGTAATCGGGCGCATTCGCCATTTCAAGACTATCGTCAAGCGCCGTTGTAACGCTTATTATGTTATTCACGCCAGACGATACGAACATTGACGCAAGTGTGATAAATACAAGCAGAATCACGTTCATCGCCTTTTTGCGTTTAAGGTCTTTTTTCAGTATTTGTAAATACATTTCTGCCGCTCCTCTCACTTTGTGATTTCATTGTAGCATAGGAGTTATTAAACAATCCTTAAATCGATTTGCGGTAATCTAATTATAACGTAATGATGAAAATCGGGCACCCAGAGCAAAATTAAAAACGCTATGCAATCGGATAAAACCTTTTGCATAGCGTTTTAACGCTTTGCCGACAGGGGATATGCTCATCTGTATATAATTCGTTTTATAGTATCTTCGCAAAGATGATACTCCTCGGCAAGCTGTGAAACAGTGACTCCCGCATCTTTCTTCATCCGAATTTCATTGTTTCTCGCTTCCAACATCTGTCTCGCACCTGATCTGCTTCCCCATGCTCTTCGTGAGGCGTTAACAGGCGGAATATAAATCAGTCCGTCCCCTACATAGTTTCTTATCTGGTCGACAAGCCACTCAGGGAGAACCTTTTCTGCATTGATATATGACATTGTTATCACTCCATGTAAGTTTTTATTATAAACAGAGTGCAGCATATATCAATCAATAAGCGGCTTCACCGCTCTGCACATAGCCGCTTACTTCATGGTATAAGCTGCGCAGAGCGTCTTTTTTGACATGGAATGCTGTTTCTTTATCCACATTACTATCATATCGGATTCTCCTTTCTGTAAATTATTCTGTCGTTTCAGCACTTATTTTCGCTATCATCTATAATACTTTTCATTTCATCAACTATCTGCTGAACACTTTTATTATCTGTGCTAATTACATAATCGCCTTGATACGGGTCTAAATGAAGCCAGTAAAAAGAACATTCATTGTTATCACCACGTTCTCTATGACGTTCAAGCAAAGTTTCCTCAGAACAGGTTAAGGTAAATCCCAAAACACAATAATCTTTCGCCGTAACATCTTTTAATATTGCCTCTCGAATTGCTTTATCTGTAGCAACTACAGACGAGAAAAAGACATATTCAAAATCCGAATTTAAGTAGGTAGACAGTGCAAAAGACATCGTTTTATCACCGTTCCGCAATCTAGGATCATCAACCGAAAAAGGATTGACACACCATGCCCAGTCACCATCAAAAAAGGCACTGTTTTCATAAGAAGTAAAAAGCTTCTCTGTCACAGTTGTCTTACCCACACAAGGTGAACCTGTTATAATAATCAATTTAGACATCTCTACTTCCCCCAAGTTTCTTATTCTAACAAATAATAGGTTGACATAACTATTCCAAATCTTTAATATAATGGATATCGCAGGCAAAATGTTCCGTCTGAGCTATCGCATCATTTGATCTTGTGAATCCATATTTTTCATAAAATCTCTGTGCAGCCACCATATTTTCCAGAGTTTCTAAATAGCATTTAGCATAATATTTTTTTGCATATTCTAACACTGTATCCATTAAAGTATGAGAAACTCCCGTTCCTCTTACCTCGGGCATACAGTACATTTTCTGCAATTCACAAACATCTTCCACTCCGGGAAGCTGACCGATTCCTGCCCCACCGATAATCTGTCCGCTCTCATTTTCGACCACCCAATATTGATTACCCTCTGTGTTGTATATTTCCGAAAACCTGCCCAGATTCGGATCTGCCCAAGCTGTACCATCATGATTTGCTCCGAATTCTATTAAGCAGGATCGTATGACAGCTTCTATTTTCTGATTGTCCTTCTTTTCGATTTCCCGTATTGTATACTGCATTGTTCACCTTACACGTTTCTCTAATATCTAGTACATCACATCATAGTAATGTTTCTCACCATTGATGAAAGCCTGAATCAACCTTCCTCCCGGTCCTACTTCAACGATGTTTCCGTCATTCTCATCATAACCTGTTTCAGCTAAACCTCCCGGACCTAAGAGAATGAGGTCTCCACTATTCACATCATAACCTAATTCTACCAAATCGACAATATCAATACCCACTTCACACTTTTCATCCCACAATATAATCTTGGTGCCGTCAAATAAAATCTTATGCCCGCAACGATCCTGCAAAATATCCATCTGATTTAATTCATCCTCCGACCAAGTCCTAGGAACCGACATATCCTCACTTTCTTTAAGAACCATATCGGCATATTGCCTGATATCGATTGCAGTCGGCCAATCCAATGCAATATAGTATTCTCCGGTATCCTGATTGCTACGACCGTTTCTGACAGTGATTCCCGTATCTTCCTCTATGAAAGTTCCGTCTTGATAAACAATTCCGGAGACCCACTGTATTACATAATGAATTGCATGTTTTAGTTCTTCCTCATCACCGTATAAACGTATTTGAAAAGGAGTCACTTCTGTTTTCTTAATGTTCACTTCATGGTGCCCGATCTGCATGGTACGCTCTTGATTGATTTCCAAAATTTCTGATTCTGATGGCAGGGTGAGTGGAATCCTCCATTCTCCCTCCACAAGCGTTTCATAGATTACAAGCGTTTCATCGCCTTCTGCCCGCCAATCTCCTCTTTCCAAATCTTGCAGAACGATTACTACATCTGCGCCACTATAATCTACAGCATCGTCTATATACAATAGCGCTTCCCACAGATGCCCATTATCTTCAGTATCATATAACGCATGATTAACAACACAGCTCTCGATTCCTACATCGGATTCCACATAAGTTTCCCTAAACAACACTTCATCAAGCGGAACCTGATCGGGAGCCGAAACCGAAAGGAGCACATAACAATAGTCATCTGTCATTACCGATTGAATTGCACTGATTTCAACTCCCGCCGCAGAAACCGCAACATGCTCCTGCTTGGCAATTCCCTCCTGATTCAACTGCTCTGCGAGTTCCTCAGAGACTCCTAACCAGTTCAGTGCCGCCTGATTCCACTTAAAAATGTATGCCGCGCTTACCGTTATGGTAGATAATACCAACACCAGAACAGCCACCAGCAGAATCATTCTCTTCGTTCCATATCTATGATATTTCTTTTCCTGCTTCTCTTCAATTGTATTGATCGTGTCCATAAACTGACTGTGAAATTGTTCAGGCACATTCTTATATATTTTCATATTCACGCCTCCTATTCGCTTAACAAACCTTTGAGTTCTTTTCTCGCATGATTCAATCTGCTTTTCACTGTTCCAATCGGAATTTTTAATACGTTTGCTATCTCAGCAACTGCATAATCTTCCAGATAATAAAGAATAATGCATATTTTTTCTTTCTGACTTAATCGGTCAATCGCCTGATACAGGTCGATATATTCTTCTTTTATATAATTACCTAAGTATGTATTGTCCTTTTGCACCGCGTCGTCATAGGGTTGAAAACGTTTCTTCTTACGGAGAATACTATAACATTCGTTAATGACAATCCGTACAATCCATGTTTTGAAATATTTTATTTCTTTCAACTTATGCCGGTTCTCGTAAGCTTTCAATATGGCCTCCTGCACTGCATCCGCACAATCTTGCTCATTATGCAGTATGGAAAACGAAACATGAAATAATGTTGGCTCTGAGTCCAGTGTCAACCTTAAAAATTCATCCTTATCCATCGATGCCCCTCCTATGTACAAACATTAATATATCCTAATGTGTACATATATTAGATGCCCTATTATAACATTTGGTTCAGAAGAGTGAACAGCTTTTAAAGCGTACAATAGACCTTGTTTTACAGGCATGGACGGTATATAATATGACAAGCGATTATTATGATTTTTAAGGAGGGATTTTATGGATATCAATGTGACTGGGGATGTGAAATATGTGGGCGTCAATGACCATGAGGTGGATCTGTTTGAGGGACAGTACGTAGTTCCCAATGGTATGGCCTATAATTCTTATGTAATTCTGGATGAGAAGATAGTTGTCATCGATACGGTGGATCGGCATTTTACTCATCAGTGGCTGGATAATGTGGCGGCTGTTCTGGGCGGCAGAAAACCGGACTATCTGCTCATCCAGCATATGGAACCGGATCATGCCGGCAATATCGACAACTTTATGAAAATCTACGCCGATACGCAGATCGTGGCTTCCACCAAAGCCTTTACCATGATGAATCAGTTCTTCGGCACCGACTACGCCGATAGACGCATCGTGGTTGACGAGGGTGACACTCTGGCTTTGGGCAAGCACACCCTGACCTTTGTGACCGCTCCCATGGTTCACTGGCCGGAGGTCATTGTTTCCTATGATGATTTCGATAAGGTGCTTTTCTCCGCTGACGGCTTTGGTAAATTCGGTGCTCTGGATGTGGAGGAAGAGTGGGATTGTGAGGCACGCCGTTATTATATCGGCATCGTGGGTAAATACGGGGCTCAGGTTCAGCAGCTGTTGAAAAAGGCGGCAGGACTGGATATCCAAATCATCTGTCCCACCCATGGTCCCATTTTAACGGAGAATTTGGGTCATTATTTGAACCTATATGACATCTGGTCCTCTTACAGGGTGGAATCGGAGGGAATCCTGATTGCCTATACCTCGGTATACGGTCACACCCAGGAGGCGGTACAGCTTCTGGCCGACAAATTGCGGGCCAAAGGTTGTCCCAAAGTCGTGGTGACAGATCTTGCCCGGGATGACATGGCGGAAGCTGTGGAAGATGCCTTCCGTTATGGAAAGCTGGTGCTGGCTACCACCACCTATAACGCAGATATTTTCCCCTTCATGCGGACCTTCATCGACCACCTTACCGAGCGAAACTTCCGGAACCGCACAGTGGCACTGATGGAGAACGGTTCTTGGGCGCCACAAGCCGCCAAGACCATGAAGAACATGCTGGAGGGCTGCAAGGATTTGTCCTTCGCCAAACATACGGTTCGCATACTGTCTGCGCTAAACGATGAGAGCCGTAAACAGATTGAGGATTTGTCCGATGAGCTGTGTAAGGAATATCTTGCTCAGCAGGGGGACACTGCCAATAAGAACGATATGACCGCTCTGTTTAAAATAGGCTACGGCTTGTATGTAGTCACTTCCAACGACGGCACCAAGGATAACGGTCTGATTGTAAATACCGTGACCCAGTTGACCGACAAACCTTTCCGGGTAGCGGTGAATATCAATAAAGCTAACTATTCACACCATGTAATCCAGCAGACCGGCATCATGAATGTGAACTGCCTGTCCGTGGAAGCCCCATTC
Source organism: Lachnospiraceae bacterium (assembly GCA_022510565.1). Classification (GTDB taxonomy): domain Bacteria; phylum Bacillota; class Clostridia; order Lachnospirales; family Lachnospiraceae; genus UBA3282. Next base: position 12,561 of record JAFLTE010000013.1, on the reverse strand, counting down.
CAGGTGTTCCAGAATTTCGGATTCCAGAGCGGGCGGGCCGTGGATAAGTTCGCTGACTGGGATACCCTGCGCTCCGACAACGGACTTGTTTTCCTGCCCCGGTATATCAACGCGTTTTTCTCCCTGAAAGTGGAGCAGTACGTGGATTTGGAGACCCATGGCATGTTTATTTGCAGTATCACTGAGGCTCGGGTAATCTCAGACGCAGAAACCATGACATATACATACTATCAGCAGAATGTCAAACCCAAGCCGGAAACACAGGGCAAGAAGGGCTATGTATGCAAGGTGTGCGGTTATGTCTATGAGGGAGATGAACTTCCGGACGACATCGTCTGCCCGCTGTGTAAACACGGCGCAGTCGATTTTGAGCCGATCGAATAAAACATCTTCGCAGACAAAGAATGCTGCTCTATTGGCAATTAACCGCAAGAGCAGCATTCTTTTACTTTGTTTTCATATAGCACTTCGCAAGAGCTTCCGCCACATTGTCATCACGATAAATCTTATCAAAATCACTGACAGACAACGTAGTCATCTGTTCCCCGTTCCACAGCGCCTCTTCACTCGCCTCATATACTTCCTGCGTAACCTTGTCCCCAACGATTTCCTTCACATCCCCGGTAGTCTGATCACGAATGATATCCGAGACATTTACATAGTACTCATACCAGAAATCAGCATCGTCATAGTCATCCTCCATATAATGATATACCGCATGCAGCATCTGTATATTGGGATTGGAAGATGTACGGGTCATCGTATCAAAATCCCAGATATCCATCCGCGACATATTATCCTTCACATTATCAATGATGCCTGTTTCATCATCGTATATTGCAAAACTGTACGGATAATAGTAATCGCAATAAACCATTCCCTTCCCCTCCACATAGCTGAAAGGCTTGGTGTATCCGTAATAATCATATATCGTGTCTTCACCCGGATCCAGCAGAACTGCTTTTCCATCTTTATAGGTGTACAAATATGTCCTTATATTGCAAAGATCGTTATAATCCATCTCAGTATTACCGTGGCTGAATAACATCTCCGGTATTTCATCATCATTGAGATAGATGAAGCATACATTCGCATAGTAAACTGTCGGGTCATAAGATAATTCTTTGGACTCCTCTTCGATCGCCTGATAATACTGCTTTAGAATTTCTCCATAGGCCCCTAGCCATGGCTGGGATAAAACACTCTCATCCACCTGCATATCGGAATCCAGGGTCACTGTCCTGTCGCGCTTCACATACTCTATATAAGGCCAATCACTTCTGATCCCTCTTGCTATTTCGTCATCTATTCTCCGCCAACAGTATTCCACTTTGATTTGAAAATCAATCAACTCAAGAAGCTGCTCGTCACTTAAGTCGGTATCGGGGAAATAATAAGTGCAATTACCGGTGCAAAACGCAATTCCCTCACCTTTGTATTCACTTTCATTTTGTATAATCGGTATGGTTTGCTCAGGTAATTTCCCGCTGTTTTTATAAAGCGTCTTAAGCACCTTTTTTCTTCCCAATTCATCAAAGGACAAATCTCTGTTTGTAAAACTTGTCTCCGTATTCGCGGAATGATAATCTATGTAGATTTCATCCACCTCCTGCATCGTCATTTGTTCCAGATAATTCATATAGTAATTCGGATTGCTGGCTTTGACGTATGCCTCATAGTCAACATATCGCCTTAACAAATTGAATGCAACCATCTGAAGTATTTCTTCGTCAGACATTTCCCCCTCAGGAACATATAAAATGCCGTCATCGGTAGAAAAAGCCAATCCTTCGCCTTGATACGCTGTTTTCGAAGAAATAACAGCAACTTCCCCTTCAGGCTCCGCCATATCCCTGCAGTATAAGTCGTATAGTTCGGCATAACGCCTATCTTCCGCTTCCGTCATCGGTCTGGACATATACTTACTGTCATACCGGAAGACGTTTTCATATAAGTCCACAATCTCCTCATCCTGCATATTCCTCAATTTTTCCATGTGGCTCATATATGCTTTTACAGATAAAAATGTACTTCCCGATAAGGCAAAGAGCACCCCGATAATAATAGCTGCTTTGGATACAGTACTGAATTCTCTCCACCTAAAATGTCTGATTTCCTTCTTACTTTCCAGCTCATTTTCTTTCATGTTTTTTCTTTTACTTTTCCCCATGTTCCTGACATTTTCTGCTTTTATTTGATTGATAGCATTCAGATAACCTGTCAAAACCGTATCTGATACCTGTACATTTTCACTTATTTCTTTGTATTCATCTATTCTCATAAATAACCCTCCTGCCTAACCAATCCGGTTTTCATTAAGAAGTTGTTCCAGTTGCTTTCGTCCTCTTAACATCCTGCTTCGCACATTCGTATCCGTTATATGTAGCATTTTCGCAATTTCTTTGGTGGAGAAACCGTCCACATAGTACAGTTCCATGACGACACGATATTTCTCACCTAAACCGTTAAGTACTTCCTTCCACGCATCGGTAAAGTAATTATCCTCATGTGCTATTTCCGGAATATCCTCGACATAAACGACCTTCTTTCTGCCTCTCAAAATATCGTTACACTGATTGATTAAGATTCTAATAAGCCAAGTCTCGAAATATTTATCATTTCTAAGTTGTCCGATTTTCTGCCAGCATTTCAGGACTGTTTCCTGGATTGCGTCCGCTGCATCTTCCTCATTTTGCAGCATAGAAATCGCTATTCGGTACATTTTATTAAGCTGCTTCTGCATCAGCTTGTCAAACGCATCCGGATCCTTATTTTTTGCTCCTTCAATAAGACTCATTGCACCCTCCCCATTTCCGAATCGAAAATAGATATACCACTAAATTCAATTCTATCATTTGTTTCTATATATTAGACTAATGACAAAACCCAAATGTGACACAATAGTTTTTTACACCGAATACTTTTTATTTAAATCTAAAATAACGCCCTGAAGGGAGGAATATTTCCTCCCTTCACAGGACGTTACATTTATGACACGCTTGTCACTTTACTCTTTTAACAGTTAACCCATTTAAATTATTGAAAATTTTTATTTACTGAAAGTTCTTGTTAGCATCCATAATCTTATTAATCTGCTGCTCCGTGATTGTATCCGTAATATCGGAAATAAATACATAAAACAGCTTTCCGTCCGGATCCGCGATTCCCTCTAAATGTCCCCAGTCATCTACCCAGCGCACCTCTCCGTCCTTTCGGATAATACGATACTGGGCATAATCCATGTTTTCTTCGGAATGGCGAATCTGCTCTGCGATTTCATTCTCCACACGTTCCAGATCCTCCGGATGTACCATACCTCTGAAGGAATTACCAACCAACTCTCTAAACTCCTTCAGCGAGTTGCAGCCGTAAAGATGCAGCAAAGGCGGATTAGCGAACAACAACTCCTCACCTTCCGTCGCCCGATAGATGCAAAATCCCTCTGACATACATGCCAGCGTCTTAGCCAACTGTTCTTTATGCCTGCGCTCTTCACCCTTAACCAGCTCATCAATGCTCCGGATGGTCAGGGTGGCCGTCTGAGGACGTCCGTTTACTCGTTTGTTGACAGCAAAACTACTCAGGCACCATTCCATCTCATCTCCATGACGCCTGCGATATTTGAACTCCACCTTATCTTTGTCTAACAATTCATTCTTCAGATTTACGATTGAAAGCTGCTGCCTCAGAGCATCCATATCGTCAGCCACGATCCGTCCCGAACTGAAATGCCGGTTCAGAGCCGCCTCATAATTACCACGCTCCTGCACTTGATTTTCATCCGGATATATCATCCGGTAATAATTACCCTCTATATGAACATAATAAACTTCCCGATAAGAATGCATTACGCTGTTCAGTGTATCCTCATAAATATGTACGTGCGTCACATCCCGCGCGATACAGCCGGCATATCCATACTCATATTGATATAAAGTAAGCTGCAGATAGCTAGAGTCAACCGAGCTATCGAGATAATGGGTCACTGTGTTTCCCATGTAAGCAGCCTGATAAGCCAATTCCAGCAACTCCTGCCTGACATCCGCAAACCTCTTTACAATAAAATTTTGGAGACTTTTCCCGCTTCCGCCTGTCATGGATACCAGTTCATGGTTTGCGTATACAATCTTATAGTCGCTGGCATTCCCTTCCTCATCCAGCACGATCTGAATCACTCCGAATCCGCTGGGCATATCGCCAAAGTACTGATCTAACTGTGGTCTTTCGGATACCTCCAACTCCTTCACCGAATACCCTGACATACTATCCTTCAACCGTTTCTCCCGCTGCTTGGTTATGTCCGTAAGAGAACTGTAGAAAATCTTGTGACCTTCCTTCTCTCGCAGGAAAAAAAGACGTATATAAACCCAAATCACGGCACCGTCCGGCTGTAATAAGCGAACATATCCCTGCGCCCCTTCCGACGGATTCGTATAGGCACGCTCAAACATGGAAAAAAACTTCTTCCGGTCATCGTCATGCACATGTTCCCACAGTTTCCCCTGATCCCGGTCATCTTCCTCCGGCAATTCTCCTACAAGCTGGGAATACTGGGTGTTCACACGCAAAATCTCAATCTTGTTTTCATACACGTCATAGAATGCCGCCGCGCCCAGAATATTATTAATCGTGGTGTCATTGAAAAGATTCTCGTCCAAAAACTCCCGCACCCGTAACTCTTCTACCTGGTGGTACGTTATACCGTTAAGATCAATCTTGTTCTCATCGGATATGAGTTTCTCAAACTCTGCGATCGGCAGAGGCTTATAATAATAGTAACCTTGCGTATAGTGACAGCCCATACCGCGCAGGAACTCTTCCTGTATCTTCGTCTCCACGCCCTCAACAACGATGGGCAGCCCCATTTGTCTGGACATATTGACTACCGTTTCCAAAATGCTGATTGCTTTCCCATCTTCCTGTCCGTCGAAGTCCAAAAACTTCATATCTATTTTGATTACATCAACGGATACACTTTTCAGCATATTCAAGGAAGAATATCCGCTTCCGAAATCATCCATCATCACAAGGAAGCCAAGCTCCTGCAGACGTTTCACAGTGTCCACGATCTTGTCATCATTCTCTGCATAGGCGCTCTCTGTGATCTCCACCTTCAGGTTAGACGGCCCTAGCCGATATGTCTCCAAAAGCTTTGCTAAATAAGCCGGCACATCCATGGAAAAGATATCGATGCGGGAGACATTGATGGAAATCGGTACCGGCTGATAACCTCTGTCCATCCACTGTCTCATCCATTCGCATACCTTCTTCCAGACCAGTTTGTCTAAGTCTGCAATAAAACCGTTTTTCTCCAGAACAGGAATAAAAATCCCCGGCGGAATCATTCCCTTACTTCTGTGCTGCCAGCGCACCAAAGCCTCTGCACCCACGATTTTGTCAGTGAAAATATCGCACTGAGGCTGGACAAAAAAAGTAAATTCATCGTACTTCAGTCCCTTCTGCACCTCGGTGAGAATACCCAGTTCCTCCTCCATGGCCTCCACCATACTGTCATTATAAACGTATATCCGCTCTGTTTGATTTCCTGCAGTATTAGAAAGCGCAATGGTTGCTCTGTCATACATGACAACTGCCGGCATAGTCGTATCGGCGATTCCATATACACCGAGGCTGGGCAGAAATCCTACTGTATTGATTCTCTGGACACCTCTTATGATATCCCTATACAGCCGTCTCAAGCGCGCAGAATCATTTGGCATCAGGATCGCAAAATTATCCCCGCCCATATAGCCTGCTATACCGTCGTATCTATCCTGTATATTCTTTACACATTCCGCGATATGTATAAGAAGTTTATCGCCAGCTTCCCGTCCATAAATCTGATTAAATAATTTGAAATGTTCTATGTCCGTGGCTACAAGACAGTATGTACCATTCTCCAGCTCACTTAGCTTTTCATCAGCTTTCCGGAAAAAAGAATGATTATAATACAGGCCTGTAAGTGAATCTAATTTAGTATAAGTCTGCAGCACATCTTCTTCCTGCATCTCCTCCGCTTTTACTTGCTCTCTTTGCTCGCTCATGCGTCTCTCCTATATTCTTTTCCTGCTACTAAAAAGTATGATTTTACTAGTGTATTTTAACACACTATTTTATCTTTGCAAATCATTGTCTGCACAAAATACGTTAACAATTGATGCAAAAAACAGAGAAGTAACTGTTAATCAATAATTACTTCTCTGCTTTGTAATCAAGAAATGAATGTGTATTTTAAGCTACTGAAACACTTTTTCGATTGCGCTGACTGCCATCCAGTACTCATCGATGAAGGCAGCATGATTTGCGCGGATAAAATCCCAGTTCTCTTCACGGGCTGCATTCTCCAAAGCAAGCGCCTGCTCCGCCAGCCCGGAGAACCCGGCGCTCAAAGAAGAACTTTTAACGCCATGGACACAGCTTCGGTATTCGTAAGCGTTCTCTTGCTCAAGATACTCATCCAGCTTGTCCGCTTCCGGAGACTCCGCATAGGTCTTCAGGACATCAATATATACGTCATAACTGTCAGCACAGACAGACAGCCCTTTAGCCAGATCCACTTTGGGATAAAGTCCGGCCAATTCCTTTAGGGTGACGGGATAATCCGGCTCTGCGACCGCGCTGTCTAAGGCAGCTTCCGTCCGACATTTTTCCTTAGGCAGATATTTCAATATCACATTTTCCAGTGATTCACCGTTTACCGGCTTGGCAAGGTAATCGGTAAAACCCGCCTGCAAAAACTGCTCCCTGACACCGGTAATGGCATTCGCGGTCAGCATGATGACGGGAGTATTCTTATTAGGTGAATTTTTCTGTTTTTGCATTTCAACAAATGTATCAATGCCGTCCATTTCCGGCATCATATGATCCATAAAAATCAGATCGTATGCGGTCTGCGAGACCATTTCAAGACACTGTCTGCCACTGGTAGCAGTATCTACTTTCATTTTTGTAGATTTTAACAGGCCGACTATGACCTTTAAGTTGACACTCGTGTCATCCACTACCAATATCTTTGCGTCAGGCGCCTCAAAACTCTGGTGATACTTTCCGACTTTATTGGCAAGGGATGAATATTTTTGTTGGAAATCCCCAATCGGCTCAGCATCTACGACCTGCTGCGGAATCGTGACCGTAAAAGAAGAGCCCACGCCGTATATACTCTGCACCTCAATTTTTCCCTGCATTAAGTCCGTAAGGCGCTTGGCAAGGGAAAGCCCCAGACCGGTACCCTCAATATTCCGATTTTTCTCCATGTCAAAACGGGTAAACTGAGTAAACAGTTTTCCCAAATTCTCTTCGGTGATGCCAATCCCGGTATCCTTGACATTAATCACTAACATCATCTTCCCATCCTGATAGTGACTATCAAAAGACAGCGTGATACCACCCTTTTCCGTGTATTTTGCTGCATTGGAGAGAAGATTGGTAACAACCTGACGCAGACGGCTCTCATCCCCTCTCAGTTTTGAAGGAAGCTGCGGATTGCAGGAAACAGTAAGCTCCAGCCCTTTGTTTTCGGCCTTCTCCGCTACCATAGAATAACAGTCGTGAATAAAGGAGGACAGCTCATAAACATTTTCCATGATTTCCAGCTTGCCGGATTCTATCTTGGAAATGTCAAGTACATCATTGACCAGATAAAGCAGCGAGTTTCCGGCAGAATGGATATTCCTTGCGTATTCTTCAATCTGCTCATTGCGGTTTTCACGCAGTATCATTTCATTCATACCTAAGATGGCATTGATCGGAGTACGTATTTCATGGGACATGTTCGCAAGAAAAAGACTTTTGGCTTCGTTTGCCGCCTCCGCATTGCGCTGTTCCTCTTTAATTTCCACAGCATAATGCACCAGTTTTTCTCTCTGCCCGTCCGTCATCTTTAAGGCAATCTGCGCAGCTAATCCCACTGTAAGCAAAATACAAATGGCGATCAGTCCCTGAGGAATGATGAACAGACGGTCTTCTGTTGTCGTCGCTTCCATAAACTGTCTGAGCAATGCGATGAGAACGCCACCCACACTGATCACTGTCACAGTCTTACTCATTTTCTGACTGCTGTATACCGTAGTCATACAGATTGGGATACAAAAAATCCCTATTGTAATGAAGAAAACGTTGTGAATCATAATAACAACAAGATTTATGAGCAGCATAGTAAAAACAGGAATGGCATTCTGCCGCATATCTGTTTCCGGCAGGCGCTTTCTGAGTGCTGCCGCTCCAAGGAGAATAATCACACACACCACCGGAGGTATGATCAGATATTGAATGGTATATGTACCCATGAAATCCTTCAGCATCCCCTCCTGCCAAAAGAAGACAAAAAATATACATTTCAACAAAAAATATACAATAACAAAAACGCAATCCAGCTGGAAAAAGAAACGATTCCATCTCGGAAAATCCGGCATAATAGCCATCATAATCTCAGGCATCGGTCCGCCTTGGGGCATAGGTCTGTCCTGTGACATAGGTCCACTCTGTGGCATCGGTCTGCCCTGTGGCATCTCCGGTTTTGGCATTATATTTTTACTATTCACAATCTGCACTCTCCCCATTTGACCGTTATTACCAGTGTACTGACACATTGATATCTGTTCTTCATATTGTAACATGTCACAGGATATCGTTCAAGGAATTATCTCCTTGCCGGAGTTTTCGTCACGGGCATTCGCTAAATGCACGTGAAAACAATAAAATAGGGACTCACGAGTAAACTCGAAATCCCTATTATTGTCTTTATTTTTGTATCCCCGGTCAGACCGAAACTAATTTCCTTTTTTTCATAACCTTGTCCACTTACTTATTGTGCTGAGAAAGTAATAGGTTCTGAATCCGCGATAGTAGAAAATGAATCCGCATCATAAATATGGAATTTTAATTCTACTTCTTCAATTGACTCAATACCATTTTCTTCTAAATCACTTGAAAATATAGTTATTTCATCAATAGATTTCTTTCCATCATATACTGTAGTTGAAAAAAATGGGCTCATCATAAATCCGTTGATTGACATATTATCTACAGAGATGCCGACATTTTTTCCAGAATTGTTTTCACAATATAACAAAATTGCTGTTCCCCAAAAGCTGTTTTCATCGACAGTCTTTCCCACAATTCGGATTCCGCCTTCATTATATAATTCAGATCCTGCATCATTTGGTGTTGTATCCATATTTGCATATTCTGAAGTCTGTATTGTTACACATTCTGTATCACAGATATTATCAAATGTAGTTGAGTCAAATACATGGAAATATATTTCGACTTTTCCCACATTTTCGATTCCTGCTGCATTCAGTTGTGTACTTGAAAGATAAAGTGTTTCATTTGCTTTTTTCCCGGCTGCAACTTCGGATGCAAATAAGTCCGTAATCATATAATCATTTACAATCAATGCATTACAACCAACCATCACATCTTTATCAGAATTATTTTCCAATAGCAGTTTAATACCATCACCCCAGATGCTATCTGTTACATACTCCTTTGCCGTGATAACAATATTATCTTGATCAACAAGTATCTGTTCATCAATTGTGACGGCCACATTGGATGAAACTGCAGAATCAGTAGATTGATTATCAGTGCTGTCGCTATCATTTGTTGTCTCTGTCCCAGTTCCACTATTCGTAACAACCTGCTTGGTTTCCCCTGAATCTGTCGAACCACTTCCTAATGCCATTGTTGCAAATACAACTAAACACAGCATTACAGATAACCATTTAGTTTTTCTTTTCATTTTAAAATTCCTCCCTAAAGTAAGATTTATATATAATAAATGCAGCAATCGCCTCTGCCAGAAACTCTACACCAATATCAAAAATGTCAAACGTTCCTTGAACAGGAGGTGCTATTTGAATAATCTCCATAACAACTGAAAAAATAAAAGCTATCCAAAAAATCTTCCCTATTTTTACTGCATTATTACCAATTATGTAAAACAGCGTAAAAACTAAAGCATATCCCCACATCATATCAAGGAAATAGTTTCTGATCAGCTTAAAAATAACATTGTCTAAAGGGGATATATGAATATTGATAACACCACCGATTATATCATCAATCTTTTTTACAAAAATTACATTCGGTGATACTAAATAATAGATAAATGCACCAATCATAACCGGGCAAATGATATTTAAAATCAAAATAATTCTCTTATTCATATCCTTATACACTCTCATGTTGCTGTACTATACTATAAATCCAGAACGTTGTGAATATGCTTTGTCGTTTAATTTTGTGCTCCACTTGTCCTTAGTACCTCCAGGTTATGCTCTTTTAATATTGCATTTACTTCAATGATATCTCCCGGTCGCTCATTAAAAATAATCATTAGCAGAGCATCTCTGGGAATTTTAGCGTACAATGTCGGCATCTTATATTTTTTCAATGCTCTTTGCGTTTCCTCCAAAGACATTTCTGCAGCATAACATATCCTCAAAATAATATCTCTCTGCCTTGTCCTTTTTTCCCCTGACAGCAGCTTATAGCCGTATCTTTCCGGAATATCTGCTTTTAAAAATACAGTTTGCTGTGTAATATTCTTGTCTTTGAAAAGATTTTTCATGTAGACAGAAAAAGCATCTTCTTCATTAATCAGAATCCTTGCATTATCTTTACAATATGAATCAAAACTTTTAACATGTGTACTGCCTAACACATTTTCTAATTCTTGTGTATTTTTTTCACTCATACTATCTCCCATCTGCTATAATGTAGTAAATATACCCTGGAAGGAATGTCTATATGGATTTTACTCAACGACTTTCGATGTCTTACTACAAAACAATTGCTGCTATAAATGAATCTCATAATGTATATTTAGTCCAACATCAGGAAAACCAAAAAATCTATCTCAAAAAAGTATTAGACGTTTATAATCTTCATATTTACGAATATTTACAGAGTCACCATATAACTGGTATTCCTAAAGTATATGACATATATGCAGAAAACAATCAACTTACGGTAATTGAAGAATTCATCTCCGGTACATCATTACAGGATATAATAGCTGCCCAAACGCTATCCATTGAATTAATTATTCGGTTTATATGTGAACTATGCGATATCTTGGGGAAATTGCATTTCCTCAACCCGCCAATCATTCACAGAGACATCAAGCCTTCAAACATTATCATTACGCCTTATAACCATGTTGTTCTGGTAGACTTTAATGCTGCAAAATATTTGACTAACAAGAGTAATTCGGATACCATGCTTCTTGGTACAAAAGGTTATGCTGCTCCTGAGCAATATGGCTTTGGTTCTTCTACTCCTCAGACAGATATTTATGCTTTGGGCATTTTATTAAAGGAACTTTCATCTGCTTTACCTACCTCGACGAGCCTCTTTGATTCTATCATCAGCAAATGTACTCAAATTAATCCATCTGATCGAATTGAAAACGTACATAAGCTGAGAACAGAATTTGAAAGGCTAAAGGGACAACATAAAACCGATTCTCAATTCACCAAGTCCGGTGCATGGCATAATATTGTTCCTCCCGGTTATAGAACAAAAACTCCATGGAAAGCCCTAATCGCATCGATAACATATTTATTTATCTTTTGGATATGCCTCACTCTTGAAGTACAGGATTCCACAATTATTCAGCTTTGGATTGAACGAATCATCAGCTTATTCATCATGTTGTCCATCGTATTTTGTTGCTTTAACTACTGTAATATACAGCGTTTTATGCCCTTATGTAAGAAGAATCATCGAATCATTCGTTATATAGGGATATTGCTGTTAAACATCGAAGTAATATTTTCACTATTTCTCATAATGACTTTATTGGTTACTATCTTTTGACTTCGTATATTATACCATATGTTTTTCCTGTTTGTTGCCACCATTATGGTGGCAATTTTTTTGCTGACCTTGCTCTTATTCCTCATTGTAGCAGAAAAAGGCTCTGGAAAAATCTCCGGAAGCCTTGATTTTACAAAATAATTATTTCTTACTCGATGACAGAAGCAACTCTACCTGAACCTACTGTTCTACCACCCTCACGGTTTTTTGTGGCGGAAATCGTTATTTTTTCATGTGTTTTTCAGTGTGTTTTCGGCGTTTTCTTATTCTATGTGCGCCTGATATTCTGTGTTTTTTGAGTTTTTGTTATCATACCGTTATCACGACTTACTAATTCAAATTAATTCACGGAAAAAGGCTTCCAAGAAAACTCTCGGAAGCCTTAATTTTTCTGAATAATTATTGATTACTCAATGATAGAAGCCACACGACCTGAACCTACTGTTCTACCACCCTCACGACATTTGAATAGCGTTTTTCTAGGTTTTTTCTGTATTTTGCAATGTCCAAAACCGCATAAATTCGCTGTTTTTGTGTGGTGTATTTTTATTTGTCGGATTTCTTGGCACCGTTTTGGCACCGCTTTCTCCTTGATTACCCTTATAACATGGTGCTAGCACCATGTTTGTATGGTCACTAAGGAAAAATCCACACGAAAACCGCATCTCCAATACAAACTGGGATTGTCTTTCAAAATACGTCGCGCCAAAATGCAGAATAAAATCCTATTCCAGAGAT
>JAFLTE010000129.1 GCA_022510565.1 Lachnospiraceae bacterium | reverse complement strand
ATAACGGAAGCAGATAGAAAGTACTATTTTAAAAATATTTTCATGCCATTCATCTTTTTAGTAGTTGGGCTCCCTATTCGCAAAAAGCATGAGGAAGCCACAGGTGGAGTTATGAATTATAATCCTACCATGAGTAAATTTGTTTACAAGGGATTCTCTATCTTAAAGTTAAGATAGAGAATCCCTTGTAAACAAATTTACAAGGGATTCTCTATCTTAAAGTTAAGACGAGCTTCTTTATTTGAGTCAAAACCTTCTATAATAATGCGCCTCCCAAGGGTAATATTCATTATAGGTTAAATCCCTTTTTGGTAAGCAAGATCAATGCTGAAATTATTCCTTTTTCTCAATATGGAAATTAATATAAAAAGTGCCGTGTTTTCAATAAAGACATTTCATTGTGGTTGGAGAGGGGATATGCTATAATTTCAATATTTAAAAGTCAATAAATCGAATTGGGAGAAAAATATATGGAATACATATGGTACGTCATTGCGGCGCTCGGAGCAGGAAT
>JAFLTE010000128.1 GCA_022510565.1 Lachnospiraceae bacterium | reverse complement strand
TATACTAACATAAAAATAGTAGACGATATGGTTACATGTAAAAAAGGACTGAACAAGCTACGTTTTTGGGGAATGAGTCCTGCGATCGTACTGGAACGAATCGTGTTACATCCGGTCGGAACTGTCTTGCCGGGGTCATATCTTGGTCCTACAGAGAGCTTTAGAAAGATGGATTAATATAACTTGATATGCGCAAAAAGCAGCGCAGAAATGAGGTTGAGATGAAAAAATTAGGTTTTGGAACAATGAGACTTCCGCTGACGGATCCGGAGGATGAAAAAAGCATTGACTATGATCAGATGTGCCAAATGGTGGATCACTTTCTGAAACAGGGTTTTGTCTATTTTGATACAGCATACATGTACCATAAGGGACTGTCAGAAGACGCGGTAAAGCGCTGTCTGGTAGACCGCTATCCCCGAGAACAGTATATTTTGGCAGACAAAATGCCCATCCAGCACGTGAAGGCATCGGAGGAATATCCTAAGTATTTTGAAGAGCAGCTGCGCCGCTG
>JAFLTE010000127.1 GCA_022510565.1 Lachnospiraceae bacterium | reverse complement strand
AAGGAAGCGGCACTGTCGGCCTGATCACTTATCTGCGTACAGATTCCACCCGAGTATCCGAGGAAGCGGAAGCTATGGCGGCAGAATACATTTCCTCCCATTACGGAGAGAAATATGTGCTGGGCAGAACGACGGCAAATAAGAATGCCAACAAGATTCAGGATGCTCATGAGGCAATCCGCCCGACAGATTTGAATCGTTCCCCTGCCGTAGTGAAAGAGTCCTTAAGCAGAGATCAATTCCGACTTTATCAGTTGATCTGGAATCGTTTTACAGCCAGCCGCATGACACCGGCAATCTATGAGACAACTTCTGTCACCATCGGAGCAGGAAAATATCGTTTCCATGTGTCCGCATCAAAGGTGAAGTTTGATGGTTTTATGTCTGTGTACACGCTAGATGATGAAAAACCGGATAAAGTGTTCCTTTCAAAATCTTTGGATAAAGACAGTATACTGACACCGGCAGAGATTGAACCGAAGCAGCATTTCACTCAGCCGCCGGCTCATTATACAGAAGC
>JAFLTE010000126.1 GCA_022510565.1 Lachnospiraceae bacterium | reverse complement strand
ACACATCCACTCCCAGGGACCGCAGACGGGCAAACACCCTCGTCATGGCGGGCACGCCCAGGCCCATGGCCTCCAGCTTGTCCCCGTGGGCGAACACGTCCGCCGGGGAGCCGGAGAAGGGGACGGTTCCCCGGTGAACGACCACCAGCCGTTCCGCCTCCCGGGCCACCTCCTCCATGGAGTGGGACACCAGGATGACGCAGGCGTTTTTCTCCTCGTGGTAGGTGCGGATGTTCTCCAAAATCCGGGCGGATCCGGCGGGATCCAGTCCGGCGGTGGGCTCGTCCAGAACCAGAACCTTGGGTTCCATGGCGATAACTCCGGCGATGGCCACCCGGCGCTTCTGTCCGCCGGACAGGTCGAATGGGGACTTTTCCAGCACCCCCGGCTCCAGCCCCACAAACCGGGCGGACTGCTTCACCCGGCGGTCGATCTCGTCCGCGTCCAGCCCCATGTTCTTGGGGCCAAAGGCAATGTCCTGATACACCGTCTCCTCAAAAAGCTGGTACTCCGGGTACTG
>JAFLTE010000125.1 GCA_022510565.1 Lachnospiraceae bacterium | reverse complement strand
GGATCAGGGTTGCTTCAAAAGAAGAACTAATAGAACGTATCTATAAGTACTTCGATGAGATAAATGCAGACCCTGTCGTGTACCACTGGGGATGGAACTTACAGGATGTTGACCCAAATGAAGATGTCAAAATTCAAACGTTAATATCATAAATGTATAGTTAATTGAAAAGAGTTATACTAGTATATCCCATCACAAAAAGAAGAGCAACCCCTCCGGATCACTCTTCTCTCATAATGCTTTATCATATAGACTCGCAAGCCCGCGCTTTCAGCGTCACTTGTTTTTTTGCATACCGAGTTCGCGGAGTTTGCCGCTAGGCATACTCATGCGAACCTCGCGACTTAAATTTGCTGCGCAAATTTTAGTCATGTTACATCATTCCCATTCCACCACCTGCAGGCATCGGAGGTTCGGGCTCCTTGATGTTCGCTACCACGGACTCTGTAGTAAGCAGTGTGGAAGCAACGCTTGTTGCGTTCTGCAGTGCGCTACTTGTTACCTTCGCAGGATCAAGAATA
>JAFLTE010000124.1 GCA_022510565.1 Lachnospiraceae bacterium | reverse complement strand
CGTCTATACTACACGTAACGGTAAGGCTTCAGACTGTATCAAGTGCGGAAAGTGCGAGCATGCCTGCCCGCAGCACCTGCAGATTCGGGAGCTTCTGGCAGATGTGGCAGCTGAATTTGATAAATCGTGAAGCCATGCACCGAGCAATCTAAGAAAGCCGGCGCAAGCTCGCTTGCAGAGGATTTCTTAAATCGCTCGGTATACGTCGAACGCCGCAGCGAGATGGAGCGAAGCGGAATCGAGCTGGCATGGCTAAAAATTTAAGAAGAGAGGGGTATTTAAAAATGGCAATTTCAGAATTTTCCAAACAGTATCATGAAAAAATGTTCCCCGGTTATGCCTCCAAGTTTTTGGAAACAGACCCGGAGTTCATTGAGCGGTTCGATAACTTTGCCTTTGACGAAGTGATTAATATGCCGGATATCGGCGGAAAAGAGGTGGATGGCAGAATCCGCCATATGGCACTCCTGGCCACATTCTTAGGATGTCAGGGCATTGATGAGTTTAAGGCAATGCTGCCTG
>JAFLTE010000123.1 GCA_022510565.1 Lachnospiraceae bacterium | reverse complement strand
CGCTGAAGTATGGCGGGTCAACGATTGCAATGTCGAAATATTTGTCGGGAAATTCCTGCATACCGATCATACAGTCCATATTGTAATATCCAAAATCCAGCATCTTCCCTTTTCCCTCGATTCTTCATCAAATCTATGCATTCCATTTTCCGAAAGAAGCTGTATACACTTTCGCCGGCCGGGCTGTTGCTCCTTTCCGTTAATTTATTTATTTTCCATTTCCAACTATTCTTTGGGCTTTGCATCATGCTCATTCATACTTTTATACCACCCACACATATCTTCACTTTTTAATTTATACTTCCAATTCTCATAATTTGTAGGATGGAATTCCTGCCATTCCAATGTCGGAAGTTGTATTGTAAGGCTGTCTTTCGCCTTATCGTCTATGTTGAGCGGTGGTTTCCACAAATTGATAAGATAGATCTCATATAAATTCATATCCGCTTCAGTAGGAAGCATTGTGTATTCGATTTTCGTTACGTTATGTATGTCAATCGCCCTGTGCATGGGCTTTGCAAACA
>JAFLTE010000122.1 GCA_022510565.1 Lachnospiraceae bacterium | reverse complement strand
CCCATTTGCGCGCATAGGCTACGGCCGCATCCCTGTCATAGGGTATCTCTCGCATATATTTATCCTTTTTCTCATTATGTTATGCGGACTATGCCAAATTGGTATCATTTTATCTTTTCATTCCCTATCATTAATATTTGTTAGTTATTTTTTAATCATATTAAAATTATACTATTTTTATAGTATGTTTATAAGTAAATTTATATTCATTTTTTCACGCACAAATATTGCCCCAGCACAACCGATACTGTATACCTGTAGTAAAAATACAAAAGAGGAGATTTTACCATGAACACTTTACAAACGCTACAGGAAGATTATTTGGAATTCTGTCGGTTCCAAAAAAGGCTAGATTCCAAAACGCTAAAGGCATATCGAATTGATCTGACACAATTTATTCGACAAACATCGGTTGAAAACATTTTTTCAATTACTCCCAACCTTTTGGAACAATATATCGCGACGCTGCACCAGACATATAAACCCAAGACTTCAAAAAGAAAAATTGCATCTCTGAAAGCCTTC
>JAFLTE010000121.1 GCA_022510565.1 Lachnospiraceae bacterium | reverse complement strand
TACAAATTTAACAGTACTGTTGACACAATAGCCAACAATGTAAAATATAGCGCTTTTCTTCGCATGATAAATTATCCATAAAGATTTTCATTACTATTCTATTTTTAATCCCCAAAAGTATTTCTATTGTTATGATTGCTCATGGTGTAAATGCAGCGTCTGCCAGGATTATTTTGATTCTTTAAAGTTATACTGGAAAATATCAAATGCATATGATACCGTATGTGTGCAAAGAACAAAGTGAGTGTTTCTAGTTCAAACCAAGCGATAAGCCGGAGAAGAAAAGCCAGAGAGCGGCATCTCTCTGGCTTTTTTTGCCCTTTATAGTTGAATACCCTACCCCCGCACATAACGGGCATTATACTCAGCGTTGATCTCCGCGATTTCCTTCTTTCCGTCAATATAATCCTGATACATATCAAAGGGGCTGCCCCCGCCCAGCCAACAGGAGGAACAATTCTCACAGCCTCCGCCGCAGTCCACGGACTGTCGGATGATCCGCTCCCGCTCTTCCCTAGTTGTGTC
>JAFLTE010000120.1 GCA_022510565.1 Lachnospiraceae bacterium | reverse complement strand
GGATACGGATAAGAACCCGGGAGCTTCTTCTGAAAATGAGGATAACACCGAGGATATAACGCAGGGTGAAGAGACTGATACAGGCTCTTTTGTCATGCCTGAATATCGTTCGGAAAACATCGTGGAAGTCAAGACACTGGAAAAGGATTCACAGGCAGAGGAAGCCGGCGCTGACACTTCCGGGGTATCTCAGGAAACTATCATCATAGAGAACATCACATGGCAGTCCGAGCCGGAGTATGACGGCGATACAGAGGGCGAATACATCTTTACCGCCGTGCTGCCGGAAGGATACAAATTGACTGATGGAGTCAACATGCCTCAAATCACCGTGACTGTGAGGGAAGCGGACGATATCGCGCTTCTGTCGGGCGGTATCATGCCGATTGCCATAACATTTGACGGCGGCAGCGGGACATCGGGTAGTCCTTATCTGATTTCCAGCCTTGATACATTGCAGAGATTTCGAGATGATGTAAACAATGGAACTAACTACGAGAACAAATACATTAAATTAACAAAAGATAA
>JAFLTE010000012.1 GCA_022510565.1 Lachnospiraceae bacterium | reverse complement strand
CATTTGTTGCCGTTCCTGTACATAAATCAAGTACCTTATCCTGCCTGTCGATTGCATCTAAAACGACCTTTCTTGGACTATTTTCATAATCCCGAAAATAGATAACATCTAATAAATCGTAAAAAACAGACATAAATTTATAAATAATGGCTGCATTCATATTCCACCCCCTTCGGTAATTTTCTAATGATGGGTAAAAGTAAACTCTCATAGACATCAATAGGAGCATGACCTCATGCAAGCATGGGTCACGCTCCTTATTAACATTCACTCAATCTGTTTATCTTACTTATTCTGAATCGCCGCCTGTGCTGCTGCCAGTCTTGCAATCGGCACACGGAACGGTGAGCAGGATACATAGGTCAGACCTACCTTGTGGCAGAACTCTACGGAAGAAGGATCTCCACCGTGCTCTCCACAGATACCCAACTTGATATCCGGTCTGGTTGCGCGTCCTTTCTCTGCCGCCATCTGTACCAACTGCCCTACACCGCTCTGGTCCAGTCTTGCGAAAGGATCGGACTCGTAAATCTTGTTCTTATAGTAGTCACCCAAGAACTTGCCCGCATCATCACGGGAGAAGCCGAAGGTCATCTGTGTCAGGTCATTTGTACCGAAGGAGAAGAACTCTGCTTCCTCTGCAATCTCGTTCGCAAGAAGCGCCGCTCTCGGAATCTCAATCATCGTTCCGACATGATACTGAATATCGGAATTCTTTTCTTTCTTTACCAGCTCTGCCGTCTCAACTACCACGTCTTTAACGAACTTGAGCTCTTTCTTCTCACCGACAAGCGGAATCATAATCTCAGGAACGATATCATAGCCTTTCTCAGCCTTCACTTCGATAGCTGCTTCCATGACTGCCCTTGTCTGCATCTTAGCAATCTCCGGATAGGTGACCGCCAGACGGCATCCGCGGTGACCCATCATCGGGTTAAACTCATGCAGGGAATCACAGATTTCCTGTACTTCCTCTGCAGTCATCATCATGTCCACTGCCAAGTCGTCAATATCATCCGCATCTGTAGGCACGAACTCATGCAACGGCGGATCCAGGAAACGAATCGTAACCGGTCTGCCCTCCATTACTTCATAGAGTGCCTTGAAGTCGCCCTTCTGGAAAGGAATCAACGCATTCAACGCCTTCTCTCTCTGCTCAACCGTTCTGGAAAGAATCATCTGGCGAATCTTCGGGATTCTGTCAGGCTCGAAGAACATATGCTCGGTACGACAAAGACCGATACCTTCTGCACCGTATTTTACTGCATTGGCTGCATCTGCGGGAGTATCCGCATTGGTGCGCACCTGTAATTTGCGGTACTTGTCCGCCCACTCCATGATACGTCCGAAATTACCGCTGACAGATGCTTCCACCGTCTTGATATCACCTTTATAAATCTTACCGGTAGAGCCGTCCAAGGAAATATAATCTCCCTCGTGGAACTCCTCTCCGCCAAGTTCAAATACTTTATCTTCCTCATTGATTGCGATTTCGCCGCAGCCGGATACACACGCCGTACCCATACCACGTGCCACAACCGCTGCGTGGGATGTCATACCGCCGCGAACGGTCAGAATACCTTCCGCTGCGTGCATACCTTCGATATCCTCGGGAGATGTCTCCAGACGCACCAGAATAACTCTCTCACCCTTCTCGTGAGCTGCCTTTGCTTCTTCCGCAGTAAAGTATACTTTACCTGCCGCTGCACCCGGAGATGCCGGAAGTGCCTGTCCAATCACCTGTCCTGCCTTCAATGCATCGACGTCAAAGGTCGGATGCAATAACTGATCCAAGGATTTCGCCTCAATACGAAGCACAGCTTCCTCGGGAGTAATCTTGCCCTCGTCTACCAAATCACAGGCAATCTGAATCGCCGCAGGTGCGGTTCTCTTACCGTTACGTGTCTGTAAGAAGAACAGCTTGCCGTCTTCGATGGTAAACTCCATATCCTGCATATCACGATAATGCTCTTCCAATTTGTTAGCAATCTCCATGAACTGCTTGTAGCAATCCGGCAGATCCTCTTCCAATTTGGTGATGGGCTGCGGTGTACGGATACCCGCAACTACATCCTCACCCTGCGCGTTAATCAGGTACTCGCCGTAAATGCCTTTGGCTCCGGTAGACGGATTTCTTGTAAAGGCAACACCCGTTCCGGAAGTATCGCCCATATTACCGAATACCATAGCCTGTACATTGACTGCGGTACCCCAGTCACCCGGAATATCGTTCATTCTTCTGTATACGATGGCTCTCTCATTATCCCATGAACGGAATACAGCCTTCACAGCTTCCATCAGCTGTACCTTCGGCTCCTGAGGGAAATCCTCGCCCTTGTTCTCTTTATAAATGCTTTTAAATCTGACGATGATTTCTTTCAAATCGTCTGCGGTCAGCTCCGTGTCATATTTGATGCCTTTCGCGTCCTTAATCTCGTCCAATATTCTCTCGAAATAAGATTTCGGAATCTCCATAACGACGTCAGAGAACATCTGAATGAATCTTCTGTAAGAATCATAGGCAAACCTTGGATTACCGGTCTTCTTCGCGAAGCCTTCCACAGCAACATCATTCAGTCCAAGATTTAAGATCGTGTCCATCATACCCGGCATGGAAGCACGTGCGCCGGACCGAACCGATACGAGAAGCGGATTTTCGGTATCTCCGAACTTCTTGCCCTGTTTCTGCTCCAGATTGGCAAGTGCCGCAAAAATTTGGTCCTTGATTTCATCCGAAATCTGCCTGCCGCTATTGTAGTAGTCGGTACAGGCTTCGGTGGTCACTGTAAATCCTTGAGGAATCGGCAAACCAAGATTCGTCATCTCCGCAAGGTTCGCACCTTTTCCACCGAGAAGATTACGCATGTCGGCATTGCCTTCTTCAAATAAGTACACCCATTTAGCCATAGTTTAACCCCTCTCTCTTTCTTTTTGACTGAAACATCTTGTTTCCATTTTACCATATAATTGGAAAAATGACACCCGTTTTTTGTAATTAGGGCGTAAAACTTTCAAAAATAAAAATATCAAACTCTCTGCGTAAACGATTCAGTTCTTCTTCGCTTTGCACTATCCAAGCCGCTGCAGGGTTTTTGTAGAGTTTTCTGCATATTCTCCGTCCCGGCTCCTGCATGAAATGATAGTTATATGCGATAAAATCCGGTTTGGCCAGGAAATTGAACATCAGATGAGTCATCAAAAAGGAAACCACATTTTTATACTCCCCGTCTTTACGGAAATTCGTAGAAAGCTGCCCTCTGACAACCTCGTTGTGATGTCGTCTGAACCACCACAGCACTACCGGATTAAAAGACTCGATACAGTATTCCCCGTCATAAGCACGAAGCAGCCTGTCGATTGCGCTGCAGAAGGAAACATCTACCTTCTCCGACTTGATTTCAACAATCAACGGTACACGCCCATTCACCATAAGAAGCGCGTCTTCCAGTTTGGGAATGCGTTCCTCAGAGTTGCCGAGCGTAAATTGCTGCAACTGCTCATAAGTATAATTTGTAATTTCGCCGCTGACTCCGCACATACGCTCCAATTTGGAATCATGGAAAGTCACAGGAATTCCGTCTGCTGTCACGTGCACATCCAGTTCTATCCCGTAATCTGCCTCCACCGCTTTGCGGAATGCTGCCATGGAATTTTCCGGTGCTTCTGACTCATTATCGTGAAGACCCCTGTGGGCAAAATACTTTTTGTTAAAAAGGCTTATGTCAGGACGCTTAGTCATGCGCGGCATCACGGCCAGCAAATATAAAGCGCACGGAGCAAGCACCAGTCCGACTGCACGTTTCAATCTTGTCACACTCATGTCCCCTCATATCGTCTGTATTTCTATATCGATTATAATCATATCGCCTAAAACTTCAAGTGTTGGTTGAAAACCACCGTCTTTTGTGTATAATGTTAAATGTGACTTTTTAACAGTATTGATAGAATAAAGAGGTTTTAGACATGATTCAGGCAAATAATGTAACACTCAGAGTAGGTAAAAAAGCGTTATTTGAAGACGTTAATATCAAATTTACGGAAGGGAACTGCTACGGTCTTATCGGTGCCAACGGCGCAGGCAAGTCCACATTCCTAAAAATCCTCTCCGGTGCATTGGAGACTACAAACGGTGATGTGTCAATCACACCCGGACAGCGTCTCTCAGTCCTGGAGCAGGATCACTTTAAATATGACGCATATACGGTTATGGATACAGTCATTATGGGCAACGAGCGCCTCTACCAGATTATGAAGGAAAAAGATGCCATCTATGCCAAGGAGGACTTCTCCGATGAGGACGGCATACGTGCCAGTGAACTGGAAGCCGAGTTTGCCGAGATGGACGGATGGGATGCGGAATCTAATGCCGCTATGCTCTTAAACGGACTTGGTGTGGATACCGAATTACACTCTTCCATTATGGGAGAGTTGAACGGTAATGAGAAGGTAAAAGTGCTGCTTGCAAAAGCACTTTTTGGTAATCCGGACATTCTTCTGTTGGATGAGCCCACCAACCATTTGGACTTGGATGCCATCGCATGGCTGGAGGAATTTCTGATTAATTTCGACAACACCGTAATCGTGGTCTCCCACGACCGCTACTTCTTAAATAAAGTATGCACTCACACGGCAGATATCGACTATGGCAAGATTCAGCTGTACGCCGGAAACTACGATTTCTGGTATGAGTCCAGCCAGTTAATCATCAAGCAACGCAAGGAAGCCAACAAGAAGAAGGAAGAACAGATTAAGGAATTGCAGGAGTTTATCTCCCGCTTCTCCGCCAACGCTTCCAAATCCAAGCAGGCAACTTCCAGAAAGCGTGCTCTGGAAAAGATAGAGCTTGATGACATCCGTCCTTCCAGCAGAAAATACCCTTATATTGACTTCAGACCCGAGCGCGAGATCGGCAACGAGGTCCTTACCGTAGAGGGTCTGTCCAAGACAGTGAATGGTGAGAAGGTTCTGGACAACATCTCTTTTATCGTGGGACATGATGACAAAATTGCTTTTGTGGGCGGCAACGAGCTTGCCAAGACCACACTTTTCAAAATACTCATGGGAGAGCTTGAACCCGATGAGGGTACCTATAAATGGGGTGTCACCACATCTCAGGCTTATTTCCCGAAGGACAGTACCGCCGAGTTTGACAACGACTACTCCATCACCGACTGGCTCATGGGCTACTCTCCTGTCAAGGACGTGACTTATGTCCGCGGTTTCCTCGGACGTATGCTTTTTGCGGGAGAAGACGGCGTGAAAAAGGTGAAGGTCTTGTCCGGAGGCGAAAAGGTTCGCTGTCTCCTCTCTAAAATGATGATCAGCGGTGCCAACTGCCTGATTTTCGACGAACCCACGAATCATTTGGATATGGAAGCCATCACTGCCTTGAACGAGGGCATGAAGAAATTCAAAGGCGTTGAGTTATTCTCCTGTCACGACCATCAGGTAGTACAAACCACCGCCAACCGAATTATGGAGATTCTGCCTGATGGTACGCTGATTGACAAGGTTACCACTTATGACGAATACCTCGAAAGTGACGAGATGGCAAGAAAACGTACTATTTACACGAGCACTGCAAACGATGAAGAGGACGACTAAAGAAAGGCGGCCGGAGTTGTATGAGAGCTGTAGATTTACACACCCATTCCAATAAATCTGACGGCAGTTTCTCACCCATCGAGTTGGTGGACTATTCCATAGAGAAGGGCTTGTGCGCTGTGGCACTGACCGACCATGACACAATAGACGGTCTTAAAGAAGCTGTCACACACGCCGAAGAACTTAGGAAGGCAGGGCATCCTTCCATCGAGGTTATCCCGGGCATAGAGTTTTCCACCAAGCACGAAGACAAAGATGTTCACATCGTGGGACTATACATCTCCTACGATTCACCCGATCTTAACGCTAAGCTGCAGGAGTTCATAGATTCCCGCACAGGACGTAACATTAAGATGTGTCGTAACCTGCAGGAGGCGGGTATCGATATCACATATGAGAAGCTGCAGGAGCGAAATCCTGATGCCGTGATTACCCGTGCCCATTATGCCTCTTATCTGTTTGAAGAAGGCTATGTGAAGAACCGTCAGGAGGCCTTCGCACGATATCTGGGTGACCACACGAAGTATTTCGTGCCAAGGGAAAAAGTCACACCCGCTCAGGCTGTGAAACTGATTCTGCAGGTTGGCGGTGTACCCATACTGGCGCACCCACCCTTATACCACATGGGCAAAGAGCGGTTGGACAGGCTCGTGGCCGAATTAAAGGACGTAGGACTTATGGGTATCGAAGCCCTATACAGCACCTACACCAATCAGGATGAACGGGATATGATGCGGCTTGCGGAGAAATACGACTTGCTTTTAAGCGGCGGTTCGGACTTCCACGGAGCCAACAAGCCAAACCTCGATTTAGGCGTGGGGTACGGCAAGCTGTTCGTGCCGGAGGAATTGCTTTTAACAATGAAAAAAGTCACGGGCAGGCTCGCTTAACAGCCTCATATACAGCATATGTTTCTAAAGCTCATATTAAGAGACAGATAAGGACTGACATATACATGAAGATTTTGTTCACGGATCTAGACGGAACGTTACTGAATAAAGATGCTAAAATCTCAAATGGCACGAAAACCTTTCTAGATGAATTCCTTGCCGCAGGCAATAAACTGGTACTCTCCTCAGGAAGACCGCTTAACAGTATTCTGGAAGTCAAAGAAACAGAGGGGCTTAATGCCCCCAGTATCCTTATAATTGCCAGCAACGGTGCCCTCGTCTATGACTGTGACCTTAAAAAACCAATTCTGGAAAGACCGATGCCGCTTTCCTATGTGTCCCATTTACAGAAGGAAGCCGATGCAATGGGTCTGCATATCCAAACCTATACGCAGGATGCCATCATGTGTCATACCGAGGACGAGGAAAGCCATTACTATCGACGCAAGATTCATCTTCCGCTTATTCTGGCGGACGACTTTGCCTCCGCTTTAACTGCCGAACCCTATAAAATGCTCGTTCTGGATTTATACAATCACGAGCGTCTTGTAGCCTTCTGCAAGCGAATAGCGGACTGGGCCGAAGATAAAATTCAGTACATATTTTCCAACGACAAATATCTGGAGCTCTTCGTCAAAGAAGCCGGAAAAGGAAACGCAGTAACCTATGTCTGCGAACACTTCGGCATCCCCGTATCCGATTCCTATGCGGCAGGTGATGCGGACAACGACATCTCCATGATACAGGCGGCAGGCTGTGGTATCGCAATGGCTAATGCTGTCCCGAAAGTCAAAGAAGCCGCCGATATTGTCACCCGTCTGGACAACAATAACGACGGCCTCGCAGAATGTATGAGGGAGTTGTTGGCTTGATTTTATTGTAAAAAAGTAAAAAACTCTTGCATCATACCGTTAGATATGCTATATTGTAAACACAATAGGGAAAACCAGAGAAGCGGCTTACCCGATACAACAAGCTATTTAGTGCAAACAGCCGTCATTATTCGTGGTAATGGCGGCTGCTATCGTTTTCCTTGAGAGATTGTATAACACAACCCCACAAGAGCGACAATGAATATACAAAATTGGATTAGTTCCGCATATGTAATCATTGGCAACGCCCTCCTTTCTTTCGACTGGAGGGTTAGCCCCTCCGAAAAGAGGGTAAGCCGCCCGGCTCTCCGGTTTTCCCATACACAAAATATAGCACATACGGCTTTATTTTGCAATCATATTGCCATATTTTCATTTACGTAATTTCGTTTATTTCTATAAGGACTTTATTTACTATTTCCTATTTCCTATTTCTTCAACAACCCCAAGAAAAGTATCTTGTAATTCATTTTCAGTACTTATCCCATTAATTTTGATTTCAAACTCCAAATTTCCGCCGGATAGGGTACTGGAACCATCTAATATACCAAATACACTTGAAACTGTATCAATCATTGTATGCTTGATAATATCCAAAAACACATTTTTTTGTTCATCATCAAATGAACGGTACAGCTCTATTGCTTTCTTCCAATAATCAACGTTTCTTTTTGTTACTTCTGTATTTTCATACAATCCTTTATATATATTCTCACCATCTTCAATCACAGTTTTATAAATTCTACTTACAAATTCTTCATTCAATTGGTAGTTTCTCCGCCACTTCATAAAACAATCAGTAACAAAAGGTCCAAAAATGCTCTCTCACCCTTCCACAATCAGATACCTTCCGTCTCCAATCTCGAAGACTTCGTCTGCGTCGAGAATCTCCTCTTCGTCTGCGCCTTCCATGTCAATGCCGGCTTCATCGAAATATTCCCATACTTCGCGCACGGAATCGACCACCACAGCCATACATTCTTCCAGAAAGTCCTCCGCTTCCTCCGGTGTCTCTGCCACCCTCTCCGGGAAGAGTTGTTCCTGTTTTTCTAAGAAACACTGTAATACAGCTTCATCGTACATATTTTATACCTCCTGCCAATGCATCTATTATTTCAACATCTGTCTTGTAACACTGTAATGCACAAACACCTATAAATATGCTTCTATTCTTATACTTCTTGTCGCATCTCTTCAAGCAGCTTCTCTATCACTTGATACACACCCTTCTCGTGATAAGACGGGCAGATGTGCTTCGCCTTTGCCTTGACGCTGTCTCTGGCATTCTCAACGGCATAACTCTCTCCCGCTGCCAGAAGAAGCCCGATGTCATTATCATTGTCGCCGAATGCCATCGTCTCTGCTTCCGCAACACCCAAATACTCCTGAAGCACCCTAAGGGCATTTCCTTTATCCACGGAGGCATCCATGAAATCGACCCACTCTTCTCCCGCCATACATGCCTTAATCTTATCCTGCCACTGTGGGATTAAAACCGTTTCACCCAGCTTGCGGATACTGCCCTGATGACGTATGGCAATCTTAATGATTTCCTCCGGCTCCGCCAGAACATCCTCCACAATTCGATACTTATTGCGATAACCTTCCGCAATAAATCTTATAAACTCCTCGTTATGCGACTCTATCAAACTGCCCCTCGTGGAGGAAACGATGACATCGCATTCGTCATAATACTGCCGCAGCTGCCTCATCAGTTCTTCCACATAGTCTCTGCGCATCTTCTGCACAAGAATGTCCTGCTCTCCATAACGCACATGTGCGCCATTCTCCGCCAGATAGATAATACGGTCGGATACCTGTTCAAACATATTGCGTATACTGTAATACTGCCGTCCGCTCGCCACGCAGAAATATCCGCCTCTGTCCGTCCACTCGCGAATCGCCGACAGTATTTCGGGATAGATATATGCGGTGGAATCTTCGACGAGCGTTCCGTCTATATCCGTTGCAATCAGCCTTATCATCTTACTTTACTGCCTTCCCGAGCAGACCTCTGCTCTTTAGTTCCTGATAAACTCTTCCCACCGGCAGTCCGACCACATTGTTGTAGTCCCCGCAGATACCCTGTATATAAGCGGCGCACTGTCCCTGAATCGCATAAGCTCCCGCCTTGTCCATAGGCTCTCCGCCTGCCACATACTTTTCAATCTCTTCTTCTTCCATGGCATACATTGTTACGTCGGTACACTCGCTGAACGTGTAGTACATCGGGGATATGCCGCTGCTCTTCCACGCCAATGTCACACCGGTATATACCTGATGGCTCTTACCCTGCAAATCCCGGAGCATTCTGCATGCATCTTCCTTATCCTTGGGCTTACCCATGATGTTCCCCCAACAGGATACCACCGTATCTGCGCCGATCACCACATAATCTTCCTGTCCCTCGGCTGCCAACCGTCCGCAGACATCCACCGCCTTCTGATAGGAGAGTTCCTCCACCACTTCGCTCGGCTCTGTCTTCGTAATCTTTTCTTCCACCGTGCTGGGCATCGTCTTAAAGGAAAGTCCTATCTGCTTTAACAGTTCCTTTCTTCTGGGCGATGCCGATGCCAAATAGATTTTCATATATTATTATCCTTCCTTGCATCCTTACCCTATTCGGCGTGATGCGTCTCGGGAATAAACACCCTCTTATTGCCTATGTCCTTCTCCGCTCTGGCAATCTCCCTGGCTTCCATACAGAAATGAAGCTGTGAATTGAACGGCTCTTTGGCTCTCTTGCCTGCCTTCTCATAGCTGCCGTCACGCTTAAGTACGGAAGCCTTGACCGTATCTCTCATCTGGCAGTCCAATATGTTACGTAATTTCTCCTGCAGCTGCGGTTTTTCCACCGGAAAAAGAATCTCCACGCGACGCTCCAGATTCCGGGGCATCCAGTCCGCACTGGAACAATAATACTCCGGCTTCCCATCATTTTCAAAATAAAAGATTCTGGCATGCTCCAAATAATTACCTACGATGGAGCGCACCTTGATATTCTCGCTCACACCCGGGATTCCTACCTTAAGACAGCATATTCCGCGAATGATCAAATCAATCTTAACTCCCGCCGTGCTGGCTGCATATAATGCCTCAATAATGTCCTTATCGCACAGAGCGTTCATCTTGGCAATGATATGAGCTGTCCTGCCCTGTTTGGCGTAATCCGTTTCCCGCCTGATCAGATGAAGGAATCTGTCCTTCAGCCAGAGCGGTGCCAGGGACAACTTGTTCCAGTTCCTCGGCTCAGAGTAACCGGACAACATATTAAACACGGCTGTGGCATCCTCCCCTATAGATTCCGAGCAGGTAAAAATCCCCACGTCCGTGTACAGCTTCGCCGTTGTATCATTGTAATTTCCCGTTCCCAAATGAACGTATCTGCGAATGCCGTGTTCTTCCCGCCTAACCACCAGTGTAATCTTGCTGTGGGTTTTAAGACCTACCAGACCGTAGATAACATGACACCCTGCTTTTTCCAGCTTCTTAGCCCATACGATATTGTTTTCCTCGTCAAACCGGGCTTTCAACTCTACCAGAACGGACACCTGTTTACCGTTGTCCGCCGCCTGCTCCAAAGCAGCGACAATAGGTGAATTGCCGCTGACACGGTAGAGAGTCTGCTTGATGGCAAGCACATCCGGGTCCTTAGCCGCCTGTCTGATAAAATTCACTACCGGTTCAAAAGTCTGGTAAGGATGGTGCATCATGATATCGCCTTCTCTGATTTTGGCAAACATATCTGTCTCTTCCCTAAACTCCGGCACCGGCTGCGGTTTTAAATAACTGTGCTCTTTTAAATCTTCAAAGCCGTCCAGACCATACATCTTCATCAGAAAAGTCAAATCAAGGGGTCCGCTGATGGCATAAATATCCTCCTGTTCGATTTCCAGTTCCTCACGAATTAATTTAAGCAGTCTGGCATCTATACCTGCTTCCACTTCCAGACGAATGACCTGACCCCACTGTCTTTTTTTCAGCTGCCTCTCAATCTCCTGCAGCAAATCCTCCGCCTCGTCCTCCTCTATGGACAAATCCGCATTTCTCATAATTCGGAAGGGATAACTGCACACAATATCATAATTCAAAAACAGCTTATGGATATTGCGCTCAATCACTTCCTCCAGCAAAATCACCTTCGTAACCTTGGCATCGGGAATCGCCACGATACGAGAAAGGACGCTGGGCACCTGCACGGTAGCGAACTCCAATTCCCCTTCACCGTTTTTCTTTTTCATCAGCGCACCTAAGTTCAGTGAGCGATTGCGAATCAGCGGAAAAGGTCTGGAGGAATCAACTGCCATGGGTGTCAGAACCGGATACACATTATCCGCAAAATAACGGTCCACGTATTCAGCGTCCTCTTTATTTAAATCCTCGTGATGACTGATAATCCGAATCCCGCATTCCGCAAGCTGCGGCATCAGGCTTTTATTGTACACGTTATACTGCTGCCCGACCAGTTTATGGGTCTGCTCAATCACGCTTGCAAGCTGCTCCTTTGCTGTCATGCCCGCAATGTCTTTTTTCTTGTAATCGGCACTTACCATATCCTTCAAAGAAGCGACCCTTACCATAAAAAATTCATCCAGATTAGAGGCCGTAATGCTTAAGAATTTCAAGCGTTCAAAGAGCGGATTGTCCTTATCTTTCGCCTCTTCCAACACCCGCTTGTCAAACAAAAGCCAGCTCAATTCTCTATTCGTATAATATGAAACATCGGAAAAATCCATCTTCTCTATACCGATTCCTTTCTCAGCTTCTCTGCCTGATGATCGGACGAACGCTGTACACTTCCTCGAAAAACTCCGCACGTTTTACGAACAGTCCCTTTTCCAATGTGATATCCAAGGAACCGTCCACGGTGATGATAAGCTGCTGTTCTTTGAGAGTCGTCTTGATATTCCTAAACTTCTGCTTGTGGCTTCTGTCCAATCCGTTGGCAATCTTCAGGATTGCAGTAAGCTTCGCAATCGTCAGGTAATTTTCCCTTGTCAGAGCAATATCCCTGCCCATCGCCTCGTAGTAATCAAAATCCATGTGATTGTACTTCACTATATTCGCCACAATCTCCCGCTCCACATGGGACAGTCCGATAATCTCAGTGGACATGATGATGTTATAGGAACACTCTCCCAAGTTTACCAGACTGATATATTTGCCGCAGTCATGTAATAATGTAGCGATACGCAGGAGAAGTCGTTCACGATTACCCAAACCGTGTACTTTCTTCATGCTGTCGTAAATCGTCAGAGCGATTTTCTCCAATGTTTCGCCCCTTCTTCTGCTTCCCATATACCGCTTGCTGATATTCTGCGCACAGGCAATGATATCCTGCTCAAAATCATGGTCCGGTTTAATCAGCTTGCTTTGCTCCGCATACTCGTAAGCGATACCGTCGCATAAAGTCATACCCGGCACCCAGATTAATTTCGCGTCCATCACCTTGGAAATTCGGTTAATGAGCACGCCCGATATGAACAGCAGCGACACATTTTCCTCCGGCATTCCCAAGATACGCGACACTTCCTGAACCGATTTGGTACGCACCCGCTGTAAGAATTTATCCATGGCGGAAGCTTCCACGCTGGTCTGCTCCAACCCCGCCACATTCTTGCCAACCACCGCAGAGACATAGTCGTCCACCACGATGATATTTTCAATCACTCTGTCCTTGAGATACAGCTTCTTAAAAACCGCCAGTTGGGAGCTGATAATCTCATCCAGCATCCCTTCCTTCTGCTCCGGACGTATATTCAGTCTGCTAAGTCTATCTTGAAGACGCAGTACACCCAGACGCATATTCTGGGTCGTCACAAGAGTATCCTTATCAAAAAGCGACACCTGTATGCTGCCGCCGCCGATATCCACTATAGCAGTTCCTTTCTCAATGATTCTGTTAAAGGCATCGCCGATGGACGCAATAGATTTATAATTTAAAAACCGTTGTTCCGAATTGCTTAAGACATCTATGGTAATACCTGTGCGCTGTGCAATCTGGTCCAAAACAATCATTCGGTTGTCCGTCTCCCTGATTGCACTCGTACCGTACGCCTTGTAGCTGTCCACTCTGTAGCTTTTCATAATCTCGCCGTAGTCGCGCAGCACCCTACACAGCTCGTCTACCCGCTCGTTACTTATCTTACCTGTGGCAAAAGTATCTGTGCCCAAATCGATACGATGTCTGATGTAATCGATTTCCTTGATGCCGTTCTTCCCGGAAATCTCAAATATTTTCATCGCCAGTTCATAGGAACCGACATCGATTGCTGCGAATGTTTTCATGCCCTTTGTCCCCTTAAAAAGTCAATGAACTGCTGTGCCGTTCTTCCGGACAATCCGCCGTGAGACAATTCCCACTTGCCTGCCTGTGCAAGCAACTCCTCCTCGTCCATCACAATGCCGTACCGTGCTGCCAGGCCCTTAACAATCTCCTCAAACTGCTTTTTATCCGGCCCGCCGAAATAAATCGTCACACCGAAACGGTACACCAGCGACAGCTTCTCCTGCACGGTATCTCCGGCGTGCATATCCTCGCGAATCCCTTCCTTGTCGCTGTAGTTTTCCCGAATCAGATGCCGTCTGTTGGAGGTTGCATAGATAAGCACGTTGTTGGGTCTTTTCTCCAACCCACCTTCAATCAAAGCCTTCAAGTATTTATATTCCGTCTCAAACTCCTCGAAACTCAAATCATCCATATAGATGATAAACTTATAATTTCTGTTCTTTACCTGCGCAATCACATCGTTCAAATCCTGAAACTGATGCTTATAAAGTTCTATAATACGCAGCCCCTTATCATAATACTCATTGGCAATCGCTTTGATGCTGGTAGATTTGCCCGTTCCCGCGTCGCCGAACAGCAGACAGTTATTCGCCTTTTTGCCCTCTACGAATGCATCTGTATTGTCCGTAAGCTTCTTCTTGGGAATCTCATACCCAATCAGGTCATTGAGCTGTACATGGGAAATATTACGGATTGGCTCAATGCATGCACCTACGTCTGTATGCTCCACACGGAACGCTTTATGTAAACCAAATTTACCCACACCGTACTCACAGTAAAACTCTGTCAGCAGAACCTTCATCTCCCATGCACTTTCGCATACCGCGAACTGTTGGGCCAGACGACAGATTCTGTCCTTAATCTTAGTACTGTAGATTCTGCTGACGGACGTATTTCCCTGATAGTCAACAACCACGCTAAATTCCGGCGCTTTTAATACATCCATCATCTCAGTGAAATCGAAATCATAGAACTCTTTAAAAATTGTAATGTCATGCAGTGCCAACTGATTGATGCTGCCCTCTGTCTCTCCCCGCATCTCACACGGCACACTGTAACTGTTCTCGTTGTTTACCAACAGATTCGTCAGATAACAGTGCCACAGATTGCCGGAAAAAGCATACTCTGACGCCATCTCCAAAAGTCCGTGCATACATTCAAAGAACAGGGGCCTTGTCCTGTTGTCACCGGCACGGTAATGATCCATCAACCATACCATATCATGTAATATCTGTCCGTCCTCAAAATCTTTATAGATAATCAGTTCTTCTTCTCTCATACCTGCGTCCTGCTTTAGCCTTTCCTAGTAATTTCCTAAGATTTTCATATTCCTTGCTTCTTCCCGAAGTCCCCTGAGTGCATTCTTCACCGCACCGTCTGCCAGATTTCCCTCAAAGTCAATGAAAAATCGATATTCCCAGTTTCTTCCTTCGATGGGTCGGCTCTCTATTTTTGTCATGTTGAGATTATTATAGATAATATGGGAAAGCATATGGTACAACGAACCGCTCTCGTGCGGCACTTCCAGACAAATGCTCACCTTCTTCGCATCCCTTAAGAATATTTTCTGGTTCGTCACGATAATAAATCTGGTGGAATTGGTCTCCGACTGGTTCACGCCACGTTCCAAAATTTCCAGACCGTATATTTTCGCTGCCTGCTCACTGGCGATCGCCACTTGACTGAAGTCCTTGTCCTCACTTATCTTACGCGCCGCAAAAGCATTGTTCTGCATACTGATTTGCTTCCATCCGTCATGGGAATTTAAGTACCTGGCACTCTGCATCAGCGACTGCGGATGTGAATACACTGTCTTTATCTGTTCAAAGTCCGTTCCCGGCAGCCCTATCAGGCAGTGCTCAATCTTAATAATCTGCTCACCCACGATGTAATTCTCATATTCCACCAACAAATCATAAATCTCATTGACGATTCCTGCTGTGGAATTCTCTATTGGGAGAACCGCATAATCCGCACTTCCCTCTTCTATCGCGCACATGGCATCGCGAAAAGTGTCCACGTGCAAGCAATTCACATCCTCCCCAAAATACTGCATCATCGCCATCTGGGAATACGCCCCCTCAGCACCCTGAAAGACCACTCTTGCATTCTGTACATCCAGCCTGTCCACACCAATAAAAGGCAATTTACCATGGTATCCCTGCTGTGCCAGTTTATTGTACTGCAGTTTTCGGCTCATGGACATAATCTGCTCGAACAGTTCCTGTACACCGTGAGCATTGAACTCATTGTGCGTCATGGAACGCACCGTGCGTAATTTCTCTTCCTCACGCGACTTATCCAATACTTTCTTGCCCGTCTCTATCTTATAATCGGCAACCTGCGAGCTGATTTCCATTCGCTCTTCATAGAGCTTTACAATCTGCTCGTCTATTCGGTCGAGTTTTTCACGCAATTCAAGTAAATCCATTTTACTAGCCCTTTCCGCGTCGCTTGTTTTTCTTTTGCGCCTATTACATAATTTTACTCCATATCCCCCTTGATAGCAAGACGGTTTAAGGCTATAATGAGTCTGTTAGGAAAAGTCTTTTCACAAGGATAATAATATATGTTTAAGTATGGAGGACGACCATGACATCCAAACAAAAAAATATTCTCATAATTATAATAACAGCCGTTGTTCTTACAGCGCTGATTGCACTTGTAATTTGGTCGGGGCGCATTCCACTCAATGATGAGAACACTGTAGGAAACACAGCGGGCAACTTAAATAACAAAGGTTATTTCTGTGAGTACGACGGACGTGTCTACTTCGCCAACGCTTATGACAATTATGCTCTCTACTCTATGAATCCTGATGAGAGCGATATCAAGAAGCTTCATGGCGGCAATACCTCCTACATCAATGCGGGCGGCGATTATCTCTATTACGTTACCACCAGTACCGATACCGGTGACAGTGGCTCCTTCCGCGGCGCATATGGCATCTACAGGAGCAACCTTAACGGCAAAAATGTCACCGGTATGGATCGCTGTTATGTATCTGCCATGCAGTTATGCGGCAACTATCTGTACTATCAGAAGGTGGATACCAAGACTTCCATCTCCCTGGAGAAGATTAAGATAGACAAGAAAGATAAACAGACTGTAGACCCTGATACACTTATCAATCCGAACTGCTATGTGAACGGTACGATTTATTATAACGGCACAAAAGAAAATCATTACTTGTACGCACTCAACACGGCTAACGATTCCGCCCGCGTGGTATGGGAGGGCAACCTCTGGTACCCCATCTATCAAAGCGGGTATGTGTACTATATGGATGTGGAGAACAATTACCGTCTATGCCGATACTCCCTCAACGACAACGTAGTGGAAGTTTTGACCAATGAACGTGTAGACTCGTTTAATGTATATGAAAGTTACATATATTATCAGACCAATTCCCAAACCGCTCCTGCATTAAAGAGAATGTACACCGACGGAAGCGCTCAGGAAACGGTTAGGGACGGTATCTACCAGAATATTAACATTACTTCTCAGTATGTTTACTTTAACACCTTCGGCGAACCGACACCGGTCTACCGAACGAGTACATACGGCTCAGTCAACGTGACAACTTTTGAATCAGGAATGCAGGCAGCTCTTAAGGAGATGAAATAGTCTCTCGGAACACCTCATACATCTGTACTATACTCTGATTTAACAGCGGATGCCGCTCGTAGGGAGCAATCTGTGCGAGCGGCTTCAATACAAAATAGCGGTTCTGCATATCTACATGAGGTATCTTCAGGTCATCCGTGTACATGACGCAATCCCCGTACAGTAATATATCTAAATCCAGCGTTCTCGGCCCCCAGTGGACTGTTCTTTCCCTATTATGTTCCTCCTCGATTTCGTGAAGCTTCTCAAGCAGCATGTTAGGTGTATACAGGGTTTCCAGCATAATCGCCCCGTTCAGGAAATCATCCTGCTCCACACCGCCGTAAGGTGCCGTCTCAATCCAGTCTGATACTTGCAGCACCCGGCATTTGCTATCACTTCTCAGTGCCTCCACCGCACCGTCTAAATGCGCTCTTCGGTCTCCCATATTGGAGCCGCAAGACAAATATGCCTTGGACCATCCCCTGGTAATCTTCACCGACACCGACTCAAAGGGCAGCGGAATCGGTGCCTCAGGCTTACGGATTTCCAGCGTGACGCGTCTGATTAGGGGAAACCGAAGAAGCAGTGCTTCTGCAGTACGCTCAGCCACCGTCTCAATCAGTTTATAAGTATGCTCTTGCAGAAAAATATTTAAGAATTTGCAAACCTCCCCATAATTCGTGGAGAGGTCTAAATCATCCAGTATGCCCGCAGCTCGCGTATCCGTCTCTAAGACAGCGTTTATGTAGAAATTCTGTCCCTTCTCATTCTCTTCCCGATATACACCGTGATGGGCATATACCTTAAGATTCTCTATAATAATCTGATCCATGGTATATTCCTGCCTTCTTACATTATATATATCCATCTGCGCTTAACATCCGTTCCGCAGAGCCTCCGCCATTCGGATAGCACGCACATTTTCCTTCACATCATGGACACGGACAAACATAGCACCCTTTAATACGGCGTATACGCTCGTCACAAGAGTTCCTTCCACTCGCTCTGCAGGCGGCAGATCAAGTGTCAGTCCAATTACCGACTTCCTGCTGGCACCTAACAAAATTGGATAGCCCAGAGCGTGAAGCATGTCCAACCTTCCGATGATCTCCAAATTATTTTCATAGCTCTTGCCAAAACCTACACCAGGGTCAAGGATAATCATCTCATCAGCGATTCCCGCTCTATGTGCAATGGAGATACTCTCTTCCAAGTCTTTCAGCACATCCTCCATAAAATTCTCGTAAGCTGTTTCCATCCGATTGTGCATCAGGCAACAGGGAACGCCGGCATCGGCAATCACATCCGACAACTTTGCATCATGTTTCAGCCCCCATATATCGTTAATCATGTCTGCGCCCGCTTTCAGTCCTGCCTGTGCCACCTTAAATTTATACGTATCCACAGAAATCGGCACATCAAATGTTGATTTAATTTTTTCAATAACTGGTGATATTCTACTAATTTCCTCTTCGTCAGATACGGGAATATACTCCGGTCTGGTGGATTCTCCGCCGATATCCAGAATATCCATCCCCTCGCCCAGCATCTTCTCCACATGATACAGAGCACTGTCAATCGTATTGTATCTGCCTCCGTCGGAAAAGGAATCCGGTGTTACATTTAATATTCCCATCACATACGTGTGTCCTTTGGTGCAAAAATCCCTGCCACCTATCTTCAATGTGTCTCTCCTTAATCACTTTGTCAGTGCAATAATACCATCTGTTATTTATCTTCTGATCATCTCGAAGAAATATTGCTGCAGCTGCGGATTTTCCTGAAAGCACCCTCTCGCCGCCATGGTTACGGTCCGGCTTCCCGGCTTGGCCACACCTCGCATCGTCATGCACATGTGCTCCGCCTCCACCATCACCATCACCCCCTGCGGTTTTAAATGGTCCATGATTGCCTCGGCAACCTGCGTTGTCATCTGTTCCTGTATCTGCAATCTTCTGGCATATACTTCCACCGTACGGGCAAGCTTGCTTAACCCTACCACCCTGCCGTCGGGCAAGTAGGCAATATGTGCCTTGCCGTAAAAGGGCATTAGATGGTGTTCACAAGTGGAGTAGAATGTGATGTCCTTCTCCACCACAATCTCGTTGCTGTCCACTGCAAAGGTCTTGGACAGATGCACGGATGCGTCTTCCTCCATACCTTTATAGATTTCTTCGTACATCCGGGCAACTCTGTTGGGAGTATCCGCCAGACCTTCCCTATTTATATCTTCGCCGATGCCTTCCAATAAAAGACGCACCGCCTGCTCAATTTTCTTCTGATCTACCATGTGAGTCTCTCCTGATTGTATCCCTATGCTGCACTACGTTCATCAGCTCTCCCAGATATGAGAGAGAGCCGAATGCAATGATAACGCACTCCTTATCCTGTCCTGCCAAAAGGTAAGCGATCTCCACCGCCTCCTGCACACTGTCCGCCACCGTCACACTGCCGTGATACTGCCGTATCTCCTGCGCCAACTCATAAGCGTGAAGCGCGCGTTCCGGAACAGGTGGTGTCACCGTGATAATATGCTCGGCCATCTCATAGGTATTGCGAATCACCTTATCATATTCTTTATCTCTCAACATTCCCATTATATATATGATTCTTTTGTTTGTAAAATAGAACCTGATACTCTGGGCCAGTTTCAATGACGCATCTTCGTTGTGCGCTCCGTCTGCAATAAAAATGGGCTTCTTCCCTATCACTTCAAATCTGCCAGGCCAAACAGCCTCCACAAATCCCTGCCGCAGCTTATCCTCCGCCACAGGATACCCCAGCTTACCCAATGCGGATATGACCTCCAATGCCACTACCGCATTCTCAATCTGAAACTGCCCTAACATGGAAATTTCCATATTTTTATATTTATCGTAGGTAAAATGCTGCTTTGTCGCACCATACTTGACATTTTTCGCTCTGGTTACATCTGCCGTAAACAACTTAGCTTTCTTCAGGAGTGCCGTCTGTCGCAACACTTTCATAACTTCCGGCGACTGCCTTGCGGTTATTACATAACGCTTGTTCTTTATTATTCCCGCTTTTACTCCCGCAATTTTCTCCGGACTGTCTCCCAGAATATCCATATGGTCCATACTGATAGAGGTAAATGCCGCCACCAACGTCGTGGTCACAATATTTGTAGCATCCTCGGCTCCGCCTAGTCCTGTCTCCAACACCACGATGTCACACTGTTTATCCGCAAAAAAGAGGAACGCAGTCGCCGTCTCCACCTCGAAAGCCGTAGGATGGGGAAATCCCTCCGTCACCATATCTTCCGCTGCCGCTCTGACTCGTTCCAAGCTGTTACATAACGCCGACTGTGTAATCATCTTGCCGTCTACCTGAAATCGCTCCCGATAGTCTTTCACCGCAGGTGAAATGTATCTGCCCACTCGGTAACCTGCCGTATACAACACGGTGGACACATAAGCGAGCACGGAGCCCTTCCCGTTGGTTCCCGCAATATGTACGAATTTTAGCTGTTCCTGCGGATTCCCGAGACGCGCACACAATTCCCGCATGGCGGTAAGCCCCATAACAGTACCGTACTTTTTAAGCTCTTCCATATATTCCATCGCTTCCCTGTAATTCATGTACGCGCCTCCTTTCCGTTGTATTCTGTATCTCAGAGTCGATCAGCACTATGTCGACGGTTGGATATTCCATTTAATCTGCCACGTATAGAATATATCCCATCGGGCTATACTTATAATATGAAAAAATGGATACACAATTATATACACTGTGGGCTGCTGGGCTGGTTTCTGGAAATGATTTTCACCGCCTTCCACGCTTTTCGCAGGCGGGACTATCGTCTCCCGTGCACCACTTCCGTCTGGATGTTTCCCATCTACGGACTGGCATCTCTGCTCGCCCCACTATGCCGCATACTGCGCCGCTGCGGCTTCAACTTCATATTTCGTGGTCTGGTCTATACCGGCGTGATTTTTACCGGAGAATTCCTCACCGGCATCTGGCTTCGCAAGCGGGACTTATGTCCATGGAACTACGAACGTGCCCGATGGAATCTCGGCAAAGTAATCCGCCTGGACTATGCTCCATGCTGGTTTATCACCGGTCTGTTGTTTGAACGACTCCTGACAGAAAGCGAAAAACGTCCCGGTGGAGCCTCGTCGGATAACCCAACCTAATACTTTATTTATGCATTAATCTCATCAATGTCCGCCGCGTCGATATTGAGCGTATTCAGAGTTCGACGACGTCTGCGCGCCTCCTCGGACGCTTTCAGAATAAAATTTTTTATCTCCTTGGCGTGATGGATATGCGTCAGATATAACTGCGGATGTGTATTATCGCCCGTATAGCATGCCACCGTACCCAGCTTAAAAATACGCTCCGCCAAGCTTGTATGTAACTCCACATCCTGCACTTTATATAAATAACAATCGTTTTCTTTCGTGTTCAGAAAGCCCTCATTGATTGTAATGACCTCGTCCGTCACAGTGTATTTGGTAAAAGTGAAAGGAAGCCCAAAGAATAGCCAGCATTTCCGCTCAATATACATTTTTTTCTCTGCTTCCGCTTCATTCTCTCCCGACCTGTTCTCATCGATTTCATTATCTTTCTTTAAATCTTCCATAAAGCACCGCTCCTTTTATCGTATTTTATCTTCTTGTCCGTTTCCGCATCATACACTACAAATTCATCTATCACTATATCATACCACCGGTTTTTCCACAATAAAAATGTATATCCCTCAACTTATGAAAGTAAAAACTATTGAAACGCTCTGCCCTTTATGATATGATATACAAGATATAGATGAGAAAGCATCTGTGCGGCACAAAGTACTGTGAGGCGCAGACATACGTTGTATGATTAAGAAGGAGGTTATTGCATGACTGCTAAGGAATGTATTTTAGGGCGCAGAAGCATCCGCAAATTCAAAACCGATCCGGTTTCTCATGAACTGCTGCAGCAGATTGTCGAGGCAGCTTCCTACGCACCCAGTTGGAAAAATACGCAGATTACCCGCTATATTGCAATTGAGGGTGAACTGAAAGAAAAGATTGCCAAAGAAGGCACCTCCATCTGGCCGGGCAACGGTACGATTATCTCCTCCGCTCCGGTTCTCATTGCCGTAACTATTGTTAAGAATCGCAGCGGTTTCGAGCGCGATGGCTCTTACAGCACTCCGCGCGGAGACGGTTGGCAGATGTACGATGCAGGCATTGCATCACAGACTTTCTGTTTAGCCGCTTACGAGCAGGGACTTGGTTCCGTCATTCTCGGACTGTTTGATCAGGCAGCTATTGAATCCATGTTACAGATTCCCGAAGACAGAGAACTTGTAGCATTGATTCCTGTGGGATATCCTGATGAAGCACCTGTTGCACCAAAGCGGAAACCTGTTGATGAATTATTATCCTATCAAACATAATATATTACGAAAATAGAAGAGACCGGTTCTCTTCTATTTTTTTGGAAAGGAGCTGCAACTATGAGACATTTAATGAATCCACTGGATTTTTCTGTGGAAGAACTGGACAAGCTGTTTGACCTGGCGGAGGACATCTCTGTAAACCCGTCCAAATACGCCCATGCCTGTGAAGGCAAAAAGCTGGCATCATGCTTCTATGAGCCGAGCACAAGGACAAGACTCAGCTTCGAGGCGGCAATGTTGAATCTGGGCGGCCAGGTACTGGGCTTCTCGGATGCCTCTTCATCCTCGGCATCCAAGGGCGAGAGTGTATCGGACACCATCCGCATTATCTCCTGCTATGCGGACATATGTGCCATGCGTCATCCCAAGGAGGGTGCACCCATGGTAGCGGCAAGCCGCTCGGGCATACCGGTTATCAATGCAGGCGACGGCGGACATCAGCATCCCACCCAGACATTGACCGATTTGATGACAATTCGCGCTCTAAAACACCGCCTCAACAATTTTACCATCGGTCTGTGCGGTGATTTGAAATTCGGTCGGACAGTCCATTCCCTGATCGGTGCCCTGATTCGTTATTCCGGTATCCGTTTCATCTTTATCTCTCCGCCGGAATTAAAAGTGCCGGACTACATTACAGACCTGTTACGTGAAAAAGGTATTGAATATGAAGAAGTCATCCGCTTGGAGGACTGCATGGCAGATCTTGACCTCCTGTACATGACCCGCGTACAGCGTGAACGCTTCTTTAATGAAGAAGATTACGTGCGGCTGAAAGATTTCTATATCCTGAACAACGAAAAGATGTCACTCGCCAAGGACGATATGCTTGTACTGCATCCCCTTCCCCGCGTCAACGAAATCTCCGTGGAAGTGGACGACGATCCCCGTGCCGTGTATTTTAAGCAGGCACAGTATGGTGTCTATGTCCGGATGGCGTTGATTCTGACACTTTTGGAGATTACTGTTTAAGGCATAAAATAACGCAAGATATTTATTTACAATCAGAAAGGAGCAGACAACTATGTTAAATGTAGGAAAAATCGAGGAGGGCTTCGTGTTGGACCATATCGAGGCCGGCAAGAGTCTCTCCATCTATCACCATCTGCAGTTGGATAAATTGGATTGTACCGTGGCAATTATCAAGAATGCACGAAGCAATAAGATGGGCAAAAAAGACATCTTGAAGGTGGAATGTGACATCAATACACTGGACTTGGACGTACTTGCCTTTATAGACCATAATATCACTGTAAATGTCATTAAGGACGGAGATATCGTAGACAAGAAAGAATTGGTACTTCCCAAAGAAATTAAGAATATCATCAAGTGTCGGAATCCCCGCTGCATCACTTCCATAGAGCAGGAATTGCCACACATCTTTGTACTTGCAGACGAGGAGAAAGAAATATACCGCTGTAAGTATTGTGAGGAGAAAGCGAGTGAGTCAACCTCTTCATGGTAAATCAAAAACAAGTGACGCTGAAAAACGTCACTTGTTTTTATTTTGTGCTTACTATCTCACCATCTCATGCTCGCCATGGACTACCGCTTCAAACTCTTCTCTCGCCAGCTCAAAACAATGCATAAGTTTCGGAGAGAATGCTCCACACTCACCATTTGAAATCATGCGGTATGCTTCCTCCGGTGAAAAGGCTGCTTTATAACATCTCTCATTGACCAATGCGTCATATACATCAGCTACTGATACAATCTGAGCGGATATAGGGATTTCCTCTCCCTTCAATCCGTCAGGATAACCTCTGCCGTCGTATCGTTCATGGTGATGTCTGCAAATCTCATAACTAATCTTGCCGTACTCGCCCTGTTGAATATCCGCAAGCATATCGATAACCTCACAACCTCTGGTGGTGTGAGTTTTCATAACCTCAAATTCTTCCTGCGTTAATCTGCCCGGTTTTAATAGGATTGCATCGGGAATTACAATCTTACCTACATCATGCAGGGCAGATGCGGACGTAATCATATTGATGGCATTTTTGTCCAGCTTGTACTCCGGATATTCCTGCGCTACATATTTTGCAAGAATATTGGTAAATGTCTTCACACGCTTAACATGGTCACCGGATTCCAAGTTACGGAACTCTACCACATTACTCATAACGTCTACAATTCGATCGTTGACACTTAACAATTCTTCGGCCTGCTTGCGCAACACCTTAGTCTGCAGATCAACCATTTCTTCCAGATGACGCTTATTGTAGTACAGCTCAATGACGTTCTTGGTACGCTGTATAGCGATAAACGCGTCAAAAGGCTTCTTAATAATATCACTGACACCAAGTCGGTATGCCTTACGCTCAATCTCTGTTGTCGCTTCTCCCGTAATCAAAAGTACCGGTATGTTGTCAAGCCATTTGCGTTTCTTCATCTCTTCCAGAACAGCAACACCGTCCATAACAGGCATCACGACATCAAGAAGCACAACAGATATCCCATCCGGATTGGCTTCAATGATATCTATCGCTTCCCGACCGTTCGCCGCTTGAATTGTATTGTACTCCTGAAACATTTCACATAGAATTTCTCTGTTAATATCTACGTCATCGACAATCAAGATTGTTGCTTTATTCATGTTCACGCCCTCTATTTGCTTTATGATATCGCACTCTAAAGCATCCTAAACCTGAGCTACATCTTTCATGGAGAAACTGATTCTGCCCATCTTATCCTTGCCAAGGCATACTACAGTCACCTTATCTCCCAATGTCAGCACATCCTCCACATGATTGATTCTTTCCTTGGCAATCTTGGAAATATGAACCATGCCTTCCTTACCCGGAGCAAACTCGATAAACGCTCCGAACTCTTTGATGCTGACTACTGTTCCCTTGAAAATCTGACCCTCTTCAAAGTCTGTCGTGATGATCTTAATCATCTCCACAGCCTTATCCATCATCTCTTTATCCGTACCGCATACAGATACCTGTCCATCGTCCGTAATGTCAATCTTCACGCCGGTGCGGGCAATAATCTCATTGATAGTCTTACCGC
Organism: Lachnospiraceae bacterium; assembly: GCA_022510565.1. Classification (GTDB taxonomy): domain Bacteria; phylum Bacillota; class Clostridia; order Lachnospirales; family Lachnospiraceae; genus UBA3282. The sequence continues at coordinate 55,327 of JAFLTE010000012.1, read as the reverse complement.
GCTGACCAACCACATCACCGATTTTCTCAGGATCAATCTGGATAGAGATAATCTTAGGCGCATACGGTCCCACTTCTTTACGGGGTGCCGAGATTGCGGGCATCATACAATTAGCCATAATAAACTCTCTCGCCTCGCGGCATCTTGCAATAGCACCTTCCACAATCGGTCTGGTCAAACCGTGAATCTTAATATCCATCTGAATCGCGGTGATTCCGTCATGAGTACCTGTCACCTTAAAGTCCATATCGCCGAAGAAATCTTCCAAGCCCTGAATATCCGTCAAAAGTACGAAATCGTCATCCGTATCGCCTGTCACAAGACCACAGGAGATACCTGCCACCATTTTCTTAATCGGTACACCCGCTGCCATCAGTGACATACAGGATGCACAAGTAGATGCCATGGATGTGGAGCCGTTGGACTCAAAGGTCTCGGACACTGTACGAATTGTATACGGGAATTCCTCCTCCGAAGGAAGTACCGGAATCAAAGCTCTCTCAGCCAACGCACCATGACCGATTTCCCTACGTCCCGGTCCACGGCTGACTTTCGTCTCACCTACAGAGTAGGAAGGGAAATTGTAGTGGTGCATATATCTCTTGTTTGTAATATTCTCGTCCAGACCGTCAACTCTCTGCATCTCAGACAGAGGTGCCAATGTACATACGTTGCAGATCTGTGTCTGTCCACGGGTAAACATTGCGGAACCATGCACTCTGGGGATGATATCCACTTCAGCGGCAAGAGGTCTGATCTGGTCGAGTGCTCGACCATCCGGACGCTTATGATCTTTTAATATCATCTTACGAACCGTCTTCTTCTGGTACTGGTATACTGCCTCGCTAAGTACAGCCAGATAGTCCTCGTTTTCAGCAAAAGCCTCCTCCAATCTCGCAGTGATGTTCTTGATATTCTCCTCACGAACCTGCTTCTCATCGGTGAAGACTGCTGTCTCCATCTCCTCAGGAGGAACAATTTTCTTGATATCCTCAAACATCTGCTCCGGAATCGCGCAGCTCTCGTAGCTGTGCTTCGGCTTGCCTACCTCTGCCACCATCTTATTGATAAACTCGATAATTGTCTGGTTAATCTCATGTGCCTTGTAGATTGCCTCGAGCATCTTATCTTCCGGTACTTCGTTGGCACCCGCCTCAATCATAATAACCTTCGTCGATGTGGAAGCCACGGTCATCTGCAAATCGCCATTATCCCACTGCTCCTGAGAAGGATTGACAATCAACTCACCGTCCACAAGACCCATCTGCGTCATGGCACAGGGACCGTCGAATGGAATATCGGAAATACAGGTCGCAATCGCCGTACCAATCATAGCTACAAGTTCAGGACGACATGCGGGGTCCACACTCATTACCATATTATTCAGAGTAACATCGTTGCGATAATCCTTCGGGAATAAAGGGCGCATAGGTCTGTCGATAACACGGCTCGTAAGAATCGCATTCTCGGACGCTTTACCCTCTCTCTTATTAAAACCGCCGGGAATCTTGCCCACGGCATATAATTTCTCCTCATATTCTACACTGCAAGGGAAAAAGTCGATTCCTTCCCTCGGCTTATCGGACGCTGTCGCCGTAGATAGTACGGTCGTCTCACCATACTGCATAAAAGCACAACCGTTCGCCTGTTTACCGACTCTGCCGATATCCACGCGAAGGGTACGTCCCGCAAGTTCCATTGTGTAACTCTTGTACATAATCCTCTTCTCTCCTTTTCATCTCTTCCCTCCTATGTAAAAGCATAATCGGTTTGTACATAGGAGTTTTCATTAAAAAAGAAAAAGGACGGATAAAGCTGAATGTCATTCAGCCTTATCTCCGCCTTTCCATTCCGCATTATTTTCTCAAACCAAGACGCTCAATCAAAGCACGATATCTCTCAATATCCTTATCTTTCAGGTATGCAAGCAAGCCACGTCTCTGACCTACCATTTTCAAAAGTCCTCTTCTGGAATGATGATCCTTCGGATTGTTCTTCAAATGCTCCGTCAGCTCCTGAATGCGTGCCGTGAGAACCGCTACCTGTACTTCCGGTGAACCGGTGTCGCCGGGTGTTCTCGCATACTCGTTGATAATTGCCGTTTTCTTTTCTTTAGAAATCATATTGTCTCCTCTCTTTCTAAGGTTCGTCTAAGACCTACCTTTATGACCGCCTGACACTAAGATGGGGCCGGAGTGTCCCGCCTCCGAGCATCGGCTAATAATACCATGGTATTGTAACATACCTCATATATAATGTAAAGTGTTTTCTCAATCGTATAAGACTCGAACCGCTTTGATCGGGGAGCGGTATGATATATTGGAGATTCTGATGCCTGTTTTCGGACTGCTGGCATGAATCACCTGACCACCGCCAATGTAGATTGCCACATGGTTAATCGTCTTGCCGTTGCCGTAGAATATCAAATCGCCCGGTTTGGCATCCGCCACCTTGATAGTCGTGCCGCTGTTCGCCTGCTCTCTGGAAGTACGAGGCAGATTGACACCGAAATTCTTAAACACCCCACGCACATATCCCGAACAATCCGCGCCGTTTGTCAAGCTGGTACCGCCCCACACATACGGGTTTCCTAAAAATTCCTTGGCATACTGGCATACATCCACACGTATATCGGATACACCCTGACCGTAAAGCAGCTCCGTCATAGTAATTGCCGTTGCAAGCTCCGAACTGACTTCCACGTAATCGGCGTACACATAGACTTCCTCGTCATCCAAATATACTCTAACCCAGTCGCCTTCTACCGATACGACTTCCAACTCCTCGCCGTTTGGTACAAGTGTGATCACTGCCGACTCGGTGCTTGCCTCCGCCCTGACCTTAAGGCTGTCCGTGGTAACGCGTGCTATCGTGGAGGCTAATTCCTCCGCCTTGCGCTTTGCCGGAATGCCCGTAAAGAGATACTCCATACTGACATATCCTTCCACGTTGCCGGACTTGATATGCGCCCATGTGCCGTCGTCATCCAACACTTCACATGCCGCATTCTTCGGCAGTTTGCCAATCAGCTTACCGTCCTCCGCCGCAACGGCCCGAATATTCAAGTTGTTTTCCACGTTCGCTATGCCCAGATTGGTGTAACCCCAATTGGCATTCTTCGCCTTCTCATAGGCCTGTGCATACTCCTGCTCCGTCTTGGTAGTGCCGAGAATATTACCCGAACCGATAGGCTCTGTCAAAATATCTTGAATAACATACTCGTCCTCTGTATCGGTATCAGACATATCTTCCGTATTCTGTTGTTCGGTCATCATGGGATCGATTGTCACGGACGACAACACATCCGACAACTCGTTTGCCTTAGCCTGCATGGGTGATAACAAAAGCAAACACCCCATAAGCAGACAGAGCACCTCACGTCTCTTCATTCTTAATGAAATTCCTCTCAAAAAATTATATTAACCGGCTTCACCGTAACTGTTGGAGAATGCAATATTGACGGCATGATCCGCCACCCTCTCCAGTCCGGAGACAATGTCCGAGAACAACGCTCCCGATTCGGGCGAACACTCGTTGTTGGACAGTCTCTCGATATGCTTCTGCTGAAGTTCCCTCTCCTTCTCGTCGATGGCCTCCTCCAGATTCAAGATGTCCTCTACATGATCCTCTGTGCTCTTGACGAACATCTCAAAAGAGAATCGCAGAATCGTATTGACCATATTCAACATCTCACCCAACTCTTTCTGGGCTTCCTTGCTAAAGCCTACTCCGGTCTCAATCCTATGCTCTGCGGCATCCGCAATATTTTCCGCATGATCGCCGATCCGCTCAATGTCGTTCACCACATGGAACAGTGCACCGATATTTTTTAAGTCCTCGATAGGCAGTGTGGTTTGGTTAATTTTGACGAGATAGTGCGTAATTGCATGGCTTAAGAAATCTATATTTTTCTCCACCGCGTGAACTTCCTCTATCTCCTCCGGCTCTAACGTCATCAAGGCGTTCATGGCACGGTTTAAGTTCTCGTCAGCAAGCGATGCCATACGGTCTAACTCCTTGATTGCCTCCACTACCGCTGTCGCAGGATTTAGGAGCACCTTCTCGCCGATATATTTGAGCTGATAGCTGTCTCTGTAGCCAACCTTCCTGTCGTCTCCCGGTATGAGCAGATAAGTCAGCTTTACGATACCTTTGATAAAAGGCAGCATAATGATTACCTGGAAGATTTTAATCAAGGTATGAGCATAAGCAACCACGCGACCCATGTTGTTGCCTGCCACCATCGTGAGCGCCTCCACAATACCGTGTACGCCGAATGTAAAGATGACAAAGACGACTACCGTACCGATTACATTAAAAATCAAGTGGATTGCAGCCGCTCTCTTAGCGTCCTTCTTACCGTTTAAGGATGCCAGTATAGCAGATGTACAGGCACCGATATTACATCCTAATATAATGTACATACCGATATCCATACTGAGTAATCCCTGATTGGCCAGCAAGACCATGATGCTGACAGTAACCGAGGAACTCTGGATGATTGCCGTGAGCGCCGCTCCCAGAATCACTGCCAGAAAAGGGGATTGCAGGGATTCAAACATATGTAGAACCGCCGGGGAGTCCTTCATGCCCGCCATAGCGCCGGACATGGTACTCAGTCCCATAAATAAAACACCGAAGCCGATGATAACTTCTCCCCAACGGGATATCCTCTGCTTTTTACAGAACATCACTACAAGTACACCGACAAGCAGTATAACCGGCGCTGCCTTCTCTAGTTTGAAAGACACCAACAGCGCTGTTACCGTTGTACCGATATTCGCACCGAAAATAATACCCGCCGCCTGAGTCAGTGTCATCAGTCCCGAATTGACGAAACTGACTACCATGACCGTACATGCCGACGAAGACTGAATTGCTGCGGTAAAAATCATACCCACCAGAATACCCATGAATCGGTTGGTAGTCAGCCGCTCCAGTATTCCTCTCAATTTTGCGCCGGCAACTTTCTCAATGCTGTCACTCATAATACGCATGCCGTATAAGAACAATCCCAAGCCGCCCGCTAACGCAAGAATAATCGATATGTCCATCCTAGTTTAGTTTCCCTTCGCTTGTACTGATTCCCCGCATAAACCTACACGATTCTATTTTATCTAAAATAAAGTACGCTGACAAGCCCCTATTGCGCAAAAACTGCCTGTGAATAGTCCCTGCCGGCCGCAATATCCGCCTCCATTTGCTCTTTTAAGCGTTCTACGTTTTCAAACTTCATCTCCGGTCTTCGGTAGGAAAGAAGCTCCACAGTAATATTTCTGCCATACAAATCTCCGTCATAATCATACAGGTAAGTCTCCACTCCCGCCGCATTTTCCGTGTTCACCGTAGGCTTACAACCCACATTGGAAATACCTTTATATGTTTTGCCTTCTGTCCTTACACGAGAATAATAGACACCGTAAGGCGGCAGAAGCTTGTCCTTCTCCGGTATAAGATTGGCCGTGGGCATTCCAATGCTACGCCCCAGTCTTTTACCATGTTCTACTATACCGCTCACATTATACGGTGTACCAAGCATACGTGCGGCATCCTCCATTCTGCCTTCCCGAACGGCCTCCCGCACTCTGGTAGAACTGACCATCTCTCCATCCACCTTAACCTTATCGATCAATTCTGCCAGGTAACCGTACTTTTCGGCATATTGTTCCAACAAGGCATAGTTTCCCGCCCCTCCGCGTCCAAAGGACAAATCCGTTCCGGCGCAGATGTAAGCGGTCTGCATCTGTTCTGCCAGATACTTGTGAACGAACTCTCCCGGTTCCGTGGCAGCCGTCTCCCGATTCAGTGGAAATTCAATCAACACATCAATACCCAATTCCTCAAAAATGCGTCTTTTTTCCGCCACAGTTGTCAGCTCCTTCTCCTCTCCGCCGAAAAAAGCGGCCGCCGAAGTATCAAAGGTAAATACTGTTGCCAGGCAGTTTTCCTTCTTCTGCTCTATAATTTTATGAATCAACTTCCGATGCCCGAGGTGAACACCGTCAAATTTACCTATGGCAACGGCGCTTCTCTTAGGCAGCCGAAAATCGGTCGTCTGCTCTATAATCTGCATTTTCCCATTCCTCGTCCTCTACATATCTTCTCACAACAATACAGCCTTTTTCATGTGAGAAACATCTTGAGCGGTTTGAGCGAATTCTCCCCTCTGTAATAGACATATATCCCGTAAAATTTACCGTCACCGTCGTAAACCCTGACCTGCTCGCCGTCCGTAAACCGTACCGCCTCCGCAAGCTGGGCCGCTCCCAAGCGATTGCCGTTTTGCACCATTTTCTGTCCTTGCCCGTTTACGATAACCGCCCTATCCTTAGCAAAAATTGCGTCAGGCGGTATAATAACGCTAGCTATTTTATCTTCATCCCGCAACTTTTGAAGCTCTGTGAGCGTAAGCGCATCCTCTATGCCGAAAATGCCCACCCTGCTTCTGGTCAGGGATTCCATAGTGCCCCCACAGCCCAGATTCGCACCAATGTCATGGCACAGCGTTCTGATGTAGGTTCCTTTGGAGCAGACAACGCGAAACGTCACAAGCGGCAGTTCCACAGACTGTATCTCTATTTCCTCAATCCGTACCTTTCTGGGTTTACGCTCCACTTCCTTGCCTGCCCGCGCCAATTCGTACAGCTTCTTCCCGTCAACCTTAAGCGCGGAGTACATGGGCGGAATCTGGTCATAGTCTCCCACATATTCCATGACTGCCTCCTGCACGCGCTCTTCGGTAAGCGTCCTAAGCTCTCGCTCGTCACATCGGGACAGAACTTGTCCTGTCATATCCTGTGTATCTGTGGTTACGCCCAAGCGCAGCACTGCAATATATTCCTTGTCCCAGTCGGTGAGCATATCACACAGCTTTGTTCCCGAACCAAAACATACAGGAAGCACACCAACCGCCTCAGGGTCGAGTGTTCCTGTATGTCCGATTTTTTTCATTTTACATATACCGCGGAGTTTGGCAACCACATCATGTGACGTGAACCCTTTCTCCTTATATACGTTTATAATTCCATTACACTCGTTATTCATCAAAATTGCTCCGCAATCTCCTTACAAAGATTGTTGATATTGTCACGGTATGTGCCGTTCATTGTGCAGCCTGCGGCACGCACATGGCCGCCCCCTCCGAACTTCATCGCAACGGCGGATACATCAACCTTGCCGTTAGAACGCATACTTACCTTATATTCCGATGTTCCCGTCTCGTACATAAAAATCGCACAGTCCACACCTTTGACTGACTGGAGCTGATTCACAATACCGTCCAAATCCTTCGTCGTCACCTGATAAAACTCCATCATACGACGGCTGACCACGCTGACAATGCAGCGGCCATCCATAATACGCATGCTTTCCAAAACTGCCCTGCCCATAATCTGTGTTTGCAGATAAGTCTTCTCAAAAAACGTCTCTTCAATGATTTGAGAAAAGTCAAATCCAGTTTTAACCAATTCCGCGGCAACCTGCAGCGTCCGAGGTGATGTGTTGGAATAACGCAACACACCGGTGTCGTGGATAATACCTATGTAAAGCGCCATGGCAATCTCTGTATCAATCATTTCAGGATTCAGCAGCTCGTACAGCAGCTCCGCTGTGGAACTGCGTTCCGGCTCTACCACGCTCACGTCACCGTATCCGGTATTACTGATATGATGGTCGATATTGATTTTCTTACGCGCCCGCTCATAGATAGGCTCCACGTCCCCCAAACGATCCGGCACAGTATCTAAAACTACAAACACGTCATACACCTGATTTGTATTAAATTCAGATTTAATATCCGTTATGTGACTGATACAGTTAAAAATATCCGCCGGTTTATCCAGATATACGTCAATTTGTGCCGCGGGCAGTTCTTTTTGCAGATAAAGGTACAATCCCATCACGGATCCCACACAGTCACCATCGGGTCTCACATGTCCGCTGATTGCTATGGACTTTGCATCCTTTAATTCATCAATTATCTTCATCATTCTCTAATGTTCCAACTTCCTTTTCCGTTTCATTTTTTTCTGCCGTCTCATCTTTTTCTACTACTTCATCTATCAACTTCGACATGTTGACGCCGTATGCAATGGATTGATCCATAATGAAGGTAATCTGTGGTGTATTGCGCAGATTAATCGTTCTGGCAAGCTGTCCACGAATATAACCTTCGGCGCTCCGAAGTCCCTGCAGTGTGGCTGCCTGTGCCTTTTCATCGCCGAGCACACTGATCCACGCCTTGCAGGTTTTCAAGTCCGGAGCGACCTCCACCGCTACCACCGAAGTCATCGGGGCGATTCGCGGATCCTTAATCTCGCCTCTGATGATCTCCGCCAGTACACGCTGGACTTCACCGTTAATACGGGTATTTTTAACACTGTTTTTACGCATTGTATAGTGTCCTTTCTGCTTATCGAGGCACTTCAACCATAATATATGCTTCGACGATATCCAATTCCTGCATCTTATCAAAACCGTCAAATACAAGACCACACTCGAATCCGGCCTTCACTTCCTTCACATCATCTTTAAATCTCTTTAAGGAAGCCAGCTCGCCCTCGTAAATCTGCTCGCCCTCTCTGGTGATACGAATCTTGCAGCCTCTCTGGAACTCGCCGTCCAACACATAAGAACCGGCTATATTACCGATAGCGGATGCCTTAAAGATCTGACGCACTTCCGCATGACCGATAACTTTCTCCTCGAAGATCGGGTCAAGCATACCCTTCATGGCAGCCTCAATATCCTCGATTGCCTGATAGATGACTTTATACAGTCTTACATCCACGCCCTCGCGCTCTGCCACTGCTTTCGCCGTCGCATCCGGTCTTACATTGAAACCGATGATAATCGCGGAGGATGCGGAAGCAAGGGATACATCCGATTCGTTGATGGCACCCACGCCGCCGTGGATACATTTTACAACAACTTCCTCGTTCGACAACTTCATAAGGCTCTGCTTTACAGCCTCAACGCTACCTTGAACATCCGCTTTGACAATCAGATTCAGTTCCTTCAAATTACCCTCCTGAATCTGGTTAAACAGATCGTCCAGAGACATTCTCGTCTTCGTATCCGCAAGCATCTCTTCCTTATGCTGCGCCATATAGGTCTCCGCATAAGTTTTCGCGCTCTTGTCGTTCTCATGGACAATAAATACTTCTCCTGCACTGGGAACGTCGGACAAACCTAAGATTTCCACCGGGGTGGAAGGTGTAGCTTCCTTCACTCGTCTGCCCTTATCGTCAATCATGGCCCTTACTTTACCATGGCTTGCTCCTGCGGAAATAAAGTCGCCTACGTGCAAAGTACCTTTCTGTACCAACACGGTAGCCACCGGACCGCGTCCTTTATCCAGCTCCGCCTCAATCACCAGACCTCTGGCATTTCGATTGGGGTTCGCTTTTAATTCCATAATCTCCGCTGTTAAGAGTATTGTCTCCAGCAGATTTTCTATACCTTCACCAGACTTGGCGGATACCGGCACGAACTCCGTGGAACCGCCCCAGTCTACGGGAATCAACTCATACTCCGTCATTTCCTGCTTCACGCGGTCAATATTGGCGCTGGGCTTATCAATCTTGTTGACTGCTACAATAATCTCGATTCCTGCTGCCTTGGCATGGTTGATTGCCTCAACAGTCTGCGGCATAACACCGTCATCCGCAGCTACAACAAGTACCGCAATATCCGTAGAATTGGCACCGCGCATACGCATTGCGGTAAATGCCTCGTGTCCCGGTGTATCGAGGAAAGTAATACTCTGTCCCTTGGCAGTAACCGTGTATGCACCGATTGCCTGTGTAATACCGCCTGCTTCCTTGTCTGTCACATTTGTCTTACGAATCGCGTCAAGCAGGGAAGTCTTACCATGGTCAACGTGTCCCATAACACAGATAACGGGAGGTCTGCTCACCATGGACGCCTCATCTTCCTCATCCTCCTTGAGCAGCTCTTCGATCACATCGACTTTTACTTCCTTCTCACAGATGATTTCAAACTCGATGGCGATATTTTCCGCATCCTCAAAGCTGACCTCGGAATTTAATGTCACTACTTGACCCTGTAAAAAGAGTTTCTTGATAATCACGGACGGCTGAATTTTCATCTTATCCGCCAGCTCCTTGATAGTCAGAGACTCAGGGATTGTAATCACCTTAATTTGCTCTTCCGGCTCTTCTACCTTTTTCTCGGGTTTGATAAAACGTCCCGCCTTGTTGCGGTTCTTAACAGCTACGTCATCATCTTCATATATTAAATCTTTCTTGGAACGCCTGTCCCTATCCTGATTCGCCCTGCGTTTCTCGTCATCCCTGTGTTTTTCCACGTCCTTGACAGGTGTCTCGGGCACAAAGTCCTTCTGAGCGTTATTTCTCCTAAATCGATTGTCCTGCCCGCCATTGCCTCTCTGAGGGCGTTCAAAACTTCCCGCACCGCGGCCAGCGCCTGCACCAGCGCCACCGTCCTTCCGATTGCCCTGATTGCTGTTATAACCTGCTCCGCTTTGTGCCTCAACTCTGCGATTTTCTCCTGCACTTCCTGCTCTCTCCTGTCCTTGCTGTGCCTTGCGCTCCTGCGCTGCAATATTTTCACGTTCCCTCTTTTCCTGCTGCCTCTGCTCCATCCTGCGTTCCTGCTGCTGTCTTTGGCGCACTTCATAGGGCTCGGCTGTCACAGGAATCGGTTTCTGCGTCGGTCTGATAATCTGGTGAGGCGTATTCTGTGTCTGCACAGGACGCCCGCCTCCCGCAGGTCTTCGATCATTGCTTTGACCTCCCTGAGGCGGTCTTTGTCCCTGCATTTTGGAATTATGTGGGTTACTTACAAAGATAATCTTTTTCTTCTTGGGAGCCTCAGGCTTCGAACCGTCTGCCGGTGCCGCCTTGGGCTTCTCTACGGCATCCTTTGCTGCCGGTGCCTTTGATTCTTCCTTTGTTTTTGGCGCTGTTGCCGCAGGCTCCGACTTGGGTGCAGCCTTTGCCTCTGCTGCCCCAGCCTCAGACTTGGATGCAGACTTTGGCTCCTTCTCTGCCTCTGTTTTCGCTGTCTTGGGCGCTTTCGTCTCTTTCGCCCCACCACCGAAATGCTCACGCACAAGCGCAATCGCATCGTCTTCAATGGAACTTTGCGCCGCCTTAACTTCATATCCTTTATCCTGCAAAAAAGCTACCAGCTCTTTGCTCTGCTTATCAAGCTCTTTTGCCAGCTCATGTACTTTCATTTTTGCCATGCTCACTACCTCCAACTATTCCGAATCTAATAAATGCTTCCGTATCGAATTTGCAAATCCTTCGTCAGTCACCGCAAGGCAGGAACGTTCCTCCTTGCCGATGGCGTGCCCCAGCGTTTCCTTGACGCTGTAATACTCGCAGGGTACTTCATGAAATCCGCACATATTCCTGAATTTCTTTTTGGTGTTATCCGAAGCATCCTCTGCTATAATCACCAGATATGCCTTCCTGCGCTTAACTGCTTCCTCTGTAGCAAATCCGCCACTGGCAACATTTCCGGAGCGGGTGGCCAGACCCAGCATAGATAACACCCGATCTTTATTCGGTTTGTTCTGCATCCTCGCCCTCCTCGAACTCCTTTTCCAGATCCTCGTATATTTCCCGCGGAATACTCATCTTGAAGGAACGCTCCAATCCCTTATTCTTACCGGCTTTGGCCAAACATTCCCTGTTCATGCACAGATAGGCCCCTCTGCCGTTCTTACGTCCGGTCATATCAAGGACTATGGAACCCTCCGAAGTTTTCAGGACACGCATCATGTCCTTCTTATTCTTCATTTCACCGCAGCCCACGCATTGCCGCATGGGAATTTTTTTTGCCATTATTCTGCCTCTCCCGAATCTTCCTCTTCGTATTCGGCCGCTTCTACATCTTCCGCCTCATAGTTCTCTTCTTCATAGGATTCACCCTCGTAATCTTCATCGGTGTACTCCTCATCATATTCCTCATAATCCTCATCGTCATAGACATAGTCTTCATAACGGAAGCCCGGCGCATCCTTCGCCTGAGTCTCGCTCTTGATATCAATCTTGTAGCCGGTAAGTCGCGCCGCCAGTCTTGCATTCTGTCCCTCTTTACCGATTGCAAGAGACAACTGATAATCAGGTACGACAACCTTCGCCGTCTTTTCATCCGGATCGGCAAACACCGCCACGATTTTCGCCGGTGAAAGCGCATTCTGAATCAAATTACCCGGATTCTCATCCCAATTTACAATATCAATCTTCTCGCCGCACAACTCATCCACGATAGAATTAACTCTGGCACCGTTGATGCCGACACAAGCGCCCACCGCATCCACGTTCGGGTTGTTGGAGCGAACCGCCAGCTTCGTCCTGCTGCCTGCCTCTCTGGCAATGCTCATAATCTCCACCGTGCCGTCCTTGATTTCCGTCACTTCGGACTCAAACAGCCTCTTAACCAATTCCGGATGAGTACGACTCACAAGAATTCTCGGTCCTTTAGGTGTATTCCGCACTTCCAGAATATATACCTTAATTCTTTCCGTTGGTCTGAAATGCTCGGTTCTGACCTGCTCACTCTCGTTTAATATAGCGTCAGCCTTGCCCAGATTGATAGATATATTTCTGCCGATGTAGCGTTGTACGATACCCGTCACCACATCTTTTTCTTTCTCATAGTACTGATTGTAGATAACGCTTCTCTCTTCCTCGCGTATCTTCTGCAAAATCACGTTCTTCGCATTCTGCGTCGCAATACGCCCAAACTCCTTGGACTTAATCTCCACGCGAAGCATATCGCCCACCTTAGCCTTCTTGGAAACCTCCTTCGCATCTTCCAGAGAAATCTGCAGCACATCGTCCTCAACCTCTTTGACAACCTCTTTCTCGGCGTAGCAGAGGAAATCACACGTCTCCCTGTCAATCTCCACCTTCACGTTGTCCGCCTTGCCAAAGTGGTTCTTGCACGCTGTAATCAGAGAATTCTCAATCGCTTCAAAGAGAGTCTCCTTGCTGATTTCCTTCTCTTTCTCCAGAATGTCCAGTGCCTCCATTAACTCCTTATTCATTTTCCGTTATCCTCCTATGTTTCTAATCTGTATTTCAATTTACGGATTCAATTACATACTTTATATATTGCATTAAAAATCAAGCGCAAGCCTGATTAAGGCAACCTCAGTCCTTTTAAAAACACGCGTTATATTATCACTCTCCGCATCACTCTCGCCATCACCGATGGTGATTGTTTCGGCATCATACGCCCTTAATATACCTGTAAACTCCTTCTGTCCGTCTATGGGCTTATACGTCTTAACCTCAACTTCGGCCCCTATACTTTTCTCCAGATGTCTGTCTTTCTTGAGCGCCCTGCCCAGCCCCGGGCTGCTGACCTCCAGAATATAAGCGTCCGGTATATAATCCTCCGCATCCAGCGCATCCGACAAGGCACGGCTCACATTCTCGCAGTCAACGATGTTAACTCCCTCCGGCTTATCAATATATGCCCGCAGATACCAGTCGCTTCCCTCCTTGACATACTCTACGTCATAGATTTCCACACCGTACTTCTCCGCAATCGGAGATAACAGCTGTTCTGTTTTGGATTCGTATGTCTCTCTCTTTGACATCTCTGCCTCCTGAATTGTATTTTCTTCTTATGTGTCCTTGGACACCATATAAAAGAGTGGACTCGCAAGTCCACTCTTTATTGTAGTCTCTATTTTGATTACATATGGTATTGTAGCACCTTTTGACTGTGTTTGCAAGGGATATTTGAGAAATTTAGGAAATATGATACAAATAAAAAATCCTGAAACCAGCGTAATCGCTAATCTCAAGATCTTTAGGGTTGGGCTGTTATAAACAGTCAACAGCTCGTAGGGGAATCGAACCCCTGTTTCCGCCGTGAGAGGGCGGCGTCTTAACCGCTTGACCAACGAGCCATCTGATTGACACTTGCTTATTCTATTATATTTCCGGATAGAATGCAAGTACTTTTTAGAATTTTTTAAATTTTATTACAGCACCTTGCTCAGAAAATCCGCCGTCCTCGCCTCTTTCGGATGATTGATTACTTCGTCCGGCGTACCGTCCTCCACGATGTAACCGCCTTCCATGAAGATGACGCGGCTTGCTACCTCACGGGCGAACCCGATCTCGTGGGTTACAACCACCATCGTCATGCCCTCTCTGGCAAGCTCCTTCATAACCGCGAGTACCTCACCAACCATCTCTGGGTCAAGCGCACTGGTAGGCTCATCAAAGAGCATGATATCCGGATTCATCTCCAGCGCTCTGGCGATTGCCACACGCTGCTTCTGTCCGCCGGACAACTGGCTCGGATATGCATCTGCCTTATCTGCCAGACCAACACGGTTTAACAGGCCCATAGCCTTGTTCTTAGCCTCTTCTTTGGATAAGGTTTTCAAATGTACCGGCGCAAGTGTCATATTTTTTAACACAGTCAAGTGATTGAACAGGTTAAAATGCTGGAACACCATTCCGATGTTCTCACGCACTTTATTGATATCAGTATGCTTGTCGGTCACATCATGACCGTCTATGAAAATCTGTCCGGAAGTTACCGTCTCCAACTGATTCAGGCATCGAAGAAGGGTGGATTTACCGCTTCCTGAAGGTCCGATTAAAACCACGACTTCGCCTTCGGTCACTTCCAAGCTAATGTCCCTCAGGACTTCCAGTGAACCGAAATTCTTCTTCAAATTTCTCACGGAAATCTTACTATCTGCCACGGTTGATCCTCCTCTCAATCCTCTTGGATACTTTACTTAATGTGATAATAACAACCATATACATAATACCGACAATCGCCCATGCCTGCAGATTCTTAAATGTATTACCCATAATTGTCTTACCCACATTCGTCAGTTCCGGGAAACCGATAACGGAAAGAATGGATGTATCCTTTAAGGTAATGATAAACTGGTTGATGATAGACGGAACCATGGTGCGGATTGCCTGAGGTATCACAATCAGCCACATAGATGCACCATACGACATTCCGAGACTTCTGCCTGCCTCCATCTGCCCTCTGTCCACACTCTGGATACCCGCCCTGATAATCTCAGCCATATATGCGCCGCAGTTCATGGACAGCGCAATCGTACCCGCCTGAAGCGGACCTAATCTGAAATTAGTAAATCCTAACCCCTGTATGCCTGCCGGAATACCAAAATAGATAAAATACGCCAGTACGATAAGCGGCACACCGCGCACCGCATCCACGTAAACCGTGCCGATGAAATTAAGCACTCTTTTGTTCCCCACATTCATCAGTCCGAAAATCATACCGATAACCATGGCGAACACAAGTGAAAGCAGGGTCAGCAGCAATGTCTGTCCGAGCGCTCGGATCAGCATTATACCGTATCTCTGAATTATCATTACCATATGGCAGTATCTCCTTACTTTCTTACAATTTCGGGCGGCAGATATGCCGCCCGAAAAAGACTTATTACAATTAGTTACCTAAGTATTTGTTCAGAATTTCGTCGTACTTGCCGTTTGCTCTGATGTTGGCAAGACCTTTGTTAAACATGTCAAGAAGTTCCTGATTGCTCTCATTCATGATTGCGAAACCGTAGGGTGCACCTTCGCTCTCCATTCCATCCGGAATATAAAGTGCAAGGCCGCCTGTCTTGATGGAGTCTGCCATAATAGGCGTATCCTCTACACACGCTGCGGAGTTACCTAAGATAACGTCCTGATACATGGTCGGTGAATCCTCAAATACAGTCACGGTAAAGCCGTACTCATCTTTCAGGCTGTTGGCAAAATCCATACCTGCCGTACCATTCTTAACCGCCACGTTCTTGCCTGCCAAATCTGCAAAACCTGTAATGTCGCTTCCATTAGGAAGAACAAATGTCTGTGTCGCATCATAGTATCCGTCAGAGAAAATCCAGCCGGAATCAATACGCTCCTGTTTAATGGTTGCGCCCGCAATCAGACCATCTGCCTGACCCGCCTGTACTGCTGCCACTGCCGCATCCCAGCCGAGGCTCCGCAATTCATACTGGAATCCCTGATCCTCTGCGATTGCTGCCACAATATCTACGTCAATTCCTACGAACTCACCGTTCTCATTGGTGAACTCAAAGGGGCGGAATACCGTATCGGTTGCGATAACCCATACCTTGTCACCTGAAGACGCGGAACCCGTGCTCTCTGTTCCGGAATTTGTATTCCCTGCATCGGAACCACATGCCATCAAGCCAAGGGCCATACAGCCGATAAGTGCTGATGTCAATAATTTTTTCATAACAATCCTCTCCTTTTCCATATGTAATAGCTTATTAACACAAAAGACGATGTAATCGTATTCTTTTACACCGTCTTTGATGTCCATGTAATAGTATATGGATTTTTCCATACCTTGTCAAGCGAATTGTATACAAACATACACTCAAACAATATGTCCTATTTATTCGAACAAAACAAATCAGATAGTTTCCGCTGCCGCCAGAATCAGCTCTACAGCCTTATCTATACCAAGCTTCTCCGTATTTAACGTCAGGTCATAATTGCGTGCATCGCCGTAGGTACACTTCGTGTAATATTCACAGTATTTTTTGCGCGCCTTATCTACGGCTTTGACATCGCCGGCCACCTGCTCCTCGCTCTTTCCGTCCATCATAGCTGTCATACGTCTTACGCGCCATGCGAAACCCGCGTGAATAAACACATTCAGACAATGGTCGAACTCCCGCAGGATATAATCGCCGTTTCGTCCTACAATCACGCAGCTCTCCTTGTTAGCCAATTCGCGTATGGCATCCCGCTGCGCCTGCCATAATTCCTCCTCCAGAGGCTTATTATAAAAGTCGAACAGGCTCTGCGTAAACCCGAAATTCTTCGGCACGCGCTCATCCCATCTGTGCACTTGCTCCGGGGTTAAATTCTTTCCTGCCATCACAGTCTTGAAGATAATATCCTTATCATAATACTCAATACCCAATTCCTTGGCAATGCGCTTACCGATCTCGCCGCCGCCCGCACCGAACTCTCTTCCGATTGTTATAATTTTCCTCATGCCGTCACCTCCCTCATGTGCACATTATATCATAGATTATCTTAACTCACAAAATCAAACAGACTAATCTGGTTGGACTCCGGCAGGTTACCGAGAAGTCCCAGACTGCTCATCAGATCCACTATTGTCTTGGATGCCTTGGTTCGCTGCCTGAAATCGTCTTTGCTTAGGAACGGACCGTCTTTGGCCGCCTCCACAATGGCGTCCGCCGCCGCCTGCCCGACACCGTCAATACTGTTTATGGAAGGCATCAGCTTGCCGTCCACAATCTGAAACAGTCGGGACTGTGCCGTGAAAATGTCAATCGGCACGAACTCAAATCCTCTGGCGTACATCTCCTGCACAATTTTCATATCCTTATAAGTATCTTGCTCTTTCTTGGAAAGCGTATCGCCTCTCCGCTTATAGTCCGCCATCACACTCTCCAAGTGTGCTTGTCCCTGACACATCAGCTCATAGGAAAAAGCCGAGGCGCGAATACTGAAAAAGGCCGCATAATATGCAAGCGGATAGTTAATCTTACAGTAGGCAATACGCCACGCCATCATAACGTAAGCCGCAGCGTGAGCCTTCGGGAACATATACTTGATTTTCTTACACGACCAGATGTACCAGTCCGGCACATTGGCGGCAAGCATCGCTTCTTCCCACTCCGGTTTTAAGCCCTTACCCTTACGCACGCTCTCCATAATCGTAAAGGAGAGTGCCGGGTCCACTCCCATCTGAATGAGGTAAATCATAATATCGTCACGACAACAGATAGCCGTGGAGATGGTCGCTTTTCCTTCCTCAATCAATGTCTGCGCATTGCCGAGCCACACATCCGTGCCGTGAGACAAGCCGGAGATACGCACCAAATCCGTGAAACATTTCGGCTTCGCATCAATAACCATCTGGATTACGAAGTCTGTACCGAATTCCGGAATACCCAGACATCCCAGCTTACAGCCGCCAATCTGCTCCGGTGTAATTCCCAGCGCCTCCGTGGACGCAAAGAGCGACATTACTCCCGGATCGTCCAGCGGAATCGTGACAGGGTCGATTCCCGTCAAATCCTGTAGCATACGGATCATAGTCGGATCGTCGTGACCGAGTATATCAAGTTTCAATAAATTATGGTCAATAGAATGATAATCAAAGTGCGTAGTAATGATGTCGGTATCCATATCGTTGGCAGGATGCTGTACCGGTGTAAATGAATTGATGTCCTCCCCCATCGGCAGTACAACAATACCGCCCGGATGCTGTCCCGTGCTCCTGCGTATTCCGGTACATCCCGTGACAATACGGTTAATCTCACATACCCGTTTATGTTTTCCACGCTCTTCATAATAATTTTTCACATATCCGAAGGCAGTCTTATCAGCCAGGGTGCCTATCGTACCCGCACGGTAAGTCTGTCCGCTGCCAAAGATTACTTCCGTATATTTATGCGCCTTACTCTGGTATTCTCCGGAGAAATTCAAATCGATATCAGGCTCTTTGTCTCCCTTAAAACCAAGGAACGTCTCAAAGGGAATGTCAAATCCTTCTTTCTTAAGCGGCTCGCCGCATCTTGGACAGTTTTTATCCGGCATATCACAGCCCGCACCGCCACCGTAGGCCAGCACCTCCTCGGAATCAAAATCGTAGTAATGGCACTTAGGGCACAGATAGTGCGGACTTAAGGAATTTACCTCCGTAATCCCTGCCATATTCGCCACGAAAGAACTCCCCACGGAGCCACGGGAACCTACCAGATAACCGTCCTCCACCGATTTCCATACCAATTTCTGCGCTATGATGTACATCACCGCAAAACCGTTGGAGATAATGGAATCCAGCTCTTTTTTCAAGCGTGCCTCCACAATATCCGGCAGTGTATCGCCATACAGCTCATGTGCCTTGCTGTAGCATATTTCGGTTAGCTGTCTGTCACTGTCCTCTATGACCGGCGGACATTTGTCGGGCCGCACGGGAGACATGCTCTCAATCATATCCGCAATCAGATTGGTGTTGGTAATTACCACTTCTTCCGCCTTATCGCTTCCCAGATAAGCAAATTCCGCAAGCATCTCCTCCGTCGTACGCAAATACAGCGGTGCCTGATTGTCCGCATCGGGAAATCCCTGTCCGGCCATGATGATGCGACGGTAGATTTCATCCTCCGGATTCAGGAAATGCACATCGCAGGTGGCAGCCACCGGCTTGTGAAACTGCTCGCCCAACCGCACGATTTTACGGTTAATCTCCATAATATCCTCTTCGGAATTAATGTTAGGCAGCTTGTCGGAGGCAATCATAAACTGATTGTTGCCAAGCGGCTGGATTTCCAGATAATCATAGAAATTCACAAGTCTTGCAATCTCCGCATCGGGCTTCCCCTCCAATATGGCTCGATACAACTCTCCTGCCTCGCAGGCGCTTCCGATAATCAACCCTTCCCTATACTGGTTTAAGATACTCTTGGGAATACGCGGTCTTCTGGCAAAATAGGTAAGATGAGACATGGAAATCAATCTGTACAAGTTCATCCGTCCCACATTGTTTTTCGCCAAAATAATACCATGATAGGTAGGCAGTCTCTTGATGATATCGGGACTTGCCTTGCCCTTCTCGTTAATCTGTGCAAGCGTCGTAATACCGTCCTTCGCCATCATCTCAATCAGCCTGACAAAAATCTCCGCCGTAGCCTCGGCATCATCCACAGCTCTGTGGTGATTTACGAGCGACACCCCCAAGGTCTTGGCTACCGCGTCCAGCGTGTGCTTGGACTGTGCAGGCAGCATGACCCTCGCCATGCCCACCGTGTCTACGTAAGTAAAATCATGGGAAATTCCCTGCCTATCGCAGTTTTCCATAATAAAGCTCATATCGAAGCCTGCATTGTGCGCTACCAGCATACACCCTTCGCTAAAGCTGAGAAACCTGGGCAGAACGCTTTCGATTTTCTCCGCATCAACCACCATGTCATCCCGTATGCCCGTCAGCTTCTCTATCTCAAAGGGAATCGGCACCTCCGGATTAACGAAGGCTGAGAAGCGGTCCACAGTTTTACCGCCGCATACCTTCACCGCGCCAATCTCAATAATACGATTTTCCACCGGAGAAAAGCCGGTCGTCTCAATATCAAAGACTACGAAATCTTGGCTGAAATTCTGTCCCTTGTCACCTGTTGCAATTTCGTGCAGATCGTCCACCAAATATGCCTCTACACCATAAATTACCTTGAAAAAATCCTGCTTGTCGGGCTCAACCTCTCCTGCCTCTTTGCGTTTGTTTTTTTCCTCTTTCCACAAATCTTCCCACACATGATTTGCATCCGGAAAAGATTGTGCCACGCCATGATCCGTAATGGCTATGGCAGGATGTCCCCACTTATAGGCACGCTTCACAATATCCTTCGCCTCGGAGACACCGTCCATGTCACTCATCTTCGTATGACAGTGCAACTCCACCCGCTTGCGCACGCTTGTATCCGTTCTGGATACGGTGAAATCCGGAATCTTTTTCACTCCCGCAAGCGAACCCAGCGTCAATTCATGATCGAACTTATCCATCATTGTCATGCCTTTTATTTTTACAAAGGCACCTTTTTTCATAGCATCCGTTATTTCATCTGCCTGCTCTTCATGCACAAACATCTTGATGGTGATGGTATCGGTAAAATCCGTCACATCAAAAATCAAGATTACCCTCTCATTCTTGATTGCGCGCTTGTCACTGTTGATAATTGTGCCACGAATAACCACTTCGCCTATCTCACCGATAATGTCACTGATAGGCATAGCCTCCTCGTCGAAGTCTTTGCCGTACAGTACATCCGGATTGTCGGAGCGCTTAACAGGACGTTTAAATTCAGATTTAATTTTCTTTCCATCGTCAGTTCGCGCACTGACGGGTTGATTTTGAGTAGGACGCATTCCGTCAGATAACGCAGGATTACCCACATCCACTATGCCGGGTGCCGGTTCTTCCTGCACCGGATATTCATTTATAATATCATCCGTTATGTTTTCGTTCCAAATCTCTCCGCCGTTTTCCGTTTCCTCTGCAGCGCCATAGCCTGCACGCGCAGAAATCTCTGCTATCTGCATGGCAAGCTTGTGCTCATCTTCCGCCCTGTGCTTCCCTTCAGCGCGCTCCTTGTAGGATACCTGAATATCCACCGACAGCCCACACCGCTCATGATAAATTTTATCCAGAATACGTACCAATTCCTCTGCTTTTCCCTGTCCGAGCACCGTGTCCTCCACAGTTAAAAGCATTCGATTGTTCTCCTCGAATGAAATATCCGCTTTTTTGAAAAGGTTATACTCCACCGGAGAATACTCCCGTAGTTCCAGTAGAATACTGTCCCGGTAAACATCCATCAGTTTTTCCGGTGTATACTGTGAGGACAGCGAAAACCGCTCGTAGAACTTGATAACCATGGCAGCATTCGGGAAGAATTGCCTCTTAATCTCCCCTTCCACACGAAAAACATCCTCTTTCTGGATCAGTCTGTCCGAAGAGATATAAACCCGCAGGAAATCCTTGCGCTTTGTGGCGGAGACCTTATCTACCGTAACTTGCTCATAGAGGTCCTTTAAGCCTGTATCCAATTTTAAAGTAGGAAATACATCGAAGAATTTCTTACCCATTTCAGCCTACGCCTCCCAGTTTAAAAGCTCTTCCCGCAGCGTATCAAGCAACTGCTCTTCCGGCACTTTTTTTATAATCTCGCCTTTCTTAATCAGCAGTCCTTCGCCCAGACCTCCCGCTATGCCGATATCCGCTTCCTTCGCTTCACCCGGTCCGTTGACGGCACAGCCCATTACGGCTACCTTAATGTCAAGCGGAATATCCGCTACCATCTCTTCCACCTGATTGGCAAGGCCAATCAAATCTATACGGGTTCTGCCGCAGGTAGGGCAGGATACTACTTCAATACCGCCTTTGCGCAGCCCTAATGTGCGCAGAATCAACTTCGCCGACTTGATTTCCTCCACCGGGTCGCCTGTTAAAGATACACGAATCGTATCGCCTATGCCTTGATTTAGAATAATTCCAAGCCCAATAGCCGACTTAATATTTCCGCTCTGCACCGTGCCCGACTCGGTAATTCCTACGTGCAGCGGATATTTCGTCTTTTCGGCAAGCACCTCATGGGCACGCACACACATCAGCACATCAGAGGATTTGATGCTGATTACCATATTGTCATAACCCAAATCCTCAATGATTCTCACCTTGTCCAATGCGCTCTCGACAATTCCCTCCGCCGTCACACCGTGATACTTCTCCACCAACTCCTTCTCCAAAGAGCCACTGTTAACGCCTACGCGAATCGGAATATTGCGTTCTTTTGCCACCGAAACGACTGCAGCCACATTATCCCTGCTGCCTATGTTGCCCGGATTGATACGAATTTTGTCTGCACCATTCTCCATGGCTGCAATCGCCATCTTGTAATCGAAATGGATGTCCGCCACAAGAGGAATGTTAATTCTTGACTTAATCTGCTTAATTGCCTCCGCAGCCTCCATGGTAGGTACCGTACAGCGAATAATCTCGCATCCGGCCTGCTCTAAGCGCAGAATCTGGGCTACCGTCGCCTCCACATCCTCTGTCTTTGTATTTGTCATGGACTGAATCAGTATGGGATTTCCGCCGCCGATTACCTTGTCTCCGATATGTACTACTTTCGTATTCTCACGATGCATGATTGCTCCTCGCTTTCTAAGCCTTGAATCAATTTATTTCCCATTATTATACACCTCGCATAAATTCCAGTCCATGCCATTCTACTAACTAAAATTGCCTGATTATATCACTAATTCCATAATACTTATCTCCTGCCGATATATCTGCAAACCTTTTTCCTATAATCCAGGTATTCTTCTCCAAATACAGAAAGCAGAAATTTCTCCTTTATAAATAACAGCTATAAAATGCCAGTAAAATAACAATCGCTATTATTTGGAAAATCATTTCGCTCTATGCCTCCGTCAATCCCCGCAGATAATCCAGACTGCCGTTCAGCTTATCATAGTTAATTCTTCCCTCGCCGGGATGAAGGCTTTTAAGCCTGTCCCATTCTTTGTAGCCACCGGCATAGTCGCTGATGTGCAGATGGCGGACAGCCCCAGCCCATAACCATCTGTATCCATCACTAAGTGCCAAATCGAGTTGGTCATGGAACTGTGCAAATTTCACATCGAATGTAAATGCAATATCCGGATATTTTTGTTTTAATTCTTCAAAATGTAACAACGGATTTTCTTGGTTGCATACAACATTCTCTATTGTTAAAAGCAATCCGTAGTTTTGAGCAATCTCGTTAAGATAAGCATACTGCTCTATATTATTTTCGATATTGCTGTCTGAAGGTATTCCGTCCCACAAGTGCATCACCAGCTTTTGCGCACCGATTCTCTGTGCCATAATGCAGTTAATCTCAAAAAGTTTTTGCGCCTGCTCATTATCGCCTTCCTCGTTACGACTTAATCCCTGCCCCACGCATTTCTCCACATGAAATACCGGAAATGATAAAGACATTCCTGCCAGGTCACTTGCAATTTGTTCCCATGTGTCATACCAGGATTGGTACATCATAAACTCAAAACCATCACAATGAATCTTTGGAGCAATATCAGCCAACAAATGATGATTTCTGTTGTTTTTGCGTGTTATGATTGCGCCTGTGGAGCAAAGCAACTGATTCATAATAGCCAGTCCTCTCTATTTTTTAACAAACTTTTAAGCTGAATCTATATCTCGTTTATATTGAAAACATACCAGTCGTTTTCAAAATGCTCAAAGCCAACCGATAGGAACATATGTTGACTTTGCTTGTTAAAAGAATATATCTCGGCTTTTACCTGAGCTAAGCCCTTTTCCTTAGCCAATTCAATTATATTTTTTATACATCGCCTGCCAATATGCCGATTTTGATACTCCTTACAAATAACAATACTCACTCTATTGTCTGTTAGTGAAACATCTCCAACCAAACCATTTTTATATTCAATATAATAACAATCTCCGTGAGCAGATAAATAATCGTACATGCTTTTCAATCTGTCCGGTGAATATACAGAATCAATGTTATCAACCTGTTTACATAATTCTAAATCCTGATACCATTCCATTGCCACTTCATAATTTGGATAATACGGAACCAGAATGATTTCCTCATCAACAATTCTTTTTTTCATAATTTTCCTCTGCAAATGTTGTTCTCTGTGAATTTCACGTTCCCCGTACATAAATCCGAATATATCCGTCAAAAATCAGAGTCTGTCTCTGTCCTTGAAATATGGGAATCAACGTTTGCCGCATCCATCCATGTACCTCTTCCTCCGTCATATTGCCACTCTCGATTTTTGAATTTATGTTCGTTTGTGTCATCATAAACCGTATAAAGGAGTCCATGTCAAATTCATACTTCATTTCACACATTGTCTGCTTGATGAGAAAAAAGTCTGGCTGTATATCCTTTTGCTCCCATACAGTCTCATTTCTGGGAGGTTTGGGGAACTTAGCTAAATATTGATTTTGATACCAGTCAGTATATGTGCTATTTCCTAACATCTTGTCCGATATCCAGAAATCATATATGATGAGCGGTGCATTCGGGGACATGACCTGCTTCATATTTGCCAGAAATCTGTCCCTATCTACCCAATCGACTACTCCTGCCGCAGTTACAATGTCGTAGGGAATTTGCGCTGTTTCAGTTTCCTCAGCTTTGGCAGCATAAAAAGTAAATTCAGGAGCATCATACTGTGTCTTGCATATATGAACCATTTCCTCCGATATATCCGTGCCTGTGACTTTATTGCAAATCAGCTTTAGCGCCTTAGTGGACAAACCTGCCCCACAGCCTACATCAAGGCCGTTTTGAAAAGGTATTTTATCGGCAAAATCCGCTTTTATCTGTTCGATAACAGACTTATGAAGCCAAGGTCTGTCATTAGCATACCCGCTTGCTATTCTTTTACTGTTAAATAATTTATTGTCCATGAAATATATTCTAACGTAAAAAGAAGCGGTTTTCAACCGTACAGTCCTTGGGACTAAAGCGGCGTACTCGCTTCTTTTTTCATAATAATAAAAGCATAATTATTTTGGATGGGCGGTGTATCCATCATCTCAGGTACTCTTTTCAGAGTGTGTCGGGAACCATTTCCGACCTCAAAATAATTATGCTTACTATTATCATATTTTTTCTTATCCATAATATACTATTGATTGTCAACGGAAAATACTTTGATTCTTCCACTATGCAATCTTCTTAAAATTTTAGATTCTTGTATATCGTGCATGGTAAACACATATAGATATTCTCCAGCCATGTCCAATTTAATTCCAAGCATTACATTGTCAGCATATCTCTTTATAAGTTCTATGCTTATACCCTGTTCATTGGGATTTACACCTATGTAATCGGGATTCATGATTATGTCTGGTTTTTCATACATATAGTCCTCACCCCTCCGTCAGCCACACCTGCTTCTCAATCACCCTGATAAAAGACTTGCGGCGTAACCGATGCCTCCCTCTTTTACATTTGTCCAAATCCCTTCTTATTTCCGACACAACCTGATAGCGTTCCCTTGGATTGTCCCTAATGCATTTACGAATAAGACGTTCCAGCCTGTCCGACAACAACGGCTGATAATCGCGTATGGGCAGCGACGCATAGGGATGTTTGGCAGGGTCTGCCCCCGTGACGATATAGTACATCACCTTGCCAAAGGCATAGATATCACTTCTCTCGTCCGCGTACGGCCTCTGCCTTTCATGTTGCATTTCCCTTGTTTTCATCCGTTCTCCATGTTCCGACATTCCTCGATATCCGAGCTGTTCCGGTGCTGAGAAGCCCGGTGTTGCCGCCATACCACGCTCCGGCTCACCTCCGAAACTTCGCCTGTAAGCTGCGCCGAAGTCCACCAGCTTTAAACGTCCGTCCGGACAAACCATAATGTTATTCGGCTTCATATCTCTATAAATAACAGGTGTTTTTCTCGTGTGCAAATATAATAAAATATCCAACAACTGCTCAGCCCATACACATGCCTGCTCCTCCTGCACAGCTCCATTCCGCTCAATATAGTCATGCAAGTTCGTACCTTGAATATACTCCATCACCAGATACCATGCATCTTCCCACAGAAGATCATAGACAACCGGCAGCATAGGATGCCTGAGTTGCTGTAAGAAATCCGCCTCCTTCATGAGCCGCTTTTCCTCCTCGCCATCCTGCTCTGTCCGATTCATCTTCTTGATTGCCACAAGACGCTGTAAGTCCTCATCCCGCGCCAGACACACGCATCCTTCCCCGCCTTGTCCGAGTGCTCTGATAACCACGTATTTTCCGATATGCTCTGCGTTTTCCATTTCTTATTCTCCTTTCTTACATAGATTACACAAATATCACCTCTCCACCTTCACATACACCGCCGACATATTATCCTTCTCGCCTCTTTTCATGCAGACATCCCCGATTTCATGTAGCCTACGGGCAATCTGCTGCTCCTCCCTAATCTGCTCCGGATCAAGTACATCCGCAAACTCTGATTCCTCCACATAATGCCTGAATCCGTCAGAGCACAAAAGTATTCCCTGCCCCGCTTGCACTACGCCTAACTGAAAGTCAGGTCTCTCATAACCGAAGCTTCCCACGCACTTAGTCAGTTGATTTCTACCTTTTATATGGTCTTTTGTCAGACAGACCGCCCCTGACATACCTTTTCCGTTTTTGCCTGCCGTATGAGTCTGACACATCCCTCTGCCGCTCTTCATTCCACCAAAAAGACCTGATCTTCCTGCCGTCTGAAAATGATATGCCCTAGTGTCCCCCAGATGCCAGATAAGATAAGTCTTTTCCCACAATACAAGCACCGTCATGGTTGTACCAAGACGAATCCCCTCCCGCTCACCATAGAGTGTAATTTGCTCCTGCATATGGTATACAAGCCTGTCAAGAGAACGCCTGATAACCCAGTATGGCTTCTTTTTCCGAACGGAGCGAAGCAGTGACTCGTAGAACCATTCCTGAAGCCTCTGCGTCACGTAGCCGCTCGCCCACTCTCCCTGTGCCAGCCCACCCATGCCGTCGCAGACTGCCGCCATAAGTACTCTTCCTCTCGCAGTCAACACCTGCAGCAAAACAAGCGAATCCTGATTAGTGTCCGCCTCTCTGCCACGCTCCCAATATACACTTGTCAAATACTTCACTTTTCCCTCCTTTGTCACTATTAAACATCTCTCGGAACATCGCGGGAATCCCGCAAGAACCATATACTCTGGGGTTCAGAATGAACCCCGATAGGATTAGTATACAGTATATAAATTGACTAAGCAACACAAAAATTACTGCACAATCTTCATAATATCATTGTACATGATAAACACCATCAAAACCATGAACACGACCAATCCCGCAAAGTGGACCAATCCCTCTTTTTCAGGAGAAACCGGCTTGCCGCGCACTACTTCCACAAACATGAAGAGCAACCTTCCACCGTCCAGCGCCGGAAGAGGTAATAAATTCAAAATCCCCAGATTGACAGACAAAAGCACTACAATCTCAAGCATTGTCAAAATTGCTGAGGATGTGCCGTAATTCTCCTCTGCCTGGTCATAGCTCTCTCCTACAAACTGTGCAATGCCGACGGGCCCTGACACATCATCCCTCGACACCTGGCCGCGAATTAACATCCCAAGGCTCTTATATGTCGTCTTGGCGTAATATTCCACCTCATAGAGACCGTACTGAAATACCTGCAGCGGATTACACTCCAGATACTCTCCCGCTCCCACAATACCGATATAATAACGCCCGTCATCCTCATCATAACGCGGTGTCACACTGGCAACTCCTTTTTGTCCGTCGCGGGTATAATGAATTTCCAGAGTCTCACCCTTGTTCATGGCGGAAATCACCATGACTTCACGGTAAAAATGGATTGTCTCGTGATTAATCTGTGTAATCACATCTCCCGACATAAGCCCCGCCTCCTCTGCCGCGGAACCCTCGGCAATCTGTCCGACCACCGGCAAATCCGCTCCGGAAAATGCAGTCAGGATAATCGCAACCACAAAAGCAAGTATAAAGTTAAAGAAGGGACCGGCAAAGACAGTGGCAATTCGTTTCCACACAGCCGCTTCCGTAAACGCCATTCCTTCAGTATCATCCCTTATTACTTCCGCCTCTTTTTCCTGCGCCGCCATACCGTCCTCTCCGTCGAACATACAAGCACCGCCTATGGGCAGAAGTTTTAACGAATATTTTACCCCGCCTTTTTCAAAAGAAAACAATGTCGGACCCATACCGACTGCAAATTCGATCACCCGGATACCGTTGCGTCTTCCTATGATAAAATGCCCGAACTCGTGGGAAATCACCACGACACCGAAAATAATCAGAAATAAGATAATCGTTCTTAACAATGCTCTACTCTCCAAACTTCCGTTTTATATAGTCATAAGTTTCCGTTTCCGTCTCCAGGATCTTCTCCACCGAAGGCTCATCCGTCACCTGATGGTTTTCCATAGAGCTCTCAATCAGCTCCGATATCTGTAAGAAAGTAATTTTTCTCTGTAAAAATAGTGCCACCGCCATCTCATTGGCTGCATTAAATACCGTAGGGAGTGTTCCGCCCCGTCTTGCCGCCTGATAGGCCAATTCAAGTCCTCTGAATGTATCCGTGTCCGGTTCCTCGAATGTGAGCTGCTTGAGTTTAAACAAGTCAACTCTCTGCGTATCCATAGGTCGCCTGTCAGGATAGAAAAGTGCGTACTGGATGGGAAGCTTCATATCGGGTACCCCGAGCTGTGCCATAATACCGCCGTCCACATACTGTACCGCCGAGTGAATGATGCTCTGCGGATGCACTACCACCTGTATTTGCTCCAGTTCCACGTCAAACAGCCATTTCGCCTCCATCATTTCCAGTCCCTTATTTACAAGAGATGCGGAATCAATGGTAACTTTCTTGCCCATAGACCAGTTGGGATGATTTAATGCATCCTCCACTGTCATAGACATAAGCTCCTCTCTCTTCTTTCCGCGGAAGGGACCTCCCGATGCCGTCAACAGAATCTTTTCCACGCGAGCACGGTTCTCGCCGTGCATGGACTGGAAAATAGCACTATGCTCACTGTCCACAGGCAGAATCGACACACCTTTTCTCGCCGCCAGGGGCATGATAATGTGTCCCGCCGTCACAAGAGTCTCTTTATTGGCAAGAGCAATATCCTTACCGTGCTCAATCGCTGCAATTGTGGGCCTGATACCAATCATTCCCACAATTGCCGTAACCAATACTTCGGCCTCCTTATGAATTGCCACTTCCAACAGACCATCCATGCCATAAGTTACCCGTACAGGCAAATCCTTAAGTCGTCCGCGCAAATCCTTTGCGGCCTCCTCAGTCCACATTGCCACCAACTCAGGACGAAACTCCCTGACCTGCTGCTCCATCAGCTCCACATTGTAGCCCGCAGCCATGGCTGTAACCTGAAGGTCGGATTCTTTTCTCACGATATCTAATGTCTGTGTTCCGATAGAACCGGTAGAACCCAGTATTGCTATCTTTCTCATATGTTACCCCTTATATCAAAGATAAACCGATAAAAATCAGCGGCGCTGCGATAATCACGCTGTCAAACCGATCCATAATGCCACCGTGTCCCGGAATCAGCTTCCCGTAATCTTTGATTCCATAATCTCTCTTAATGGCGGATGCCGCCAAATCGCCCACCATAGACACCAATGCACCCACTGCACCGAGTGCCGCTGCTGCTGTCACGTTGATTCCCCAACCGCTATACTGCGCAGAGACTGAATATTGTCCAATCAGATAAGTATACAGAGCAGACAAAAGCGCTGTCCCTAATATACCACCAATAGCGCCCTCCACAGATTTCTTCGGACTTAACTTCGGCGTCATCTTATGTTTCCCGATCAGAACACCCACCGCATAGGCACATGTATCGCTTCCCCATGAACATAGGAAAACGAACCAGATCAGATACTTCCCGGCTCCGAAGCCCTCTCTGATTAGATAGAGAGTAGACAACATGACAGGCGCGTACAGAAAAGAAAAGCATGCCGCCATTACTTCTCTCCCGTGATAAGTCGGAAATCGAAATACATATGTAAATAAATATACGATAAAGGCAATAACAATGCCGATGGCAAGTGCCTGATACCTGTAAAGTATCATATACATCGGAATCATCAGCCCGGATGATGTCGGATCGTAACGCCACGGGTCTGAAAGCAATACATAAATCCACACATAATAGAGTACCGTCAGTATCATGCCCGTAAATTCCAACCCGCGTTTTGTCTTATCTTCCGTAATAAATCCGACTGCCTTGCCCAGTTCGCGGTAGGCTGCCAAGGAAATAAGACATAATGCGGCGGCAAGCACCGGTCCGCCGATTATAATAAATACAAGGGCAAGCGCCACCAGAAGGATACCGCTTCCAAGTCTTGTAAAAAACATCTTATTCCTCCTTCACCAGACCGTAACGTCTGTCTCTTTTATTATATGCCTCGATTGCTTTCTCTAATTCTTCTTTAGAGAAATCGGGCCATGCCACCGGTGTAAAATAAAACTCGGTGTAGGCCAGCTGCCACAGCAGAAAATTGGAGATACGCTGCTCGTTGCACGTGCGGATTAACAAGTCCGGCTCCGGAAGTCCGTGGGTGTCCAGCGTATTGCTGAGCACTTCCTCTGTAATCTCATCCACCCTCATACCGCCTTCCGAGACGGCATTCGCCAGTTTACGCACAGCACGGACAATCTCATCCCTGCCGCCGTAGTTGATGGCAATCTGAAAATGCAGCCCCGTATTATCCTTAGTCGCCTGCTCCAATTGCTCCATGCGGTTTCTGATATCGTCATCCAGCCCTGTCTTATCTCCGATAATTCGAACACACATGTTATTTTTAGCTGCTGTCTTAAGACAAGTTTTCATATAATTGCGCAAAAGCCCCATCAGGGCCTCCACCTCGTCGCTCGGTCTGTTCCAGTTTTCCGTAGAAAAGGCATATACCGTCAAGTACTGAATTCCCATCCGATATGCTTCCTCGCAGATAACTTCCACCGTCTTGGCACCCTGAACATGACCGTAATTGCGCGGCATTCCTTTACTCTTAGCCCATCTGCCGTTTCCGTCCAGAATAATAGCTACATGATTCGGAATTTTCATCCCCTCTTCCATGTCCGTCCTCCGCTCTTTACATTAGGAAAAGGGACGACAGAATCTCCATTCTGCAATCCCCTCTATACGCTGTTGCTATAACACAGCCCCGTTTAGGCTGCTACACAGTAAGAATTTCCTTGGATTTGTCTTCCACCAACTTATCGATGTCTTTGATGAATTTATCAGTCAGCTTCTGTAAATTATCCTCTAACTCTTTGATTTCATCCTCGGAGACTTCCGTCTTCGCTAATTTCTTAAAAGCATCATTACCGTCGCGTCTCGCGTTGCGGATTACTACCTTGCTGTCCTCACCACGCTTCTTGACATCTTTAACTAATTCCTTACGACGCTCCTCTGTCAGCTCCGGGAATACAAGGCGAATCAATGTTCCGTCGTTGGACGGTGTGATGCCGACATCGGACATCATAATCGCCTTCTCAATCTCCTTAATCAGACTCTTCTCCCAAGGTGCTATCTGAATCATCCTCGGCTCCGGAACAGTAATATTGCCCACCTGCTGAATCGGTGTGGGCGTACCGTAATAGTCCACCTTAATCTTATCAAGAACGTGAGGATTAGCGCGCCCCGCTCTGATAGCGCCCAGATCGGTCACCAGATAATCGAAGGCCTTCTGCATTTTCTCCTCGTAGGGTTGTAGTCTTGCATCCATACTGTCTTCCTCCAGCTTTCATTCGCTTATACGGTCACCTTCGTACCGCTAAATTTACCTTTCATGGTATTTACAATACTGTTCTCTTCATTCAAGCCAAATACCCACATCGGCATCTTATTGTCCCTTGCCAGAATCGAAGCAGTCATATCCACCACTTGTAGGTTCTTCTCAATAACCTCATCGATGGAAACCTCATCGTATTTCTTCGCATCAGGATGGCATCGCGGGTCGCCGTCATAGACGCCGTCCACAGCCTTCGCCAGCAGAATCACGTCCGCATCCACCTCAATTGCCCGAAGAACAACTCCTGTATCTGTTGAGAAATAGGGATGTCCCGTGCCTCCGGCAAAAAAAACCACCATATTTTTGGCAAAATACTTATTCGCTCTATCCTTGGAAAAGAGCTTAGTGAATGAGCCGCATTCAAAAGGTGTCAGGATACTGGTCATCATGCCGATGGAACGAAAGATTTCAGATACATAAATACAATTCATAATCGTCGCCAGCATACCGATTTGGTCTGCTTTCGTTCTGTCAATATTCTCACTGGAACGTCCGCGCCAAAAATTGCCGCCGCCGATTACGATACCCACCTGAATTCCGTCGTCCACCAGTTCCTTGACCTGCACGGCCACACCGCGCACCGTCTCCTCGTCAAAACCCGTCTTCTTGTCGCCTGCCAATGCCTCTCCGCTTAGTTTCAACAGTATACGCCGCATATTCTATATTCTCCCGCTCTGGATTTGTAGAACTTCACGCTTTTTTCTTCTTGAACTCCTCAAAGAAGGACGTAGGATTTACATCCGCATAACACTGTGAACACAAACCTTCAATGACCGCACCGTTGTTAATCTGTACGGATTTGGACTTGATATTACCCATAACAATCGCTGTCGTATCCAAAATAACCGGACCTTGTACGTCAATGTCACCTTTAACGGCACCTGCGATCACTGCACTGGAAGCCTGAATGTTACCGATTACCACTGAGCTCTGTCCAATCTTTACACTACCCTGGCTGTTGACCTCACCTGTAATCTTTGCGCCCTCGGCGAAAATCTCTGCAGCCTTGGAGTCACCCTGAATAGTACCTGTAATATTCAGCTTACCGAGAATATCCAAATTGCCGTTCACTGTACCGATCAACTCCATGGAACCCTCAGATATAATATCGCCCGTTATTGTCATTCCTTCCGTTACTACCGCGGTTTCATCCACCGCTACACGATTAGCTAACGCCTGTGTCTGTACCTGTGCTTGTTCATCCATCGCTTTCTCTTCCTCTCCACTCAATCCGCTTATTATATTATCCTCTTGTAATTCTGTTGTCGACTCTGCCATCACTTCAGGCTCCGCTTCTACCGCTGCCTGCACATCCTCAGTAACCGCTGCCGTATCTTCTGTCATCCATGATGTATCTTCTGTAAGTGCCAACGTATCGTCGGGAGAAATCACAGCCTCCTCCAACGGCTCGTCCGCTACATCCGGCTCTTCCAATTGTTCAAGCATGCTGCTTAAGTCAACAGCATCCGACGTCTCTAAAGGCTCGTCCGTCACCGGTTCTTCATTGGTAAGTTGTTCTTCGGACGACATATCCGGCGCCGTTTCGTCTCCTGCCAACGCCTCTTCAAGCGCTTCTTCCGGCATCAACTCATTTACAGCTTGTGATAAGTCTTCCTTCAAATCAGAAAAAAAGCCCATTCTCACATCCTCCATTCTTTAGTCATTGCTTATATGGTGAATCCGCTCCGTATCATCTGTAATCGGAACGATCTTCGTATCTTCCATTGCCTGAATCGTCTCAATCAACTTCGGCAATGCCTCCACGGTAGAATTCTTATTGGAAGCATCGTGCATCAGGATGATTGCCTCATCGTAATCCTTGAGGTTCACGGTGCAGTTCCTGATAATATCAGATGCACTGAGATAGGAATTGGTAGCATCGCCGGATGAAATATTCCAATCAAAATAGGTCATATCCTGATCATCCAGATAGGCAATCAACTCATGCATGTCCACACGACTGACCGTATTGCTGCTGCCGCCGGGAAACCTGCAATACCTACACCAGACACCTGTAGTATCATATAAAAATTCTTGTAATTTACTCAAATCAGCACTGTAACTCTCTACCGACTGATATATCTCACTGTACTTGTGGCTGTAGGAATGCATTGCCAATGTATGCCCTTCCTCTACGATTCTTTTGTATAACGCCTGATATTCTTCCTCCTCTTTCCCGACGACAAAGAAAGTTGCTTTTACATCATAGTCAGCCAGTATATCCAGAATCCGGTTCGTATTGCCGCTGGGTCCGTCATCAAAAGTCAGGTACACCTTGCGGATACCTGCATCCTCTTCCGAAGAACTCCCGTCGTCGATTCCGATTCTTTTGTATTCATCCACTCCGGACACCGTATATACCGATGCCTCGGCATCATCTACAGTACGCTCTGCCACACTCTCCGCCTGTTCCATAACAGGCATTGCGTTTATTACGGCCTGTGCATCAAGCAATTCTTCCTTAACTTTATGCAGCCTGATCCCCAGAAAAATACATATACCCATGAGAACCAGTGTCGTGAAAAGCGGAACGATGAATGTCAGCAGCCTCAACCGTCGGCGAATCCGTCGGCGTTTTGCCTGTTCGTCTTCCTGTCCGGCATCTGTCTGTGCCATATTCATCTGCTCCTTATTCCATATTCTCTTATACTATATCACATCTGATGAAATACGAAAAGAAATTTTATGAAAAAACCGCAAGAAAAATTATCCTATTGCTTTTTGCCGAATATATTGCAACGGACTTTCTCCACAGGAAGTTACAAACAAAAACAGGACTGCCACCATACCCATGATGCCAATCCTGCCTTTATAAATCCTTTTTCTTTAAAGAACCGCATTATTTCGGCCATGCAGTCTGCTGCTCTCTCTGGGCATGAGCTTTGTCTCTCATGTGATTTAACCTGGCAACCACATACTCGATCTGCTCATCCTGTTTATCAAGCTGCGCCTTCATGTCCTTAACCGTTTCCAAAATTGCATCCAATTTTTCTTCCTGTGTCATCTTCGTTCTCCTCTTCTGATAGGCTCTATTGCATTCCTATCCGCTTTGTGAACATCCTGTGAAGAAACTGCTGCTCCTTAGTTCCCGGCCATCTGCTTTGCAACTTCTTCTGCGAAGTTTTCTTCTTTCTTCTCAAGACCCTCACCTGTCTCGAAGCGAACAAATCTCTTAACAGAAAGGTTTGCACCGTTATCTTTCGCAACCTGCTCAAGATACTTGGCTACAGTCTGCTTGCCGTCCTCTGCCTTAACATATACCTGCTCTAACAGACATACTTCCTTCAATTCCTTATTCAAACGACCGTTGACAGCGCCCTCGATTACCTTATCCGGCTTGCCTGCCATCTTAGGATCATTCTTAATCTGCTCCGTGATAATTTCCTTCTCATGTGCCTTATACTCCTCGGATACCTCGTCGGTGGACACATACTTCGGATACAGAGCTGCCACCTGCATAGCAATATTTGTCAGCGCCTCTTTCACCGCATCGTTGACTACATCTGTAGCCGCCTCCACGATAACACCGATTCTTCCGCCACCGTGAACATAAGATACGGCACAGCCGTCCTTCGCAACCACTTTCTCAAATCTTCTGATTGTAAGATTCTCACCGATTACTGCAATCTTGTCAACCAGAGCATCCTTCACTGTCTTAGAAGAATCCAAATGCCATTTCTCTGCAAGGAAAGCATCCAAATCAGCCGCATCAGAGTCAACTGCCTGCTTAGCCACAGCCTCTACATATGCCTGGAAATCCTCATTCTTAGCAACGAAATCTGTCTCGGAGTTTACTTCAACTACCGCTGCAGTCTTATCATCCTTAACCGCTACGCGGCAAAGACCTTCTGCTGCAATTCTGCCGGCCTTCTTTTCCGCCTTAGCCTGTCCGTTCTTTCTCAAATACTCAACCGCTGCATCCATATCGCCGTTGGTCTCGCCAAGGGCTTTCTTACAATCCATCATGCCCGCACCGGTCATTTCTCTTAACTCTTTTACCATTGCTGCTGTAATAGCCATCGATATTTCCTCCTGATAACTCTATTCTCTAATACATAACACGTGTTATGTGTCGCATTTATTACTCTGCCTCAACTGCTTCAGCTTCTTCTGCGATTTCCTCTATGTCTTCAGCTTCTCCTGCTTCAACCTGTTCTTCCACATATGCCTCAGCACCCTGATTAGCTTCGATTACGGCATCGGCCATCTTGGCAACAATCAGTTTAACGGCTCTGATCGCATCGTCATTGCCGGGAATAATATAATCCAATTCCTCAGGGTCGCAGTTCGTATCACCGATACCAATCAGCGTAATACCCAGTGTATGAGCTTCCTGAACGCAGATTCTCTCTTTCTTAGGGTCTACGACGAAGATACAGTCGGGAATTCTTGTCATGTTCTTAATTCCGCCTAAGTTCTTCTCTAATTTCTCCCACTCTTTCTTAATCTTGATAACTTCCTTCTTGGGAAGTACGTCAAAAGTACCGTCCTCAGACATTACCTCGATTGCCTTAAGTCTGTCGATTCTGGAACGAATGGTCTTGAAGTTGGTAAGCATACCGCCCAGCCATCTCTCATTGACATAGTACATACCGCAACGCTCCGCCTCAGTCTTAACTGCGTCCTGTGCCTGCTTCTTTGTACCTACAAACAGAATGGTTCCACCCTGAGAAGCCACGTCGAATACCGCCTTATAAGCCTCATCTACCTTGCCTACGGACTTCTGTAAGTCGATGATGTGGATTCCGTTTCTCTCCGTGAAGATATAGGGAGCCATCTTAGGATTCCATCTTCTTGTCTGGTGTCCGAAATGTACACCTGCCTCCAGTAACTGTTTCATTGAAATAACGCTCATGTCTTTACCTCCGTTTGGTTTTTCTTCCATATGTCTTACGCATGCTGCCACTCCAGCGTCAGAAGCACCGGCAACCGCGTGTGCGCCGACATGAATATGTCGAAACACTGACCTATGTGATTACTTGTTACCTGCGTGCTAACGCACACTAAAATACAATAGCATAAAAAAACCCCTTTTGCAAGGGGTTTTCGCATATTTTGCCGTTAAAATTGTTATATAACATATCTTTATTCCATACCTGTCACAATTCTTGCAATCTGCTCATCACTGGCATCCGCCGGAATGGAAAAAGTACCGGTATGCAGCCGCTTATCATATCCATTCTGACACAGGAATGTATCAAATGTTGACGCGGAAGCCACAACACCCACGTCTTCCAGTTTTTTGGCTACCGTGTAGGAACTGTCACCGCTGTTTATAACGATTGTCTTAACTGCGGCGGAAGTAATTAATTCGTTGGAGTTCACTGAATTTCTGCCGTTCTCCGGTTCGCGCTCCGGAACGACATCCTGTTCCTCTTCATCTATAACATTTTCATCTTCATCACCCGGATCTTCCGCTTCGGATTGCTCCGGTTCTACGTCAGTTTCAGGTTCAGGTTCTGTTTCCTGTTCATCTACATCCGTGGCATCGTTTTGCATTTCATCCTGCTCAGTCGGTTCAACAACCTGAACATCGCCGGCATCATCCTGCACACTTGGCGAGGCGGCATTCTCGTCGTCCGCATTTCCTTGCGCCACATCTTCACTGTCTGCACCTGATAAAACAGTATTTTCCACCATACCGAGTTCTTTTGCTCTGGCTATGATTTCGTCGTTCGTCATTGCATCATTACCCGACAGCGCTATTCCCATAATAACAGCCGTTACTGCAATACCAAGACCTAAACCGCGTAAATAATATTTCCGTTCCATGTATCACATCACCTTTATCCGGTTGCCCGTATCTTTACACTCCTTCAAATAAATCAATGACCAATTTCACTTCGCCAAGTCCTAATCCCAACTCCTTGGCAATCGCCATGTTTGACTTGCCGGCCTTGTGCAGTTCCAGTATTCTCTCATTACTATTACGCCCGTTATCTTTCTCCCTGGCAAATTGTATGTCAACGGAAGCTACATTTTCCTGCGCCCGCTCTCTTCTGGAACTTCTTCTCGGCCTCGTCCTTCTGCCGGATTCCTCGGACCCTTCTGACCTCGGTGCAAAGAATCCCATACTTGCAAATGCCTCGCTGGTAGAAATATCATTCTGTTCATCCGCCACATAGTCACCGTCAGGCTGATGGATGATTTCTACTCTTCTTGGAGTAATCGGCATAAAATCGTCCGTGGCTTCTGCCACTTCACCCGCCGGCTCTCCCATATCTTCACCCTCGTACCGGTCAAAAGCACCGTCTTCTTCATCTTCGTCTATAAACGCACCCTCGCCGATAATCTCCGAGGCACTCGCCATAACAGGATTATCCTCCTGCACCAACACATTGGCTTTCTCCTCATCTTCCATCAACTTCTGTACTTCTTCAACAACATCCTCTTTATATGGCAGAGCACTGTGAAGCGACATCAAGTCATTTCCCGCGTTTAATTCATCCTTGTTTCTGTCCACCGTGGTCATAACGGAGCGCATAGCATCCTGGACCTGTATTGCAACATTCTCTGCATCTTTAATCATATCCGCCGCATCGTCAGCTGCCTGCAGCACTTCGTCAATCTTATCCGCCGCTTCTGCTGCCGTAAGCTCTGCGTCCTTGACAGTCTGCCTGATTTCGTCCGTGGCCGCAGCTGCCTCGTTGATTGTCGACATCAGGTTGTCATGTTTATCGTTAAGCATGTCATATAAGAATACAACTTCCTTATGATTTTTGTTAATCTCCTCCAAAACCGTATCCGAATATTCGTTGATTGCCATAATCTTCTCGTTGGCTACCCGCTCCATAGCGCGTTCTGTCCGCTCCATTGAATAGTTCACGGTCTCTTCGATGATATCTTCAATCTGTTCCTTGACATGATCCACTTCAGCAGAAATCAGTTTTCTGATTTCATCTTCACTGATTAACTGGACTTCTTCATCTATATCTTTTTTTCGCGCGGGCATCAGATATCCCAACAGGAATATTGCTGCTCCGATTACAATCAGAATGATTTCTGTTGCACTCATTCTTGTTCGTTCCCTTCCATCATTATACGGTAAAATCAAAATTGGTGGACTTCTTCATGAGTACTTTGCCGTCAGGATTTTCTTCCAGCTTCTTTTTTCTGGAACGACCCCCATCGCCGTTGTACTCATTGTCTCCCTTATCCTTGGCGTCAAACTTACGCTCCTGATACTCAGGCCGTTTTCCTTCATTGACTCTGTTCACCTGCCGTTCAATCTGCTTGGTCATCTGTTGTCCGAAGTTTGCCTGCTCAACCATTCCCTTAGAATCTTCGTTGTGCTTGATTGCGGTAAAATCCTGCGCCCTCGTAATCTGACCCTGCATTTCCACAAACCCAATCGCCATCTAACCGCCTCCCCAAATCCCTTCAAAATTAAAGCGGAACCATCTTCACATCACCACGTTCCTTAATGAAACGGCAGAAATGTGCACTTTTTTGCACTACCATGGACACATCCTCAATGCATATCTGAGTGCCGGGGTACACCATTCCCCTAACCTTAATCTGCGCCTGTGTGGTGTTGCCCACCTGTTCCATCAATTCATTAAGTTCCGCCTCGTTTGCCTTGATTGCCGCTTTTTTCTGTTGACCTGTCAAATTCAATGCATGAACCTGCTTAACCTGATCCGGACTAAGCTTGATTCCCTGACTGACCTTCTGCATCGCAGCCTTCAGTACAGGCTGAATCGTCTGTAATGACTTATTATCTTCCTCGATAAGCTTCTGAAGTTGTGAGATTCGGTTCTTAATCCGCGGATCTGAGCCTACCTCCACAACCGTATCCGCCCCCATCTCTGAGCCTAATGTCTTAACATTAATCCCACCTGCGGCACTCACTTTACCACCGGTGATAAAACCTCTCTTGCCGTCCACATTCACTTCTCCGCGAGCCATAATCTTGCTGTGCAGTATGGACTCGGAAGCAATGTAGCCGTCCGCCTGTGCAGTAGCGTTCTCTAAGAATTTAGCAACAATGTTACCCTTGGCATCCAGAGTGCCCTTGCCCATACCGTTCATACCTCTGGCTATGATAATATTGCCGTCCGCCCGGAGCTGTGCGCCTTCCACTACACCCTTGACAATAATGTCTCCCTGCGCTCTGATAGAGAAGTTAGTGAACACATTGCCGTTAACCTGTACACTTCCCTCGTACTCTATATTGCCGGTAGAATTGTCCACATTCTCCACGATCAGCATATCCGACACAAATACCTGGCCTTCCACAAGCTCTACGTGTCCGTCCACCATGGAGGTAAGCGTCATACCATCCTCAGACAACTCTATATTTTTACCATACTTAAATACCGCCTTCTTTACATCCGCCGGTTTAATGCACTCTCCGAATACATTCGCTCCGTCCTCGCCCGTCTCCTCGGGGTGTAAAGCAGCCAATAAATCCCCTTTGGCGCAGTGATTCAATATGTTTAAATTGAAGAAATCCACACTACCGTCTTCCAACAATGTGGGTTTTGCCTTCTTATCCGTATTAAACATATATTCAATATAGGCATCCTTGCCCTGCACCGGCGGCGTACCCTCCGCAAGCAGGATATCCTCGCAGTACTCTCTGTTCTGTATATATTGCTCAATTACATCCTGTTTTACACCATGGATAATACCCTTGGCTTCAAGATCATGCAAAATCTCCTCTACGGTCAATTCCTCCGCGCCCTCGGATGCCGCATAGAATTTTGCATGCGCCTGCATCTTATCGGGCGAAACCGTCAGTTTATAGCACTCACGCTCCGGATATCTTTTATTCTGCCCCAGCACAAGCACTGTCTCCGCCTCTGCAGAAGCTTCTATCGACCGTTTCAAGGTAGGAAGATCACAGGCATAGTCTTTCATCGTCATATACTCAATGACATCGTTTATATCAATCGGTTTGCCGCCATCGGTAGGCGGAATAAACTTTATGCTTGTTTTGTTCTCTTCATTAACCAGTCTGAAATATCCATTCATACCCATTATTCCTTATTTACCACCCGCTTCGGTCAAAATTCCGATATAACTTCCCAATTTTGTTTTCATTTTCTGCAAGGCTCTCGTATGCAGCTGTGATATTCTGGATTCCGAAACTTCCAATATACTACTAATTTCTTTTAGAGTAAGTTCTTCATAATAATACAGAACAATTACTTTGCGTTCCTTTTCCGTCAGAATCTCCAGTGCTTCCGCCAGTTTCTTCTTCAGTTCGTCCCGCTCCAAAACTTCTTCCGGACTGTCAAAATGTGTGCTCTTCGTCTGGCTTGCTTCGTTGGGTACCTCACTGCCCTGCTCCAGAAACTCATTTAAAGACACTACATTAGTCACTTTCATCTGGGATTGCCAATCCAGATATTCGTCTCCCGAGATTCCGAGTCCCTCGGCAATTTCCTCGTCCGTCGCAGTCCTGCCGCACCTTACCTCTATATCCTTGATGACTGCATCAATTTTTTTCTGTTTCTGTCTGATAGTACGCGGAATCCAGTCCATCTTACGAATCTGGTCTAAAATTGCGCCTCTGATTCTGAGACTTGCATAGGTCTCGAACTTGACATCTTTAAGAAAATCAAATTTATCAATCGCATCGATCAGCCCAAATATGCCGTAGCTGACCAAATCCTCATACTCCACATTATAGCCGAGGTACATACTCAGACGCCC
The DNA here is from genome assembly GCA_022510565.1 of Lachnospiraceae bacterium. Taxonomy (GTDB): domain Bacteria; phylum Bacillota; class Clostridia; order Lachnospirales; family Lachnospiraceae; genus UBA3282. Next base: position 13,722 of record JAFLTE010000012.1, on the reverse strand, counting down.
CGCCACCACTTTTACGAGGGGCGCATACTCTAATATGATATTTTCCCTGATCTCCGGAGATTTTGTCTTAGCATACTCCTCCCAGAGTTTCTTTCTTCCTGCCTCATCCATATGCGTTTCTATTCATCCTTTACCGTCGCTTCAGAATTTCTTCTAAATCTCATCTTCTTCTGCGAGTTCCTTCTCGATGACTTCGCCTTCTTCCATGTTGGCATCCAATATCTGCTTTTCAAATTTGTCGAGCATATACTCAATCACACTTCCGGCCATATAGAAACCGAGCAGCACACACAGCAGGATAATGAGCATTGTCTTCATCTCGTAATGAAGAATGCGCATGGTGATACTGGTAATTGCCCCTGCCAAAAGCATGACAAAAGGCGGAATCAACCGACGCTTTTTAGCACGCCGTTCCCGCTCTTCTGCCTCCCTTTGCTCTCTGGCTTCCCTCTCTTTAGAAGTCTCCGCCGGAGTTTGGGTGTCGTCTTTGCCGCCCTCATTTACTTCCTCGGTGTCAGGAGTCTTGACTTCCTCCTCACCGGAGTTCACTGTTTCGTAGTCCACTGTTTAATCCTTCCGCCGTATACACCTATTTGTTAAATCACACTCTCGGGCTTACCAACCGCTCGAATCACGTAATCACCCGTCTCCGGATAAAAAATAACGGTTCTTCCGTAATTCTTACCCGTGTCTTCCGCCAAAATAGGTATCTTAAGCTGCGCTAATTTCTGCTTCGCCGCCTCCACGTTACGCTCACCTACGCGAGTCATATCGTTCTTGCTCTGAAAAGCAAACATCTGCGCGCCGCCTGCAATCTTAGCTACCAGACGTGTACGGCTGGCTCCCTTAGCCACAACCCGTCTCACCAATTCCTCTATTCCCGTATCGGCAAACTTCGGAATATTTGTATTATTGCGAATCGAAGTACTGTCCGGAAGCATGATATGTGCCAATCCGCCAATCTTCGTCACCGGATCTCGGATAGCAATTCCGACACATGAGCCCAGACCTAACGTCGTTATACTGTCAGGACTGACACATACGTTCAAATCAGCCATACCGACCTTTATCAAATTGCCCATATTAGACATCTCCTGTTTAACTAATCAATCTTCACCTGTCAGTGTTTTAACTTATGCGAGTCCCAACGCCGATAATATTTTGCCGTATGAATCCAGATCCGGTACCAGAATGAAATATCCATCCAAAGCCCTCTCGTCAAAGAACTGCGTCTGAATTAACAGCATCTTGTCGCCAAGCTCACCGAACTGAATTGCCGGCACGCTTAAGATTGCTCCCGCCATATCCACTGTCAGGTCGGGGATTGACGGATATATCACCAGATTAGTCAGCGTAGACAGAGAATTTAAGTATGCACCCGTGATAATATTACCCACTTCCTTGAGTGCAGAAAACTCCATCTCAGAGAATTCATCTCCTTCCGCCTGCATACCCATCAACTTATCCACAAGATGTCTGGCTGTCTGTTTTTCCAATAAAAACATGATACTGCCGGTAAGGTCTCCTTCAATACCGAGATAGATGCCTGCCATGATTACTTCCTCGCCACCCATCATCTCGCCCATTTCCTTAAACTCCAGCATTTTAACCTGCGGAACGGACATATCCACCTTGCACTGCATCAACTGTGCAAGCGCAGTAGTTGCATTGCCTGCTCCGATATTGCCAATCTCTTTTAAAACATCGAAATATTCATTCGACATTTTGTCTATGGTCACTTCACTCACCGCAAAACCTCCTAAACGTTTTCAGATACTACGGCGTTTAAGTCAAGCAGGGAAATCAGACCGCCTTCACACTTACCGATTCCGCATAAAAAGCTGTCCTTTTCCTCCTTGGAATCGTACGCAATCTTCTCAATCTGGTCGTTATCCAGAGTGACAACTTCCTGTACCTCATCAACGATCACACCAATCGTACCCTGTTGCTCAAGTTTCAAAATAATAATTCGGCTGGACTTTGTCTCCACATCCGCCTCTAAGCCCATCTTAACACGGATACTCATAACAGGAATCACCTCGCCGCGCAGATTGATAACGCCTTTCAAGTATGCGTCCACCTTCGGTACACGTGTAATATGCTGCATTCTGACGATATTGTCTATGTACTTAATATCAATTCCGTACTGTTCATCACCAAGTCTAATCACAATGAACTGCGTGGTTTCCCCAACTGTTTTTAATTCACCTGTTTCACTAATTTCACCCATGTCACTGTTCCTCCCTCTGCTTAAATCAACGCATTTGCATCCAGAATCAGAGCTACTTCACCGTCACCAAGAACCGTTGCGCCGCTGATGATCTTGCACTTGTTGGTGTATTTGCCTAATGACTTAATAACGATTTCCAGCTGTCCAATCAATTCGTCTACAACCAGACCGGCCAATTTGTCACCCTTTTTGATAACAACCACCACCAGATTATCGTTAGGATCTTTCTTACTCTCGATATCCAGCACCTCATTCAGACGAATCAGCGGGATGACTGTGTCACGAAGCTGCATAACTTCCTTCGCCTGTACGAGCTTCACATCATCGGGTGTAATATCCTCAATCGTCTGGATGGAACCGAGAGAAATCGCATACTTTTCATTGCCGATATCCACCATGAGAGCCTGAATAATCGCCAAGGTCAACGGCAATCTGATAATCCATGAACTGCCCTCACCAAGTTTGGACTTCACTTCCACTTCACCGCTCAAGGCTTCAATCTTGGATTTAACAACGTCAAGACCTACGCCTCTTCCCGATACGTCGGACACAACCTTCGCTGTGGAGAATCCTGCATTGAACAGAAGGTCGATGCTCTCCTTTTCATTCATATTCTCAGCCTGCTCGGGAGTAATGACACCACGCTCGATAGCTTTATTTCTGACTGCCTCGGTATCAATACCATTACCGTCATCCCTAACTTCAATAACAACGTTGTTACCGTCCTGATATGCCTCTAAGAAGATAGAGCCTACTTCCGGCTTTCCTCTCTCCTTACGAAGTTCTGCGGACTCCAGACCGTGGTCTGCAGAGTTACGCAGAAGGTGCATCAACGGATCGCCGATTTCATCAACCACGGTACGGTCAAGTTCTGTCTCCTCACCTGACATATACAGTTCCATCTTCTTGCCAAGCTTCTTCTGTAAGTCACGAACCATACGAGGGAATTTGCTTACCGTACTTTCGATAGGCACCATTCGTACCTTCATAACCGACTCATGTAAAGAAGTAGTTACACTCTCCAAATATTCAATCTGCTCGTTTACAGCAGTGCTTGACGTACCGGAAGCAGCAGATGCCGATACGAGGGAGTTCTTTGCGATAATCAACTCGCTCACCAGATTCATCAAAGTGTCCAGTTTCTCTATATCTACTCTGACAGTTCTGTTGGCAACAGGCTTATTTGCCGCAGGTTTCTTCTCCTCGGGTTTCTTCTTGCCTGCAGCCGGTGCTGCACTTGCTGCAGGTGCTGCCGCCGGTGCTGCGCTTGCTGCAGATGCTGCCGCCGCGGGCGCGCTTACCTGTACAGGCTTCTCCTCCGGAGCTTCAGGCTCCTTGGCGGACACTTCCGAAGCCAAATCCTCATGTACAGCCTCAACACGATTCAAATCTACTACGCCGCCTACAACATCCTCAATCTCGGACACACTCTTAGCTGACGTGATAATCTGCTCCAAATCGGTATCCGTCACAATAATCAGACTGAAATCCAACTCAAACTTCTCATCCTCAATATCCTGTGAAGAAGGATTGGACACAATAATCTCACTCGTCTCCTCAACGGCTTTAAATACAAGAAAAGCTCTTGCAGCTTTCAGAATACATGACTCCTGTACTTTAACAGTCAGTCCGTATATCTTCTTGCCCTCTTCAACGGCTCCCTTAAGCACACTTCTCTCAGTGTCTCCAAGTTTGATTTCCTGCCATTTCTGACCGTCTGCACCGGCAGAAGCTGACGCTGCGGGAGCATCCGATGCAGGAGCATCCTCAGCAGATGCATCCGCCGATGTTTCATCGACACCGCTTCCATCTCCACCGCTTAATATATCGTTAAGCTGCTTAATCAACGGCTCGTTTTCATTCGTACCTTCGTCGGAATTCTCACGAATATTGGTTGTATATTCCTCCAAGGCATCAAGACATTGAAACAACACGTCGATCATGCTTGCCTGTACGGTAATGTTGCCGTTACGGACTTCCGAGAACACATTCTCCATGTCATGCGTCAGGTTCTGCATCCGCTTATACCCCATCGTACCTGCCATACCTTTCAACGAATGGGCTGCACGGAAAATCTCATTGACGGTATCCATATTGCCGGGATCCTGCTCCAATGAGAGAATCTGCGTATTCAGATTCTGCAAGTGTTCATTTGTTTCATCAAGGAAAATTTCGAGATATTGACTTACGTCCATATTATTTTACCCCCACGTTCATTATAATTTCCTGTGCAATCTGATCAAGCGGCACGACCTGGTCTACCAATTCTGCATTTACAACACTTCTCGGCATTCCGTATACCGCGCACGTACTTGCTTCCTGCGCAATCACATGAATTTTTTTCTTTTCTTTCAGATGTTTGATTCCTTCTGTACCATCGGCTCCCATGCCTGTCATAACGACACACACGACCTGATCGTAACGGCTGTCCATCAGGGATTCATACATATAGTTGGCACACGGCTTAACACCTTCTCTCGTCGGCTGATCCGAATAATGGATGCTGTACTTGCCCGACGACGACTGAACATTCAAGTGTTTGCCGCCCTTCGCTATGTATACCGTCCCCGCTTCCAGAACATCACCCTCCGCTGCCTCCTTAACACGAACCTCGCTTAGGGAATCCAGTCTCTCGGCTAAAGATGCCGTAAATCCTGCGGGCATATGCTGCACAATTACTACCGGTGCTTTCAGGTTCTTAGGAAGCCTCGGAATTACCGACTGCAGTGCTCTGGGTCCGCCCGTAGAGCTTGCAAGCGCCACGACTTTATTGCCAACTACATCGGAAGCATGCTTGCCGACCAGCTCGACCATCTTCTTAGAGGTCTTAAGTTCCTCCATGGAAAAAGACTTCCCGATAGACGGTGCCCTGGAATCTGCAACTACCGACAAAACACGGAGCAGTCTGTTTTTAAATGCATCCGTCCGACAGTCCATTGCATTGTTGGGCTTATGTACGAAATCCAGCGCACCAAGTTCCAACGCATCAAGCGTCGTCTTAGCGCCTTCCTTCGTGTCTGTACTCGCCATCAAAACCCGCGCCGAAATCTTGCGCTTCTGCAATTCCTTCAGCAACTCCAGTCCGTTCATCTGCGGCATATTGACATCCAACACAACCGCATCGTAGGTCTTTTTGGTTAAAAGATCTAACGCTTCCAGACCGTTGACAGCGCGATCCTCCACTTGGAATCTCTCATCGCTCTCAATTATATCACACAGCACCCTTCGCATGAGTGCAGAGTCGTCAACTACTAATATTTTTTTCACACTTCTACTCTCCCGTCTACCATAATTAGTCAACCTTCTGGTTCTTCAGTGTCTTGCGCTCCTCGTCAAAAATATATTTAATAATCTCCTCACGTTTCGCCGCGTCCACATTGACATACTGTACTCTGTGCTCGTAAGCATCCTTGCGGTTTTCCAGTGCACGTACGCTTAAAACTTTGCCGACCAAATTATATTCCTTGCTCTCACCATGGACAATCAGACTATACTTACACAAAATCATGCTCTGCGGTTCATAAGCATAGTTGGCTACGAACCTAAGTCCACCGCCGCTGATATCCACAATAACACTGCTCTTAAGCGGGAGCTGCGGTGTAAGGACATCTTCCCCTTGATGTTCTCCCGTCAAGGCTGCCTCCTCTTCCTCCTGAAGCTGCCTTGAATTCATCTCAAGCGCACAGCTAAAGCGATAGTACTCCCTACGCTGATGCTTGCGAAGATTACTGATCAGGTCGAGCACCAATACATAAAGGCTGTTATTTTTATATCGGTCCACTACCCGGGCATAGCACTGATACAACCCGCCGTCAGTATAAAAATATAAATCAAACTCGGCATCCACCGGTAAAAGAATAAGCTTAGACTTCTCCATCGGCATGTAAATTTCCACCCTGTCGTCAGAAAGAACATCGATAACCTGACTCTGATAACCTTTGCGTCCCTCGCTACTGCTGTTGTCATTCCCCAGATAGTATTCTTTAGAACGGTCTATTGCCTGCAAATCCACACGACATCCCGGTACAACATACTTTGATAAAAGATCTGCCATCCTACATTCCTCCTGCTTTTACCTTACTGCAAGCAGCATTTTCACCTTTTAGATATAATATGAGAGAAAAATGCCGCCATACCACGCTTTGTTAAATTCGCGTTAAGCTCCTTGTTCATCAGCTTAGCTGCAATCGTCTCATAAGCAATCGCCGATCTGGCACGGGGATTATCCAAGGACACGGGCATCTGCTGCATCACCGCCTTAGTTAACTGCGTATCCTGTGGGATCATGCCAAGATACGTAATGGGCACTTTCAGATAACGGCCTACCACCGCTTCCAGTTTCGCATATAAAGCCTCCGCCTCCGCCTCGCCAAATACTTTGTTGGCAATCACCTTAATTTGTGAAGTTTCAGACGAATAGCGAGGGTGTCTGCTCAAAGCCTTGAGCAGAGAGTAGGAGTCCGTGATGGAAGTGGGCTCCGGCGTAGTCACAAGAAGGATTTCTCCGCTCGCCACCAGAAATTCCAGTACGGCATCGGAAATACCTGCGCCTGTATCTACGATAATAGTGTCGGCCATCTCGTCTAACTCCACGAGATTCTGAATAATGTAATTCAGGTAATCCTTACTTAAATTGGACATACCCGCAATACCGGAACCGCCGGAGATGAAGCCCACCTCCATCGGTCCCCACGTAATAATGTCACGTATACTCTTACCCTGATAAATTAAATCACACAAGTTATGTTTAGGCACCGCGCCAAACATGATCTCTATGTTTGCCAATCCGAAATCCGCATCCAGTATAATTACTTTCTGTCCCATCTTACGGAACTGTATCGCCAGGTTGATTGCCGTGTTGGATTTTCCTACACCACCTTTACCGCTCGTAACGGTAATCACTCTTGCTAAAGGGCGCTGCGGCTGACTGTTTGCTTTAATTATATTTCTTAATTGTTCAGCCTGATCCATTAGCTTTCCTCCTTAGTGTTTTCCTCCAAGTAACTGTTTCACCGTACTCTGTGGATTAAATTCCTCGATGTCATCCGGCACATTCTGTCCGTAAGTTACATAGGACAGCTCTGCGTTCGTATACAATCGTAAATTGAGCAGATTACCAAGTGTTGTGGTTTCATCCAGTTTGGTAAAAATCAGCTTAAAATCAGTCATCTCCTTATAGGCATCCGCTATGCTGATTAAGTCACGATACTTCGTCGTCGCACTTAAGACAAGGTATACTTCTTTCTGCGCCTTGTCGTCCACGGAGTGAATAAAGTTGTTCATACTCTCTTTCTGTGTACTGTTCTGGTGGGAATGTCCTGCCGTATCCACCAGAATATAGTCGTAATCCCTAAAGTCCTCCATTGCCTTCTCGATTTCTTCCACTGTGTAGATGATGCGGAAAGGCACTTCCAATATATTGGCATAGGTGCGAAGCTGCTCTGCCGCCGCAATACGGTATGTGTCTGCAGTAAGCAGCGCTACCTTTTTCTTCTGATCCACCCGGAAAATCGAAGCAATCTTGGCAATCGTCGTTGTCTTACCCACACCCGTAGGTCCGAGGAAGAACACCATCTTGATCCCCTTATCGGCAGGCGTGATGCAGCTGGGCATACCGAACTTCAGTATCATCTTCTGGTAAATATTTGCCAGCGCATAATCGAATGGCATGTTAGGCTTGTTAACCTGCGCAATCTCGTCGAGAATGTCCTGCGCGTACTGTTCGTCCACTTCATTCTCAAGCATGGTGTTATGAAGGAGTTTCATAAACTTGTCGATTTCCGTCTCTTCCTTCTTCTCACCGTCTTCTTTATCGTCTTTACCCTCCTCAGGTTTCTGTAATTGCTGCTCCAATAAGTACTGTAAGCTGTCCAGTTTCTCCTCGATGGCACTGTTCTCTTTCTTAACCGTCTCCTCTGCTATAACGGGAGTGCTCTTTACAGGTTCTTCCACTTTGGTCTGACTGGAAGCGATTACATTGTTAATGGCAGATACGGCCGCCGTATATCGCTCGCTCTCCTCCTCGAGCGCCACCGTCACTTCTGTCATGGGAGACTTTAAAAATGCAAAAAAACCTTTCGCCTTAACATCCTTGACGTTCATAACCACAACGCCGTCTCCCAGTTCCTTCTTAGCAAGTTCAACTGCCTCTTTTTCGGTTTTCGCAGTAAATTTCTTAATTATCATTATGCTGTCACCATCCCAACAGACTGTAATTCAATATTGGATTCCACCTCGTTGTAGGATACAACAACCAAATCCTTATAGTAATCTTCCGTCAATTTCTTAAAGTATACACGTACAATCGGCGAAGTGATTACAAGAGGCATCTTGCCTAAATCTTCCAATTTCTTTGTCTCTGTGCCCACAGACTCCATGATGGCCTTGGTCTTGACCGGGTCGAGAGTCAGATATGCGCCCTGTTCGGTCTGTTTTACACTGGACATAATCTCCTGCTCCAGCTTCGGATCTAACGTCACTACACTGGTTGTCTCGTTAGAGGGGAAGAATTTGTTGGAGATTGCCCTCTTGAGACTCTGTCTGACATACTCCGTCAAAATATCTGTATCTCTCGTAGTAGTCGCATAGTCCGCAAGTGTCTCGAATATCGAAAGCAAGTCTCTGATAGAGACACCCTCTTTAAGCAGGTTCTGCAATACCTTCTGTATCTCTCCGATACCAAGCAACTTCGGAACAAGCTCCTCCACCAGAGAAGGATTGGTCTCTTTCAAGTTGTTAACAAGGTTCTGTACATCCTGTCTGGTCAGAAGTTCCGCTATGTACTGTCTGATAATCTCCGTCAAGTGCGTTGCAATGATGGATGGCGGATCGACTACCGTGTAGCCCATACTCTCTGCACGCTCTCTCTGCCCCTCCGTAATCCAGATAGCAGGCAGATGGAAAGACGGCTCGAATGTGGGGATACCTGTAATTTCCTCCTCCACATAGCCGGGATTCATCGCCATGTAATGGTCAAAAAGAATCTCTCCTTCACTGACCTGTACACCCTTTATTTTAATAATATATTGGTTAGGATTCAACTGTATGTTATCTCGCAGACGGATAATCGGCACAACAGTACCCAGCTCCAACGCAATCTGTCGCCTGATCATAACAACACGGTCAAGCAAGTCACCGCCCTGATTAACATCGGCAAGCGGAATGATACCGTAACCGAATTCCAGCTCAATCGGGTCAACCTGAAGAAGCGATGTGACATTCTCGGGCTGCCTGATTTCCTCCGCAGCAGCTTCCTCCTCGTCCGCCTCATGCTCAATCTCCGCCGTCTCGATGGTGCCCGCCATAATTCTGCCGGCTATGATAAAGACAATACCAAGTGCCAGGAACACAATCGTATTAAGAGGTGTGACAATACCAAGGCCTGCGATTACCGCACCCACCAGATAAAGTACCTTCGGTACACCGAACAACTGTCCCACAAGCACGGTTCCGAAATCCGCATCCTTAGATCCCTTGGTCACCAGAATACCTGTGGATAAAGAGATTAACAGTGAAGGTATCTGACTCACCAGACCGTCACCAATCGTCAGGATTGCATATGTGGTAAGCGCATCGTTTAACTCCATACCCTGTCGCCACATACCCATGGCGATACCACCGATAATATTGACAAACGTAATAATTAGGCCTGCCGTTGCATCTCCCTTAACGTACTTAACTGCACCGTCCATGGAACCGAAGAAACTTGCCTCTTCCTGTATCTTATCGCGTCGTCTCTTAGCCTCCGCATCGTTAATGGCTCCGGTATTTAAGTCGGCATCGATAGCCATCTGTTTACCGGGCATGGCGTCCAATGTAAATCTTGCCGTAACCTCAGCCACACGCTCGGAACCCTTGTTGATAATCATAAACTGAACAAGAATCAGTATAATAAATACAATAACACCTATTACCAAATCGCCGCCGCCCACATACTGACCGAAGGTGCGGACCACGTTACCCGGATCACCCGTCGTCAGAATGAGCCTTGTGGAAGAAACGTTCAATGAAATCCTGAATATCGTCGTAAACAGCAGGATTGTCGGGAAATAGGACATCTTCAAAACTTCCTCGGCAAACATACAGCCGAACATAACCGTGAAAGCCACTGCAATATTACAAGCCAGCAGGACATCCAGAAGTCCTGATGTGATAGGCACAATCAGCATGATAAACGCTGCAAGCACATAAGCGGCTATGCCGATATCAGCTTTCTTCAAATTTCCCATGAACTTTTCCTCCTTTCGTAATTTTGTTATGCAGTCTTATAACTTCTTTATGTCTTTGTCTTAGACTTTACCCTGCAGATGATATACGAACGCAAGCACTTCCGCTACCGCCTGATATAACTCCGGCGGAACCACGCCTCCGACATCCACATTGGCGTATAACATACGGGCAAGCGGTTTATTCTCCACGATCTCAATGTGGTTTTCCTTCGCCGTCTCCTTAATCTTCTGGGCAAGATAATCGGCACCCTTAGCAACCACATAGGGTGCATCATAAACCTCTTGGTCATATTTAATTGCCACCGCATAGTGAGTCGGGTTCGTGATAACCACATCCGCCTGCGGAAGCTGCTGCATCATACGCCGTCTGGAAGCTTCCTGCATCCTCTGACGCTGCTTGCTCTTAATCTGCGGATCACCTTCCTGATTCTTGTACTCGTCCTTAACTTCCTGCTTCGTCATCTTCATGTCATTCTTGAACTTAACCTTCTGGTAAATATAATCAAGAGCGGCAATAATCATGTAAAACAGCGAAATCCGAATCCCCAGATTCACCACCAGCATACCAACCTGCACGATGCCCTGATTCAGGGATAATCCGTAGAACTGGTACAGCGGAGGCATGTTCTTCTTCAGGTATGAGTAGAGTACATAGCCTACCAACGCAATTTTAAGCAGCGATTTAACCAACTCCATAAGCGAGTTGACCGAAAATATACGCTTGAATCCACTGACCGGATTCAGCTTGTTAAACTTAGGCTGTAAAGGCTTAGTGGTAGGTTTCCACTTAACCTGAATCACATTCGTCACAAATGCCACAAAAGCACCAATCAGTAAAAAGGGGGCTATGATTAATAGCACTCGTAACATCGACTGGATAAAAAGTGTACTGATAGTGCGCTCCTGTATACGCCCGTCGTACATCTTGATATACTCAGGTATCTGGGAGTAAATATCGTACATATTGCCCACAAAATATGTGCCCATGTACTGCACCCAGAAATAAATCAGCAGAAAGAAAACCAACAATTCAAAAGCATTGGTGACTTCCTTGCTCTTGGCAACCTGTCCTTCCTTACGGGCATCCTCCAATTTCTTATGAGTAGGTTCCTCTGTCTTCTCTCCGCCCGGACCATCCTTGGCAAAAAACTGGAGATTATACTCTAATATCACGTCATCCCCTCCACAAAGGATACGATCATCCTCCTCATCTCAACAAACACATAATCCGCCGCCTCGGGCAGGATTCTGACTGTCAAAAAAAGAATCCCCAAACCCGTGAGCACCTTAAACTGCATACCCACCGCAAACATATTCATCTGCGGGGAAACCTTTGCCAAAATACCCAAGATGGCATTTAACAGAATCATCGCGCAGAAAATCGGCAGAATGATGCGGAAACCCATGGTGATGTAGTCCCCTAAGAACATCACGACAGAAGCAGTCAAAGATTCCGCCTTAAATATCGCTCCATTAATCGGTATCAGCGTAAAGCTGTCAACCAACGCACTCAGCAGATACTGGTACATACCCGAAACAATCATAAATAATGTAAATATATACTGATAAAACACACCTGTAAAGGTTGCCTGCTGCCTCGTAGTAGGATCCATCAGGGAAACCATGGAGATACCAATCTCCATATCCGCAATGCTTCCCGCAAAAGAAGTCACCGTCGTACACAGCTGCGCACCCCATCCAATCAAAAACCCTGTCAGTGCTTCTTTCATAACGATTATACTATAGCCGAGCAGTGAATTATATACGACCTCATTTTGATCAACAGCCGTGTAGATAAGATACGCCATAAATATACTGAAGCCCACCTTAACCCTTCGAGGTACACCGTTCAGCGAGAAAAAAGGGGCAACGTACACGAAACAGGTAATTCGCACCAAAATAAGCAAATAGTATTCTAAATCTGCATAAGTAAATGTAATATCAATCATGCTGTTTCCTGCTTTATCTGATATAGGTGTCGAAATTAGTCCAAAGCTGTGTCATATACTCTACCATGTTATTCATAATCCAGTGTCCCAGAAGAATTAATGCCAGAAAAATCGACAGGATCTTCGGAACAAAAGTAAGCGTCTGCTCCTGAATGGAGGTGACTGTCTGGAATATACTGACCAGCAGACCCACACATAAGGACACTAAAAGAAGCGGTGCAGCACATTTAATTATCGTGTAGATTGCTGTCTGAGCTACAACAACGACATCATCTATTGTCATATCTTCCTCCATTTCCACCGAAGCTATCGCATAATTTCATCATTGTATACAGCCTGTCCGCTAATAATAAAAACTTTTCACCAGACCTTCGATAATCAGATACCAGCCGTCCGCCAACACAAATAACAAAATCTTAAACGGCATGGAAATCGTCGTCGGCGGCAGCATCATCATACCCATACTCATCAGCGTCGAAGCTACCACCATATCGATTACAATAAAAGGTATATAAATTAAAAATCCGATTATAAATGCGGTTCTAAGCTCGCTGATAATAAAGCTCGGCACAAGCACACTCATCGGTATATCATCCAGCTCACCGCTCCATTCCTGACGGTTGATGTCCATAAAAAGACTGACATCTTTCTTGAGTGTCTGCCCATACATAAATTTTCTGATAGGAGCCGCTGCTTTTGTAAGTGCCTCTTCCTCGTTCAGCTCACCTGCCTCATAAGGTACTACTGCCTCCGCGTAAATTGAAGCAAGCGTAGGCTGCATGATAAAGAACGTCAAAAAGAGCGCAATGCCTATCAATACCGTATTAGGCGGCGCTGTCTGTGTATTAAGAGCCTGCCTCGTAAAATGCAGAACGATAATAATTCTGGTAAACGAGGTCAACATGATAATCAGTGTCGGCGCAACCGCAATCAGTGTGAGAATAATCAGAATGCGCAGTGCGCCGTTCACACTTCCATTGCCGTCGCCGTAGGTGATTGTCACAGTATTGGCTATATTCAATTCTGCAAGTTCATCGGCATCTTGCGATGAACCCGGCTCGCGTTCGTTGGTTCTTTCCCCTGTTGTTCCCGTTAGATTGGAATCACGATAAGGAGTATCTAACGACGCATAAGCCGTAGTCTTCCGGCTAAGACACAATATGCCTGCCAGTAACAGCAGGCATATCACTTTCGCCAAATGATATCCGGAAAAATGTTTCTTCATTCGTCTCGCCCATCTTCTTTTTCCAGAAAATTCTTGTTTTGTATTTTTTCCAGAATGTCCTTAAATCCAAACGTCTTAGACGCATTACCA
>JAFLTE010000119.1 GCA_022510565.1 Lachnospiraceae bacterium | reverse complement strand
AGGGTGTTCCTCCGACACCTGCTTTCCTGTAATGGATATTTTCATCGGTCCCTTTTCCGAGATAACCGCACAATCCCTGATAAATCAGATAAGCATAACATTTTGTATTGATCGGGATAGCACCCGCTCCCTGGGTGATCGAACCGCCGATAAAAGCGACCGTGACATCTTCCCCTCTTCTCGCTTTATCCAAAACCTTCTGCAGTCTGGCGGGATTGCCAAGCTGCATCAGTGACTGCGCGAGCATCTTGTCATAAAGCGGTGAATCAAAGTCTACCGCGACTTCCTCTGTCTCCTCCGGCGCTTCGAATCCATCCTGCATATACAGTTTCACTGCAACCACGGCATTTTGTCCGGCATGGGGAAACTCAAACCGGATCTGTCCCGGCACATCGTCGTCCTCCGACCACTGTTGATCCTCCAGCACGATCTCCACTTCCATGCCGTCCGTCGGAATACTCTGCCTGATTGACGTACCGGACCGGTATGGATCCGTTTTTCCATACATTTGGAATACAAAGTCAACCGTATC
>JAFLTE010000118.1 GCA_022510565.1 Lachnospiraceae bacterium | reverse complement strand
AGAAAAAGACCACGGTGTGTTCGTCATAGCGAAATACCGTGGTCCACCTCTATTTAGCATATGCAAAGGAACGGAATTTGTCAACTTCTATTTTTATACAAAACGTCTTCATCTTTTTCATAAATAACCATTGACAAGCCATTTTACCCTATGCTACAATAGCATTCGGTGATTGCAAAAGCGCAGGCTTATGCACATCGTGCTGCTGTGGCTCAGTCGGTAGAGCGTCGCATTGGTAGTGCGGAGGTCACGGGTCCGATTCCCGTCAGCAGCTCTCTTTAAAGCAGCGGAAACCTAGATGTTTACTGGGTTTCCGTTTTTTAGTGTGTCCAAAAAGTTGTAGACAGTTGTAGACAGCTATTTGCAATCCTCTCTTATGCGACCTCTTAAAAGCAGAATTATGTGGCACTTATGCTGCTAAATCCATTTTTTCAAATCATTGTTGCTACATTTTCCAACTAAACATTCAATATTGTTAAAGTGTTCAGGAACCAATGCAAAAGCTGTTATTCTAAAATGTCCTTCAACAATTA
>JAFLTE010000117.1 GCA_022510565.1 Lachnospiraceae bacterium | reverse complement strand
AGCAAATCTCAGGCATTTTCCTGCCAGAGACATCACCGAATAGATGTAAGTCATCTTCCGTCACAAAGCTCACTCCATATTCCGGAAGCGCTGTGGTTCCAAACCACAATTCAGCTTTCTCGTTCCAGTAATTTTTGTTGTGTTGTATGATGCTCTCGTTATTCATATGTACCTCTGTTTGTATTTTTCCCTTTTTACAAAAGTGTTCCTACGATAAATCCAATCGGAATTTGTCCATTAAAGGATTATACTCATGTTATTGGGTATGTTGCAAATCAGACATCCAATATACATATTCCGCTCCGCTCTTATAGTTTGCTTTATTTTTCGTTAATTTTATCAACCATTTCACCATTGGATAGTCTTTGAGTGTATTCTTGATAATGATGCCTTCTGCTAAAATTGCATCTGGTTGATTCCAATCATCAAGGTCATTGTCAAACACGGATACTTCCGTTCCCTCATATAATTCAACATCATTTCCATCAGAATCATTTACTATATCTGCTTTTGAAAACAAATATATAGGATTC
>JAFLTE010000116.1 GCA_022510565.1 Lachnospiraceae bacterium | reverse complement strand
AAAACCGACAACGATAAGTTTTATCATTTGACGGTGGAAAGGCATGGTATTAGTTATGGGTTTAACAGTCGGAAAAATTACCGGAAGCAGCGACGGTTATATGAAAGTTGAACTGTACAACAAAGACGGCTCCTATGCAGGGACGATGACCGTCTCTACCTCTAAAACTTCCAAAAGTAAAAAAAGTTCAAAATCATCACAAAAAAAATATAAGAAGCTTCAATATAATTTCAAGCGCTTATCCAATCAGATTATGCGCACAAAGACTTCCACCAACGCGAAACAACTTGTGACCAAAGCAAAATTCCAGATTGCCGATCTCAGGATGAAGTTGTTAAGCGGCGACTACAACTATGAAGATATACATAATGCGCTCATTCACGCAGAAAAGATCGCCAGAGTTGCCAAGAAACGTATGAAGAATCTTGAGGAAGAAGAATATATCGAAAAGACAGGACGCAAACAAGATCCGAACGCCGAAGAACTGAGAGAAAAGCAGGAGGAACAGAATAAACAAGAAGAAATCATAGATAC
>JAFLTE010000115.1 GCA_022510565.1 Lachnospiraceae bacterium | reverse complement strand
TGAGGTACAGGTAGAGCTGACACCGGAGATGGTGGAAGATACCACGGTTACTGCTGCCCAAAGAGAAAAAGAGGTTGTAAAGGGCTTAAAGTCCATGCTGGGTATAACAGTGGATGTGAAGGTTGTAGACCCTAAGACGATTACCAGAAGCGAAGGTAAGGCTGTACGTGTAGTGGATAAGAGGAATTTGTATCAGAACTAATTGACATCAGCGGAAAATAAATCTATAATATTGGGTGACAACTGAATAGAATGAATGTCTTCAGGGCAGGGTGAAATTCCCGATCGGCGGTAAAGTCCGCGAGCGCAAAAGCGCTGATTTGGTGAAACTCCAAAACCGACAGTATAGTCTGGATTTGAAGAAGGTGTGCCGAAACTGTCAGAGCTCATTCTGATGGTACGCACGGTCCTTTCCTGCTCTGTTGACATGTTCGGCACACCTGAAATTATGAACACCTGAACGGCATTGTGATGCGTTCGGGTGTGAATTTTTTTAGGAGGTATCTTGAATGGATCACAAAACACGAAAACTAG
>JAFLTE010000114.1 GCA_022510565.1 Lachnospiraceae bacterium | reverse complement strand
TGTGATGCTGTACTTTCCCTTGGGACTTCCGTTGATCACTAAGATGTTCATTTTCGTGTATCCTCCGTATTAACTTATCTAATTCATCAGATTATCAGGAGTACGCTGCCATTGATATCAAGTTCTGTCACTCTACAATGGCATCCAAGGCTTGCGCCAAATCTGCGAGCAAGTCCTCCTTATCCTCCAGACCGCAGGAAATACGGACAAGTCCTGCAGGTACTCCCGCTTCTTTTAACTGTTCCTCATTCATCTGCCTATGAGTAGATGTAGCCGGGTTCAGGCAACAGGTTCTGGCATCTGCCACATGCGTCTCAATTGCCGCCAGTTTCAAATTCTTCATAAAAATCTCTGCTGCGGCTTTCCCGCCCTGCAATTCAAAAGAAACAACTCCGCAACCGCCATTTGGTAGATATTTCTGCGCGCGCTCATAATACTTATCTGTTTTGAGTCCCGGATAATTAACACATTTCACCTTGGGATGACCAGCCAAAAACTCCGCCACCGCCTGACCGTTTTCCACGTGTCTCGGCA
>JAFLTE010000113.1 GCA_022510565.1 Lachnospiraceae bacterium | reverse complement strand
TCGGCGGGCGTACCGATTGAGCACCGGGCGATGTCGCCCATGGTGTACAGCCCTTTGGCCTCCAGCTTTTTCGCGTAGCCACGGCCCACCCGCCAAAAGTCCGTGAGGGGCCGATGGTCCCATAGCAGTTTCCGATAGCTCATCTCGTCCAGCTCGGCAATGCGCACCCCGTTTTTGTCAGGCTGGGTGTGCTTGGCCCAGATATCCATGGCCACCTTTGCTAAATAGAGATTTGTACCGATGCCCGCCGTGGCGGTGATGCCGGTGGTCTCCAGCACGTCCAGCACGATCTTCCGGGCCAGCTCCCGGGGAGTGAGCTTGTAGGTGGGCAGATAGTTGGTGACGTCTATGAGCACCTCGTCAATGGAATACACGCAGATATCTTCGGGGGCTGCGTATTTCAGATATACATTGTAGATCCTTGTGCTCCATTCGATATAGTGGGCCATTCGAGGCGGGGCCACCAGGTAGTCCAGAGATATCTCAGGGTGGGATTTCACATCCGGGTCATGCCAAGAGGAGCCGGTGAACTGCCGTCC
>JAFLTE010000112.1 GCA_022510565.1 Lachnospiraceae bacterium | reverse complement strand
TTGATGAAAACAATCTTGACGGCAAGAAAGTATATTGTTTCGCCACTTCGGGCGGTTCACCGATTGCCCCATGTGTAGATGCATTGAAAAAACAATATCCTAATATCGATTGGCAGGAGGGCAAATTGCTCAACGGAGCGACAGAGACAACCCTCGAAGCCTGGAAAAAAGAGATAGGACTCTAGGCATTTATGATAAATGCCTTTATAGGGAGTCCGGCGTGAGTCGTACTTCCTATTATATTACACCGGACATAGGTAAGGAGAAACTATCCCGGTACGGGAATTTCTCACATCCGATATAGAGCGTATCGAAAGCGTCGGTGCCGTCTGTGCGGTGTTCGAGCAAATCTTCCTCGGACTCCGCAAGTTTCTCACCGCTCTTGTCTTTCTTAAAGCCGTTGCGTCCTCGGCTGCCCCCTGCGGTCTGAATGGCGAGGGTTAGGTCTTCGTTGTTGGAGCCGTTGAATTCGGCACCGCCGATGACGACTTTCAGTTGGAGATGGTATACGGTTTTAGACATGGCGTAAATTATTTGCGG
>JAFLTE010000111.1 GCA_022510565.1 Lachnospiraceae bacterium | reverse complement strand
GAATTGAGTTTTGCAGAGGAACCTGATGAAGACATGCAAGATGAGCTTGCGGACGATGTAGACGAAATCGATGATGTATTGGATGACGACGCAGATATCGATGAGGTCGCCTATGAGGATGAAGACAGTGCCGTTGACGAGGAAGCGGAGATGGAGGTCGTAGAATAGACCGAATCTGTAAAAAAATGTATTGACAATGCATTCACGTGCAAGTATACTATTTTAGTGTGCACGTGAATGCATTTTTTTAGTTGTGCACAAAAATGCACACCAAGTCACTAGACTCTATCTTATATCATAGGAGGTGAAAAGAATGCCAACATTTAACCAGTTAGTCAGAAAAGGACGTCAGACATCTGTAAAGAAGTCAACCGCACCTGCTTTGTTGAAAGGTTACAATTCCCTTCACAAGACAGCGATCGACACAGCTTCTCCGCAGAAGAGAGGTGTCTGCACAGCTGTTAAGACAGCAACTCCTAAGAAGCCTAACTCCGCGCTTAGAAAGATCGCCAGAGTTCGTCTTTCCAACGGAATCGAAGTT
>JAFLTE010000110.1 GCA_022510565.1 Lachnospiraceae bacterium | reverse complement strand
TGTAAAACTGTTGAAACAGATTGCCCAGTATCATAGGCAATGCAAAAAAGAACAATGCCTTTCCCGGATGGTCTGTAATCATACTGTATTTTTTCATAGCTGCTCCTATTCTTCTTTTTCCATGGATTTTCTCTACCTTACTACTATATTTTATTATTGTTTCCATAAAAGTATTTGTATACCGTTGACAAACTATTTTTCCTATGCTAAAATAGTTTTCGTTGATGTCATGCATCACAGGCTGCTGTGGCTCAGTCGGTAGAGCGTCGCATTGGTAGTGCGGAGGTCACGGGTCCGATTCCCGTCAGCAGCTCTGACAGAAAAGCGGAAACCTTGATTACAGGGTTTCCGCTTTTTAAACAGGAGACCTGCTATGCGTTCTCAAACTACCAATATGACTCAGGGCAAACCTACCAGCCTGATTCTTACCTTTGCTTTTCCCCTAATGATAGGAAATATATTTCAGCAGCTCTACACCGTGATAGACACTATGGTAGTAGGGCGTGCTCTGGGCGTGTCTGCATTGGCTGCTCTTGGCGCCACCGATT
>JAFLTE010000011.1 GCA_022510565.1 Lachnospiraceae bacterium | reverse complement strand
GAAGTGTCCCTCACCTCTCTGGCCTTCTCACCGAAGATTGCACGCAGCAATCTCTCTTCCGCCGTCAGCTCCGTCTCACCCTTAGGAGTAACCTTGCCGACCAAGATATCGCCTGCGCGAACCTCAGCACCGATACGGATGATTCCTCTGTCATCCAAATCCTTAAGCGCATCGTCACCCACGCCCGGAACATCTCTTGTAATCTCCTCCGGTCCTAACTTGGTATCACGCGCCTCTGCCTCATATTCCTCAATGTGTACGGAAGTATAGACATCTTCCTGTACCAGTCTTTCACTTAAAAGTACCGCGTCCTCGTAGTTATAGCCTTCCCACGTCATAAAACCAATCAACGGATTCTTACCTAATGCAAGCTCTCCGCCCGCCGTGGAAGGTCCGTCCGCAATCACTTCACCCTGCGCCACATGATTGCCCTTAAATACAATAGGCTTCTGGTTGTAGCAGTTGGACTGATTGCTGCGGGAGAATTTCGTCAGGTGATACTCTTCCTTCTCACCGTCGTCATAAGTCATCTTGATAACATCTGCGGAAACAAAATCAATCGTACCCGCTTTCTTCGCCACCACGCAGACACCGGAGTCAACAGCTGCCTTAGGCTCCATACCCGTACCTACCGTAGGTGCCTCCGTGAAAAGAAGCGGCACAGCCTGTCTCTGCATGTTGGATCCCATCAGCGCACGGTTCGCGTCATCATTCTGTAAGAACGGAATCAGTGCCGTCGCAACGGAGAATACCATCTTCGGCGACACGTCCATATAGTCGAACATCGCCTTAGGATACTCCTGCGTCTCATCCTTAAAACGTCCGGATACACTGTTACGTGTAAAATAACCCTTCTCATCAAGGGGCGCGGATGCCTGCGCTACATGATAGTTATCCTCTTCGTCCGCAGTCATATAGACTACCTTATCCGTTACACGCGGATTTTCCGGATCAGATTTGTCGATTTCACGGTAAGGTGCCTCCACAAATCCGTACTCGTTAATTCTTGCATAGGATGCAAGAGAGTTAATCAGACCAATGTTGGGTCCTTCAGGTGTCTCAATAGGACACATTCTGCCGTAGTGTGTATAGTGTACGTCCCTGACCTCGAATCCGGCTCTGTCTCGGGACAGACCGCCCGGACCCAGTGCAGACAAACGTCTCTTGTGAGTCAACTCGCCCAGCGGATTGTTCTGGTCCATGAACTGCGATAACTGCGAAGAGCCAAAGAACTCTTTCACGGCAGCCTGCACCGGCTTGATATTAATCAATACCTGCGGGGAAATCTCCTCCACATCATGGGTCGTCATTCTCTCGCGAACCACTCTCTCCAATCTGGACAGACCGATACGATACTGATTCTGTAAAAGTTCACCCACTGCACGAATACGTCTGTTGCCTAAGTGGTCAATATCGTCATCATTACCGATACCGTACTCCAGATGAATATTATAATTGATGGAAGCAAGAATATCCTCCTTCGTAATATGTTTCGGAATCAATTCATGCACATTTTTCTGAATCGCCTCGGCAAGCGCCTCGGGATCCTCACTGTACTCCTGCAGAATCTGCTGCAATACGGGGAAATATACAAGCTCCGTAATACCCAATTCTCTCGGATTACACTCTATAAAATTCGTAATGTCCACCATCATGTTGGAGAGAACCTTAACATTCTTCTCCTCCGTCTGAATCCAGACATAAGGAATTGCCGCATTCTGAATCGCGTCAGCCAATTCAGCCGTTACCTTGTCCCCTGCCTTCGCCAACACTTCACCGGTCAAAGTATCCACAACATCCTCTGCCAGAACGTGGTGTCTGATTCTGTTTCTGAACATTAACTTTTTATTGAATTTATATCTGCCGACCTTCGCCAAATCATATCTTCTGGGGTCAAAAAACATAGAAGTAATCAAGCTCTCCGCGCTCTCAACGCTCAAGGGCTCACCCGGACGAATCTTCTTATATAACTCGAGCAAACCTTCCTGATAATTCTCGGCGGTATCTTTTGCGAAGCTCGCCTCAATCTTCGGCTCATCGCCGTACAGTTCCCTGATTTCATCGTTAGAGCCGACACCCAGCGCACGAATCAACACGGTAACAGGTACTTTTCTCGTTCTGTCAACGCGCACGTAAAAGACATCATTGGAATCCGTTTCGTATTCCAACCATGCTCCACGATTCGGGATAACGGTAGAAGAGAACAGTCTCTTACCGATTTTGTCATGTCCTATTGCATAGTAAATGCCGGGGGAACGTACCAACTGACTTACAATAACACGTTCCGCGCCATTGATAATAAAAGTACCGGTCTCAGTCATAAGCGGAAGATCACCCATGAAAATTTCATGCTCCGTAATCTCATCCTTCTCCTTATTAATCAGACGGACTTTCACTTTCAAGGGGGCTGCGTAATTGGCATCTCTCTCCTTACACTTCTCAATCGAATACTTGACATCGTCCTTGCATAACTCAAAGTCCACAAACTCCAGACTCAAGTGTCCGCTATAGTCCGAAATAGGAGAGATGTCATCGAAAACCTCTTTCAAGCCTTCGTTCAAAAACCACTCATAGGAGTCCTTCTGGACTTCTATCAGATTTGGCATTTCCAGAACTTCCTTCTGTCGTGCATAAGTCATACGCGTATTTCTGCCGGCGGCAGTCATACGGATCCTGTTCTTTTCCATCGACAATTTCACCCCGTTCTCTATGATTTATCGCTTATTCGTCGGAAATTATCAATCAAATAAGCCTACCACACCACAATGATGCATCATCCATTCTACTACAAATTCTAGGGAGAGTCAATGACTATTTTTAAAAGATTTATCGAATTTTTTCGTTTCAATAGAAATACAAAAGAAAAGTACCACCATATGATATGATGGTACTTTTAAATCTAAATTTTCATGGGAAGAATACCGCAGGTATTCTTATTTAAGGGTAACCTTAGCGCCCTCAGCCTCAAGTTTAGCCTTAATGTCATCAGCCTCTTCCTTAGAAGCGCCCTCCTTCAATACCTTCGGAGCGGAATCAACTAAGTCTTTTGCTTCTTTCAGACCAAGACCTGTAGCTTCACGAACAACCTTAATAACCTTAACCTTGTTCGGACCAACATCTGTCAGCTCAACATCGAACTCTGTCTTCTCCTCACCTGCTGCTGCGCCGGCGTCACCGCCTGCTGCTGCAACAACTACACCTGCTGCTGCAGATACGCCGAATTCTTCTTCGCACGCTTTTACTAAGTCATTCAACTCTAATACTGTCAACTCTTTGATTGCATCAATTAATTCCTGAGTAGATAATTTTGCCATTATTGTTTACCTCCGTTATTTTTCGTTAAAATGTTTCAATGTTATTAAATCCTGATACCTGTTACTCTGCCGGTGTCTCTTCAGCTGCAGGCGCTTCTTCTGCGGGAGCTTCTGCTGCAGGTGCTTCCTCTACAGGAGCCTCAGCCACTGCGGGTGCTTCTTCTGCGGGAGCCTCTGCTGCTGCGGGTGCTTCCTCTGCCGGAGCTTCCGCTGCTGCAGGTGCGCTTTCGGATGCGCCGCCTTTTTCAGCTAACTGCTTCATAACACGAGCAAAATTTGTAATCGGTGACTGGATGCTTCCAAGCAGCTTGGATAACAACTCTTCTCTGGAAGGGATCTTGGAAATGTTCTCGATTCCCTTAGCATCGTAAAGTACACCTTCCACAACGCCGCCTTTAACTTCAAGGGCATCTGCTGTCTTAGCGAATTTGCACAACACTCTCGCGGGCGCTGTAGCATCCTCTGTAGAAATAGCAACCGCGCTGGGTCCTTTAAGATAAGGAGTCAAAGACTCGAAATCCGTACCCTTGAATGCAAAATTCATCATTGTGTTCTTGTAAACCTTGTAGGTGATTCCGGCTTCACGAAGCTGCTTACGAAGTTCCGTATCCTGCTCTACCGTAAGTCCGCGGTGGTCAACCAGAACAACGGACTGTGCATCTTTGATGGAAGCTGAAATTTCTTCAACAATAGGTTTTTTCAGTTCGACTTTTGCCATTACATTTACCTCCTTATAGATTTTACGCCGAAAGGAGTCCTCTATCAAAAAAATCCTCCCCAAAGACAGGAAGGATTAACTCTTCAAAGTAACTCATCTCCTCGGTAGGCGATATACTTACGCCGATATTACGGCACCTACTGTCTTCGGCATGGTTTTTGCAACCTTGAACACTATAGCATATATTATATGGGGCTGTCAACCGCTTTTTCTGATTCCGATTTTGCTTCCGCTTTCGCAGCTTCTTCCATCTCCTCTTTTTCTTTCGCAGCCTGCTCCTTTAAAGCCTCTATCTCGGCCTCCACCTGCTCTATCAAGTCTTCCTCAGCCTCATCAAACTTCTCCAGAAGCTTCTTCCATTCTTCCTGTGTGTACTCCTGCGCACCAATTTGGATCTTAGGTTGAATCGTACCATGTTTAATCTTATCAAGCATTGCCTCCATATGCTCCTGAAGCTGCTTTCTGTAATCTGTATCTTCCGCGTTTTTAGACTGGGGAGCCTCCGCCTGCGTACTCTTGTCCTCCTGCGCCTTCAAAACGTCACCGAAACCACTGCCTGTCCCGTTAGTGCTCTGCTTCGAGGTATAGTATCCTGCCGCGGTTGATTGATTGTTATTAATCTGTGCGTAATCTGACATGTTGCTGTTCTCCTTCTAAATGTATACATTCTATTAATAATACGAATCACAATGCCAAATAGTTTCATATTTACAAAATATATTTCGGCAATCTCACCACATCACATAACCGTCCTCGTCGATTTTCACACCGACAGATATCTCCTGCATATAATTGAGCAGCCTCTCTTTCTCTTCTCCCTTCAGAAGCGCCGTCCTGCTGCCGCTCTGTTGACATGGAATAAACTGAAGACTCTTCATTCCGTCCTCGCTTAACGTAACTTTGACCATCCCTGTATCCAGTGTCCTGGAATTAAACCAGAAATTGCCCAGACTGTATACCACCGGAACTCCCTTGACACTGCTAATCTGCTGCAGACAGTGGGGATGATCGCCTATAATCAGGTCCGCTCCCGCTTCTGCCACCTCTGCGGCCTGCTTTTCCTGAGCCCAATCGATTGCCGTCTCGTTCTCCGTACCCCAATGTAAATAAACAATTACGAAATCGTTATTCTCCGCCGCCTCTCTGACAGTCTCCAAGAGCTTATCGCCGTTCCAGCATCGGAATACCCCTGGGGTCGAATCCGTAGCGCCCTTTGTGTCCGGATTGTCCAGCCTCTCAATCTGAGTCGCCGACACAATGGCAATCTTTATATTGTTCATAATATAACAGACCGGGCGACTCGCCTCCTGCAAATTGTGTCCGGCACCTACATAAAGGATTCCCGCATCTTCCAGCGTCGCCATTGTGTCCAGGAATGCCGCCTCGCCATAGTCATATGCATGGTTATTGGCAAGCGACACAATGTCCACGCCCATCTCATTTAAGTAGGACGAAGTTGACGGCTTTGCGCGAAAAGTAAACTGTTTGTCCTCCAGCGGCTCTCCTCTGTCCGAATATGGGAACTCATTATTTAACATCATAATGTCCGCACCTTGCATCTCCCGGATCAACTCGGAATCAATACCGTATGTAATATCGCCGCCGTTCTGCGCCACCCGTGCCATAACCGCGTAATTATCATCAAACAGAATATCTCCCGCAAAGGTAATCGTCACCTCATCGGGACTGTCGGCTTCTTTTGCATAGATATTATTTTCCACCATGTAGTCCGGGTCGTTCAGAATGTCCGCATACTTGTCATTGACGGTTATGATTTCCTCAATCTGTTCTTCTTTAGCCACTTCTCCCCGCTCCACGACTTCCTTCGTCAATTGAAAGTGACTGTTATCCACACGTTTGGCAGGTGCCACAATCCATAGATATGCTGCCAGAGCAGACACCCCAGCCGCCGTCACCACGCAGAATGTGAGAAAAAAGGGCTGCAGGAAATTATGCCTTATACTTGTTCTGTTTTGCTTTTTTCGCCTTGTTTTTTTCTTTCCCATGAGGATATTTTAGCAGAAAAAAAGATTCCTGTCATTTAAAACAGGAATCTTTGCTTTTCATTAATATTTAGCTGTACTTACCTTCACGCCGGGGCCCATAGTGGTTGCCAGTGTGATGCTTCTTAAGTACTGACCTTTAAGTGCTGCCGGCTTTGCCTTAACGATTGCTTCCATCAGAGCATCGAAATTCTCCTGCAGTTTCGTCTCATCAAAAGATACCTTGCCGACCGGAACGTGGATAATGTTTGCCTTATCCAGTCTGTACTCAATCTTACCGGCTTTGATATCATTGACAGCCTTGGTAACATCCATCGTTACCGTACCTGCCTTAGGGTTAGGCATCAATCCCTTCGGACCGAGAACCTTACCGAGACGACCTACAACGCCCATCATATCAGGTGTCGCAACTACTACATCAAAATCAAGCCAACCGTCATTCTGAATCTTGGGAATCAGCTCCTCGCCGCCAACATAATCAGCGCCCGCTGCCTCAGCCTCGGATAATTTATCTCCCTTGGCAAATACCAATACTCTTACTGTTTTACCCGTTCCGTTGGGCAATACAACAGCTCCACGAATCTGCTGTTCTGCGTGACGTCCGTCACAACCTGTTCTGATATGGACTTCCACAGTCTCATCGAATTTAGCTGTTGCTGTCTTTTTAACCAGTGCAATCGCCTCAGCCGTATCGTACTGAACTGTACGGTCTACAAGCTTAGCCGCATCTGAATACTTTTTACCATGTTTCATATCAAATCCTCCATTACTCTTCTACTGTGATGCCCATACTTCTGGCAGTTCCGGCGATCATGCTCATAGCCGCCTCAAGACTTGCGGCATTCAAATCAGGCATTTTCGTCTCTGCAATCTCCTGCAGCTTCGCTTTGGAAATTGTAGCAACTTTTGTCTTGTTCGGCACTGCGGAGCCGGATTTGATATTGCACGCTTTCTTCAAAAGAACTGCAGCAGGGGGAGTCTTTGTGATGAAACTAAAGCTTCTGTCTGCATAAACAGTGATAACAACCGGGATGATTACATCACCTTTATCGGCTGTCTTAGCGTTGAACTGCTTTGTGAATTCAACGATGTTTACACCGTGCTGACCCAGAGCGGGACCAACCGGCGGTGCCGGTGTCGCTTTACCGGCAGGGATTTGTAACTTAATATATCCTTCTACTTTCTTTGCCATAATGGCACCTCCTAATATAATGTGGTACGGGCGTATGATTTCTTATAAAATAATACTCCCACAATATATCTATACCGCCTAGGCGGGATAAATATCAATGCATAGAATACTGCATTTCTCGCGCTTCTACAGACGTCTGACTTCTGCGAAGCTGATTTCCACGGGCGTCTCTCTGCCGAATAGCTCCACGTTGATGGTCGCCGTCTGCTTGCCGTAGTCGATTCTCTGGACAACACCGATTGTATCTTTCCATACGCCGGCAACTACCGCGATCGTGTCTCCTTCCGCGAAGTCCACAGTCATATTCTCCATCTTGATACCGAGCGGTTTCATCTCCGCCTCGGTAAGCGGTACCGGCTTACTTCCCGGTCCCACGAATCCCGTAACGCCTCTGGTATTTCTTACGACATACCATGTATCGTCATTCATAACCATATTAATCAGAACATATCCGGGGAACATTTTCTTCTGTACGGTCCTGCGCGCACCGTTCTTCATCTCCATAACATCCTGCATCGGCACCCTGACCTCCAGAATCTCCTCTTCCAGATGTCTGTTCTCTATCGTCTTCTCAATATTGGCTTTTACTTTATTTTCATACCCGGAATAGGTGTGAACGACATACCAATTTGCTTCCGCCATACTAATACCATGCCTTTCCCAGTTAATGTTTCAGAGCTTCCTAAAATGAGAGTGTCGTGAGGAAATCCACGCCATACTGTAAACCAAAGTCCAGTATTGTAATGATTGCTCCGATAACAACGGAAATAACAACAACCGCAATCGATTGCTTAATAAGGGAATCTTTATCCGGCCAAGTAATTTTCTTAAATTCAGCTTTCACGCCGCTCCAAAACTTGGTAATCTTGGATGTTCCACCCGATTTAGCAGAATCTCCCATGTCATACTCCTTTCATCAAAACAACAGACGATTATTTCGTCTCCTTGTGCAAAGTATGTGTCTTGCAGAATCTACAATACTTCTTGGTTTCCATTCTGTCGGGATGTGTCTTCTTATCTTTAGTCGTATTGTAGTTACGCTGTTTGCACTCTGTGCACGCTAAAGTGATCTTTGTACGCATTTTGCTACCTCCATCTGTATTCATCAATCGTATGATTTGCTATTTTTGAGCATAAAAAAAAGACCTAAATCTTATCTTGCCCAAACAATATATCATATGCGGAACATGAAGTCAACCAAATTTTATGATAATTTTCATATTATTTTTTATGCAGCCTCTTAACTTTTCATATAATACGTACGATAATACAATTATAGAGTATGTGCGTCATATTTACCATATAATAATTTTTGTGTTTTTTCTTATTATATATGTAGAATTGTGCTTGCATTTTATATAGCTGTGGTGATACAATTGACTTATCAATTATAGATATATATCATATAATATTATTAGATTGAAGTCTATTAAGGCTAAAGTTACCCACGTACGATATCCCGCAGGCTACGGATGGCTTTCGGGGATGTCGGTAATCAGACTTGTTCTGAGAATACTTCATGGAAGAAAGGAGGGGAATCATGTCTTATAACAGTATTCATAATTTGTCGAATGTTTACAACTTCTATATGACTACCTATGCGCCGAAGTCCAGTACGCCTTATGATTCCCATAAGAAGAGTGAACTGCGCGGTGTGTATAACTCCATTGTGAAACTGAATAAAGAATCCCCTCTGTATATATTGGATACCAGCAAGGATTCCCGTGAATTTGCCGTAAGCATGAAGGAAAATGCCAGAGAACTGCGCAACACGATTGCATCTCTGGGCGGCCTGGACGAAGAGAATCTGCTGAATAAGAAGGTGGCCTATTCCAGTAACCCTGATATAGCTACAGCAGATTTCATTGGTTCCGTTCAGGAGGGTGAAGAACTTCCTACTTATAATATAGAAGTAAATCGTCTCGCAACTCCACAGATTAATTCAGGTAATTATCTGGCAGATGACGCGCCGGTAGCTTTACCGCCCGATACCTACTCTTTTGACATAGGCATTGACGGACTGAACTATGAATTCCAGTTTAGTATTAAACCGAATGATACGAACAAGGATGTACAGGAGCGACTTGCACGCCTGATCACAAACGCCAATATCGGTATGAAGGCTCAGGTTGTACCGGGTGAAGAAAATACTTCCTATTTGAGAATGGAATCTAATTCCACCGGCTTAAAGGGCGACAATCCTTATCTGTTCATGATATCCGACCATCGGACGAGTAAGACAGCCGGAACGGTTGAGTACTTTGGTTTAGACCATGTATCTACGCATCCCGGCAACGCTTCCTATGTTGTGAACGGAGACGAGCAGACTTCTACTACCAATCGATTTACATTGGATCGTATTTATGAAGTAAAATTGACCGGCGTAAGCAGCGAAGAAGGCGAGACCGCTTCCATCGGTTTAAAGACGGATGTGGAGTCACTCACAGAGAATATTAACACCCTCGTGCGAGGTTTTAACTCATTCTTGAAGACAGTTGCAGAGTACACCGACAATCAGCCTAAGAGCAATCAGCTCTTCAACGAGATGAGCGGTGTAGCCAGAGTTTTTGCCCATGACCTTACGTCTGTGGGACTGAACTTGAATCTGGACGGCACGTTAGAGGTGGACGATAATACGTTGCGACAGAGTGCCATGAGCAATGATGCGGCGGAGACGTTTTCACCCTTGAAGAGTTTTACGAACGCAGTACTTCGCAAGTCTAATCAGGTATCACTTAACCCGATGAACTATGTGAACAATATCATTGTGGCTTACAAGAATCCCGGTAAGAATTTTGCAAGTCCGTATATTACAAGCGCATACAGCGGCATGATGTTTAACAGTTACTGTTAAAACTAAAAGAAGCTAAAAGGAGTTGACCTGACGGCCAACTCCTTTTTTATACCTAGAGCGGAATATTTCCGTGTTTTTTCTTAGGTGCCTGCACCTGCTTATTCTTAAGACCTCTCAGTGCTCTCACCAGCGCTTCTCTCGTCTCTTCCGGCTTAATCACAGCATTGACATACCCTCTCGCTGCCGCAACATATGGATTCAGGAAACGTTCCTCATACTCAGCTTTGCACTGTGCACGCATTGCCTCCGGGTCTTCCGCAGCTTTGATCTTTCTCTTGAAAGCGATATTCACCGCACCGTCTGCACCCATAACGGCAATCTCCGCAATAGGCCATGCAAAAACAATATCCGCCCCCATCTCCTTGGAGTTCATGGCAATATACGCACCACCGTATGCCTTACGCATAATCAGGGAAATCTTCGGCACTGTTGCCTCGGAATAAGCATACAGAACTTTTGCACCGTGGCGGATAATACCGTTATGCTCCTGAGCCGTACCCGGAAGAAATGCAGGAACATCCACAAGCGTAATAATCGGAATGTTAAAGCAATCGCAGAACCTGATAAATCTTGCCATCTTATCGGAAGCATGATAGTCCAGTGAACCTCCCATGGCATTGGGCTGATTCGCCACGATACCTACCACCTTTCCCTCCATTCTGCACCATCCGACTACCACATTGGGCGCGAACTCTTTCTGCACCTCGAAAAAGCTGCCCTCGTCCACGATACAGTCTATCACTTCAAGCACATCATAAGCATGACGTGAATTATCCGGCACAATGTCCTTAATCTTGGCAGCTTTCGCCTTCTGGGAAACCGCTACCCTACCGTTATCCACCTTACCGAACACTTTTCCCACACGCGGCAGAATGCTCTGTCTCTCCTGATTATTGATTGTGGGCGGCTTCTCCGTCCAATTACTCGGCAAATAAGACAGCAGCTTGCGTACTCCCATCAGACATTCTTTCTCTGTATCGTAAGTAAAGTGGGAGACACCACTCTTCTTGGCGTGCACATCCGCGCCGCCCAGTTCTTCCACAGACACTTCCTCGTTGATAACGGTCTTGACTACGTTAGGACCCGTAATGAACATCTTAGAGATATCCTTGACCATGAAAATAAAATCGCAGATAGCGGGAGCATAGCACGCGCCTCCGGAGCAGGGACCTAAGATAACCGCAATCTGCGGAATTACGCCAGAAGCTTTCGTGTGCCGCAGGAACATACCACTGTATCCGCTTAAGGACGAGATGCCCTCCTCTATTCTGGCTCCACCGCTGTCATTAATGCAAATCAGAGGCGCTTTCATCTCCATCGCCATATCCTGAATTCGGCAAATTTTAAACGAATGATACTCGCCCAATGTCCCGCCGATTACCGTGAAATCCTCACTCGACACAAATACCTGACGACCGTCAATCTCTCCGTATCCTGTCACGACGCCATCGCCCGCCACTCTTCTCTTATCCAAATCGAAGTCATCGATACGGGACTCCACAAATCCATCCACTTCCACAAAAGTGCCCGGATCAAGCAATACCTCGATACGTTCTCGCGCCGTCATCTTACCGTTGGCATGCTGCTTGTCGATTTTGCTCTGACCGCCGCCCATAAGTGCTTTCTGTCTTCTGTTATCCAAATCCTTAATCGCATCATTCCAGTTCATAATCGCCGCTTCCTTCCCATTTAAATACAGCATGCAGTTTATTTGAGATTCCAATACTTTGATTTTCAAATTATCTTTTTGTATTATAGGCGGAGTACTAATCTTTGTCAATACTCCGCCGTTACATTTCAGTCCTTTTGTAATTTACGCCTTACGCTTCCGCTTCCACCGCCCGGAGCGCAGCATCAATCACTTTATCCATGTCAAAATATTTATACTGTCCGAGTCGTCCGCCAAAAATCACATGCGGCTTTGTCTTCGCCAAATCCTGATACCGGGCAAGTAATTCATCATTTCTCGCATCGTTGACCGGATAGTAAGGCTCGTCACCCGCACGCCACTCGGCAGGATATTCTCTCGTAATGACTGTTCCTTTCTGTGTGCCGAACGCAAAATGCTTGTGCTCAATAACGCGCGTATAGGGAACCTCCCGCTCAGTGTAGTTTACCACCGCATTGCCTTGATAATTGTCACACTCCGGCAATTCCTCCGTCTCGAACCGCAGAGAACGGTATTCCAAGTGCCCCAGGCTGTAATCGAAATACTCGTCAAGCATTCCTGTGTATACCACTTTGCGATAGACATTTCCGTCCTTATCTGTAACTTCTGCCCCGCTGTCCGTCTTAAGTTCCTCGGCAAACTCTCTATAAGATACACCGGTACGTACTTCGACACCTTCAAGCATTTTTTTCACCATAGCAGTGTAACCATCTACAGGAATACCCTGATAACGGTCATTAAAATAGTTATTGTCGTATGTGAACCGCAGAGGCAGCCTTTTGATAATAAAGGCCGGCAGTTCTTTACAATCCCTGCCCCACTGCTTCTCGGTATAGCCTTTTACCAACTTCTCGTAGACATCCGTCCCCACCAGAGAAAGTGCCTGTTCTTCCAGATTCTTAGGCTCGGTGATGTGAAGCGTCTCAATCTGCTTCGCAATCCGCTCTCGGGCCTCATCCGGTGTCACAACACCCCACATTTTATTAAATGTATTCATATTAAAAGGGAGATTGTACAACTCTCCCTTATAATATGCAATCGGTGAATTTATATAGTGGTTAAATTCGGCAAACCCGTTCACATAGTCCCATATTCGCTTGTCGGAAGTGTGGAATATGTGTGCGCCGTACTCATGCACCTGGATATCCATAACAGAGCGCGTGTATATGTTTCCGGCTATATGCTGCCTCTTATCAATCACAAACACGCTCCTGCCCCGTTTCTTCATTTCATGGGCAAAAACAGCGCCGAACAGTCCTGCTCCCACTATCAGATAATCGTATTGCCTCAATCTTCATCAACCGCCTTGTACTTGTCTAACTGTGCGTAATCTTCCATCAATTCCAACGCTTTCTTGCGTCCGACCTTGTTCAGTTTCACGTAATACTGCATCACGCGATTCTCCATGATCTTACCACCCAGTACACTCTTCTGGTTAAGCGGAGTGAAATCAACCGGATTCAAATTCAGTTTATCACACATTCTAATCACAGTGCCATATGCCATTCCCTCGATGCCTCTGTCTAAAGCGGTAACTAAGGTCGAATACGGAATCTCCATCTCGATTGCAAATTGTCTGACACTTTTATACTGCTTTAAAATCTCTGTCTTTAAAATTTCTGCCTTTGTCATATAAGCCCTCCTGTTGTATTGTGTATACTGCTTTTACCTAGTGTCTTAGTCGAAGTATAACATAAACTGCCGTGAAAAGGAACCACTAAAAGGTCCGTTTGAACGGAATATCGTTACTATTGTTAATTTATTCCTTTTTTGGGCATTCTTTTTGTGGAAAAAGTCTAGTACTTTGGTATGAGTTTAAGCGGTGTTGCTCCAATTTCGACAAAAATATATTATTGTCGTACCATGCAGAAAATGCTAATATATATGATAGACAATATAAGAGATATCAGAGGTGAATACAATGCTCCCGATTTCGGTATGTATGATCGCAAAAAATGAGGATAATCACATAGAAGAGTGCTTAAAAAGACTAAAACCCTGCAAGTTTGAAGTAATTGTTGTAGATACGGGTTCCGTGGACAGAACGGTGGAGATTGCGCATCGCTATGCCGATAAGGTATTCCACTTTGCATGGTGCAACGATTTTTCCGCTGCAAGAAACTTTTCCATTCAACAGGCTTCTAACGATTGGGTGTTAATTATTGACTGCGACGAGTATCTGGAAAACGTCAATCTGGCGGAATTGGAGGAGGCCACTAACCGCAACAGCCACTCCGTGGGCATGATTGTCCGCAATAACCCGTACAGCATTCAGGGCGTTCGCTCCGTAATGTCGGAACGCATCGGCAGACTGTTTAATCGACGCTACTGCCATTTTGAGGGAATTATTCACGAGCAGGTATGCACACTGGACGGCAGGGAACCGGATTCTTTTCAAATTCCTCTTACCTTCTATCACGAAGGTTATGTATCCGAGTCCGGCAAGCGCATGCGCGCTACCCGTAATCTGGAGCTTTTGTTGCATGATCTGGAATTAAAAGGTCCAAGTCCCTATATCTATTTCCAGCTCGGACAAAATTATGTCTCCTTAAATGACTTAGAGAAAGCGGCACAATACTATCAGAAAGGGCTTGAACTAAATGCCGACCCTCAATCCGCTTTCGTTCAGAGTATGGTGGAAACTTACGGCTATTGTCTGATCGAACTGGCCAAGTACGACCTAGCCATGGCACTTCAGGAAAAATATGAGCAGTTCTGTCATAGGGCAGACTTCATCTACCTGATGGGCATGATTTATATGAAAAAAGGCATTTACGATAGAGCAATCGAAGAATTCAGCAAAGCCACAACGTTTCATACATGCTCCCGTAAAGGCATTAACAGTTATCAGGCAAACTATAATATCGCCTCAATCTACGAGAACATGGGTAAGCTGGATGATGCTCGTACATATTATAAGAAGTGCGGTGATTATGCGCCTGCTGTGAGAAGGCTGAAAGAACTCGCTGCATCCTGAGAATTTATGTTGTTATGTGATACAAACCATCACGTTTTATATTATGTAAACTACATTAATGAATAGAGGTATACCGTGCCACCCATATCAGTCTGTATTATAGCAAAGAACGAAGAAAAACATATAGAAGAGTGCTGTAAGCATCTTGCGCCTTACGGATTTGAGATTGTGCTGGTGGACACCGGCTCTACTGACAAGACCGTGGAACTGGCGAAACGCTACACAGACTGCATTTATCGCTTTGACTGGTGCAATGATTTCTCCGCTGCCAAGAATTATGCCATGGAGAAAGCCTCCCACGATTGGATACTTTCTATTGATTGTGACGAATATATTGAGTCTATAGATCGAGTTGCACTTGCCACTCTCATGGAGTCGCATCCTACGGCTGCGGGACGTATTCTCATCCGCAACCGCTTTACCGAAAACGGTCATACTGCCTATGAACAGGTTCGGGTCAGCCGCTTTGTGAACAGACGGCATTACCGTTTCGAAGGAGCTGTCCATGAGCAACTGGTGCCTTACGGTGTACCCGGGGGAAAATTATCGCCCGTAAAGTATGTCTACGACGCCCCCATTACCGTTCTGCATGTGGGCTATGACGGTTCCGAAGAGGAGATGCGGGAGAAATCCAGACGTAACATTGCTCTTCTTGAGCAGGAATTGGCGACACAGGGTGAAGACCCATACATCTATCATCAGCTCGGCCAGAGCTACCGTAAGATACATGACTATGAGAAGGCCTTTTACTATTTTGATTTAGGATTATCCATGGATGTGGACCCCGCTCTTGATTATGTACAAACGATGGTAGAATCCTACGGCTACACACTTCTGGACTTAAAACGAAATCAGGACGCACTAAATCTGCTCGGTGTGTATGAGGAATTCTCAAAACGAGCCGACTTCGTGTTCCTGATGGGACTTATCTACATGAACAATGGATTGTTTGATGAATCCGTCCAAGAGTTTACAAAAGCTACCACTATAGAAGAGTTTGCAGTGGACGGTGTTAACAGTTACAAGGCGTATTATAACATTGGTGTCATCTATGAGTGCACCGGACACACAAAGGAAGCGAAGGAAGCGTATCGCAGGTGCGGTAACTACGAACCCGCGGTAAAACGTCTTAAACTCCTGCCGTAGCACGGAGTTGAAAGGGGAATTAACATGGAAATACACCAATCAGCGGAAGATTATTTGGAGACGATACTCATCTTGAAGGAGCGCATCGGGCAGGTTCGCTCCATCGATATTGCCACCGAGATGAACTACACCAAACCCAGCATCAGCGTGGCTATGAAAAAACTGCGTGAAAACGGCTATATTCTGGTGGACAAGGAGGGGTTCATTACGCTCACCGACTCCGGGCTTAAAATTGCCTCCGATATCTACAACAGGCATCAGGTATTGACAAATTTCTTTGTGTCACTGGGAGTGGATGAGAAGACCGCCGCAGAGGATGCCTGCAAAATCGAGCACGACTTAAGTGCACAGACTTTTGAGAAGATTAAAGAGCATGCAGAGAAAGCCTCTCTTCGGAATTAAGCAAGGAACGTCAAACGCAAAATCGGCGCAGGAGATTCTATGAAAATACTGTTTATTGAGTGGAAAAGTTTTGGGAATGATGATATTAAGGCGGCTTTTGAGACAGAGGGCCACAAAGTAGTCTCCTACCCCTTCTCCAACAGGGACGGCAGACGCGACGCTGAACTGGAGCAGGACTTGTCGTCCGTTCTGCATAAGGAGACCCCGGACGTTGTTTTCTCTTTTAACTATTTCCCCGTCATTTCTAACGTATGTAAAAAGGAAGACATACGTTACATCTCATGGATATATGACAGTCCGTATGTGATGCTCTACTCCTACACTGTAATCAATCCCTGCAATGTTATCTATATTTTTGACAAAGAGCTGTATATGGAATTTCACAATGCAGGCATACAGACCGTCCGCTATATGCCCATGGCTGCCAACACCGAGCGTTTGGACAAACTTGTTGCGGCAAATATTGACACCACAACGACTCAAAACTCGACGCAGCCCGGATTTTCGTATGATATATCCTTTATCGGCTCGCTCTATACCGAAGAGCACAACTTCTTCGAGAGAATGACTACCTTATCCGACTACACAAAGGGCTATCTGGATGCTATCATGTCTGCCCAGATGAAAATACAGGGATATAACTTCATTCAGGAGTCATTGTCTCCCATTATGGACGACCTTTATAGGGCTCTTCCGATGGATCCCAATCCCGACGGAGTGGAGACTAAGGAATACCTCTATGCGCAGTATGTCATCAACCGCAAGATTACCGGTCTGGAGCGCACAGAACTGATTCGCGCCGTCACAGAACGTTTTCATTTTGACTTATTTACACCTAACAAAAGCTTTACCATGCCGAATCTCACCAACCACGGAACGGTTGACTATTACGACCAGATGCCTCTTGTGTTTAAACGCAGCAAAATTAACCTGAATATTTCTCTGCGAAGTATTAAAAGCGGTATACCGCTCCGTGCTTTCGATATCTTGGGAAGCGGTGGATTCCTGCTCAGCAACTTTCAGGCAGATTTTCTGGACGATTTCATTCCGGGAGAAGACTTTGTCTACTACGAGAGTAAGGAAGACCTGCTTGATAAAATCGATTACTACCTTACACATGAAGATGAACGAATGGCAATCGCGGCGAATGGGCATGATAAAGTGGCTGCAAATCATACATTCCGGCATAGGGTAAGGGAAATGTTGATTACACATTAAACAGTCGTTCCAACCCTTTTTCATAAGAAAACAATTCCCGAACCTTCTGCTGACCCGCAGCTGCAATCGCCCGGCGCTCCTCGTCGTGTGCTAAATAATAGCCAATCTTATCAAGGCATTCCTCCACACTCGTAAAAGTCACTACATCCCGCCCGTCCTCGAAATACTCCACTATCTCTGGTTGCCGGTTCGTTATCACAAACCCACCACACGCCATAATATCGAGCATTCTGAGCGGAATACCCGAGTGGATTGATCGTAGTGTGAGATTCAGATTTATTTTACTGTGTGCAAAGACGAGAGGCATCTGCTTATGATAGTCTACAATCCCCTTATGATGCTTCTTAAGAAGCGGGTACACATCAAGAGCCGATGCCGTGTACAAATTGAATTGATGGCTGTTCCCGAAAGTCTCCGCAATCCGCGTCAGAAGAGTCCTTCTCTCCTCCACTGTCACCTTCTTCTCCAGAACGACTGCCTTAAGAAGTTCCTCCGCATCTGCAAAATAATCCTCTCCCAACATCAAGCCATGTTCTTCCAACTTCACCTGTATGAGACTCATATCCAGTTCGCCCGCATTAAGTGCCTCACCAAGAATGTCTCTGTCATAACAGAAACACTGCCTGCGAATAACCCCATCTAAAACCGCCTTGCACTTCTCATCCAAGAGTCTGTCATAATAGTTGTGGTCATCCGTGTATAGAGATCCTACAAAAGAGATATCGCTATGAAACGATTTGACACTCCTGTGCCCCGACCCATGAATCATCTGAGCAAAACGCTCCACATCCACCGATAGCGGCGCGTGATACACGGTCTGCGCACCTTTGTCCTGCAGTTCTCTCACCATCTCCCTGTCGAAGATACCTATGCGATTACAGGTCAGCGTTATCTGTCGCGCATATAACGTTAAATGCGGACAATCATACACCCACGCGTAATAAGGTATATTACATGTATCACAGATCATGGAAATAATGGGAAAATAGTTGAAGGAAACAACCGCCTCTATATCCTCTCGATGAATGTAAGGTATCATATTCGCCGCCAGCTCCATATCCCTGGTAAAATGTTTGCACACCTTATCAAACCATGAGACCTCAAATCCAAGTTTTATTAAGTTGTCCGCCAAAATCTGTTCATTGTTGGCTTTCCATGAATATAGTAACAGTTTCATATTGTCTACCCGAAATCCCATCTATACCGGTTCGAAACCAACGGACAGCCATCCGGCTCTGATTCTGTATAGTCTTTTATCATACGATTAGTCAATAAAATGTTGCTCACAGGTATTCCTCCACGAACTTTCTTCGCTCCTCCTCATAATTCCCAAGGCTCACAAAACCGCAATCGTGCACGCACCACGGCTCGTCCATTTTAGGTACAACTACCTTATACCCATGCTTGATAAATTCCATGCTCTGGGAGCAGTCGTAAAAATCCCACTTATCAAACAAGTCCTCCCTCCATGGTACATCGTACTGTGTCACCATCAGAAAGCCGTCTATCGCTTGTACTTCCATACAGCTTTTCCCGTTCTTGATATCATTGAACCACAGAACGGTCTCATAGTTGTGCTGTTCATAAACTTGACCGAAACGTTCCCCATCCCACATAATGCCGGATACAGGCATCTTCTCTACTCCCACATTTCCTATCATGCCTATCTTTGCATCACTCTGAAAGATGTTCAGGCAGTCCTGTATAAAATCCGAATTTATAATAAACACGTCCTGATGCAAATATACCTTATACTTTGCCTCAGAACAGCTCATCGCCTCATTGTATCCCGCCGTCATGGAGTGCGCGTCCTCCACCGTCAGCACATCGACCTCATATCCTTCCGGCACATTTAACCGATTGATATAATATAAACACTCTTGCGTATATAAGCTGTCATTACTACATATAATAAAGCAAAACATCTTGTCGTTCATGTCCTCTTCCCCTTCTCACACTGTTCCCTGAATCATCTTACGCACCTTCTCCTTATGTACCACACTGTATTCTATTACCGTCAACAGTTCATATACGGACACTTCGTTCCGGACTATAAACTGATAAAAATCCTGTAAGCTGTCACCAATGAAATTGAAATCCATTCTTCTTAGATAAAATTTTAATACTGTATAGCGCTCCAACAGCGTGGAAACCGAATCCACCTTATTCAGAATCGTCCTCTGTCCCGCATCTTTTTCACGCTTATAAATACCCAACAGATAATAAACCGTGGCCAAATCGTTATCTTTCTCGGTAATATCCTTGTATAGCAAAAGTGTTTCTTCTAACAAGTCATAGGAATGAGTCCGAAACAACTCATCTATTTTCTTCCGCAGCTTATTAGTATCCATATTCCGCAGCAAGACTTTGGACAGTAATTTCTCTGCTTCCTCAAAATATCCGTCCTCCTGTGCAATGACAAGCACGTCCATTATCATTTTTTCCAGAATATTCCTCTGTGCCAACAGCTTATCATATCTCGCTATTAAATGGCATCTTGCTTCCATATAGCCCTTGGCATTGTAGGTAACACTGCCTTCCGAGTCATGGACGTCAACGAGAATCTCGTCCACGAATCCAATCGTCCAGTGCTCTGCTATCCTACAGACCATATCCCAGTCTTCCAGGCATCTTAAATTCTCATCAAATCCGGCTACCTGCTCCAGACACTTCTTCCGCGCCAGAATCGTCGGCGTTCCAATCACATTCTGTACTGCCAGCTGCGTCAACAGATTGCCCTCTAAGCGCTCTTGTTCCATCGACAGGGGCGGACAGATAACAGGGTCACGGTCTCCCCGCAATACCCTCATACGACAATAAACCAATCCGACATCCTCCGATGCCTTAACCATTGCCTCCATCTGCTTCTCCAGTTTCTCCGGCAGCCACTCGTCATCACTGTCCAAGAATGCAACAAACTCACACTCAGCCAGTCTGATTCCTGTATTTCTGGCATGAGAAGCTCCGCCGTTTTGCTCCTGACAAATATAGCGAATCCTATCGTCCGCAAATGCTTCAACAACCTGTCGCGTGCTATCTGTCGAGCCGTCATCCACAATGATGATCTCCAAATTCTGCCACGTCTGATTTAAAACACTTTGAATCGAGGCCCCAATAGTAGCTTCCCTGTTATATGTCGGAATGACCACACTGACTTTCTCTTCTGATTGTGCACTCATAACAACCTCACTTCCGCGCACGTTTTCGGCGCATAACTCCTCATGGATTTATTTCACAATATATGATACTATAATAACATGGAGAATAAAATTATGCATCCAATATCTGTATGTATTATTGCAAAAAATGAAGAGAAACGCATTGAAAAATGTCTGGCATCCATCAAACCTTACGGCTTTGAGATTGTTGTGGTGGATACCGGTTCGACAGACCGTACCAAAGAGATTGCTTTTCAATACGCCGACAAGGTACTGGACTTCGCATGGTGCGACGATTTCTCCGCAGCCAGGAACTTCTCCCTGCGGGAAGCGAGCAATAACTGGATTTTTATGTTGGACTGCGACGAATGGATTAAGAAAATTGACGTGGAAGAGCTGAACTATTTCCGCAAACACCACTCCGACAGTGTGGGGGCTATCTCCAGAGAAAATCTTGTCACTCAGAACGGTCAACTTGTCTTGAACAACACAGATCATACGGAGCGTTTCTTTAATAAGAAACTCTATCACTATACAGGTATTATCCATGAGCAGTTGACGCCCATTCGTGGCAAGGAATTTCCCTGCTTTCTGTTACATACAACAATAGAACATACCGGCTACGATATGACGCCGGAGGAAGAGTTTGCCAAGAGTAAGCGTAACCTGACTCTGCTTCACAAACAGCTTGAACAGGAGCCTGAGAATCCCTATGTCTATTACCAGCTCGGCAAAGGATACGAAATTGTCAAGGACTATGAGTCTGCCTGCGAATATTACGGCAAGGGACTCTACTTCGACGTGGACCCATCTCTTGCCTATGTACAAGCTATGGTCATATCCTACGGAAACGCCTTGCTTCACACAGGACAGTCGGAGGCTGCGTTGGGATTCGAGCAGATTTATGAGGAGTTTGCCACCACCGCAGACTTCGTCTACCTGATGGGACGCATTTACACAGCTAACGAAATGTACCCTCAGGCAGTCGAGCAGTTCATTAAGGCGACTACTTTTGAGACTTCTAAATTCCATGGTGCCAACAGCTTCTTAAGTTTCTACCAGATTGGTCTCATCTGCGAGAAACTGGGCGATACCGATAATGCTCTTGCATACTATCATAAGTGCGGCGCCTACCCGCCTGCCATGCAAAAAGCAGCGCAGTTATCCGCAGAACAAGCGCAATCAGGCACCAAGCGTCTGGTACTGTTTGGAAGTGATGTCTTTATTCTGCAATATATCATGGAACAGTACCGGCAGGCATTTCATGATATGGATTATGAAACCTTTGTCTTTCCCGCTACGGCAACGCAGGAAGAATTTACCGATAATGCCGAGAAACTCTTTCTGTTTCACGAGAAAAGCGTCGATGCGGTAATTACCTTCAATAACCGAGGTTTTTTCATGCCCGTAGAAGGACAAGGATCGCTGTGGGATAAATGGAACGTTCCCTGCTATAATCTGTTGGTAGACCACCCAATGTACTATTATGACACACTGGACCAAAGTCCGACACAGGGTATTGTTGTCTGCTCAGACAGAAACCATGTGGATTATGTGGATCGTTTCTACCCCACCGTGCACAAATCGTTCTTCCTGCCTACCGGCGGCGAAGAACTGCATCCGGGTCAACCAAAGAAATCGATTATCGACCGTGCTATTGATGTACTCTTCATCGGCAGCTATAAATATCATAGCGACTATGTCTATGACACCATAGACGAAACGATTATGGACGATATGATTGCTAATCCGCACAAGACCTTGGAACAGGCGATGGAAACGGTTTTAAAAAACATTCAACCGGACTTATCGGATGATGAACTGAAACTCATAATTCAGAAGCATCGCTTTGTGGAGACCAACTTAAGTTCCATGTATCGATTGGAAATCATTCGTGCCCTGATTGAGTCAGGCATTACCGTATCTGTATACGGCGAAGGTTGGAATCAGACCGACCTGATCGGACATTCGAACTTCAAATGTCATGCGCCTGTTTCCTTTGCGGAAGGGCTTGCATTGATGGAAGACAGTAAGATCGTGCTAAATCAGATGTCATGGTTTAAGAACGGCGGAAGCGAGAGAATTTTCAACGCTATGCTGCAAGGAGCCGTATGCGTTACGGATGACAGCATCTATCTCAAGGAACAGTTTACCGACGGGGAAGACATTGTGTTTTACTCTTTGGCTACGCTGGAGAAACTGCCCGAGCTTGTGAGCGGTCTGTTACAGGATCCCGACCACATGCAGCATATCGCGGACTGTGGCTATCACAATGCTGCAGCTCACCACACATGGGCATACCGCGCCGCCGAACTGGCTAAACTACTGTAACTATTACCCTGGTAAGATGCAACAATTCACGCCAAATTACCGATGAAAGGAATCCGCTATGGATAAGCTGATCAGTATTATCATCCCCTGCTATAACGTGGAAAAATATATTGACCGATGTTTTGATTCCCTGCTTGCCCAGACCATCGGGTTCGACAAGTTGGAAATCATCATGATAGATGACTGTTCCACTGACCGCACGTGGGACAAGCTCACTGATATTGAGGCTTCTTACCCCGAATCCGTCATGATTATCCACTGCGACGAGAACGGACATCAGGGAACTGCCAGAAACATCGGTTTACAGTATGCCTCCGCTCCCTATGTGGGCTATGTGGATTCCGACGACTGGGTTGAGCCGGATATGTACGAAAAGCTCTATGAGAAGATGCTTGCACATGACTGCGATATTGTTATGTGCCAAAACTGGCGAGATACAGCACTCTCCGGACAGATACTTGCACCGAAACTGACTGGTGAGGCCGACCGTATGTTTGAGATTGACACTGTGGAGAAGCGCAAGACTTTTATTGCCTGCGGCTCCATCGGATACGGCGTATGGGACAAACTTTTTACGAGGGAGTTTCTGATACAGAACAATATCTTTTTCCCTGAGCAGCTTGCCTACGAAGATCACTTTTTCTCCACGCTGTTATACTTCTATGCCAAGAGAATATATATTCTGGAGGAAAGGCTCTATCACTATTACGTCAACCCTGCCTCCACGGTATTGTCACCCAACGCCACCCATCATTTTGACATTCTGACTGTGGATAAGATGATGTGGACGGAATGCGAGAATCGCGGTTTTATGACCGAATACCGCAAAGAGTTGGAATATCAGTTCCTGACATTGTGCTATCTGGCCGCCATGAAGATGATCAGTCTGCGCCTGACGCATGTTCCTTATGATTTCTTCCTCGAACTGAAGGAAGAAACGTTGAAAAGGGTTCCCGACTACCACGACAACCCTTATATTAAAGACTATGTGACCGAGCTCAACCAGATGCTGTTACAGCTGCTGGATC
Organism: Lachnospiraceae bacterium; assembly: GCA_022510565.1. Lineage (GTDB taxonomy): Bacteria > Bacillota > Clostridia > Lachnospirales > Lachnospiraceae > UBA3282. Next base: position 70,094 of record JAFLTE010000011.1, on the reverse strand, counting down.
TGCCCATCGGCGAGCAGGACTTAAACGCTGTCTGCGGTGCCATTCGCTTAAAACACATTAAGGGAACTTTGCAGATTTATGTTATGACACACGTGTCATTTAACATGCCGCAGGATCCTATCTATCATCCGCTGCACGTAGGACGGTCACTGAAAGAGGAGTTAGGATATCAGGGTGATGACACAGGTGACAATATTTCCGAGCTCAATCCCTATTACAGTGAGCTCACCGGGCTGTACTGGGCATGGAAGAACGTTCGAAACACGGAATATATCGGTCTGTGTCATTATCGAAGATATTTCCTGAACAAACATAACAGATTGATGTCCAAGGCTGATTTTATGCCGATTCTGGAGAAATATGATGTAATTATTTCACAGCCTGTCACTTCCGGGCAATGCTACCGTGATACCTATGCGGAAGCCCATAACATTCACGATTTGGAGGCTGTCGGAGAAGCAATTACAATGCTTTATCCCGACTGTGTACCGATATTTGAGGAAGTGCTTGCGGACCGTAAACTTTATTGCGGCAACCTCTTCGTTACAACGAAGACATTGTTTGATGAATATGCTGAGTGGCTATTCTCTGTCTTTGCAGTTGCAGAGAAAAAGATTGATGTCAGCACTTATGACGATTATCACAAGAGAGTCTACGGTTTTCTCTCTGAGCAGCTTATCTATGTATGGATACGATATCGGAATCTGACATATTACGAGGCTCCTATCGGATTTACACAGGAGAAGGCGGAAACCCTCTCTTTAAAAGAGCAGCTTGCATCACTCTTCCTCGAGCGCAAGATCGAGCAGGCACACGCTCTCTTCCTAGACACCATGAAAACGCGTCCGGATGTAATGCTCCCGGGCTCCGATTTCAGTCAGGAGCTGACTACGATTCTGCGCATCATTCACAGCTGCCTGGAGGACGAAAAGCAGGGACGCCCCTCTATGCTAGAGCACAGCACCGACTTAAACGAACTGATACGATATTATGAGAAGATATCGCACCAGAAAAAGGAGACATGACAAATGAGATTTGTACTATTCTACGAATCAACGGAATCCTTTAATTATTTCACCGATGAGATTGCTAAGGAACTGGCGAAACGCGGACATGACACATTTATTCTGGATTTATTGAATCCATCGCGGACCTCTCATTCCATGGAGGAGCTTATGAGCTTTTGCGAACGCAAGGTGGACGCCGTGGTCTGCTTTAACCGTGCCGGCATCCACAACGATACCTTTATCAACCTATGGGATATGATGGATGCATGTACCCTCCATATCCTTATGGATCATCCGCTGCGGCTGCATCCCACCATGGAGAGACACACGCGTAAATATATCCAGTTCTGTCCGGACGAAGAGCACGTGGCTTATGTGAAGAAATACTTCCCTAACGTAGAACATATTGAGTTTCTGGCACACGCCGGAACGCCTGACGATAAATCTCCTATTCCGTACATCGATAAGAAATACGACATTGTCTTTTCAGCCACGTACTATGTGCCGGAGAGTATGCTTCCGGAATTGGAAGCTCTTTTCCCGAAGGATTCCCCTATGTACAATATCTTCATGCAGATTGAAAAGGATCTGACTTCCCATACGGAGAAGTCACTGATTCAGTCAGTACTTGGCATTTTGGATGCCAACAATATGCCTTTGAGCGATAACGCAGTCAAGACCATCATGCGCAACATGACACCCATCGACTGGATGGTACGCATGTACTACCGAGGCAAGGCGGTGCAAGTACTTATAAAAGCCGGGCTGGATGTTCATGTACTGGGCAGAGGCTGGGAAAATCACCCCTGCGCCGGAGCAGACAATCTGCATATCCTAAGCGGACGCATCAATTTGGCGGACACTTTTGACTATATGCGGGATGCGCGTATCAATTTGAATGTTATGCCATGGTTCAAAGAAGGAACCCATGACCGAATCTTCAACACAATGCTGCGGCACTCTATTTGTCTGACGGACTCAAGTACGTGGTTAGACAGATACTATGAAGACGGAAAGGATATTGTACTGTACGATTTAAAACAGTTGGACAAGTTACCTGAAATTGCAGGTTACTGGCTGAATCATCCCACAGAGGCGCAGACACTGATTGAAAACGCCTGTGAGAAGACCGCGCGGAACTATACATGGGTCAACTGCGTTGATTCTATGTTGGAATCGTTGGAGCGGTGTTATGGAATTCACTAGAACTCAATATGCAAGATTAAAATCTTATGATAAATACCGCCTACGGAAAATATGAAATACCAGGAGTTGCTCATGCTTCCAATATCCATATGTATCATAACCAAGAATGAAGAACAGAATATCGAGAACTGCCTAAAACCTCTGAGGACGTATGATTGGGAGATTATAGTAGTCGATACCGGCTCCACGGACCGCACGAAAGATATTGCGGGTAAATATGCCGACAAGGTATTGGACTTCGTCTGGTGCGATGATTTCTCCGCTGCGAGGAACTACTCTATCGAACAAGCATCGTACGATACCATTCTGTTCATTGACAGCGACGAATATCTACAAGAGATTGACATTGAAGCGATTCTTCGCCTTGCCAAGCAGCATCCTACATCCGTGGGGCTTCTCTCCCGCGAAAACCACTATCAGATGAACGGCACTGATAGTATATATGTTGACCTCGTAGAGCGTCTATTCTCGCGGAAATATTATCATTATGAGGGAATTATTCACGAGCAGGTGAGATTACTTGATACAGAGCGGTATTCCTACGGAACTTATCAGATTCCACTTATTCTCAATCACTCCGGCTACAGCGGAAGCGAAGGATCAATGCGCGAGAAGGCATTGCGCAATATTTCTCTATTAGAAAAAGATTTGGAGACACATCCCGACAATCCGTACACCTATTTCCAAATCGGTCAGGCATATAACATGATTCATGATGATGAAAACGCATGTCTCTACTACAGCAAAGGGCTCTCCTACGATGTGGACCCCGCCGCGGAATATGTACAGATGATGGTGATTGGTTACGGCTATGCGCTGCTGCATCTTGACCGCGCCGAGGAAGCTTTAGGATTAAGCGGCATCTACGATGCTTTCGCTGTCTCCGCCGATTTCTTCACCCTGATGGGACTGATTTATCTCAGGAACGGACAGTATATGAAGGCATTACTGGAGTTTGTCAAGGCATTATCCTGCAATAATGTGCATGTGGTCGGTGCCAACAGCTTTATTCCATCCTACAATATCGGACTTATCAACGAAATGATGGGAGACAAGGAAGCCGCACTGATGCATTACAAGAAATGCGGTGACTTTCCCATGGCGCTGGAAAAGATTCAGGAATTGAAATGAAGTGGCAAAAAAGCACCACCCGATAATGGAAGTGGAAAAAAGGAGTCCCCATAAATGGGAACTCCTTTGGTAGTTACTGAGCAATGTTGTTCATCACTGACTGGCTTATTAGCCGAGTAAGGACAGTGCCAGCTGGTTGCTCTGGTTTGCCTGTGACAGCATTGATGTACCAGCCTGCTGCAGGATGTTGTTGTTAGCGTACTTAACCATCTCTGTAGCGATGTCCGTATCACGGATTGCAGACTCAGCGGATGTCGTGTTCTCTACGATGTTGTCCAGGTTGTTGATCGTGTGCTCAAGTCTGTTCTGGACTGCACCCAGGTCTGAACGCTGTTTGGATACTTCCTGCAAGCAGGACTTGATGAATGCGTTCAAGCTTGCGAAATCTTTCTCTTCTGCTACAGTTGTGATAGCATCCTTGTCGAAGTCATCATAGAACTTCTTCAAAGTATCTTCTGCATCCGTAGAAACAGTTCTGGTATCCTTACCGTTGTCCGTACTGTAGGTCTTGCCTGTAGCGTTCTTCGTAACAAGGTCTTTCAAACCGGACATACTCATATCCTGAATGGTGATACCGATGTGCTGACCTGCCTCTGCACCTACCTGAAGTGCCTTGCCTGTGAAGGAGCCATCCAACAGGTTCTGCTCGTTGAATGTGGTCGTGCTCTGTACACGGTCGATCTCGGACATCAGCTGCTGGATCTCTGTCTGGATGTAAGAACGGTCTGTGGATGTCAGAGTAGCTGTCTCGCCCTTAACTGCCAGCTCATTGATACGCTGTAACATATCATGAACTTCGTTCAAAGCGCCTTCTGCTGTCTGTACACAGGAGATACCGTCCTGAGCGTTAGCAGATGCCTGTGTAAGGCCTCTGATCTGACGTCTCATCTTCTCGGAAATCGCCAAGCCTGCTGCATCATCTGCTGCACGGTTGATCTTGTATCCGGAAGATAACTTCTCCGTAGACTTTGCCTGTGCGCTGGTTGTTAAACCAAGCATTCTGTTAGAGTTCATTGCTGTAAGATTGTGTTGTACTACCATAATATATTCCTCCTTGAATTTAATGTGGCTTCCTTGCCACTTATTTTTTCCTGTAATGGTTCCTCCGGCTCGTACGCTGCTTTCGGTCCCATTACCTGTTACGTAAGTAAATTTGTTTTACTTTACCTGTATTATATATCGGATGTCTTTCAATTTACTTTAGAGGTTTTTTGAAATTTTTCACTCAATCTATCTATCATCCTAAATTTCTGTTCAAGTATCTGAAATAATGTTTCCTCCACATCAAGCAGGAGCTGATTAGTAGCCGTACCATGACTGATTTCTTTTATTTTGCCGCCAATTACATTATTCATCTTCTGCTCCCTGCGCAGCATACTCTCAACATGTGCAATCTTCATATCCCAATAAAAAGGTGTGCGCGCCGCATATTCCCACCACAATTCGTCCACCGCCGCTTTACTTATATTGACCCACGGCTTTGTACCGCCTATCATGTGTATAATACTGCAGTTTCTTTCCAATTCCTCCAAAGAGTCATACAGATTCTCCGTCTCTTCCATTCTATAGTGCAAAGATGCATAATTGTATCTGAGTCTATCCATATACTTTGTCTTATCCCAGAACAGTATATTTAACATGTCCTGATCCGGATATTCCATGTTGATATTTGGATACTTCTTAAGTATGTCCGCATAGAGGGCATAACAATAACCGTCTTCCTTAAGCTTTGGTATATTAAACAGAAGCACACCCGAATTAAAGAATCTGCCGTCCTCTTCCTTGCCAAAATCGTGACACTTGCGTCGTCTGACTTCATCCGTCAGGAAATCTTCACATGCAACCAGATAATTGCCGTCGAAAGGCGTATTATAAAATTCGCTGATATCCCCCGTAATCAAAACATCTACATCCAAATGTAAAATGCGATCTAAAGAACCCGCAAACAAATCCGTTGCAAGCAGACGATACGCAGCCTCCTCCGGCCAGTTTCCAATCTGAAAATCCTTCACGGTCCCCTTCGGAATAAAGACCGGTATCAATTCAATACCCTCTGAACCAATGACTTCATCCATCTTCATAAAATCTTCGTCTGTCAACTCGTTATGCAGAATATACACAGACAATAATATACCCTTATGATGTTGTTTTAACGACATCAGCATGATACAGGCATATTTTATATAATCACGGTTGATGGATATCATAATATTCATTTGTAATTTTCTCCTTTATGATGCATCGACATATATACATCTTAACTCCAAAAGCAAAAAAAGTCACCCTCTTCATAAATAATCATGAAAAGAGTGACTATAGATGGAATCAAATAATTATGCCTGAAACATCATTTCTTATTATCATAAAATTGCGGTGACACATAATTTAAATTGTTCATGCTGTTATAGTAATTTCTTGCCACCCGGCTCTTAGATGCACCCGTTCCGATTTCTTGACGCCTCTTCTTAAACTGATTCTCTGCCAGCATCTTATTGCGCATATTGCCGGCATTCAGTGTTACAATCTTGTCGGTAATCTGTTGAATCTGTTGCTTCATCCGGGCAATTTCGTCGCGGTAACGCTCTTTGTTCTCTATCAGTTCTTCCCGAAATCTGTCATAAACTGCCTCAAAGCCACGATCCAGTTTATCCAACTGCTCCACAAAAGAACTCTGCTTATCGATTGCCTCATCAAATGCATCCATGTCAAGTTCTTCCTGCTTCAGGATTTCCTCCTGAACACCATTCTGCCGGATCATCTGATCCAGCAGTTGGTTTTTTTTCTCAAGACTCTGTAGTAATATCTGCGCACCGCTCTGGTCCATACTCATACCTCTCTACGCCTTATTACAACGCTTCATGACTTCTTTCCAAGTGTCCCTCAAACTGCGAAGGTGTGTATTCACTTCTTCCAGAATTTCTTTATCCTTCTTGATATTAGCCTCAAACAAACGTTGAAGTACATAGACATAAATCTTGTCAAATTCTTCCGCTACCTGATATTTACGGTCCAACGTATTACGAAACTCTTCAACGATACGCTGCGTTTTCATGATATTCGTATGCGCTTTCTCCATATCATTCTGCTCTATTGCCATAATAGCGACGTTGCAGAATTTGATAGCACCCTCATAAAGCATCAGAGTAATCTCCGCCGGTGATGCGGTCAATATCTTGTTTCTCTGATACTCCTCATAAGGATTCTGTACCGGCATAAGTCTGTTCCTCCCTGATCGTACTTATACACTAATAATCTAAATTACTGACCGCCGAGCATATTGGATAATCCACCGCTCTTGCCCTGTAACTTTGCAAGCGCCGTCTCCATTCTCGCGAACTTCTCGTACCACTTATCCATCAAAGCATTCAGCTTATCTTCTTCCTTGGCGATTCTATCCTTGTAATTGTCATACTCTTTCTGCATCAACTTGTCGTTGTATACGGTGAAAGCGCTGCTCGTATTTCCGATAGCCCTCATCTTATCGGACAATGTATTATACAGATTGTTTGACAGACCTGTAAAGAAACTCATCACCGTATCCGGATCGGATGCAATCATCGCCCTCAATATATCATCCTCGCCCTTTACGTTGGCATCGTCCGAGTCACCGTTGATATGGTATGCACCTTTCTCATTGTCGCCCGCGTTGAAATACCCCAACGTGTTGATGCCGAAGTCGGACAGATACATGGTCTTACCGTTTACCTTAGCGCCCTGCATCATTACAGTCTTCATAGCATCGGTAATATCACCCAATGTACCGTCTCTGCGAAGCAGAGAATCTTTAATTTTCTTCTCCCACTCCTCAATTTCCGAATCGGACATTGCATCTTTCTCTTCCGAAGTCAACGGTTCATAACCCTTAGACGAATCCGCATTGTACAGCGCAGACATCTCGTTGATCAGCTTGTTGTACTCAGTGAAGAAGTTCTTAATCATATCATAGATGCCGTCTACATCGTCACTTGTAGTGACCGTCACTGCCTTTTCCGTCGTCTCGTACACCGTAATTTCCATGCCATTAATGTTAAAATCATTGGTGGAAGATCTAAATGTTGCACCATCTACAGTGATTATAGCATCCACGCCGTCTATTCTGGTGCCGTATTTTCTGTCACTACCGAAACCGTCGCCGTTTATAATGCTGTCCGCAAGGGCTACCTTCGCATCAAATTCCGCCTTCACATCCGCTATTAACGTATCTGAACCGGTAACCTTTACAGTTTCATTACCGTCTTCATCTGTCACGGTCTCTGTGTTATAATATTTCCGATTCTCATCGATGGAATCTTGGTTGGCATCAATCTGTGCCTGCTTATCTTCAACTGTCTTAACGGCGCTGTACTGAGCCTTCTTTTCATTGAGCGCAGACCGTGCATCGCTTACTGCCTGACTTGCATTGCTGATGTCGTCGTCCAATTTTGCGAGTTCTTCTTCTGAAAGCTCTTCTCCTTTTTCCTCTGCTTCGGCAAGACGCTGTGCCTTGGCATCCTGAGCCTTCTGGAGATCTGCCTTAGCCGCATTCAAAGCTCCCTGCAAACCACCCTGACGCTCCTGAACCGTATTACCGTCATCGTCTTTCACTGGATTGCCTTCATCATCAAGCACATCCTCCATCGGTCCGTACAACTCTTCGTACAGTTCCTCCGCAGTTTTACCTTCTGCATTTTTATAGTCATCTTTTTCCAGAAGCTCATTAATCTCTTTCTGCAGCTCAGCGTTCTTCTTCTCAAGCGCATCGTTCGCTTTCTTATATTCAGCGGCGCGTTTCGCTACCTCTTTGTCCTTCACTGCCTGATATGCATCGGGGTCATTCAGATAGTCTGCCCATTTCTGATACTCTTTACGAATCGGATTATCCTCATTCTTAGAAAGCTCTGTAAGTAATCCCAAAGCCTCCAGTGCATCCAAACCGTTCGTATTGTTAGCTGTGATTGAAAAATCAGCCGCCTGACCTGATTCTTTGGAACTGATGAAGAATCTGTGGTTTTCGTCATCAAAGCTCGCATTGAGGCCGGCGTTCTGCAGTTTCTTAACTACGTCGCTGATCTTCATATCACCGTTTACTTTGATGGTAGTCTTCTTGCCACCTACAGTCACATCGAAGCTCGCATCTCCATTGATACCGAGATCGCTCAGTTTAGAAGACGATGTTATATTCTTACCTGCAAAGTCCTCATTGAGATTTCTGCCCGTAACTTTACCGGTCGTCGCCAGTTGGTCTACCTTGACACTCTGTGTGCCGTTAACTGCATTTTTGCTTGCTTTTACGCTGAACGCGTCGCTGGACACCTTCGCTACCTTGCCCATAAATGAAGCCTGAAAGCGCATATTGTCCAATGTATTGGTATAAAAACTATAAATCTTGGTATTCAGAGCTTTCCACGCATCCATCTTCCAGCTAAGTTTCGTCTGGTCTTTAACATATTTGCTCTTCTTAACGCTCTGAGCGGAAACAAGCTCACTGATGATAGACTCCGTATCCAATCCGGAATACATACCCGTAATCCTTATAGCCATTTTCTTTACCTCCTACCGCACCGATTAACGTCTCTCGTCTACAAGGATACCTGCCATCTCCCAGAGCTTTGCAATCATATCGAGAGTCTTCTCGGGCGGGAACTCTTTGATGACTTCCTTCGTATCCTTATCCATGATCTTAATCATAACCCTGTTAGTCTCCTCATGGATACCGAACATCGCTACTTCGTTGCTGTTATTGATCTTCTTGTTCATCTCCTCGATCATCTTCTTCAGTTGCTCGGGAGTTGCCTGTGCACTCTTCGCTGCCTGTTGCTGCTGACTTGTGCTGCCACCACTGCTGCCCTTCTCGTCCTGTGCCTGAGTCTGAGCCACTGCCGCCGTCGTCTCGTCAACATTCACTGTCTGTCCATCTTCAGGAACTTCCGTGTTCACTGGTGTTACTGTCTGCGGTTTTACAACCGTCTGTGCCTGATAAGTCATAGCACTGCTTAATGGTTCAATTGCCATTGGTGATCACCTCCGTGTGATTATTTTGCATTTTAATAGAATCGTCTTGTGATAACGCAAAGAGACTTCACGTAATCTTTGATATATATATCGGAGAAAATTTAAATATATTTAGGGCGTTGGGTACAAAATAGAAATAATTTTGTCTAATCGGTGTTCGTATGTGTGCTGTTCCTTTACTTTCCGATACCCGTTCACGCTTATCCTAATCCGCTTGTCTTCATGTTTCAAATAGTAATTCGCCTTGTCAATCAACTCCTCAGGTGTCTTGTAGGTCACGATTTCCTGATCTTCTACGAACAGTTCGGGTATCTCCGCCTGCCAGTTGGACAGCATGAATCCTCCTACGCTCATCACATCGAACACCCGCGCCGGTATGCCGCTGGCGATACTTCGCAAGGTAATATTCAGGTTAATTTTACTGGAATAATAGACCTTAGGGGTGGTCTCCAAGAGGTTGATCGCCGGAAACCGTCTGACATTCTCCGACACAATGTCCTTATCTCTTGTATACAGATGTATATCATATTGCTGCGCCATCAAATCCATCAGTAACGTTCTTTCCACCTGCGTCAGCTTCCGCCCAAGCAGATACCTCTGCAGATAATATTCGTCCGACACATCGAAAGAAGGGAATATTTGAGGGCATTCTCGGCGAACCGTCTCTACCAGTTCCTGCGATATATGCAGTCTGTCCTGATTGTCCCACACAAAGGCGCTCTGCTCTATAATCTCTGTAAAAGCATTCTGCATATCTACAGGAAACATCCCAATCGACCTGTCATACAGATTATCCGTATACATTCCCCCAACGAAGGACATATTGCAGGTGTATTGTTTGATATCATCATCTGTAATTACCAACTGTCCGCTCCATATAATATCCGCCGCCATAGGCAGATAATATGCATTGCTCTGACCAACCTTTTTCTTTAACTCGTATTCCTGATAGTCTAAGTAGAACAGATAGCAGTTATCATACTCGGCCTCCGGCACCCACGCATGAAAGGCAGGAGAATCCACACACCAGGTAGCGTATTTTAATCCAATCCGGTTGGTCACCCGCGCCACTTCTTTGGAAAACCAAATGGTCAGAACAAAATCCACGTTTTCCCTTTTTAATACGATTTCAAACTGACGCTGCAATTCCTCGTTATCCTCAAATTTCTCCATAGATTCCGGATATACCAGAATCTCATGTCCCATTTTGTTCAGTGCAAATATAATACCGGGCATCCATAAAGCTTCATTTTTCACATATAAAACTTTCATAACTGTACTTTCCTTTGTATAATAGAAATAATTTTATCTAATCGGTGTTCGTACGTGTGTTGTTCCTTTACTTTTTGATACCCGTTTGCCGCTATTCTTACTCTCTCTTCGTCATGCCGCAAATAGTAATCCGCTTTTTCTATCAGTTCCTCCGGTGTCTTGTAAGTCACAATTTCTTTGTCTTCCACAAACAGCTCCGGTATCTCCGCCTGCCAATTCGATAACATGAATCCCCCCATGCCCATCACATCAAATACTCGCAGCGGTACACCGCCGGCAATACTTCTTAATGTGATATTCAGATTGATTTTGCTGGAACGGAAAACTTTTAGTGCCCCATTGCTGGCATCAATCTCAGGGAATCTCCTCACACCCTCCGGCACCTGTTCGGTATCTCTCGTATACAGATGGATATCATACCGCTCCGACAACAGTTCAATCAAAAGTGTCCTCTCTACATGGCTCAGTTTTCGCCCCACAAAGAATTTTCGCAAGAAATATTCATCCGGCATATAGGGTTCATCAAACATATCCGGACATTGCTTTCGCACTGTCTGCACCAGTTCCGGCGGCATATGCAGTCTGTCCTGACCGTCCCACACAAAGGCACTGTTTTCTATCAGCTCTGTAAAGGTCTCCTGCATATCTGGCGGAAACTGTTTAAGTGCCTCGTCATAGAGATTCTTCGTGTACAGGCTTCCGATGAAAGACATATCACAGCTGTATTTTCTGACCTCTTCGTCCGTAATTTTCAATTCTCCGCTCCAGACAATATCCGTCGCCAGCGGCAAATGATACACGTTACGCTGACCGCTCTGTTTCTTTAACTCATATTCTTGGTAATCAAAATAGAACAGATAGCAGTTATCCAACGCCGTTTCGGGTGTCCATGTAGAAAACGCGGGAGAATCCATGCACCAGACAGCATACTTCATTCCCAACCGATTCGTAATCTTCGCTATGGGAGCACCGAATATATTGGACAGGACAAAATCGGGCCTGTGCTTTTTGAGGTATTCCTCCAACGCCTTCTGCACCCCTTCATCTTTCTTCACTTCTTCTATCGGCTTCCGATAACATGCGACATTGTGCCCCATCCTATCCAGAGCAAACACCATATACGGGCACTGCTGCACATCACTTCGCACAAATAAAATCTTCATTATTGTATTTCCCCTTGAATAATAGAAATAATTTTGGCCAATCGGTGTTCGTACGTGTGCTGTTCCTTCACCTTCCGATACCCATTTGCCGCTATTCTTGCTCTCTCTTCATCATGCCGCAAATAATAGTCCGCCTTTTCTATCAATTCCTCCGGAGTCTTGTAAGTCACAATTTCCTCGTCTTCCACAAACAACTCCGGTATCTCCTGTTGCCAGTTTGACAGCATGAAGCCACCTATGCTCATCACATCGAACACACGCGCCGGTATGCCGCTGGCAATACTTCGCAAAGTAATATTCAGATTGATTTTACTGGAATGAAAGACTTTCAAAGCTCCGTCTCCGGCATCAATGGGAGGGAATCTCCTCACGCCCTCCGGCACAACCTCCGTATCTCCCGTATACAGATGGATGTCATATCGCTCTGCCAACAACTCCATCAGCAGCGTCCTCTCTACCTGCGTCAGTTTCCTCCCCAGCAAGAACGTCTTTAGAAAATATTCATCCGATATTTTGTACGGATGTCCGAATATCTCAGGACATACACTCCGCACCGCCTGCACCATACCGGGAGATAGGTGCAGCCTGTCCTGACCGTCCCATGTAAAAGCGCTGCTCTCTATCGTCTCGGTAAAGGCATCCTGCATATCTGCGGAAAATCGGTCAAGCGCTCGATCATACAGATTCTCAGTGTACAGATTACCTACAAAAGACATATTGCAGCTGTACTTTTGGGTCTCCTGATCCGTAATTACCAGTTTTTCTCCCCACACGACATCTGCCGCCAACGGTAAATGATACACATTCGGATGCCCACTCTGCTTCTTTAACTCATATTCCCGATGGTCAAAGTAAAACAGATAGCAATTATCCAACGCCGACTCCTCAACCCATGTGGAGTAAGTGGGAGAATCCATACACCATACAGCATACTTCATCCCTAATCGATTTGTAACTCTTGCTATAATGCTTGTGAAGAAATTGGACAACACAAAATCAACCTTGTACTTTTTCAGAAATGACTCGAGCGCTTTTTCCTCTTCTTCATCTTCCTGCATCTCTTCTATCGGCTTCGTGTAATATGCAACCCGATGTCCCATTCTGTCCAATGCAAGCAGAACACTCGGGCACTCCTGCACCTTACTGCCCGCAAATAAAATTCTCATACTCATTCTTTTCCTTGTACAATAGAAATAATCTTATTTAACCTATGTTCGTATGTATACTGTTCCTTCACTCTCCGATATCCATTGATTGCTATTCTGGTCCGCTTATCCTCGTGCTTCAGATAATAGTCTGCCTTGTCAACCAACTCTTCGGGTGTCTTAAAGGTCACAATCTCTTTGTCTTCCACGAACAGCTCGGGAATCTCTTCCTGCCAGTTGGACAGTACGAATCCACCTACGCCCATCACTTCAAACACACGTGCCGGCACACCGGATGTAATACTCCTCAAAGTGATGTTCAGATTGATCTTACTGGAATAAAAGACCTTAGGAGCTCCTTTTAATGCAGGAATCTCCGGAAATCTTCTCACACCTTCCGGCACGATTTCCGTATCTCTTGTATATAGATGAATATCAAACCGCTCCGACAACAGTTCCATCAAAAGTGTTCTCTCCACATTGGTCAGTTTCCGTCCCAACAAGTATGTTCGCAGGAAATATTCATCCGGCATAACACAGGGATAGAATATTTGGGGACATTTCTGCCGGACTGCCTGTACCAACTCCGCCGGCATATGAAGCCGGTCCTGACCGTCCCACACAAAGGCGCTCTTTTCTATAAGTTCAATAAAGGCTTCCTGCATATCCGCGGGAAATATGGAAAACATTCTGTCATACGGATTATCCGAATACAGTCCTCCTACAAAAGACATATTGCAGCTGTACTTTTGGGTCTCCTCGTCTGTGATTACCAACTGCCCGCTCCATACAATATCTGTTGCCAGAGGCAGATGATACACATTCTTAAGTCCACTCTGTTTTTTTAACTCATATTCGCGATAATCAAAGTAGAACAGATAGCAATTATCATATTCCGCTTCCGGAACCCATGCCGGAAAGCTGGGAGAATCCATGCACCAGACGGCATATTTTAGCTCCAATTGGTTGGTCACTCTTGCCGCTTCTCTGCTGAACACGTTAGAAAGGACAAAATCCACTTTTGCGCTTTTTATAAAAATTTCCAATTGCCGTTCCTGTTCTTCATTACCCTTCAATTCTTCTATCGGCTTTGGGTACATCTCAACCTCATACCCCATTCTGTCCAATGCAAATATAATAGCAGGTATCTGTTGTGTTTTACTTCCCATAAACATAATTTTCATAATCACGCTTTTCCTTGTACAATAGAAATAATCTTATTCAGCCTATGTTCGTATGTATGCTGTTCCTTCACTCTCCGATATCCGTTGATTGCTATTCTGGTCCGTTTATCCTCATGCTTCAGATAATAATCCGCCTTGTCAACCAACTCCTCCGGTGTCTTATAGGTGACGATTTCCTTATCCTCCACAAACAGCTCGGGAATCTCTTCCTGCCAGTTGGACATCATAAATCCGCCCACGCTCATCACATCAAACACACGCGCCGGCACGCCTGATACAATACTCCGCAAAGTAATATTCAGATTGATCTTACTGGAATAAAAAACCTTCAGCGCTTCGGTTACGGCACCGACCTCGGGAAATCTTCTCACACCTTCCGGCACTTCATCCGCAGCTCTCGTATACAGATGGATACCATACCTCTGTGAGAGCAATTCCATCAAAAGTGTTCTCTCCACATGAGACAGCTTGCGTCCCATTAGAAATGTCTTCAGATAGTATTCATCAGAAATGTAAAGTCCATCAAAAAGGTCTGGAAACAGCTTACGTACCCCTGTTGCCAATTCCCGGGGTATATGCAATCTGTCCTCACCGTCCCACACGAAAGCACTGTTCTCTATCATGTCGGTAAATATATTCTGTATATCCGCCGGAAACCGCTCCAGCAATTGATCATACAGATTATGCGAATATAACGTTCCCACAAAAGACATATCGCAGCGGTACTTCTTAATCTCTTCATCCGTAATCACCAGACCTGAGCTCCATGTAATGTCTGTCGCCAGCGGCAAATGATACACGTTGGTGAGCCCTTCCTGCTTCCTCAACTCATATTCATGACGATCAAAGTAGAACAGGAAGCAATTATCCAACACTACCTCCGGCACATATGAAAAATAGGCCGGAGAATCCATACACCAGACAGCATACTTGATATTTAGCCGGTTAGTGGCTCTTGCTGCGGAGGAGCCAAAGATATTGGATAAGACAAAATCAACCTTCTGATTTTTCAGAAAATCTTCAAGTGCCTTCTCCTCTTCCTCGCTGCCTTCCAAGTCTTCCGTCGGTTTCGGATAAAATGCCGCATCGTACCCTAATCTGACCAAACCGTGCGCAAGACCTGACATCTGCTGTACTTTACTTCCTATCACTAAAATTCTCATAAACTCTCTTTCCCTTGTATATTTTTTACTTTTCTATTCCAACTTGTATCGCTTTCGTTTACACTATAATATATAATAATAACAATAAATGCAAGTTCCCCGGCACACGTGAAAGCGTTGTCGGCATTTTACATTACGCAAGAAGAGGTGACCCATGGAAATCCTATTTTACCGATACAACAGCATATGTGAGCCCGATATCCTGCAGGTCTTTAACAATTTCGGCATCACTGTCCATACGGAAGAGATGGAAATGACGGACAAACACATCACTCCGAAGCAGTGCGCCGTCAAGATTACGGAATGGCTGACGACACACTCTCTCGCTTTCGTGTTCAGCGTCAATTTCTTTCCGGCAATTTCTTATACATGTAATCACTTTAAAGTGCCGTACGTGTGCTGGAGTGTGGACTCTCCCGTGCCGGAGCTTTTTTCCAATGCGCTGAAAAACGAATGGAACCGCATTTTCCTGTTTGACCATGCGCAGCACGAATTCTTTAGGCCGCTCAATCCGCAGCATATCTTCTATCTGCCGCTTGCCACCAATGTGAAGCGGTGGGAGAACGTGATTTTAAATATGACGGATGGGGATTTTGCTAAATATGACGCAGATGTCAGTTTTGTAGGTTCCCTCTACACCGAGAAGTGCAGGTATGATGCACTTAACCTCTCTCCCTACACCCAGGGTTTCGTGGACGGTCTGATTGAGGCACAGCTCAAGGTTTACGGTCATAACTTTATCCCTGATAATCTGAATGACCGTGTCATTGACGAAATTGCAAGCGCAGATCCCGATTTCTATGAGGGAAGCGATACTTACGGTGACACCCGGCGATATCTGGTCGCCCATCAATATATCGGCATGAAACTGGCGGCGGTTGAGCGAGAGAGAACATTAAACCGTCTGGCTAAGAATTTCCATGTAGCACTCTATACCCACAGCGATACTTCACCGCTGGTAGGTGTGGACTGTCGAGGTGGCGTAAGCACATTAACCGAAATGCCTAAAGTGTTTCATGCAAGCAAAATCAATCTGAACATGACTATGCGCCCGATTGAGACGGGACTGTCTTTACGTGTCTGGGATATTCTTGGGTGCGGCGGCTTCGTGCTAACCAACTATCAGGCGGAAATACCGGAATACTTTGAAATCGGCAGAGAACTGGACACATATGAATCCATGGAAGAATTGGAACAAAAGGTTCACTACTATTTAAGCCACGAGGATGAACGTATCGAGATTGCCATAAACGGCTATGAAAAGACTGCCAGATACCATACATATGAGTCAAGGCTTGCCGAGATGATACGGATATTGAGCGGTGGGAACAACTGATTGCATCCTATCACACAAAAAGGGCGGATACCTGTCTATACGGTTCCACCCATTTTCTTACTAAACTATCAATTATCCCAACAGATTCTTCAGCGCTTCCATACCGTCCACGTTGACAGCTTCTTTATTGGAATCCTGAATCTGTACATACACTTCCTTACGATATACAGGTACTTCACGCGGTGCGGTGATGCCCAGCTTTACCTGTTCGCCTTTGATTTCCAGCACTGTAATCTCAACATTATTGTTGATGACGAGCGCTTCATTCTTTTTTCTGGATAAAGCTAACATCTACTCACCTGCCTTCTTCTGATTTAATATATCATATATCGGGAACTTCACTTGATATTCGTCACCCTCTACGATAATCTGGATTGCCTTTTTCTCCGTCGCGTTGATAACAATGGGCCCTTTGAGGTTCACTGACATCTGCGTCAGATCCTTCGGCACCGTCACAGTCACTAACACGAGAAGCTCTTCGGGAACAATCGTACCCAGTACGTTTAGCAGTTCATCATCCGCCTCGGGATTGTAGTCGGGACATACGATAAGCGGATCCATGACCGGCATAGCAAACGCCGGTTCCTGAATGGACTGAAGCCAGTGAATAGAGTCTGTGCTTTTCTCCTCGTCATGCACAAGCGTAAATTCCGTCAATTCCGGAAAACCAATGATACCGTTCGGGAATTGTATAATCTTATCATCATCAATGATAATTTCGCCAAAGATTTTAGTCAAAATCTGCATATCTCGTAACCGCCTTTCTTCTCATCCGTCTACGTCATATAGATTGCTGCCCTGACCGTGCGGAATTTAGATATAGTTCATCAGACTGGTCTGCATAATCTTGCCGGTCGCCATAAGCGCTGCCTGATAAATCAACTCGGAACTGGACAGTTCCACCGCTACCTGCGTAACGTCGATACTCTCGTTGTCCGTCTGCAAATCCTTGAAAGTCGCCTGCTGGTTGCACAGGCGGGCAGAAATTAACTCCAATCTGCTTCCTCTGGTAGCGTTGCTGGTGTTGGCAACATTCGTGTCGTTGATATAATCCTGATACTTGGTAATCTGGTTCTCAAACTGGGTGTGGATATTATCACGGATATAACTTGCCGCCTTCTCCGCCGCCTCCAATTTCTTGTTCCAGTTCTTATAATCGTCACTGTCTTCAGGGAACTCGTTCCTCTTCTTCGTAATATCGCTTATCTCTGTCTCGATACCGCGAAGCTGTGCCAGACAGCGCTGGAAATCATCCATGTCTCTCTGCACATTGTGGGTGAACACTTCCGATGTCAGAGTGTTTACCTGTATCTTCTGGTTAAATCCCACATCATAGTAGATATCCTGCGGCAGCGTGGTCGCTGTCGTATTATAAATCGTCGTCTTGGTCTTGCCGCTTCCTATATCTTTCGTCTCAGTACACTCAAAGTAATGTACGGGGTTAATGTCTCCCTCAATCCAATTGGACTTATCATAAGTAACTTCGTAGCTTTCGCCCTCTTTAAAATTCGTCTGATAGAAATCCTGACTGAACACCAATTCACCGGTTGAGGGAATGTATGCAATACCCGTCTCAGTACCGTTTGCAATCGCGCGGTATGCATCCTCAGCGTTAGCATATTCTGTGATACTTGCAGGGTTTCCGGTCGCATCTTTTATCGGATTTCCCACAGGATCCGTAAAGATGGGGGACACAATATCGCCATTCGCATCTTTTGTGATGCCGTCCAGCGAATCATAGGATAAACGCAGACGATACAGCTTCGTGTTCGTAATATCCTGCTCATAACTTGTTCCGTCTGTATCTACACCGTCACCGGCAATCGTATTGGATAATGCACTGTAATCGGTAAAGTTAAAGGAATCAATATTGGAAAAGCCCAACTTTTCCTTAATCTTATAGGAAACAGGATGGCGCTTCATCTCTGCGATGTCCTCTGCCGAGAATGTAATCGCGGTATCTGTCCTGTAGCCCGAGAAAATGTAGCGACCAGCATAATCTACGTTGCCGCTTGCATAAAATTCCTTGGTCAGAGATTTCATCTGTGTCAGTAGAATATCCAAATCGTCCGCGGTCAAATCCTTATTGGCAGCGCTGGTAGCCTGCTTATACAAATCCTCCAGAATGTCACCGATGGTCTTAAGCGCATCCGAAGTTACATCCAGCCACTGCTGCGCATCCTTAGCATTCTTCTCATAGTACTGCGTTACGTGCGCTACATTGCTCCTCAAACGAAGGGCTCTGATTGCCACAACCGGGTCATCGGATGGACGCGCAATCTTGCTCTGATTGGTCATCTGATTTGTCAGTTTATCTTCCAGAAGTTTGTTCTGGTTGAGATTGTACAGCGAATTGTTTCGCATAATCTTGTTGGTCATTCTCATGGCTTATCATCCTCTTTTCTATCAAATCCGCACTACGTTACTTCGCACTATCACCTCGGTATTCTCTTACTGCCCATCTATTAGACACCTGTCTGCAAAATCAATCTGTCATACACTTCCGTCAATACAGAAATCATCTTAGATGCCAGTGTGTAGGAATTCTCATACTTAATCAAGCTGAGTGCTTCTTCATCTTCGTCAACGCCGGAGATGGAATATCTCTGGTTGTCTATATTGGTCTCCAGACTCAGATAAGTTGCATAGAAGGTATTGGCGTTGCTGGAATTCAAGATTGCATCGGACAGTACACACTCCAGGAAACCGCCCGCATCTCTTCCACGGAAACTGAACTGATTCTTATCGGAAATCATGGAGATTACTTTCTTCACCTGATTGTTCTGCTCGACACCGTCCTGCTCCTCACCCTCTGTGCTGTCGTCATCCACATTCGCTCTTGTACCAAGCAGGCTTGGATCCTTCAACAGTTCGTTTAGAACCGTCACATTACCTGCCGTGATATAGTAATAGCCCTTGCCGTTGTGTCTGGAATCATTCAACTCGTCTTCCCGATACTCTCCGGTATTCGTCGGATAGCTGCCGGTGAACAGAATCCCCGCATCCTTGCCGTCGCTTGTGAGACCTTCCGTGAATATATTATTGACTTTCTGGGCAAAATCACGAAGCCACTCGTTCATCTGTTCCATATAATAGGGAACACCCTGGTAGTCTACGTTCTGATTAATCGAAGCCAATCTGCCCGTCTTCACTGCGGTGAGTGCCTGATCGCTCTTCTCGTTATCAATGGTAAAGGTATATTTTCCGTCGCCTTCATATGTCCAGTCAGTGTAGTAGTAGAGCTGGTCGCCTATATTGATCACACCGCCCGTATCGGACAACTTACACTGAATCATACTCTGTAAGTATGACGCATCAGTCGTTATAGTAACCTTGGTTGTGCTTCCGTTGTATTGAACTCTGGAAGCAGTACCATGAAAATACTCTCCGTTATTTCCGTCACGCATCTGGATTAAGCCTTTGAGCTCACCGCCCATGGACTCATTGTACATACCGAAATTTACACCGTTCGTCCACTTAATATCGTACAGACCGTCCACGTCTGTCTGATTCACCTTCTCATCGGATGAACGCGCCACACACATGAGCTGATTGTAATCGTTCATATCAACCAAAATCTGACCGCCTGCAATGCGGACTACGCATCTGGTGGCACCTGTATCATTGCCCCACTGATCGTAAATCGGAGACTCTTCCACTTCCACATCCACGATGGCAGACAACTCATCAATAAGATTGTCTCTCTTATCCCGAAGCTCATTGGCGGTAGCACCCGTCATCTCGATGGTGTTAATCTGCTTGTTGACCGTCGCGATATCCTGTGCAATGGAGTTAATGTGGTCTACGCGAATCTTAATCTCTTCGTTGACATCCTTCTGCAGATTCTGCAGATCGCCGTACATATTGTTAAAATAGTCCGTCAGTTTCTTCACGGAAGAGACGAATGAACTCTTCACGGAAGTATTGTTCGGGTCATTGGCAAGATTCTGCAAGTTCGCAAAGACTTGGTCGAAGATAGATGAAAATCCGGTTGTTCCATCATCCTCCAGATACTGCTCAATCATCTTACAGTAGTATGCCTTCGTATCGAACTCGCCCAGCTTCGTCTCATTCTGACGGAATTTGTTGTCGTAGAACTGCTCGCGAATACGCTCAATTGCCAGTGTATTGACACCTGCACCCGCGCAGCCGTATGTGGAGAACACACGGAGCGGATTCATCGCCTCCTGCTTCACTTCCTGACGGCTGTAGCCCAGTGTATTCGTATTACTGATATTGTTGGCTGTGGTATTGAGTGCCGCATTGGCAGCTCTCAGTCCCGATGATGCAATTTCCAATCCAAAAAATGTAGATGGCATAATCTCTCACTCCTTCCGGCTTATCGACCGAGTGTGGTCAGAATATGTTCCAGCATCTCGCTGATTACGTTAATGTAACGGCTGGATGCGTTATATGCGTTCTGGAATCTAATCATATTGGTCAGCTCCTCGTCGGAGGAAACACCCACAATCTGCTCTCTCGCATTCAGGAGTGCATCGGTAGCTACCTCCTGAGTGGCCTGAACACCCCTCATAACCGAGCCGCTGTTGGCTACCTGTGACACCAGATTCGAATAATAATCCGTGAATGAAAGAGGTGTCTGCACGTTGGGGTTCAAGGTGTATATTTTCTCCTCAAAAGCAGTCTTCAGTCTCTCCATCGCAGGATTATCCTCGGAATGCTCCGACAAACGGAATTTCAAAAGTGACGGATTCTGACGGAGCGTCTGATTGACGGTCATGTTCGACACCGTCCAGTCACCGTACTCGTTGAGCAATGTAAACAACTGAAGGGGCTTGCCGTTCTCATCCCTCAAATACCCTTCCTCGCCGGTAGGGTCTACACGGTCCGCCTCCCATGCAAGAATCTCATTAATCTTGGTTGCCACGTTATGAATCAGCTGGTCGAACTCTGCCTGTATATTCATAATGACTGACTGGGAGATATGACGGTCATACCAACCCGCTTCATATTTGCCGTCTTTATTGATATTCTGTAACTCTCTATAAGTCGCCCTGTGATCGCCTCTGGCAAGAAGCGTACTTTTCAGGGAACCGATATCCGTATTAAGGTCGGAAGAAACCGTTCTCGTCAAATCGAAAACGCGTGCGCTTTCGATACTTTCCTCCGTCACTATCCGGTTGCCGTCCTTATCATAGGTGGGTTTAGCCAGCATCTTCCAGTACGGTGTGTAGAATCCGGTAGTGGGGTCAGTATATAACTCAATCTTGTTAACCAGACCGCCCTTGACGAAATCCTGATCTTCGAGTCTTACACTCACATATCCCGTAATGTCCTCCGTAAAGGAAATGTTTGCCATTTTCGCCATCTCGTCCAGAAGGTAATTACGACGGTCACGCAAATCGTTAGCGTGCTCCTGTCCTGCTTCAATCGCCACGATTCTTCTGTTTAAATCTTCAATCTCCTGTGCATAGCTGTTGAGCTTATTGACATCCGCGACAACTGTTTGGTTTAAGTTGTCCTGATACTGTGCCAAGCTTGTATACACTGCTGAGGCCTTCGTGATAAATTCATAAGAACGCGTCACGAACAGATTCTGGTTTACCGAGCTGGTAGGGTCTTTGCTCATTTCCTGAACTGCGGTCCACAGATTCTCAATTGCCGTGGAAAACTCATGTCCTTCAATAGAGCCTCCGCCCTGAGCCTCTCCCAGAATATACTCTATTTCTTCCATCGCCGTCGCGGAGACATCATAAAAAGCACTTCGTCCCGACTCGCGGCGATAGTTTTTGTCCAAAAATATATCTCTTTCCTGTCTTGTGAGGGTATAATTGACACCACGACCGATTTGCTGCCAGTTCGGTCTGCCCTTATAGAGCGTCGCATACGTTCTGGTTCCCTGAGCAACCTGCTGTCTGGTATATCCTGTGGTGTCCAGATTAGACATATTGTGCGCCGTAGTATTCAGCGCATTATTAGAAGTTTGTAAGCCTGATACGCCTACCCAAAAGCTACCCATTAATGACATAATTCTACCGTCCTCAACAATTACTGCTTGGCGTCAAAAGCTTTATTGCTCATACCGATCACATCGCCGGTACTGTAAGCACCCTTATTGTAATTCGCAGTTTCGGGAGCCTTATTTACCGACTGAAGAACATTCATGTTAAACTGCACAAGTTCCAGCGCTTGCTCAATCAATTCGCGGTTTTGCTCATTAATGCGCTTCACATTCCGTACATTCTCCCGGATTCTGTCATGTACAGCCGCCAGTTTCTCCTGTTCTTCCGGTCTTGCCGCCAGCATTTTAATTAAATCTACAATCTTTAGTTGGTCAACATCCTTGTTAAGTACATTCGCAATATCATTAATAGCTTCAGTCCTCTGGGCATCCAGATGATTGATTCGGCTTACTATGATCTGCTCTTCATCCGTGATTTTTGATAATTCATCTAAGTCCTCAGACACAATGACCGGAGTTTTCTTCAGGGACAAGGCCAGAAGCTGTTCGTACTCCTGATTTTCTTTCTCCAAAACGTCGATCAAGACTTCCATTAAACTTGCCACGTCAAAATCTCTCCTTCACTGTGTCTACAGACTTTCGATCTCCTCATATTTCTTCATCAGCTTCTCTGCAAAGCTCTCTCCGCTCACCTGATAGGTGCCGTTTGCGATACCTGCTTTGATGGGAGCCGTTAAATCTTCCCTGATATCCGGCGCTGCAGCAACTGCATTCTTAACAACCTGAATATCTTTGCCGATACTGGAAATCTGTATACGGTCGGAAGCTGCGGTCTTTGCGGTATCCTGCGTTTTCGCGGGTTTCTTTGCCTTATATAACTGCTGTACCTGTGTGTAAGCTTCTATACGCATAGAGACTCTCCTTTCATCAAAATCAATCTTTACACTATTTGTATCGGTTATTTCGCCAAAGACTTTAGGGTTTAAATGAGTTTTTATTATTTTTCGCAAAATCACGATGAATTTTACTGCCCGGCGGCATACTCTCTTCGAGCCAGTTCCAGACATCCCATGATCCCCTGATTGTCATTTAAGCTTGCGGGTACAATGTAGTTGTCCATATCTTTCAGCGCGTCTGCCTGAATATAACCACCCAACATCTGTGTCACTTTGTCTCTGATTAAAGGAAAAAGCTGTTCCTGGTGCATAACGCCACCGCCTAAAATAATCATCTGCGGCGATATTGTCAGAATGTATCCCGTAAGCGCCTGAGCGATGTAGTCTGCTTCCAATTCCCACACTTCCGTCCTGTCCGCAAGCTCCGCCGCTTTCCTGCCCCATCGTTCCTCGATGGCAGGGCCCGCCGCCAATCCTTCCAGACAGTTCTTATGATAGGGACACTTGCCGCCATAGCTGTCATATTCCCGTTTCTGAATCAACACATGTCCCGTCTCAGGATGAAGCATACCGTGAAGCAATTTCCCTTCTATATATATACCACCGCCCACTCCTGTCCCGATGGTAAGATAGATGACGCAGTCTTTGCCCCTAGCCTGTCCAAAAGTCACTTCGCCTAGCACCGATCCGTTGACATCCGTGTCAAAACCGATGGGGCAATGCAGAGCCTCGGCAAAAGCTTCTACAATGTTATAATTTCTCCATGCCAACTTGGGTGTGGAAGTGATGCAGCCGTACATAGTTGAGGACTTATCCAATTCAATGGGCCCAAAACACCCGATTCCAAGAGCGTCTATTCCACGCTCTTTAAAGTACCGGGTCAACTTCGGCACAGTAATATCCGGTGTTTCCGTGGGAATCGACACCTGTTCAAAGATTCTGCCTGTTTCATCTCCTATGGCACACACCATCTTGGTGCCGCCCGCTTCCAACGCTCCAAGTTTCATGTTTATTCCTCCGTGGCCTCCATAAAGTAAATGCGAGATGCAAAATCCGGGAAATGTCTTACTTCTTCGCTGTAGCCTGTGGCTGCGAAGGCTTGTTTCAATCTGACTCCGCCGTACATCAGCGTATCGCCGTAGACACGATAATCTTCCGTCTCCCCATCCATTTTGACGAACTTGGCAACAGTTCTGTGCACCAGAGAATCCTGCTTGATATGAATAGGCGATACTGTATTGACCAAATCCCCGAACTCCCTCACATCATATTTCAGGGCACGGTTATAGAAATGATATTTTCTCTCCGTGTTAAGCCCCTTTGCCTTGTAACATTCATACTGCGTGTTGGGAACAACGTTTTTCTGCATAATAAAGCCCACCGCTTTGGAACCATCGGCGGACACACAAGTCCACTCCGTCACATTTCCCTCGGCACGTCCAAGACAGCTTCCCGCACCATACTCACTGTCCGCGAATGTCCTTCCCCGGTAGAATGTTCCCGCCTGCAGCACATCTCGCCACTGCTTATACAGTTCAATCTGCATTTTGACGGCATCCAGTTCTTCTTTCTTCATATCACAGAAATTGCATTCATAACCGCATACTCCGAAGCAGGCAGCATGGAAGCGCGTTTCCAAAGGCGTGTTTCTGAGCGTCTGATGATTCGGACAGGAGGAGACATGGGCACTGATAACAGACATCGGATAGCCATAGCTGTATCCGGTCTGAATTTCTGTACGACACAGCGCATCCGTATCATCACTCGCCCAAATCTGCGGGAAATAACACAGGATTCCTAAGTCAAAACGATTGCCGCCCGCCGCGCATCCCTCAAACAGAATATGAGGAAACCGTTTCGTCAGCTCTTTCATACAACGGTACAATCCCATCACATAGCGGTGGGCCACCTCACCCTGCTTCCCCGCAGACAAGGCACCTGAATAATAATCGGTAAAGGTACGATTCATATCCCATTTCACATAGGAAATACCTTCAATGCCGAATATTTTACTCATCTCATCTATAATATAATCCTGCACTTCTTCTCTCGTCAAATCCAGAATCCGCTGATTTCTTCCTTCGGCATGAGGCTTCTCCGGAATCTGCAACACCCAATCAGGGTGCTTCTCATACAGTCTGCTTTTGACATTTACCATCTCAGGCTCTACCCAGATGCCAAATTCCAAGCCAATTTCGCGCACTTTGCGTGCCAGACCTTCCACACCCTCGGGCAGCTTCTTTCTGTTCACTTCCCAATCGCCCAAGGACTGTGTATCGTCGTCTCTGGTGCCAAACCATCCGTCATCCATCACGAAAAGCTCAATGCCCACCTCTTTACCGGCCTTGGCCAGTTGAAGAAGTTTGCGCTCGTTGATGTCAAAATAGGACGCCTCCCAACTGTTTAACAGCACGGGACGCACCTTATTCTTCCACTCGCCGCGCACAATATGCTCCTTTACAAACTTGTGCATATGGCGGCTCATTCCATTATATCCCTCATGGGAATAGCTCATCACCGCCTCAGGCGCTTCAAAGTCTTCTCCCGCCCCGACTACGAAGCAAAACGACTGCGGATTGATGCCTGTAACAATCCTTGTCTTGCCATATCCGCTCACTTCCGCAGCCTCGTAATGATTGCCGCTGTAAATCAGATTAAAGCCGTACGCATCCCCTGCATCCTCCGTTGTCCCCCGCTTGCTCAGCATAACAAAAGGATTGGCGCGATTGGAAGAAGTCCCGGTGTAAGACGCATTCACGTGCTTTCCAGATATGACACGAGTGTCGGTTCTTTTCATCTCCCTCGCCCATGCTCCGGTAAAGGTGGTGAATATATATTCAGGTGTATCAAAGTCAAGCTGCAGACTCATAAGCCTTGTCAGCTTAACTTCCTCATTACTTACGTTAATGAATCTTGCAGTTCTTGTAATCACATCACAATCTTCATACACATAATAATGCAGTTCCAAGGCAAGAGAGTATTGATAATCCCGCAGAGTAACGCACAGATGCTCCACCGCATTTTCTTCGTCGTAGGATGCGGGAAGTGTCTTCATCTCCTCTTTTCCACTATCTATATCGGCTTTTTCAAAAAGAAAATCAGATGTAGCGCTGCCGTCTGCGTGGAGCACTTCAATAAACGGCTCCCTGATATCTCCCTTGCCGTAGGAGGACATCTCCAATCTGATATCCTCCAGAGAAAAAGTCGTATTCTCCTGATTGTACGCATTGGTGTTTCCCGGCATAAAAGCGTGCCGCTCGATTAACGACTCCGCATCTTCGTCAGTGCGAATCGTAATTTTTCTGCCGTAATAAAGATGCTCCAAATGGCCCGTCTTCATCACACGAAAACAATAAGTTGTATTATTTGTATTTAACACAAAACACTGATTATATCTCTGAATCATCGCTTAGCCCCGTTTCTCCTTAATCTGCGCCGCAATCTCTTCCACCTTCTGCTCTGTGAGCATATATTTCCTGTGGAATAAGAACACCGCAAGCAGTAATCCGGCAATCGGAACCACCGTCATCGTCATGCGGAGAATAAAGATGGAGGAGCCTGCTGCCTCAGCCACAACCGCCACCGATGTATCATCACTCAGGTTGGCAATTGACAGGCAGATTGATGCAATCAGCACCGCCACACCCGAAGCAAGTTTCACCACAAAGGTCTGCATGGAGAAGATTACACTCTCATCTCTCCGATTATTCTTCAATTCTCCGTAATCTACCGTGTTAGCGAGGAACACCGTGGTCAACACCGTCAGCATACCGAATGCGGCAAACACGAAAAATGCCGGAATGAACAGAATGAAAACATTGGTAAGTCCCAGACACATCAGCGTAAACAGCACCGCATATCCCGTAATCGCCATGACAAAGCTGACATAAAACACTTGCAGGGAACTTATAAATTTACGCAGCACCGGATAGAACAACATCATGGACAGAATCTGAATACCACCTCCGAAAGTGTTGAAGAGAGTATAATTATCCACCCATTTGTCTCCTCCGACATCGTATTGGAAAAAGTAAATCAGCAGATTTGAAGTAATATATAACGAACAGTTAATCAATACAATCGCTATTACTACTATCATTGTCTGGTCATTCTGAATCAGTGCCCGGAACATTTGTCCCACAGACGGAGCTTCCACATCCACGGTGGACTTCTCTTTGATACAAATACAGGTAATGGCTATGAATACAACGAAAAGAACCGCAATAATCAGTGCAAATCTGCTAAAACCGGCACGATAATCCTCCTGCCCCAACGCCACCACACATTTCATGGTAATAATCGTAATCAATGCAGAACCCACACCTGCGCAGGAACGCGCCAATGTGGTAAGTCCCTCACGCTCCTTACCGCCTTCCGTGAAAGCCGGAATCATGGACCAGTAAGGAATATCCATCATTGTATAGGTAACACCCCAAACAATGTATATGACTGCCGCATAGGCAATCAGCCCTTTGCCGTTTAATGCCGGCGGAGCCGAGAACATAACAAACAGGATTACCGCGTTTAAGATTGTTCCGATTAAAAGCCACGGGCGAAATTTACCCCACTTGGTTCTGGTTTTAGCCACCAGCACACCCATAATCGGGTCATTGAACGCATCAAACACACGCGCCGCCATCAGGATGATACCCATTGCCACAGCGCTCACTCCCAATATATCCTGATAATAGTACAGTATATAGCTTGCGGAAAGCATATACACCATGTCTTTTCCTACAGCACCCAGACCGTAGGATGCTTTTTCCTTAAACGTCAGTTTCATATGAATTACCTCCTCTATTGATTCTTCCCTGCCATAGCAAGCTCAACTACTTTGTATGCGCCGTCATATATGCCGTTCTCTTTATTCTTGATAATATTCTCACACATATCCTTCAGCAGACTCTTTTCTTTGATAAAAAGTTTAATCATTTGCAGGGTGTGGGGAATATCTCTGCACTCCAATGTACCGTCACCTATCTCTGCGGAGTGAATCGCGCCCCACTGCTCGTGTCCGCCCACACGCTTGATAAACAGTTTCGGAACCGGATAGAATGCCAGTTCACTGGGTTTCGTCACCAACACATCACAGCTTCTCATTAAAAGATTGGTGCAGTATACCGCCTCGAATATATTTTCATGCCAGAATGCATGCACACCGTTCACATCTCCTGTCAGTGCATCCTCGGCGAACTTCTCCGTCTCATCCCATTTATTGAAATGCTCCGTGGATACCTGACTTAAGCCCGGAATCTCTCTTACCAGTTCCTCCCATACATTGCGGTAGTCGCCCACATTGACATAGAGAGCCGCTTTATCTTTGTGGATAAGCGGAAGCAGATATTTGATGATTGCGGCAAAAATTTCTTTCTGCGCTCCCGCACCTCCGATGGTCAGGAGGAATCGGAACGGTTTGCCCTCTTCCTGACGCTTGATTCTGTTCTCACAATCCTTCTCAATGTTGCTTACCAGCTCATGGTCGATATAGTGCCCCGTGTATACCAAATCCGAATCCGGCATGGGCTCCAGAACATCCTTGCCCTGCATACCGTTTAAGATGCGGTAGCCCTGATAAGCGTAGTGGGTCTGAATCGTATGCAGACTGCCCTCGGATAAATGCAATGCCATAGGCCAGTTGTCCGGAATGGCATTGACTACGTGCTTCATACCCGCATGGATCGCTGCCTGTGCCGGCCACACATGTGTCGCCACCACCGGAATCTCCTTCGGTACGTTCCGATACACCGCCGCCATAAGTTCCGCATTCTTCTGGTCGGAGGCATTGTAACTCAATTTGCGGAATCCCTCATAGTTCATGGGCTCCCACACGAATTTATTAAAAAGCCTACTCTTACCGGACAGTCTGGAACCAAGCGAATAGAGATCATTCTGTGCGCTGATTACCTTCGTGCAGGTTGTGTGACGATAGGAATTCAAGTCCATCCAGTATGGTATATATCCCTTGGATTTCGCCGCAGATGCGATTGCCATGGAGATTCTGTAATGTCCGAACCCCATACGAATATTGCCTACGATAATCCCTTTCTCGGCATCGAAAGCATTGCCGTCGCCGTTCCCGTCCGCATCTTCCCCGAGCAGCACGTCCATAACACCGAGCGCATCCCCGATGTGGGCGTTTTTCTCGGTAGTGACAGGATAATTTGCACCCGAATCATCGCCGAACTTCCTGATGTACTTCTGCTTGGACTGCACCGCTTTGCGGTAGATGGCATCCGTCATCGGGTTGCCAAAAATAACTTTAGATTTTTCACTCATAGCTGTTCCCCTCCTATTTATGAATCTTAATCCCCTCCATCAGAATATTTACAACCTCATCCAAGGCATCCTGATAGGAAATTTGATTTCGTACCAATATATCTCTCTGGAAAAACTGCTCCAACGATGCTTCCAGCATCATCTTCAGAATCGGAATCTTCACCGGCTGAATACATCCTTCGGCAATCCCCTGCTCAATAAGTTCTATGGTAATCTCCCAGCCGGTTTCCAGTCGAAGCTCCACCTGCTTGTAAATCTTAGGGTATTTATCTTTCAAAAGATACAGTTGACGCAAATCCACATCTTTATACCCCTCAGGCAGCACGCCCAGAATCTTATGTATTTTGTCCACAGTGCTTAAGCTGTCATCCTCAACTACCGCCCGCTCGCTTTCTTTGATTGTATCAAATATGTAATCTACCATGGCAAGAAACAGTGCCTCTTTATCATCAAAAACCTTATACAATGTTTTCTTGCTGATTCGTAAAAGCTCTGCGATGTCATCCATGGTGAATTTCAAGCCTTTATCGTTGAAAACCTGAATTGTGGCTTTTAGAATTTCTTCTTTGTGATCCATCTGCCTCCTCCAGCCGGTCGTAAATACCCAATATCCCAAGCCATTTCCTTCTTCCCGTTTTCATTCACAGAAAGAAAAGGAAACTGGTTTTTAATTTTCAGTTTCCTTAATTTTAACATCATATCGTACATATAACAAGAAACTATTTTTACAAAAAGAGTTTCCGCTTTTTATCTATTTTTACCAGTTTTTGTGTTCTGCCTGCCTGACCGCCCGGCTGCAAAATGTAATTCCCGTAAGCCTTCCACTTCGTCACATACCGGCTTTAATTTACAGGCAGCGCAGTCCATAAGCAGATTATTAAAAATTTCATTTAACGACTCTGTAACGGATTCCATTTTGCGCACTGCTTCTCCCAACTCCGCATAGGGGAAAGAAGGCTCCGTAATAAAATAAACGCGCGCTCCAAGAACTTCAGGATGCTTATGGTATGCGTCCAAAAACAAGCGGCCCACCTGCTCAAAATTAAGCCCCGCCAGTAATGCTTCCCTGCCTACGCGCACCGGCTCTCTGTTCGCCGCAGCCGATATTCGCATCAGAAAACCTTTGGGATAGACATGATATCTGGTGTAATCCAGCCTGCGGAGCACTCTGTATGCCTGCTCGTTGTCAGCCCATGCACTGTCGTCCACCCGTAGGATTGTCAGTCTTGCATAGGGACTGTCCTCACTAAGCTGCGGTAAATCGGGACCGCATACCACAATCTCATCCTTCACAGTTTCATCCGATGTGAATGCCACACCACTGTATGCAGGAAGATTTTCTCCACCCAGCTCATATGCCGTATCCTTTTTAAATAAAATGCGCTGTTCACTCTCCTGCTCCCACAGAACAGTTTCCGAAGCTTTCTCCTCAACGACTTCGTAGCATTTACACGAAAAAGGGGTAAGCATGGCATAACACCGGGCAATCATGTCATCGTATAGTTTCATACCGATTCCGTCCTGTTTGCTTGGGCTCTTTGCGCATTTTTCCGGCCTTTTTCTCCCGCTTAGCTTTTCCCCTGTCATAAATCTTGTTCATAACAGGAATCATCGCCGCAGCCAGCTTCATATCCAGATTAAAAAAGTATACTACCAGACTTAACAGAAACAGACAGGCAAAGACAATCAATACAATTAACAATACCTTTAACATCACCTATTCATTCCTTTCTGTCTTGCATACTCAGCGGCGCCCAATGCACCCATAAGCTGGGGATCCATATCCAGCGCAATCACTTTCAGCTTCAGAACCTTCTCGATAGCATCCTTAAGACCGTCATTCTTGGCGCATCCTCCTGTCAGAGCTACACTGTCTACCGCCCCGGCTTTCTTTGCCATGACAAAACATCTTTTTGCCACCGACATCTCAATTCCCGCTGCAATCTCTTCCATGGGTTTGCCTTCTCCCACCAGAGAGATAACCTCACTCTCGGCAAACACTGTGCACTGTGCCGTTATGGGAATCACATTTTTTGCCTTCAAAGATAATTGGGAAAATTCGGGCAGGGACATCTCAAATGCGTTTGCCATAGTCTCAAAAAATCTTCCGGTTCCCGCAGCACATTTGTCATTCATGGCAAAGTCAAGTACCGTTCCGTCCGTATCCACCGCAATACCTTTCACATCCTGACCGCCGATATCAATAATTGCCCTCACCGCGGGGTTGACCACGTGCACGCCCATGGCATGGCAACTGATTTCGGAAATATTCTCATCCGCAAAAGGCACTTTATTACGCCCGTACCCGGTTCCCACAAGATATGTAAGCTCTCCTGCCTCTTTCAAGTCAGGCACCTGTGCCACAGCCTCGTCCAAAGCCTCCTGAGCGCTGAGTACAGGATTGATTCTGCTTCTGTTTGTGACACTTGCCGCAAGCTTGCCCGTTTCATCCAATATCACACACTTAGTATATGTACTTCCGGCATCACATCCGCCAAAATATTTCATATTCTTTCCTCCTACCATGCCAGCTCATCATCAATCTCTTCCAGACTGGGGTCTATCGGTTCCTCCCGAAGCACTGTGCGCATATATCGGTTTACTTCCGTGCGCATATCCTTTCTTGAGGCAGTGCGTGCATCCATGAGCCCATGTGTCGCCCACACCAGATGAATGCCGTGAGCTCTGGCCTCCTCCTCGAATAATCCGTGGTATCCCGACATGGACTTGCAGCCCATATGCGCATACATAATCACCATATCCACATTAAAGCTCTCGCAGAAGCGCCACAAATCCGCCACACCCACTTCATATCCTCCGTTGGAACGGCTGCGCATTATCATCTTCTCGTACAAATATGCCAGATCATAGACCGCCTTATCCTTGTCCTCCGTGTCAACCATCCGCGTCGAACACAGGGTAAGCATATCCACAAGCGGTACGATTCCCCAACAATTTTGCATCCAGATACCAAAGGCCGTATAATATGCCGACTGTA
The DNA here is from genome assembly GCA_022510565.1 of Lachnospiraceae bacterium. Classification (GTDB taxonomy): domain Bacteria; phylum Bacillota; class Clostridia; order Lachnospirales; family Lachnospiraceae; genus UBA3282. Next base: position 37,403 of record JAFLTE010000011.1, on the reverse strand, counting down.
CACCCCAGGTGATGGCACGGTGTCGTACCTTTTTCGCCATTAACTCCTTTTTCGCATACCCTTTCATGGCAAGCTTGGTCAGCTTATAATCCGTAGTGAGGAAATCCTGCACTCTTCCTCCTGCCGCCATATACACCGCATAGCGGTACAGGGAAAGGCTGTTGCCCGTCACCTGCGGATAAGGCGTTCTGGAAATATCATACCACTCCAGCAGCTGTTCTGTTTCTTTATTAAAGCGCTTCATCGTCTCAAAGAAAGCATTCCAGTCGAAAGTTTCCCCTGTCTGTTTCTCTATGAAGGCGATAGCATTCAATATTTCTTCCGCCGCATACTGTTGCACACTGTCCTCATCATGTCTGATGGGCACCGCCAGCTGAAATGTGGGAATATCCATACGGGAGGCCATGATACCGTTGCCCATAAGGCTTCCGTCGCAGGTGGTATTACACTGCACGGCGCACTTTCCAATCTTGGGATAATCTCCTTCCAGTGCCACACCCAGTTCCGCTGCCGGCATAGGACATACATCACTCGGAATCCCGTATTCCTGCGCTGCATCCAGATAATAGAGCACGCCGTCCTGCGCCATCATGGAGCAAGTGTAGACGGACGGCACCTCTACGGATACCCATTTCAAGTTGGGAAAGCCGTTCATAATCTGGCTCATCATATTTTCGTCGAAAACTACCAGCTTTTCATTCAACTTCTTGTCATTTCCAAGCTCCGGATCTGCACGGAACATGATACTCATACTCTTACACATATCCCTGACTACCAGTTCCAACGCAACTCTTGCCACCCGAAGCTGAGTGCCGCGCATACCTTCCGTATGCCGGTCAAAGAAATCGGGCACTGCCAGATAATTGACCATCCAGCGATAGCGGAAAAAGGCTTTCAGATTGCTGGGATGAATCATAAATCCGATGAGTGTTCCCCAGATACCCAGCCAGTGAATATAATCATACCACGTATCTTTTAATCCGCGCCATTCCCTGCGCTTCTTTGCTTTTTTGCCGCCATACAATTTTCCAAGCGGCTCGCTGCCCATGGCTTTTCCCATAATCATTTACCCTTTCTGTTAAGCTTCTTAATCTCAATACTTTCCACGAAAGCCTGTACACGGGTCCGAAGCTGCCCCGAATTCCCCACCACATAAGGTCTGTCCACCGACAGGACGGGATATCCGTACTGCTCACGCATAACCTGACCGGCATGGGCCCGCTCGTATCCCCAATAATCGCAGAATTTAATCTGTTGATAGATGATTCCGTCCGCGCTATATTCGCGTGCCAGTTCATCAACATAAGTCTGACGCTCCTTGATCTTCTCTGTATTCATAAAGCGCGGGCATTGTCCCTGCTCCATGTAATGGCGGCAGATCTGTGTCAAAATATCCTCTTTGTCAGTGAGCTTAATCTCCGTTCTCTCCGGGAAGGAACCCATACAATAGCAGTCCGCCACCACCTGAGCACCGGCCTCCTCCGTCAGTCGTATCAGATCAGGGTCGTCAATCTCCGATCCCACCATTACCACTCTGGCACGATAAGGATTTTTTTCGTCCGGCTCCCTTGTTTTTAACTCCTCTAATGTCTCTTCCAAAATAGGAATGATGTATTCCTTCGGGCAGACAAAGGTAGACAGACACAATACCGCAAACTCATACCCCGTAATGCGCGGTCTGCTCTCTTTGCGATATTCGCCAATCTCCATAATCAGGCGGTTGACTGCGTTTTGCTTATCCACCGCCCTCTTTAATGCATCATCGGACACATCGATGCCCAATCGCTGCTGTAAAGGTTCCAAAACATACTGCCTCATCTGGCGCACATAATGTCTGAGTGCCGTCTCATCGGACTTCATGGGTACGTCCGAATATGTTACGAAAAAGTGCTCATTATCACATAGTTTCAGCTTATCTATATTTTCTACACAGCGATTCATCTGCGCGCAGGCATCGGGTGCAATGATACAATCCAAGTGTCCGTATCCGCCTTCGATGGCACGCTCTAAAAGTGCTCTTGCGCACTCACACATGATACTGGTCATATAATAGGTTCCCATCTCCATTGAGCCTGTTCTGGGAGCCCTAAGTCTCACCGAGAAACAATTGTCCAGATTTAAGAGCGGTTCCGGAATCATGGCACATACGCTTCCGATGGCATACTGACCTTCCGCTTTCGCCTGACGCACCGCATCATTGCAGGAATCCTGCAGTAGTTTCTCCAGTTCATAGATATGTATTAAATCCTTCAAGCCGTTTCTCCTTCCAATTTATCAAGCGCCGATTCGACACCCTGTACCATGACCGACTCTTCCGGCAGATTTAAAACATTCTGCCCTGTAATATCAAAAGCAGCCAACTGTCCGTCTCCTCCGATGCAGGAAAGAATCTCCAGTTCACCCATATCCATGTATTGTCTGACAGACTCATCGGGTATACGGTTCATAATGACTCCGACCCTTTCATACATAACCAAATCGTCCGCCACTTTCTTAATGGTTTGTACCACCTGAGTTCCCTTGCGGCTGGCATCCGTCACCAGCACCAAATGCGTGACCTTTTCCATAACGCGTCGGTTAATCTGCTCGATTCCGGCCTCCCCGTCAATCACAATATAATCGAAATTACCCACCATCAGAGCTATGACTTCCTTCAGATAGGAATTAATCTTACAGTAACAGCCCGCACTCTCCGGTCTGCCTACCGCAATAAAAGAAAATCCATCCGTCTCCACCATGGCATCAAAAATATGATATTTAGCCTCCCCTAGCAGCTCCATGGCGCTTCTGGTGTCACCGTCTTCCACAGAGGCAACTACCTTCTTACGAATATCATCTATGGTCATGGTCACTTCTATGCCCAGCGCCGTGGAAAGTCCCACCGCCGGATCCGCATCGATAGCCAGAATTTTTTTATCAGGATGTCTTTGTGCCAACACTTTCACCATAACCGCAGCGATAGAAGTCTTTCCCACACCGCCCTTTCCGGCAACCGCTATAATTTTCGTGTGCTCCATATAACATTTCCTCTCTTTCAGGATTTTACCCTATCGATAAACTATCATTGAGGGGGTTGAATAACTCCCATCCCTGTCAAGCAAAAGACAGTAGCTTGGTTTTTCATTATCACCATTGTAAATATAATAATATTCATGAGAGCCATGCGTTATATACTCATGCCTGTAAACCGATCTGCCCGGTTCATCATAATAGGTCCACTGCGACTGACCGGCAGTGCCAAACACTCTCGAATTGTGGTTATAATACCTGCGGTACAGTGTTCCGTCGCTGCGATATACCCAGTCTATGGAAAGGAAGAAATCATCCGTAACCTCCATTCCTTCCCACCACTGCATTTCCGTGTTCTCTGTAAGTCCTCTTACCTCATAAGAAGAAATCTTTTCGTCGTCTGTATACTCGTAAAGCACCTGTGTAATATCTTCATGCTCCAGTGCTTCCCTGTCTCCCCATGTCAGGAGAGAATAACTATCATCCTCCCACTCTTCGCTGCTTATCCCTTCAAAGATAAAGCCGTCGATACACCAAATAACTTTTTCCAATTCGTAGTTGAGCCCGTTAGAATATCGAAACCCGCATCCCCTACCCGCATTCTCATCGAAATAAAGTTCCAGTTCCAAATTGCCGAACCGGTCAAAATATTGATAATAAGGCTCTGCGTCCTGAAAACCGCAGTCGGTCAGAAGTGCTTCCCTGCTCTCGTAATCTATATTCTCAAGATGCCAGCTATCCTCTCCGCCGGTTATATATTTGGCTGTGGATATTGTCTCGTCAACCGTAGGACTCCCCGGATACTGCAAATCTTTGAGGAACAATTCCTGATAATACTCATCATTGGCTAACCTGCCGACAGCTTTCCACGCCTCTTTACCGTCATAGAGCACTCCGTCATAGATTACTGATTCAGCTATACAATCCCAGATATACAGCCTAGCTGTTCTGTCCCCGTCTTCGTCCCAAGTCAATGTCCAGTCGCGAAGTTCTATCGGCTGTCTGATTTCTGAATCAAGCCTATAGATTACTCTGGTCTCACCATTCTCCTGCCTGTCCGTAACCAAAAAAGTATGATAGCCGATCACCTCATCATACCATGGAATCTCGATTGGGTCTTCATCAAATCTTTGTTCCTCATAATTCCATGTAAACAAAAGACCATCCACTCGACTCGTCTCCGCGTCCTCCGGGTAAACCGCCAGAGAAGCCCATTGATTATACAATTCCTTATCGAAGCGGAAAATCAGTTCGTCTGCCTCAATCTCACACGGAAATTCCTGCACAAGATTCTTCTCTTCGTTATAAATCCTGAAACAAAAGGTACTCTTCTCTCCCGCTGCTTTGTCAGTGCATAATACAAGCCGCCACCCCTCCACACCATAAGGGAAAGGGTAGTCTATTTTATCTTGTTCTATGACAATCGACTCTACTATCGTGGTAGACTTTTCCGTATTATCCGTTTCTGCTTCTGCTGCTGTCCCGCAGCCTGTCATCAAAAAAATTGTGCCCATCATCAATGATGCTGCTTCTATAATACATTTTATCTTTGTCATATCCTTTTCCTCCTTTGAGAACAGAACACACCTGACAGAAATACCTCCCAAATAAGAAAAAGGTTGCAATCATGCCTCCATGTACGCCTGTATTTCGCTCTCGCAGGAGCGCATTGCATAGATTGTATTCTGCAGTAATTCGTCCAGTTCGCAGCCCATCATCTGTGCGCCGCGCTCAATAACCTCACGGGAGCAGCCTGCGGCAAAACCGGCGCTCTTATATTTCTTCTTCAAGGACTTCAGCTCCATATCCTGCACACTTTTAGACGGACGGATGAGTGCCGCCGCCCAGATCAGTCCTGTCAGCTCATCCACGGCATAGAGCACCTTCTCCATCTCATGCTCCGGCTTGACATCCACAGTCAGCTCGTAGCCATGGCTGCACACGGCATGAATCATATCCTCTCCCACGCCGCCTTCACGGAGTAACTCCGGTGCCTTAATACAGTGTGCATCCGGATACAGTTCAAAATCAATGTCATGCAAAAGGCCCACAATTCCCCAGTACTCGGCATCTTCTTCATATCCAAGCTCCTCTGCATACCACTTCATGACGCCTTCCACGGTCAGAGCGTGCTGAATATGAAAAGGGTCTTTGTTGTACTTTTTTAATAATTCCAGCGCCTGTTCTCTTGAAATGCAGTCTTTCATGTATCTTGTACCTCCTGATTATTATACTCTAAAATATAACTATTTCGAATAATACTTTGTTTCTGTTAATTAATATCATCACCCTATTGATAAACAAACATCATAGATATCGAATAACCCCCGTTCTGGTCCAGTATGAGGCAATAACCCGGCTTTCTATTTTCATCATTGTAAATATAATACCAATCAACGGCGCCGTGAACAATGTACTCGTCTCTGTAAATCTCTCTACCCAGTTCATCATAATAAATATCCTGACTACAGCCAGTAGCTGCAAACATCGTAGAGTCGTGGCAATAATATTTGTGATACAAGGTCCCGTCATTACGATATATCCAGTCTATGGTAAGAAGGGGATCGTCCGTACTCTCTATTCCTGCCGACCATTTTTGTTCCGTCGCTTCCGTAATCCCTCTCACCTCATAGAAAGACAGCCTTCCATCATCCGTATACTGATAAATCAGGCGAGGATTATCTGTATATAATTGGGCATCCTGTTCATACCAAGTCAATGTAGAAAAAGTGTCATCTTCCCATTCTTTCTCAAAAACTCTGTCAAAAACAAATGCGCTACACCAGACTATTTTCTGTAATTCATAATTAAACCCATGGGAATAATAAAAGCCACAGCCCATGCCCGTGTTTGCATCCAGATAAAGCTCCATTTCTAAATTTCCAAAGCGGTCATAATATTGATAAAATGGCTCAGCATCCCGAAAGCCAACATCATCAAGAAACACTTCCCTGCTCTCGTAAATCATTTGCTCAAAATCCCTTATTCCATTTTCATCGTATGTTTCCTTTGCTGCGTAAATCTCCGTATCAGATGAACAATCCCATGGATGATGTAAATCCGTCCAGAACATATCCTGATAATATTCATCGTTTATCAGTTTTCCCATATCATTCCACCGCACTTCCCCATCATAGAGAACCGCCTCTTCCAGACAATCCCATATATATAACTGTCCTTTATTATCGTCGCCTTCATTGCATGTCAACGTCCAATCACGCAGTTCTATCAACTGTCCTGTCTCTCTGTTAATGCAGTAGATTGTTCCTAACTCAATCGAATCCTGTTTATCCATAACCAGAAAAGCGTTACGATTATTTATCTCCTCGTTATTGTTCTTAACCTCCTCATACCACGGAATATCAATAGGATCTTCTATGAATTTGTTTTCCCTATAATTCCATGCAAACAAAAGTCCGGCTGTGTGATTCTTCTCCGCATCCGCCGGAAATACCGCTAAATCTATACCATCATCGTACAATGCATCAAAACGAAAAATAAACCTATCCGCCCCCATATCGCACGGAAAATCCTGTTTCAGATTGCCATCCCCATCATACAGCCTGAACCTGTAACCGCTCTCTTTGTCATTCATTTCCTGTTCACATAGAACCAAGCGCCAGTCTTTCATACCGTAGGAGAACGGATAATCTACTACTTCAACCTCCAGCACTTTTGATTGTGACGCTTCAGGTTCTTTCTCTTCCTTTTCTGTTGCCTCTATCTCTTTATCTCCACCGTTTTTCTCCGGATTTATGACATCCGCACTTGCAACAGCCTCTTGATTGTCTGACTCCTGCGGCGTATCCTGTACTGTGTTTGAGGCCATCAGAACGCCTGCGATTATGCCGACAATGGCACCAATCATTACTAATCCTGTACTTTTTCGAATGCTTTCCTTTACTCTTTTCACGAAACTCTCCTCTAGTGCGCTGCCATAATGCCCAGCACCGTAAATACATCGCCCGTGGAATCTTCGGCTTTCTTCATCACCGCCGCCAGAGCAGTATCGTCACAACTCGACCACATATCGGCACGCTGCATCAGCTCATCGCTCACATCGACAGTATTTTCATCCTGTGCGTAATCTCATTACTTCTTACAGCTAACTGGCTCTGAATTTGTCCAACCATCCATCAAAATCCCTCTTTGTCATTTGTCACCTTCTCCAATCTCCTTTTACTTATCTGCAAGTATTCCTCACTTATATCTATTCCAATAAATTTTCTGCCCAAGCATACTGCTTCCACTCCGGTAGTTCCTGAACCACAGAACGGATCCAATATAACTTGCCCCTCTTCTGTTGAAGCTAATACAATTCTTTCAAGCAAATATTCCGGTTTCTGCGTCGGATGTTTACCTTCCGTCTTTTCTGATGGTTTCGTCAATGTTCCAGTCCACACGTCCTTCATTTGTTTACCACCGTTTTCTTCTTTCATTTTCTCATAATTAAAAAAATGACGAGACTTCTTCTCATCCTTCTTGGCCCATAATATGGTTTCCGTAGAATGGGTGAAGCATCGACATGCTAAGTTTGGTGGTGGATTTGTTTTCTGCCAAGTTATGTTATTAATTATTTTAAAACCTTCCTGCTCCAATGCCATACCAATTGAATATATATTGTGTAATGTTCCTGATATCCAAATCGTACCATTTAGCCTTAATGCTTTCCTACATAACCTGATCCACTTTCTGTTAAACTGGTGCTTTTCTTCTACACTAGTTCTACTCTCACCAAGTTTATCCCATGAACCTTTATTTACTGAAACCATTTTCCCACCCTGACAGGTAATTCCGTCATTACTTAAAAAATACGGCGGATCAGCAAATATCATATCAACTGATTCCGGTTTCAACCTTGTAAGGATTTTAAAAGAATCACCTAATACCAATTGTGACTCTTCTGTCTCGAAATAAAATGGCACTTTTTTTGCAAATATGCTCTCCATTACTTCGGCCCCTTTAATAATTACATATAATAACTTCTTCGCCAACTCTGTTAGATGCATCTGAATTAATCGATCGTTTCACACTTACTACATCTATCTGATAGTCTTTGTTACCATACAATTCATTTATCAATTCTGTATTGTGATTTGTTAGCATACAGTAGCAACCTTTTACAGTTAAGTCATCAAACAATTTTGCCAAACGTATGTGACTTTCAATATCAAATCCCTCTTTTGTATATGATTCAAAGGATGTGGGGTTTAAAGGTGCATACGGACTATCAAAAAAAACAAAATCACCCTTTTTAGCATCAGCACAAGCCTCTTCGAAATCCCCATCTATAATCTTTACTGATTGCAGGAAAGCTGATATTGCCATAATCGTTTTTTCATCAACAGATGCACTACGACTATTGTTATATGGAACATTAAAAAGTCCCTTTCCATTTACCCTATACAATCCATTAAAACAATGCTTATTTATAAATACAAACAATGCCGCTAACTCTACATCATATTCTGCTTTCATCAGCTTATCGTTGTAGTGCTCCCTTTTTGAATAATAATATGCCTTTCCATCTTCCCACATCTCTGAATCGAGCTGACGAACTGTTTTCAAAAATGCTTCGGGATTTTTACATATCTGTGTATATGCGTTAATCAATGCCTTGTTAATATCATTTATGAGAGCATTTGCAGGTAGCAATTCAAATGTTACCGCACCGCCACCCACAAATGGCTCGTAATAATTATTATATTGTTTCGGCATACGCTCTTTTATCTGTGACAATAGCTGACGCTTTCCTCCTGCCCATTTCACAAATGGAGCGATATTTGAATTACTCATTTGCATTCCTCTTCTTCATGTTTTGTAAACATAAAAATATATATACATTATAAGTGTAATCATAAAAAATAACAACCGAAACTTTCACTTTATGTGAATCCATCATTTCTGAAACACAAAGATATATTCGTGTGCCAATAACAAAAAATTGTTATCCTGCTTTTCCCAGTATTCCGTAGAACGGCAATTATGCTGTTCTTTAATAATAATCTCCTTTGATACAAAACCTGCTTTCAAAAAACATTCCATTACACGAAATCCTAAAGGAACTACCTTACCATATTTTCTTATATCCCCAATCATCAAAGCACATATTTTTCTTTTTTTTAATATACGATAAGACTCCTGCGCAACTAAAGACATTTCCTTTAAAAATTCTTCATATGTCAAAAGCGAGATGTCGCCCGAAATATCTTTACTATACTTGATAATGTTGGCATATGGCGGATGAGTACAAATAAGGTCAATACTCGCATCTTTGATAAAACTCAAATTATTTGCGTTTGCTTCCCTGATATGTAGTTTTGATTTTGAATTACATTGGAATCGTAAATTTATTTCAGAAATTGAAACAGATTGCTGATTGATGTCAACACCAATCGTATTACGATTAAGCAGCTTAGCTTCAACAAGCGTTGTTCCACTACCCATAAATTGATCTAAGACCCAGTCTCCCGGCTTTGAATAACGTAGTATCAAGTTCCTTGGTACATATGGTGACCAATTTCCCCGATACTTGCCCGAATGTGTTGCCCAACTACCTCTATCCGAAAACGACCAGATTGTGGTTGGCTCAAGCTTAAAATTATTTGGTTGCAAACTTATAATTCATACCTCCTTTACTTTTATTTGCTCTCCCATTGTATATTAAATCTCAACAAAAATCTACAAGATTATTATTTCACTATAAGTGAATTTATATATATTTACCATCATGCCATAATATTCACAAATAGTGAAAGAGGTGTTGTATGCATTTTAACAGTGATACAGAATTATATTGTGTTATAGGTGCAAATATAAAACAATACAGAGCGCAGGCAAAATTAACACAAGTACAACTTGCAGAACAGGCCGGTATAAGCATAAGTTACCTTTCCAAAATTGAGGCTGCCGGATGTGATAAAAGTTTGTCCATATCTGTATTAAATCAGATTGCTAATGTACTTAATGTTGAAATATGTGAATTTTTTAAGGAGGTATAATATAATGGCCAGAACTCCAAACAGATATGGCGGTGGTGCGCAAACCAACCGAAACGGATTACATTTTGAACAGACCACATCCCTAGATGAGGCTCTCTTTTATGCCGGATATGAAGTCATAAATCACGTTGTTTACATTGACGGATACGAAATCGGTATGTCAGTACCACAGACTCGTATCTATTCACATTTTCTGGAACCCCATGGAATTAACTATGCTGATTACAACTCTAAAGCATGGCGTCCGGACGAAGCATTCATTAATTATGAGAACCGCACTGCGTACATCATAGAAAAGAAGTTTCAAAATTGCCCCGGTTCTGTAGACGAAAAATTACCGAGCTGTCACTTTAAGAAATGGGAATATGAAAAACTTTTTAAACCTTTAGGGTACAGGGTTGAATTCATCTATATTTTCAATGATTGGTTTAGAGACTTTAAATACAGAGATACATTGGAATACATAGAACGAATGGGATGTTACTATTTTTATAACGGTATTCCATTACATATTTTAGGGCTATAAAACAATCTATACTTTAATAGGTTCTTATCTGCCATTGCGGCAGGATAACAGGAGAAGTTTATGATCTTACAAAACAAGTTGGATGAGTTGGACCGGCGCCTTACTGCGGTTGTGCCAAGCAGTCGTCAGATGGCCTGGCAACAAATGGAATTTTGGTGTTTTGTGCATTTTACCGTAAACACCTACCTTGGAAAAGAATGGGGAGACGGCACAGAGCCGGAATCCATCTTTAACCCCACAGAATTTGACGCACAACAGTGGGTAGATGCCGCAAAAAGCGCCGGAATGAAGGGGCTGCTGCTGACATGCAAACACCACGATGGATTTTGTCTCTGGCCCAGCCGCTACACGGAGCACACAGTAGCGAACAGTCCCTTTCGAGACGGAAAAGGAGATCTGGTGAAAGAGGTGGCCGAGGCCTGCCACAAAGGAGGCATCCGGTTCGGCATTTACCTGTCTCCCTGGGACCAAAACAACGAGGCCTACGGAAAAGGAAAAGCCTACGATGATTATTTCGTCGGCCAGTTGGAAGAGCTGCTGACCAATTATGGAGAAATCGCTTCCGTATGGTTTGACGGCGCCTGCGGAGAAGGACCTGATGGAAAAAAACAGTTCTATGACTGGGAACGATATTATGAGGTGATTCGCCGTCTCCGGCCGGGAGCCTGCATTCATGTCTGTGGACCGGATGTCAGATGGTACGGAAATGAATCCGGTGATACCAGACAATCGGAATGGAGTGTAGTTCCCGAAAGAACCGGTGAAATTGAAAAGATTGCGTCAAAAAGCCAGCAGTCGGATGATACGGAATTTCGAACAAGAACAATCAATACGTGGGATCAGGATCTTGGCAGCCGCACGATTCTTGAGGCAGAGCAAAACCTAATCTGGTACCCTGCAGAGGTAAATGTTTCCATCCGTCCCGGCTGGTTCTATCATGAAGAAGAGGATGACCAGCTTCTTTCGCTGGAGGATCTGCTTCGTATCTATTACAATGCGGTGGGCGGAAATGCAGTATTCCTTCTGAACATTCCTCCAACGAAAACGGGACTTTTTCATGAGAATGATATGAAGCGCCTGAAAGAGATGGGCGATTCCCTGAGAAAGACTTTCTCCCATAATCTCCTGGAATCGGCTTCTTTGTGCTCTGACAGCCATGAAAGAGGGCATGAAATTGAGAGCGTTCGGAAAGATGAATATGCTCACTTTTTCAAAACAGAAGACGGGGTCAGAACTGCAGAAATCACAATCGTATTTCCCGAACTGACGAACGTTTCCTGTGTGGTGCTAAAGGAGAATATTCTTTTAAGCCAACGGATTGAAAGCTTTGAGATTACAGCTCGGGACAAGGAATGCGGCGAGGAAAAGATGCTCTATCGCGGAACCATCGTGGGATATAAAAAGATTGCCCGATTTCCGGAAATGAAAGTGAAAAAACTGCGTATCCGTATTACAGATTCAAGAGTGTGTCCTACACTTTCCTTTATGGGAGTTTATTAAATGGAAAACCATTTTTAAATGCATCCTATCGTCTTCATGTCGAGAATGCCCAAGAAGATACAGTATTGTTTACGGTGCCGCTCCCATGGTTCCTTACAATGCATGCCATCGTTATTTTATATGTATAAACAGGAATAGTGAATTTATGAAAAGAAATCCCATAAAACAATTTTTATTATCTTTTATTCCAAAACATATAGGCAACAGCGTTGTTCTTAATGTATATTATCTATTGGCGTTGATTCCCGTGCCTAAAAAAATTAGAAGAAACAATCACGTTCATAATACAATATCATTTAAAAATGCCAAGTGGGATTTTCTGGCTGTACCTTCTTCCTATATTGAAAATCAGAATGAGTGGGGAGAAATCCTGTATGGGTGGGGACCTCATCATAATATGAAGTATTCAGGCTGTGAAATTATCGCCACCTTCAATGCACTAAAAGCATTGGGAAAAGCTAGTTCTCTGGATTTTATGGCAGAGCTAATCGGCGAGTACGAAAAGCACGGTGCGGCTTTATGGGGCGAGTTTGGCGTATCGCCGCTGGCTATTTATGCCTACTTGAAAAGACAAGGATTTTCGGTTGTAACCGCAAAAAAGGACGACGATAAATCTTTGAATACGGCGGTCAGCCGATGTCAGGTTTTCATTGCCACCGTGTATAACGATGCAAAGAATATTACCGCACAGATACATACCGTATGCATTACGAAAGAAGAAAACAGATATGTTCTTCACAACGCATATCGCAGGAATCAGGAAGGGGTTTATGCGGCAAGCATTCCTTATGCCACCCTGAAAGAGGCCATTGCCCACATATCAGGGCGGGAAGTAAAGATGATCTATCTGATCGGGATAGATAGTAATATAGACTAACCCAGCGTCTTCATCGTCGGGAATAATAACACATCCCTGATTGCAGGAGAATTCGTAAGAAGCATTACCAGCCTGTCAATACCGTAACCGATACCCCCTGTGGGCGGCATGCCGATTTCCAGTGCATTCAGGAAATCCTCGTCCGTCGTGTTGGCTTCTTCGTCGCCTGCTGCCAGTGCCTCTTCCTGCGCCTTAAATCGCTCTCTCTGATCAATAGGATCATTTAACTCAGAGTATGCGTTACACATTTCCCTGCATGTAATGAAAAGCTCAAAACGCTCCACATAGTCGGGCTTGTCCGGCTTTTTCTTCGTGAGCGGTGACACTTCGATCGGATGATCCATGATAAAGGTGGGCTGCACCAGATGTTCTTCTACAAATTCCTCGAAGAACAAATTCAGGATATCACCCTTCTTGTGACGTGCCTCATAATGCACTTCCTTCTCATCTGCGATTCTTTTGGCTTCCTCGGTGTCCTTAATCTGATCGAAATCCACGCCCGAGTACTTCTTGACTGCTTCTACCATGGTCATTCGCTCAAAAGGCTTTCCCAAGTCAATCATTTCATCACCGTAAGGAATCTGTGTTGTACCGCACACTTCCTCAGCCACATGGCGAAACAGGTTTTCTGTCAGTTCCATCATGCCGTAATAATCGGTATATGCCTGATACAATTCCATCAGGGTAAATTCGGGATTATGTCTGGTGTCCAGTCCTTCGTTACGGAACACTCGTCCAATCTCATAGACTCTTTCCAGACCGCCGACAATCAATCTCTTTAAATATAATTCCAATGAAATACGCAGTTTCACGTCCTCGTCCAACGCATTGTAATGTGTCTCAAAAGGTCTCGCCGCCGCGCCGCCCGCATTGGACACGAGCATAGGAGTCTCCACCTCAAGAAAGCCTTGTCCGTCCAGATATCTTCTGATGGAGCTGATAATCTTGGAGCGCATGACAAAAGTTTTCTTGACTTCCTCATTCATAATCAAGTCGGTGTATCTCTGGCGGTAACGAATATCTGTATTCACCAGACCGTGATACTTCTCCGGCAAAATCTGAAGACTTTTTGACAGTAGTGTCACTTTTGCGGCATGGATGGAAATCTCACCTGTCTTAGTGGTGAACACCTCTCCTTCTATGCCTACGATGTCACCCACATCATATTTCTTGAAATCGGCATAGGACTCCTCACCGATGCTGTCTCTTGCCACATAGGACTGAATATTACCCTGCAAATCCTGAACATTGCAGAAGGATGCCTTACCCATAATGCGCTTGGACATCACGCGGCCCGCAATGGACACGTTTTTGCCTTCCAGTTCGTCATAGTGTTCTTTTATCTCCTGACTGTGGTGGCTTACATCATATTTAGTTATCTGAAAAGGGTCTTTACCGTTCTCCTGTAAGGCAGAGAGCTTTTCGCGTCTCACCTTCAGAAGCTGATTGATGTCCTGTTCCTGCTGTCCATTCCCCTGGTTCTGTACTTCCGCCATGTCTGTATACACCTTTCCCGTTAGTTCGATCTCTGAATCTCCAACACTTTATATTTGATGGTTCCCGCTTGGGTCTCTACTTCCACCATATCGCCCACTTTAGCGCCGATCAGCGCTTTACCCACGGGAGACTCATTGGAAATCTTGCCCTTTAAACTGTTCGCTTCGGTGGAGCCTACAATCTTGTATTCCAACTCCTCTTTAAACTCGGTATCCAGAATCCTGACCAGACAACCGATGTTAATCTTGTCTAAATCCACCTCGTCCTCGATAACCACTTCTGCGTTTTTTAATATCTTCTCTAATTCTTCAATTCTGGCCTCAATATCACGCTGTTCATCTTTTGCCGCATCGTACTCGGCATTCTCGGATAAGTCGCCCTGCTCACGCGCTTCTTTAATCTTCTGCGCTACTTCTTTACGCTTGACAACTTTCAGGTCGTGCAACTCATCCTCATACTTTCTCAAACCCTCATAGGTTAAGATATTTTTCTTCTCCTGCATGGTAACAATTCTCCCTTTCCCTATTACATGAATTAACGCCTGTTCATTCAAACATTATTACGCGCTAATTAACTAATCTATCATAACTATTTTTTACCATAGTGTCAAGATATTTTAACGGTGAAACGTATGGAATACGTAACGATTTACGAAGCAAAAACTGCTCTTTTTCCTCTGTGGATGTCGTATCTATATAGACCGCCTGCCCGCTTAGCGCAATCTTGGGTGAGCGAAATTGTGCACAGCAATCCAGAATCATACCATTACACATGTGTTTTCCGCATCGGAATCCGTCTGTCGTCTCAGCATAAGGCTCCAACTGGGGTACCAATCCGTACTCATAGTAATACTCGTCCAGATGACTGCCAAGTTCCATCCAGATATCTGTCTCCGCAATCTCCTCATAATAAATCAACAGACGATTGATTTTCGACAGATAGGGGCGTAGCAGTTCCTCAGTCATCTCCATCTGCCACTCCGTGTCTGCAGGCTCTCCCAAAAGCACCACCGCCTCCCCGCATTTCTCAACCGTGCGTGGCGCGTACTGCCGCGCTATCCACTCAATGATCGCCTGCAGCGTCTGTCTGCGAGGCATCCACCGCCCATGATACTCTTCGGGAAGCATCGCTGCGACCTGCGGGTGAAGATACGCATCGGTCAGACCCTGCATACGGCGTACGACTGCTTCCATTGCCTCGGACAGCACCTGCGGCCTCCACGGCCTGTGTCTGAAACAAAAAGGCGGTACGGCACAGCCGATTATACATAATCCGTCCTGCTCCTCGTAAACCTTCCTCGCTGCAAGCGAGACATCCTGAAACCAAAACTGTTTCGCCGCAAGCCTGTTTCCCGCTATTCTGTTTTGCTCCGACACCGGATAAAAATAGATTATGGTTTCATGCTCCATACCATAGTGTATGCACATTATAACCAAGCCATGCTAAAAAGCCTCCTCAACCAACCGTCTCAGCTCATCAAAATCTTCCACCATATTTACATTCTGCCGCAATCTCGCGGAATTGGGTATACCCGCCGTATACCATGATACGTGCTTGCGCATCTCGCGAATGCCTGTATACTCTCCCTTACATTCCCGTTGAAGTCTTGCATGGCGCAGAATTGTCTCCCTGACCTCTTCCTTATCCGGCTTGGGAAGCACCGTTCCATCCTGAAGATATGCTGTAATCTGCCGGAAGACCCACGGGTTCCCACGCGCGGCACGTCCCACCATGATGCCGTCACAGCCTGTCTGTTTCAGCATTCGCTCCGCACCGATACCGTCCGCGATATCTCCGTTACCGATTACCGGAACGGATACATTTTCTTTTACTTTCGCTATGATATCCCAATCCGCCTCACCTGCATAATATTGCTCTCTTGTTCTGCCATGAACCACGATCGCGGCTACACCGGCATCTTCCGCAATCTTCGCAATCTCCACGGCATTGACATGGGCATCGTCAAATCCCTTACGAATTTTGACGGTCACGGGCTTACTCACTGACTTGACCACCGACGAAACGATTTTTCCCACCAACTCGGGTTGTTTCATCAAGGCTGAACCTTCCCCATTGTTCACCACTTTGGGCACAGGGCATCCCATATTAATATCCAGAATGTCAAAAGGCCTATCCTCAATCTGTTTTGCCATATCGCCCATAATCTGCGGATCGGAGCCAAACAACTGCAGGGAAACAGGGCCTTCATCGGGATGAATCTCCAGAAGTGCCTCCGTATTTTTATTCCTATACAGAATTGCCTTGGCGCTTACCATTTCCATGCAGCACATCCCCACACCGTGCTCGCTGCACAACAAACGAAAAGGCAGGTCTGTCACGCCTGCCATGGGAGCCAATATAATGTTGTTGTCCAGAGTAGCGCTTCCAATCGTCAATCTGTGTAATAACTCGTTCATTATCATTTACTCCAATTTACTCGCTCATAACCGCCAACACTTTATACAGCAGCTGATACAGCTGCATAGCTTCTTCCGTATCCAGTTTCACACAGCCGGCAATCTTCTCCGGAATGGAGACCGCCCGCTCTTTCAGTGCTTCTCCTGACTCCGTAATCTCAACAATCAGCACACGCTCATCTTCCGTTGAACGGCGGCGATTCACATATCCCTTTTCCTCCAGGCTTTTCAACACAGGGGTCAGCGTTCCGCTGTCGAGAAAAAGCTTCCGTCCCAACTCTTTGACACTGATTTTCCTGTCCGCCCACAGAACCATCATGGCAATATACTGTGTATAAGTCAGTCCCAACTGCGTCAAATAGGGGTGATAATGCTTAATCACCTCACGGGAGGCGGCATACAGAGGAAAGCACAGTTGATTTTCAAGTTTTAAAGTGTCATACCTGTCCATATACTCTCTCCGATTCAGTAGTCTTGGACTTTCAAATGATTCATTCCTTTTGCAGCAAACAGGGAAATACATATTTACGCCGCATGTGTCTCATCGTAGGCTTTTCGCACTGCCACCGCAAGCTGATCGGCACAGGACGTAGGTTTATGCCCACAGATATTGCCGAGCAGATAGGACTCTATCTTGTCCACCGTCCAGCCGTCCACAAGCTTTGCAATCGCTTTCAGATTACCGTTACAGCCTCCCATAAAACTAATATTGGTGATAACATCGTCATTAATGTCGAAGCTGATAACCTGCGCACAGACAATTTGTGTTTGATAATCGTAACGCATCAGAGTACCTCCTCTATCTTTTCTTTTACCGTATCCATCGACTCCGTCGGTTCAAAACGTGCAACAATATTACCGTTCCTGTCAATCAGGAATTTCGTGAAATTCCACTTTACGTTGCCGTTCTCTTCATAATCCTTGTCCATCCTTTTCACTGCGGCCTTCAAAATCAATGCCATCGGGCCCTTACCGAATCCCCCAAAAGTGGTATTATCGGATAAATATTTGAACAGAGGGTCGGCATTGTCACCCAGAACATCTATTTTAGAAAACTGCGGAAAAGTAATTCCGTAACGCCCTGTACAGAAGGAATGAATCTCCTCGTCACTTCCGGGTGCCTGGTCGGCAAATTGGTTGCAGGGAAAATCAAGAATTTCCAGACCGTCCTTTTGGTGCGCATCATAGATATCCTGTAACTCGTCATACTGAGGCGTAAATCCGCAGCCTGTAGCGGTATTGACAATCAAAAGCACTTTGCCTTGATAATCCGCAAGAGAAATCTCGCTTCCGTCCTGTGCTTTCACTTTAAAATCATAAATTGACATATTATCTACCTCCTACAATGATTGGATTAAATTTAATTGAATTCAATTAAATTATAGGTGCTGTAAATTAAATTGTCAAGAGGCGTTGAAAATTTACAAAATTAATCTATCTCATCCAAAACGCTCTTATCATGCAGAATAAAAACCCTATAGTATAGCTGCAATGATTCGAGCATTTCCTGTCTGTTTCTGCGAATCTCCCGTACCAAAAGTCCGCTGCTGATCTCATCGTAGAGCAAGTCTTCTTCCTCCGCGTCAGTTTCCAGCGAGATACTTCCGTCTTCCTCGAAAACAATTGTAAAGATTCCACCAACCTCTTCGGTAAAAAGAACACAGATTACATGCAGTTCTTCCTTGATGGATTCCGGAATTCCGGAAAACTGCTCGTTGAAATAATATTTCTGCTCATAGGCATTGGCACCGCAGAGCACAACTCTTTTATTATCAGCTCTATTTTCCATCACACATACCCGTACAGTCCGCGCACCGATACTTCTCCTGCATAAACCTGCACCTTTTCCCCATTTTCTTTAACCACAATCAGTTCGCCCTGCGCATTGATTCCCTGCGAGATACCGGTATACTCTCCTGCGGGATCCAGCACTCTGACTTCAGATCCGACTCCCTGAAGGTGACGCTGATAGGACTCCTGCAGCTTCGACAAGTCCAGCGTCTTAAGAAAAGTCTCGTAATTATCTTCAAATCTGACAAGTATCCTCTTAAGAAGCTCCGCCCTGCCAAGCTGTCGCCCTGTCTCTATCTTAAGCGAAGTGGCTGTCTCTCGTATTTCTTCCTGAAACTCTTCTGTGCTGCCGTTATTGACGTTGATTCCCACACCTACAACGATATACTGTATTTCATCCATTTCCGGCGTCATAGTCATCTCTGTCAGCATGCCGCATATCTTTTTCTTATTGACTACAATATCATTAGGCCATTTGATTGTGGCTTCGGCATCCGTCATTTCTTCCACCGCTTCCGCCACGCTGAGCGCCATGACAAGAGTAATCATGGATGCTTTGTCGGGGGCGAACTCCGGTCGAAGCAGTAATGTAAAGGAAAGCGCTGTTCCGGACAACGTCTGCCACGCCCTACCCCTGCGGCCTTTGCCGGCATTCTGAATGTCTGCCGCCACAACAGTACCGTGAGGATTTCCCTCTTCTGCCAAGCGCTTTGCATCGTTGTTGGTAGAACCCGTGACATCATAATAATACAGCTTCCTGCCCGCCCATTTCGTAGTCAGCCTGCTTGCAATCTCACTGGCGGACAGAATATCCTCAGGACTTTCCACCAAACGGTAGCCTTTGCGCGGCACAGATTCGATCCGGTATCCATCTTCCTTAAGCTGGTTGACAGCTTTCCAGACCGCCGTTCGCGTGACCCCGAATCTGTCACACAACTGCTGACCCGACACATAATCTTCACTATTCCTAAGTAACGCCAAAATGTCCGCCTTATCCGTTCTCATACTACAGCTTATACTCTCCTAATGTCACCGCCATCACAGCCTTAATGGTGTGCATACGGTTCTCCGCTTCGTCAAATACAATGGACTGCGGAGACTCAAATACCTCGTCCGTTACTTCCATCTCGTCTATGCCGTATTTTCGGCTAATCTCCATACCGATACCGGTTTTCAAATCATGAAAGGCAGGAAGACAGTGCATAAAGACTGCCTGCTCACCGGCATACTCCATCACCTGACGATTCACCTGATAAGGCATCAAATCATGCAGCCTGCTGCTCCACACTTCCTCCGGTTCACCCATGGAAACCCATACATCGGTGTAGATTACATCTGCACCGCGAGAACCCAATACCACATCCTCCGTCAATGTGATACTTCCGCCCGTCTGCTTGGCAATCTCCTCGCAGGTACGTACCAGTTCTTTGTCAGGAAAATATTCCTTCGTGGTACAGGCCGTAAAATGCATCCCCATCTTAGCGCATGCAACCATCAAAGAATTGCCCATATTATAGCGGGCATCTCCCATATAAGTCAGTTTAATGCCCTTCAGGATGCCGAAATGCTCTCTGATTGTCAGCAAATCCGCAAGCATTTGCGTGGGATGGAATTCATTAGTCAGCCCATTCCACACAGGTACTCCGGCATATTTAGCCAATTCCTCCACAATATCCTGTCCAAATCCACGATACTCAATCCCTTCATACATACGTCCCAAAACACGTGCAGTATCCGCTATGCTCTCCTTCTTGCCTATCTGAGAGCCTGACGGATCTAAGTAGGTTGCTCCCATACCCAGATCGTGTGCTGCCACCTCGAAAGAGCAGCGGGTTCTTGTACTGGTCTTCTCGAAAATGAGTGCCACATTCTTGCCGCGATGAATATCCGCAGGGATCCCCTTCTTTTTCTTCTCTTTTAAGTCTGCTGCCACATCCAGCATATATGTAATCTCTTCCGGTGTAAAATCCAGAAGCTTTAAAAAATGCCGTCCGGTTAAATTCATAATAACCTCCTTTTTATATACATTTACATTAAAGAAGGGCGGCTCCACAGAACCGCCCCACAACAATCAAAACAATTTATTTCCACACTTCTTTCACGGAAGACGCAAGTCCTGCCAATCCCTGAATCTCAGAGGGGATGATGATCTTGGTTGCCTGACCGTCGGCGGCTTTTTCAAACGCCTCAAGGCTCTTGATCTTTAATACGGACTCATCCGCACCTGCCTCACGGATCATTCTGATACCGTCTGCGGTAGCCTGCTGTACCTTAAGGATTGCCTCAGCCTCACCTTCCGCTTCACGAATCATCTTCTCTTTCTGTGCTTCCGCACGCAAGATTGCGGACTGTTTCTCTGCTTCCGCTTCCAAAATTACGGATTCTTTCTTACCTTCCGCAACAAGGACGGTGGATTTCTTCTCACCTTCCGCACGCAGGATTGCCTCACGACGCTCACGCTCCGCCTTCATCTGTTTCTCCATGGCATCCTGAATGGCTGCCGGCGGTATAATATTTTTCAATTCAACACGATTTACTTTAATACCCCAAGGGTCTGTGGCGATGTCCAGCGACGCTCTCATCTTAGTGTTAATCACTTCCCTGGATGTCAGTGTCTGGTCCAACTCCATCTCGCCGATGATGTTACGAAGCGTGGTGGCCGTCAGATTCTCAATCGCCATAATCGGATTCTCCACACCGTAAGCAAAAAGCTTCGGATCTGTAATCTGGAAGAATACGACCGTATCGATTCTCATGGTGACGTTATCTTTCGTGATAACCGGCTGCGGCGCGAAATCCACAACCTGTTCTTTCAGAACCACTCTCTTGGCAACTTTATCGATAAAGGGCACCTTGATATGAAGACCTACAGACCATGTCTGCTGGTATGCACCCAATCTCTCCACAACATAGGCATGTGCCTGCGGCACAATCTTGATGCAGGATAAAAGAATTACCACAATCAGAATTAAAACAATTACCAGTGCAAAAATTCCACCCATATTTATACCTCTTTTCTCTCTTCTACAACCAACTTCACACCGTTGATTGCCAGTACGGTGGCGACGGTGCCGACAGGCAACTTCACGCCGTCCATTCTCGTCCTCGCAGACCACTCTACGCCGCCTACGTTGACCTGACCTATTCCCTGCAGGTTATCAATCTCGCTGATGACAATCGCCTGACGACCAACCAGACTCTCTGCATTGGTTCTGACTCTGTCCTTATTAAAATATTTGACAGCCAGCGGTCTTGTAAAAAACAGCAGCAAAGCAGATACAAGGAGAAAAAGTATGACCTGTAATGCAAACGGTGCATTGAAAAGCGCTGCAAACGTCGCTATGAGCGCACCACCCGCAAACCAAACCGTCGTGAGCCCCATGGTGAGCAATTCTATAATAACCAATACCACGAGAACGACTAACCAAAACACGGTCATGTTTAAATCAGCCATAGATTCTCACTCCTTTGCTCTATAAAATTCTATATTCTATTTTACTATATTACACATCTACTGACAAGCAAAATTATTACCAGAACACCTGATGATCAATTAAGATTCCGTCATGGTTTCCGGCCCTTCTAAAGTGGGTCGCACCGCCCACATTAGTCTCTCCGTTAATGGCCGCCTGCGCCGCTTCGTAGCATCCCGCAGCAAAATTACCGCTGGTGTATACACGCGCCACCTTGCCGCTCATTGCCGGCGTAAACTGTCCGGAGGCGAAAATAACGCCCGATATTGTATCCGGATAGGCCCCGCTTCTGACACGGTTCATTACGACGGCACCTACCGCCAGTTTACCGTTATACGACTCGCCACCCGCTTCACAGTGAATCAAAGCAGCCAAAAGCCTGAGATCATCGCCGCCCACCACGACAGCGCCCTGATTGGCCGTCAGCTTCGCCTGACGCTCTTCCTCTTCACGCTTCTTAATTGCCGCAAGCGTCTCTCCCGCATCAATATGGAAATCCACATTCACGAACTCCGTGGAGACATATCTTGTTTCATCCTGATAATCAACACTGATCCAGGCATCGTCGATAAAATCAATGATTTCCAATTCATCATCCACCGTCAGAAGCCCGACTATTTCCGCATCTGTATTCGGTTCGGCGCGTACACGCAGAATATCCGTCTCGATCGTGACAATCAGGTTCCCCACATCGTCCGCCATCGCTTCCGCTTCTTCCCCGAAGAGAAGATACTCATCGCTTGCCCAGCCGATCAAGTCACCACTCTTCAATCTGGTCCAACCGTCTTTACGCTCTAATATTCTGCCCCCACAGTCTTTGTACAACAACCCGACTTTAGCGGAGTCCTCACTGGCCTCTGCCCTGACATTCAAAGCCTGCTGCACATTAACCATCACCAAATCGGACTCTTCCGCCTGATATGCCGAAGTATTTAATTCCGACATTTGTGTCAGTTCTTCAATCGCCTTTTCGGTTACAGGTCCCCCTGACGGGTCGATAATCTGTGCGATGCCGGCACTTACAGCATCAAGGCATTCCTTTTGCCCTATCGCCTCGGCATCCAGCCGAAACATCCCCGATAACATCAGACAAAGAATCAGGCTCAACGGCAGAATATACATCTTCCTGCCTTTCAGCATAAATAACCCTCCATACACTATACAGACTCGCAAGTCCGCACTTTCTAAAATATTACAAAATTGTTAAATCTCTAAGTGTGGATAATTTTAGCAAAATGCCTATTCTTTGTCAAGTTTATGCAGCTTGTCTCATTTTTATGCCTATTTTGCCCGAATTTTCATTATTTTTACTTGCTCGCGCGATACCTTACAATTCCTTGGTGCGCTCCACTACAGCCGCAAGCGCATCCATCACGGCACCCCGAAGTCCCTTTTCCTCCAGAACGCGAACACCTTGTATTGTTGTACCGCCCGGAGAGCACACCATATCTTTGAGCTCTCCCGGATGCTTTCCGCTCTCCAGCACCAGTTTAGCCGATCCATAGACAGCCTGCGCCGCGAATTCATACGCCTGTGTTCTGGGCATGCCCGCTGCCACCGCAGCGTCCGCCATAGCCTCAATGAACATGAAGACAAATGCGGGAGAACTGCCGCTGACTGCACCCACCGCATCTATGAGGCGCTCGGGAACGAGCCGCGCCATGCCGAAGCTCTCCATCAGTTTCAGACTGTAGTCCGTCTCCTCCTGCGAAACCCTCTCGTTGATGCAGACACCCGTGCAGCCTGCCCCGACCATGGCAGGCGTGTTGGGCATACAGCGAACCAATTTGATTTCACTGCCGAAAGCCTGCTCAATCCACTGAATCGTCTTGCCGGCCGCAATACTGATAATCAGCTTATTCATCGATATCTCCCCGCGTATTTCCCGGATAACCTCTTCCATAAACTGTGGTTTCACAGCCAGAACGATCACATCCGCCTCCTTGGCTACGGCTGCATTGGCATCCCTGATTCCTATACCATAAGCGGACCGAGCCGCCTGCCTCGTCGCTTCGGTCTTGGAAGTACCGACGATGTCGTTTGGAGAGACAATACCTTTTTCCACCATACCTCCAATCATAGCTTTAGCCATATTTCCCAATCCGATAAATCCTATTTTCATTTTTTATCCTCTCATTTATGAATTCTTACAATATTCAGACATCATGCGCTATTTTAGTTCTTTCATATGTATATATCAACATAAATAACTGTTGTTACTTGACTATTTTTCATTACATACAAATTAAATCCTGTTTTAACGATGCATTTTACGTCTCCCGCATATGCCGCCGCTGTCTGTATGCTTCATACAGAAGAATGGAAGATGCCACCGCCGCATTTAAGGACTCCACTTCACCCTCCATAGGAATCCTGAGAAGATGCGCGACACACTCTGTCGTCTCCTTCCGAAGACCGTTTCCTTCGTTGCCTATCAGAAAAGCCGTGCCGCCTCGGTAGTCGTACTCGTCATAGTATCTTGTTCCGTCCAGATGCGCCGCATAGACATTGATATCATGTTCCTGTAGTGTATGAATTGTCCCGCATAAATCGTCTGTATAGAGAAAAGGAACCCTGTAGACGGAGCCCATCGTGGAACGAATCACCTTCGGGTTGTAGACATCCACCGTCCGATTGCTCATAATAATGCCGTCTACGCCGCATCCCTCACCGGTACGGAAGATGGTTCCCAAGTTGCCCGGATCCTGTAAATCCTCCAGAAGAATAAATAACGCATGTTGTTTATTCTTTGAAGCAGTGATTAATTCCTCAAGCCCGTAGCGAAATTGTTGGACCAGACATAGAATCCCCTGCGGAGTCTTCGTGTCGGACATCTTATCAAACACATCATCCGCCACGATTTCTACGGAAAGCTTGTCCAGTTTCTCTCTATATGCATTGCGCAGGTCCGTCTCGGCGCGCTGCGCCACATAAACCTTGTGAATTCGCTCTTGGGGCGCCTCCGCAAACATCTTGACACCCTCCACGACAAAGAGTCCCTGATTATTCCGCGCTTTTGCTTTCTGATTCAGTTGTATAACTTCCCTGACGGACTTGTTACTGTAGCTTGTAATCATAACGTCTTTTTGCAGCCGTTTCTCCTATATTAATTATTTTCCCGTTTTTCCTGTTACACCAAATATTCCCCGCAGGCAGATACCTACGGGGAACGGTTATTACATAATAAGATTAGAGAGCGAGCACCCTCGCAACCTCATACTGATATTCAGAAATATCTTTCTGCATACTCAACGCTTCCTCTATATCGAAATCGAGGAACTCACCATGCTGATAGCCGACCACTCTGTTTGACTTGCCCTCACAGAGAATATCCGCAGCGTATGCGCCCATGATGGAAGCATAGTAACGATCCTTACAGGTCGGTGCACCGCCGCGCTGCATGTAACCCAAAATCGTGGCCCTTGTCTCCATGCCGGTAGCCGCCTCGATACGCCTTGCCATGGAAGTGGAATGCCCGATTCCTTCCGCATTGATAATGATATGGTGCGTTTTGCCACGTTTTCTGCTTGCAATGATATTATTGATAATTTTCTGCTCGTTATAATCGTATTTCTCGGGAAGCAGAATATCTTCCGCACCGTTGGCGACACCGCACCACAGTGCTATGTAACCTGCATTCCTTCCCATAACCTCTATGATACTGCACCTCTCATGTGAAGAGGAAGTATCTCTTATCTTGTCGATGGCCTGCATCGCGGTATTGATTGCCGTGTCAAAACCGATCGTATATTCCGTGCAGGCAATATCAAGATCGATGGTACCCGGTACGCCGATAGTGTTGATGCCGTGTCTGGCAAGCGCCTGTGCGCCGCGGTAAGAACCGTCACCGCCGATCACGACCAGACCGTCGATACCATGCTTATGGCAGACATCAGCACCTTTCTGCTGTCCTTCCTCCGTGTGGAACTCCGGACACCGTGCAGTACCCAGAATCGTTCCGCCCTGTTGGAGCGTATCGGACACCGTCCACCTCTCCATATCTATAATTTCTTCATTTAAAAGACCCCGATAGCCTTTCTTGATTCCCTTGACACTCACGCCGTTGGCTAACGCTTTCCTGACAACTGCCCGAATCGCTGCATTCATGCCAGGTGCATCCCCTCCGCTTGTGAGAACACCTATCGTTTTGATCTGCTTTGCCATATCCGCTTCCCATCCCCTTCTGTGATGATTTCTAACTGTATTCTACTCTAAACAAGTACGTATTTCAACATTTTTTCACGAATTGTAGCCACTTTTCACATATCGGCACGCTAGACTACTCTGATATTGTCCGCGCCGTACAGATCTC
This sequence comes from Lachnospiraceae bacterium, assembly GCA_022510565.1. Classification (GTDB taxonomy): domain Bacteria; phylum Bacillota; class Clostridia; order Lachnospirales; family Lachnospiraceae; genus UBA3282. Next base: position 11,000 of record JAFLTE010000011.1, on the reverse strand, counting down.
CCAAGCGGCCAATCAATTCCTCGTCGGCGCTGACATTCCAGTTGGCGGGGAGAGGATACTTGGAACGTGGGTTTTCCACATAGATGATTACGCCGTCCTTACCCTCGGACTGCCGCAGCGCGTCATGCAGTTCTTCCTTGTGCTCTTCATAATCTGCCTTTGTAGAGAACTTAATCCACAGTTTCCGCGGAATGTCCTCAAAGGGGATAATCTGCTCGCATATCAGTTTGCCGTCTTTCTCTTCCTCTACGGATATCCTTCCCTTGATAAAAACTTTACTGTCTTCTGCAATGCTGCTGCCGAACCGCTCATACTGCCCCGGGAAAACGATTACTTCCACAGAACCCACTAAATCCTCTACCTGCAGGAAGGCCATCACTTTCTCATTCTTGGTATATTTAATCTTCTTCTCGGCAATCATGCCGCCAATAGTAGCAGTGCCGCCGTCTGACACCGCCGTATCACCGGTTTCTTCATCAAGCACGAAATCCCCCGTAGTGTTGGTGATATTTTTGCGCCACATCTCCTGATACTCTTCCAGAGGATGACCGCTGATATAGATACCGAGCACCTCTTTTTCGAAGGCAAGCTTCATCTCTTTGGAATATTCGCCCACATCGGGCAGTTTTATGTCGAAGTCGTTCTTCTGCTCCTCGGACACAATATCAAACAGGGACATCTGACCTGCCATATTATTCTTTTTATCCTGCTGAATGCTCTCCATAATGCGGATATACACGCTCATAAACTGCTTTCGCGTACCGTCCAGACTGTCCATCGCCCCCGCCTTGATAAGATGCTCTACGGCACGCTTATTCACTTCCGTATCAGCCATACGGGTAATAAAATCCTGCAGATTGGTGAATGGCCCGCGTGCATTTCGCTCCTCAAGCAACGCCTCAATAATCGGTTTGCCTATACTTTTGATGGCAGTCAGAGCATAGCGAATCTTCTTGCCGGACACGGAGAAGCCGATTTCACCCTCGTTGACGTCCGGCGGCAAAATCTCAATGCCCATACTCCGGCAGGTCATAATATATTCAGACACCTTTCTCGGATTATCAATAACCGATGTCAACAGCGCTGCCATAAACTCCAGCGGATAATAATATTTAAGATATGCCGTCTGATACGCCACCACCGCATAACACGCAGCGTGAGATTTATTGAAAGCATATTTGGCGAAGTCCATCATCGTATCGTAGATATGGTTGGCCACATCTGCGCTAATTCCGTTGGCAACGCAGCCGGGTACGTTTTCCTCCGGATTACCGTAGGTAAAATTCTTGCGCTCCTGTTCCATCACATACTGCTTTTTCTTACTCATGGCACGGCGCACCAAGTCACTTCGCCCCATTGTGTAGCCGCCTAAGTCCTGCACGATCTGCATAACCTGTTCCTGATAAACGATACATCCGTATGTGGGTGCCAGGATCGGCTCCAACTGCGGACAGTCGTAAGTGACGAACTCGGGATTGTTCTTGCCCTTAATATATTTGGGGATAAAATCCATTGGACCCGGACGATACAGAGAGATACCCGCAATAATATCCTCCAGACTCTGGGGCTTCAGTTCTTTCATAAAACTCTTCATGCCGCCGCTCTCTAACTGAAAGATACCGTCCGTTCTTCCCGTTCCGATGGAGGTAAGCACTTTCGGGTCGTTGTAGTCGATATCATCTATGTCAATGTGAACCCCCTTGCCTTTTTCTACCAATTTCACCGCATTCTGAATCACAGTCAGGGTGCGCAGCCCCAGGAAATCCATTTTCAGCAGGCCCAACTCTTCTATGGTCGTCATCGTAAACTGCGTAGTGACGGCACCATCCACGCCGCGGGAAAGCGGAACAAAATTGTCCGCCGCATCCGGACAGATAACAACGCCCGCCGCATGTGTGGAAGTATGTCTGGGCAGACCCTCCAGACGCTTACTCATATCTATCAGAGTACGCATCTGCTCATCCTCGTTATACATTTTACGAAGCTCCGGATTTAGCTCCAAAGCCCTGTTGATCGTAATATTCAGTTCGTTGGGGACCAGCTTGGCAATCGAATCCACGTAAGCGTAAGGCAAATCCATCACGCGCCCCACGTCACGAATAACACCCTTGGCAGCCATCGTACCGAAGGTCACGATCTGCACCACCTTGTCACTGCCGTATTTGCGATTTACATGCTCGATTACTTCCTGTCGTCTCTCGAAGCAGAAATCAACGTCGATATCCGGCATGGACACGCGCTCCGGATTGAGGAAACGCTCAAACAGCAGATTATATTTAATAGGGTCGATATTGGTAATCCCAAGACAATAGGACACGATGCTGCCCGCCGCCGAGCCGCGCCCCGGACCGACAGCAATGTCATTTTCTCTGCAATAATTAATGTAATCCCAAACGATCAGGAAGTAGTCCACGAATCCCATGTCGTGGATAATTTCAAGCTCATACTCGAGCCGCTTCTGCAGTGTACCGTCGTCGTCAGGATATCGCTGCGCCATGCCGTCTTGGCACAGTTTATTCAGATAGGTCCAGGAATCGTACCCCTCCGGCACCTCATAATGCGGTACCTTGTATTGGTTAAATTCAATCTCCACATGACATCTGTCTGCAATGCGCTGGGTGTTCTCCACCGCTTCCCACGCATAGGGAAAAAGCCCCTTCATCTCCTCTTCGCTCTTCACATAGTACTGACCGCCCTCGTAGCGCATACGGTCTTCGTCCGCCAGTTTTTTGCCGGTCTGTAAACAGAGCAGAATATCGTGGGGCTGCGCATCCTCCGCATAAGTGTAGTGAACGTCATTGGTCGCCACAAGCGGAATATCCAGCTCCTTGCTCATGGCCAGCAGAGTGGCATTGACCGTCTGCTGGGCCGGAATCCCGTGGTCCTGCAATTCCAAGAAGAAATTACCTTTGCCGAAACAATCCTCGTATCTTCTGGCAACTTTCTTCGCCTCATCCACAAGACCCTTCTGGATGTAGCGCTGCACCTCCCCCGCCAGACACGCGGACAGCGCGATAATACCCTCGTGAAACTCGCTTAAAACTTCCATATCCACACGGGGACGATAATAGTATCCTTCGGTAAAACCACGACTGACAATCTTTATTAAATTCGCATAGCCCGTATTGTTCTCCGCCAACAGTACCAGATGATAATATCTGTCATCTCCGCCCGTCAATTCCCTGTCAAAGCGCGACTTAGGTGCAACGTAGACCTCACAGCCGATAATCGGATTGATACCCGCCGCTGTCGCTTCTTTATAAAAATCAATTACGCCGTACATAACACCGTGGTCGGTGATGGCAGCGCTGTCCATGCCCAGCTCCTTGACGCGCTTGACGTATTCTTTAATTTTATTGGAACCGTCCAGCAGACTGTACTCGGTGTGGACGTGTAAATGTGCAAATGCCATGTGGAACCTCTTTTCTTTCTTACCAAATCCAGTATACCATATTTCCCCTTTGCATGGTATGCCTATTCAACCCTGAAATAATAACTTCCCGAAGCAATCTCAATTTTTACTTTTCCCTTCTCGGAATCTTCACCGAGGTATTGCACACCATTCGCCTTTTCCACAGGCGTGTCACTCTCATAATATTCCTTTCCGTCCCCCGGTACGGGAAGCTCCAGCGTTGCTGTCGTGTTGGCGGGAATCTCAATGTCAAAGGCATACCCCTGTTCCGTCTGCTTCCACTCCACCTTAATATCTCCGTAAATGCTTTCGTAACTGCCCTTTGCATAAGTAAGAGCGTCACTCACTTCAGGTTCCAGTAAAATGTGATGATAACCGGGTGCATTTTCGTCACTCTTTATGCCCAGCACACCTGTGTAAAGCCAGCCGGCAGGTGCGCCGAAAGCATAGTGATTCATAGATCCGTATATACTGTATGTGCCGTCATCATTTTCTCTGTACACATTCAGACTTTCATAGATGGTCGTTGCACCCCTGTCGGCAAGATGCAAAAGAGACGGATAATCTTCCCGGAGCAACAAGCCGTAGGCCGTCTGCGACATTCCCGCTTCACTGAGGGCAGGAAGAAGATATCCGATTCCGGAATAGCCGGTATTGATATGATAGGCGCTGTACTCCGCCAATGTATTTAACCTGTCTGCCGCGCTCTCTTCCATGTCTTCCGGAAACAGACCGAAAGCAAGTCCCAGTGCGTACGAAGTCTGCGTATCACAGACGGTAATTCCGCCCTCCGTCACGAAAGCATTCTGCCATGCCGTTTTGTAATTTTCATATACCTGTCCGTAATATGCGGCATCTTCCGTCTTTCCGAGAATCAGCGCCATCTTGGAAATAAGCTCGGCACTGTGGGCACACCATGCCGTATCGGACAACTCCGCCGGCGTGTCCTCAGACGAAAGATGGTCACCGTACCCGCCGTGATTGCGAATATAATCGTCGCTGGTGTCCACCAGATAATCCATCCATTTGCATAGCGCTTCATAATTTTCTTCCAGAATACTTCGTCCACCGTACTGTGTATATAGATTCCATGTAAGGACTACAGCCGCATCTCCCCAGCAATTGTTGCCCAGACCTCCCATAATGGCGGGGGCAATATCCGTAAACGCACCCTCCGGTGTCTGTAAAAGTCCCAACTCATTTAAATATTTCCTGTAAAACTGATACGTGTTCATGTGATAAGATGCCGTCAGCGAAAAGACCTGTGCATCTCCCGCCCACCCGTGGCGTTCGTCACGCTGTGCGCAGTCCGTCGGATTGTCCATAAAATTGCTTCTCTGACTCCATACCGTATTCCGATAATATTGATTCAGCAGCTCATTGGAACATTCAAAGTCACCGGTCTGCTCCAAGTCGGAGGAAAGAACAATCCCCGCTACATTCTCAATCGGAATCGGTTCGCTCAGTCCCGTAATCTGTAAATATCGAAACCCGTGGTACGTGAACATGGGCTCATAGCTTTCACCCTCCGGCGCGCCTTTTAACACATAATAGTCTGTAGCCTCCGCCGTCAGCAGATTCTCCGTCCAAACGCACCCAACCGCATCATCCTTGTTACGCATCGTCTCGGTATTCAGCGCCTCGCCGTAACGCAGAGTTATGGTTTGTCCCCGCTCTCCCGTCACTCGAATCCTCACTGTTCCGGCAAAGTTCTGACCGAAGTCGTAGACATATACATTTTCCTCTGGTTCCGAAACTGACAATGGTGTCATTTCTTCCACGCAGCGAATCGGCTCATTTTCTTTTCCCTTAAGCGGAAGCGTGAAATATTTATCGGCTACCGCATTCGTGTCCGCGGGAATCCAGTTTTCATGGGAAAATCCTGCTATGCCGAAACCATTCTGCTCCATCGTAGCATCGTAGAACTCGCCCTGATAGATATCGTCCTCCCGAACGGGACCGTCTGTAGAGCACCAAAACTCCCCGTCGGTCACAACCGTCTGCGTGCTGCCGTCCCGATAGCGAATCTCCAACATACCCATCAGCGCGTTTTTATCACCCCGGGCATTGTAATCTTCGGGATATCCTACGCCTCTGTCATACCACCCGTGCAGCAGTGTAACTCCCAGGGCATTATTCTCACCGCGCTTTAAAAGAGAAGTCACATCGTAAGTAACATATGCCAACTCCTGATTGTATGCCAATTTCCCCGGAGCAAAATAATCATCCGAGACTGCCTGACCGTTGCAGATAAGTTCAAAACTGCCCAGCGCCGTCATATAGATTCTGGCCCTGTCAATCTCCTTGTCTTCCAGCGCAAATTCCCTGTAAAAAAGCGGCGCAGAACCGTTATAATACCGATATGCCGTCAACAGCAGTCCGCTGCCGATTTTCAGCCTTCCTTCCTCTACCGCGGCATAATAGGGCGAGAAAATTGTCTCCTCCTCTTCGAAATCATCCTCATACAAAATATTTCCCGTATAATCCTGCACCAATAAGTTATCCAGATATGCATAGGATACTCCCCTGCTCTTGTAATAACCCACTGCCGCCACGGGGACTGCATCAATCGTATAATCCGCCACCTTCGTGCCGTTTATCGTTACACTGAGATTTTCATGCTCAATCTGCAACTCCACCGCAAAGGCACTGATATCCTCTCCACGGCAGGCGGTAATATCCGTCTCTTCCAACGTCTCTTCAGCGTCAAGCCTGCCTTGGTGCATCGTCCGCAAGCTGAATGCAGCGTGCTCCTCGTCATTGTAAATTTGGCACAGATACATATCTCCGTAACGTCCATGTGCTGCGCCAAAAACAAAACTCGATTCCGTATTTATGACACTCATGTCATAATTAACCGTGTAGACAAGTGTCTCCTGTTCTCTTTCTTCTTTTCCGGTAACTTCCGGCACGGAAAGCCATCCGGCATTCGGCATTCCTTCGCCCATAAGCCCTGTCTCGAAATAGGCCGTCTCATTTGACGTAAAAACCTCATCATTTCCGTCCCACACCGTTACCTGCCAGAAATATCTTGTTTTCGGAGTCAGTTTCTCTCCCTCGTAGGCAATCCCCACGGATTCGGAAGATAAGACTTTACCGCTGTCCCACAAGTACTGTTCTTTCGCCAGCTGCTCTTCTGACCGGGCAAGCACGATACGGTACGCACTTTGATATAACCCTCTTGCGGTACCTTCCATGCGCCAGCTAAACTCCGGCACTTTTTCGTCTATCCCTATGGGATTATCCAGATGGCAAGTCCGAAGATGATTGATTGTGACAGACTCCGTCCCACGTTCTATGACACTCGCGTCATTTTTGTCCGATGTACGGCCGCAGGAAACGATGCAGCCCGCCATTATAAACAGCACAACTAGCGCTATGCCGCGCTTTTTCAACACTTTACTGTCCATCCGAATTTATTCTCCGTATCCTCACACTACCGATTTCTCAATGTATAATATCATATATGAAAAATGCCTTTTTTACAAGCATACGCAAAAGGGCTCTCTCACACAATACAAAAAGCACGAAGTACTGTAATCACTTCATGCTTTTAATGAATCTCTGAGGCTATCACTGTATTACTGCAATAGCTGCATAATAAAATTGGGCTGTTGATTTGCCTGTGCCAACATGCTGGTACCTGCCTGACAGAGAATATTTTGATTAGCATATTCAACCATTGTTTTAGCGATGTCAGTATCACGAATCTGAGATTCGGCATACTGGGTATTTTCTTCCGAGTTCTGGTTAATTTTTTGGGCATGTTCCAGACGGTTTTGATAAGCGCCGAAAGTTGCCCGCTGTTCGCTTACAATCCGAAGTCCCTTTTTGACTTCATCGATTGCCCGATTGGCTGCTTCCACCGTCCGAACATTGGTATCGTACAATCCCAATGACAGAAGATGGAGAGACTCATATTTTATGTCAATATGTTCTCCTGCCTCCGGACCTGCCTCAACGAAAAAACCGCATATACCGCCGTAGATCGGAGCGTCAATCACATTTGTTCTTGCCGTTGCCGTTCCCACGGAGTTTCCTGCATAATAAGAAGAGCCGGAGGGCGTATAGAAATCCAGAATGGTATTTTCATTTAACGCATCCTGTATTTTCTTCAGCACAGACTCTTCCGTGTCGGTATTACCGACACTTATCCTGAGGCTAAAACTACCCACGCTAGTGTTCCCTGATGCTAAACTGAAGTTTATATCAATGATTCCGCCGCCGTTAGCATCTCCGCCATTACTATATGAAAGCAGCCCGGGCTTAGGGTCTTCGCCCTTACGGCCTGTCAATGCATCCATGACGCCACCCAATGTACCATCAGTATATATCCAGAAAGGCACTCTTTCGTCTGTTTGTACCCATTTACCGTTTCTATACCCCCAGCCCCATTCCCACCAGTAACCGTAGTCATCGTCAGCTTTATCACTCGGTGCATAATACGATACACTTCGGGAAGAAGCCGTCACATTACCAATCCCCTCCATATAGAAAGAAAACGTCCAGCCTTCATTGCTGTTTCTTGCCTGCTCCACGGTCGATGCACTCGGTCTGGATGTCAAATTACTATTGGCAGTTGCATTATCACCCTGTACCGTCGCGCCATTAGCGCCCCTTGGTTCAAGGAAAATATCGTCAGCATCATCAAAAGTATGACCAGAGTTTTGATTAGACTCATATGCAGCACCATAATTCAGGGAAACATAGACAACACTTACACCCTTATCGGGCGCCTTGTCGCCGTTCTTATCCTCAAATCTCCCCTCCATGTCAGCATACTGAGACGAAGAAAATGTCACCCCATCTATACATTTAATAATGTCGTTAATCGTAGCTGTCGGCTGCACGGAAAAGGAAATCCGATGCTTAAATACAGGTTCTCCGTCAACATCGTACAGAAAACCGTCTTCTCCGAAGTAATCGCTCATGTCAAAGCTGTAATTATTCTTTGCTAATTCTTCCCAACTGATTGGCACCGTCTCATAGTCAAGTCCGTCACGGCTTGTCCAGGTTACATACACACCCTCTTCTTTATCCGCATGGATCTTATAGCTGCCGTTAGCGATGACATTGCAATTGTCGTTTGTTATATCTATTGTTTCACTGGTGCTGTTAAAGCGCACTGCCTGTACCCGGTCGTAGCCAATTATCTTTCTGTCATTCGACTCCCAGATTTTAATCTCATTATAGGCAGTCGTATCAAAAATACGGGCAAGTTCTGCTTTGAGTTGCTGAATCTCCTGATCGATATAGAATCTGTCTTCCGCGGTGTTTGTACCATTGGCGGCTTTAACAGACAATTCATTGATACGCTGCAGAATCTCCTGTGATTCATTTAAAGCGCCGTCCGCCGTCTGCACATAGCCTATTCCGTCCTGAATATTATCCGCACCCTGATGCAGTCCACGGATCTGTCTGCGCATTTTCTCAGATATAGCTAAACCCGCAGCATCGTCTGCCGCCCTGTTAATCTTGTAACCCGAAGAAAGTTTCTCCGTGTTCTTTGCTTTCTTTTTCGTTGTAACATTCATCTGTCTGCTCGCATTTTGCGCCAGCATATTGTTCTGTATCGACAGCATATCTACTCGTAACCTCCAACGGAACATGTTATACTATAAATATAGTTTATTTTATGTTATCTATCAACCATTTTTCTAAAAAATGATGACTTCACGAAGAATAAATGTTTTATATACTATGTTCTGTATTAATCGCATAAAGAGAGACGGCACACGCCGTCTCCCTCCGCTTCAATAATATAATACACTTTCCTCACATATTCATAAACTGTTGTCTTTACAGATACTTCTTCAACACATCTGCCTTATCGACTTTCTCCCAAGGAAGATTTAAATCGTTACGTCCGAAATGTCCGTAAGCTGCCGTCTGCTTATAAATCGGGCGGCGCAGATCCAGCATCTTGATGATGCCGGCAGGACGAAGGTCGAAATTCTCGCGAACGATATCTACCAGCTTCTCGTCGGACAGCTTACCTGTTCCGAATGTATCTACCATAACGGAAGTGGGCTGTGCCACACCGATAGCGTAGGACAACTGAATCTCACACTTGTCTGCAAGTCCTGCAGCCACTATGTTCTTAGCTACATAACGAGCAGCGTAAGCAGCGCTGCGGTCCACCTTCGTACAGTCTTTGCCGGAGAAAGCACCGCCGCCGTGACGTGCATATCCGCCGTATGTATCTACGATAATCTTACGTCCTGTCAGACCTGCATCTCCGTGGGGTCCGCCGATGACGAAACGTCCCGTAGGATTGATAAAGAACTTAGTATTACCGTCTACCAGCTCTTTCGGGAGCACCGGATCAAAAACATATTTCTTAATGTCCGCATGAATCTGTTCCTGCGTTACATCCGGGTCATGCTGGGTGGATAAAACAACTGCCTCCAGTCTTACCGGCTTACCGTTCTCGTCATACTCTACAGATACCTGACTCTTACCGTCGGGACGAAGATATTTTAATGTGCCGTCCTTTCGCACTTTGGTAAGCTGCAATGCCAGCTTATGTGCCAACGAAATCGGATAAGGCATATACTCCTCCGTCTCGTTTGTTGCATAGCCGAACATCATACCCTGATCGCCTGCACCGATTGCCTCGATCTCTGCGTCGGACATTTTATTTTCTTTTGCTTCCAAAGCCTTATCAACGCCCATAGCAATGTCTGCCGACTGTTCGTCGATGGCTACCAACACGGCACAGGTATTGCCGTCAAAACCGTACTCGGACTTAGTGTAGCCAATTTCCTTAACGGTCTCACGCACAATTTTCTGGATATCCACATATGCATTAGTTGTAATCTCGCCGGTCACAAGCGCAAAACCTGTACACACTGCCGTCTCGCAGGCAACACGGCTCATCGGGTCTTTTTCCATGCAGGCATCTAAGATGGCATCGGAAATAGCGTCACACACTTTGTCTGGATGTCCTTCGGTTACTGATTCTGAGGTAAATAATCTCTTTTCCATGTTTATTCTCCTTTTTGGTATTATTTGTATGCCTTACGGCTCTGTCTGTACATACAAAAAGTCCGCTTATCAAATAAGCGGACCTGACAGTCATTCATCAAATCCTCTTATTGTTCGATTGCCTTACGGCCGCTTGTCGCTCAGGTTGGCACCTTCCGTCTTAAGGGGTTGCCGTGGCTTCACAGATCCTATGTATCTCCACCACTCTGAATAAGAGAAACTATCACGATATGAAATTTATATCTGTACATAACATACACCTGTCTATAGCATATGTCAATATCATCCGACCTTTAATTTAAACTTCTGCAAATCTCTCTCTGCCGTCAGTATCTCGATCTGTGCGCCGAGTGCCTGCAGTTTCAGATGAAAATCTTCGTAACCGCGCTCAATATATTTAATATCATCCACGGTAGTGATTCCTTCGGCGGCAAGACCTGCAATGACAAGCGCCGCTCCGGCTCGCAGATCAGGTGCAGTGATGCTGGCGCCCGTATACTGCTTTACGCCGTCTATAATCGCCGTGTTACCTTCCACCTTGATATTTGCCCCCATACGGGTCAGCTCATCCACATATTTAAATCGATTCTCAAAAATACTC
>JAFLTE010000109.1 GCA_022510565.1 Lachnospiraceae bacterium | reverse complement strand
TGAAAACAAAGAAGCTGACCAAAAAGAATGTGGGAAGCAGTGCTTTTAAGGGGATTTCCAGTAAGGCTGTCTTTAAGGTACCGGCCAAAAAATTAAAGGCATACCGTACACTTATGAAAAAGAAAGGTGCCGGCAGCAAATGTAAATTTAAAAAATCATAGGAATAGAAAAAGCCTGCAGATACAAAACATTGTATCTGCAGGTTCTTTTTCGTTCTATCTTATCATCTGCACGCGAAATGCTGTTGTCTGCGGCGGAATACTTGCAGTCATAAATGTCGCATGTTCCACTCTGACTCTTAATCCGGGCATCAGCGAGGAAAGTGATGTTCGCCTTCCGAAAAAGTCTAAGATTACTGTGTCCGGGGTAATGTTAAATCGGATTGCGGAAGAAGGATTCTGGTTGCGGAGAACCAGAAGAAAACTGTTGCGGGTATTTACCTCTAAAATTCTTCCGGTTGTAGTTTCAGACCGATTTCCTCCGCCTCTTCTTATTACCTGTATAAAAAAGGCTTGTGCCTGAGGTGGGATACTTCTTGTCATTGCGGAA
>JAFLTE010000108.1 GCA_022510565.1 Lachnospiraceae bacterium | reverse complement strand
CGCCGCTATTAACGACCTGCACCCTTTCCAGGGGTGTCCCTTCGACCTCTTGGGTACTTCTCCAAGTAAAACAAAAGTCGATAACTGAAAATCATATTTATATCATAGGGGCTGCCTTACCTGCCCCCAGCGGAGAGAGTGGGATTCGAACCCACGCGCCCTTGCGGACAAACGGTTTTCAAGACCGCCTCGTTATGACCACTTCGATATCTCTCCGAGTGTCCCGCCAGCTCGACGGCAAAGATTATTCTATCAAAAAGGTACCCTTGTGTCAACAACTTTTTACAATTTCAACATCATCTGAAATATCGGGTATAACAAAGCCTATTTACCAAGAAACGCTTCCGCGATTTTAATATCCTCAGGGGTAGTAATTTTGATGTTTTGGTAGGAACCTTCCACCAGTTTCACCGGAATATCGGTAAAGAGCTCCACAACGCCGGCATCGTCGGTGACAGGAGCCTGAGTGAACTGATACTGTTCCCGAAGCTTGCGGTAGACCTCCGTGATCAGTGCCGTATCAAAAACCTGAGGAGTCTGTATAGTCCA
>JAFLTE010000107.1 GCA_022510565.1 Lachnospiraceae bacterium | reverse complement strand
GAAATTTATTGATTTTGGTATTCTAAAGCAGAAAAGTTTTGATGACTGTCAGCATATTGCGGTGGCCATCCTTGCCGGGTGTGACATCATTACATCATGGAACTTTAAACATATTGTAAATGTAAAGACGGTTCGTGGGGTAAAAACAATCACTACGCTGGAAGGATATAAAGATCTGCTAATATATCCACCGTCAGTTTTAGCGGAAGAGGAGGACGATGATAATTATGAATAAACCGGAATTAAGCAGCCGTTTTGATGTGGATGACATCAGGAAGATTCGTGAGTATAATTCTTTGCGTCATATCCATATGACTCCGGCAGAGATTATTGAGGAAACACAGGCGGGAGCAGAAAAAGTATTACAGATGCTGGAACAGTCTAAACTTTTAGGAGTCTGAAATTAAAATAGAGATTAAGATATGATGACAAGAGCCCCCGCGACTGCGACAACGCAGCAACGGGGGTTCTTTTTTAGGTGAGGATAAGTATGCTGGGATGAAATGTGGGAAGAGAAATAAAATAAAGAAAATAAGATAAAGCATTAATGCC
>JAFLTE010000106.1 GCA_022510565.1 Lachnospiraceae bacterium | reverse complement strand
GGTGTAGCGATACTGATCGGTCATGTAATCCGACAGCCCCAACTCCCGCATAGAGATGCAGACTCCTTTCGCATTCGTGTATTTGGGAGCATACTCGGGTTCTACCAGAAAGATGTCAATCTTATCATCGTCATCAGCAGTACTCTGTTTCGACATTGCCTTATCCAATTTATCCTGATAGTTCATATCATAACTTTCTTCAATGACCCAATTGACCTTTACATCCCCAATGGAACCTGTTCCGTCTCCGTTATCCTTATATCCGGGATAATTCTCTATCATACAGTCTAAAAATTCCCTATTCCAGCACCAAATATTCAGCACTTCTCCCGTATCCTGCGAAAGATCCGCCTCCCATGAGCCATTACCGAACAGCGTTACGCCGGTCATTGCGAGCGGCAGCGCCATGCCTAACAATTGTATTTTCATCTTCTCCTCCGTTCCGAAATGTTATAGGGTTTTCAGTCCATTAATTTATTCATCCACTTCATAATCCGTCTCAAATATAACATCTTCTCCCTCGATCCGATACACGTAGACCCGCATACACGA
>JAFLTE010000105.1 GCA_022510565.1 Lachnospiraceae bacterium | reverse complement strand
CTGGTAGAAGCCATGAAGGGCGAGAAGGGTGACTTACTGCTCTTTGCGGCAGATAAGAATAAGATTGTGTGGAACGTGCTTGGCGCGCTGCGGTTAGAGCTGGGAAAGGAACTGGAGCTTTACGATAAGAATCAGTATAATTTCCTCTGGATAACGGAGTTCCCTCTTTTAGAGTGGTCTGAGGAAGAAGAGCGTTTCGTGGCCATGCACCATCCTTTTACCATGCCTATGGAAGAGGATCTGCCTCTCTTAGACTCCGATCCGGGAAAGGTGCGCTCGAAAGCCTATGATATTGTGTTAAACGGAACAGAGCTGGGCGGAGGAAGCATCCGTATTTTCCAGAATGATATTCAGGAGAAGATGTTTGAGGTAATCGGAATCGGAAAGGAAGAAGCTTATGACCGGTTCGGTTTCCTGATGCAGGCGTTCCAGTACGGTGTGCCGCCTCACGCAGGATTGGCCTTCGGCCTGGATCGTATGATCATGTTAATGGTACAGGCAGAATCTCTGCGGGATGTGATTGCATTCCCGAAGGTAAAGGATGCGTCCTGTC
>JAFLTE010000104.1 GCA_022510565.1 Lachnospiraceae bacterium | reverse complement strand
CCAAAACCGCAGGAAAGCTTTTTCGCCGTATCGAAGTCGATTCCCACCAAATCTGCATAGGCTAAAAAAACTGCCTGCGAGCAATTATAACCCTCACGAAATAATTCTTCTGCTTTTTCTATCCTGCTTTCTATCATTGCAGCTCCTTACTCATTCAACCTTCTCACACGTGCAAAGTATCTTCTTTCTCGCACGTGCAAAGTGACACTCTTCATATAAAAACTGAAACTCTTATCTTTACTTTTGCTTATGTAAGCAGCAATGCTTATACTTCTTACCGCTGCCGCAGGGACAGGGGTCGTTCCGACCAATTTTATTCTCATTACGAACTGTACCGGAATTCTTCTGTTCCTTATATAATTCTGCTCTGCGCTCCGGAGTCAGCAACTCATCCCACTGTGGTAGTTCATAAAGCCACTTCGCCTTAGCAGCAACCATATTGTAATATAACTTTTCCTTATCAAATGCCAGACTTACTTCTGTCTCTTCCGTCATTTCTTCAATCGGATTCGGCTTCTTCAAGCTGTCGTTGATTCCGTCCAGGAATCCCACCA
>JAFLTE010000103.1 GCA_022510565.1 Lachnospiraceae bacterium | reverse complement strand
GGATCTACCTCATCATCGAGGAGATGGACCGCCGCTACCGGGAGAGCTTCGATCAGAGCCGGGGGGACTGGTACGACCGCTTCCGGGCCACGGCCATCCTCTGGGACGGCCAGGTGCGCATGGCCAACCTCTCCATCATCGCCGGCCACTCCGTCAACGGCGTGGCGGCCCTCCATACGGATATCCTCAAGGAGACCGTGTTCCGGGACTTCTACGCCCTCACCCCGGAGAAGTTCAACAACAAGACCAACGGTGTCACCCACCGCCGCTTCCTGCGGGAGGCAAATCCCGCCCTCTCCCGGCTCATCACCGGCAAGATCGGCGAGGGTTGGCTCACCGACGCCGGGCAGCTGGAAAAGCTCCTGGCCTGGGAGAACGACGAGGCCTTCCTGGATGCGATCATGGTGGCCAGGCAGGAGAACAAGAGGAAACTCTGCGACTACATAGGCCGGCATTTCGGCATCGAGTGCGACCCCAACTCCGTCTTCGACATCCACGTCAAGCGCATCCACGCCTATAAGCGCCAGCTGCTCTCCGCCTTCAAGGTGCTGGCCCTCCA
>JAFLTE010000102.1 GCA_022510565.1 Lachnospiraceae bacterium | reverse complement strand
AGTCTTTCCTACTCCTCCCTTTTGATTTGCAACTGCGATAATTCTTCCCATATTCTGTTCCTTTCGCTATCAATCGTAAAAACTTTTCTCTCATCTCATTTATTACTGATTATATCACTTATTAAATTGATTATCTATAACAAATTTAAAAACTTCATCAGGTATTCTTTTCCTGAAAATGTTTCACGCCTATATCTAGTTATTTTATAAAATGTTTCACGAAATTATTACTAGATTTTGTGTTTCTATGTTTCACGTGAAACATTATCTTGTGTCCATATTTAATATTATATAAAAATGTTTCACGTGAAACATTAGTTAAGGCCATTAACCCATGAAACAGTTAATAGCCCTAAACTCTAATACAGATTAACAATATTGTTTCTGATAGCAAATACTGCTGCCTGTGTTCTATCAGAAACATCTATCTTTTTAAATATATTAGAAAGATGATTTTTAACTGTTCTCTCACTAATTGAAAGATTCACTGCAATTTCTTTATTAAACATTCCACTGGCAACCTGTGCTAAAATTTCCACTTCTCTCTTTGTTAATGATTCTAATCT
>JAFLTE010000101.1 GCA_022510565.1 Lachnospiraceae bacterium | reverse complement strand
GATGTTTCCCGCCAGCATTTCCGTACTTTTCTCTGCATAACGGACATGCAATGTCATGTACGATTGCCGCAGTTTCCAGTATAAATTGTGTCTCTTCGTCGAGATGTTCCAACTCACCTATTGTTTTGGCGTATGCCCATACTTTTATAAAGTGGTCGATGTCGTGTAAATTACCGTCATAAAAGTCGATCATTCTACTGATCATCTCTGAAATACCCTGCATAATAACCTCCGCCTGATTCTTTCTTAGAAATTTTACAATATAATTTCCTGTATCATAACATAATTTTATCGGAATTGTAAATATCATTTGCCATGAGTTTTTATAATGAGCTTGGTAGTCAAAATGGTGGTAGCCAATAAAATTAACCAAAAATTAAGAATCCCCGCAACCTTTTATTAAGGAATAGCGTCTAATGTATATAAAGACGAGCAGGCTCGTCTTTAGGATAAAGCAAAACGGGTGGGGACAAAAGTGGTGAATAGTGCGCGAAAGAGGACAGGGACGGATCTGCAATTATGGGAGATTACTGAGCCCGGACATGGAGAAAATAGGAACACGGGAAAAAA
>JAFLTE010000100.1 GCA_022510565.1 Lachnospiraceae bacterium | reverse complement strand
TATTGGAACTATGCCGACAAGAAGGGATATTCGGGTACAGCCATATACACGAGGCATGTGCCACTCGGTGTGGCGTATGGAATAGGAATTGACGAGCATGATCATGAAGGCCGTGTAATTACCATAGAGCTGCCTGAGTTCTATTTAGTTACTGTTTATACTCCTAACTCGCAAGACGGACTGCGCAGGTTGGATTACAGAATGGAGTGGGAAACTGCCTTTCAGGCATATCTGAAGCGACTCGACGAGGTCAAGCCTGTCATTGTGTGCGGCGACATGAACGTGGCTCATAAGGAAATAGACCTGAAGAATCCGAAGACCAACAGACACAACGCTGGTTTCACGGACGAGGAGAGAGGACGATTCACAGAGTTGCTTGACAACGGATTTATCGACACTTTCCGCTACTTCTACCCCGATGAGACCGATATATACTCATGGTGGTCGTATCGTTTTCAGGCAAGAGAGAAGAATGCAGGGTGGCGTATCGACTACTTTGTGTGCTCTGAACGACTGAAGGACAGGCTCACGGGGGCAAAGATTCATACGGATGTGATGGGTTCGGACCAC
>JAFLTE010000010.1 GCA_022510565.1 Lachnospiraceae bacterium | reverse complement strand
AACTCAAAATGTACATTGCGGACGATACATTGCTCCCGTATGGAAAGCACCCACGCATAGTCAAGCAGTCTGGCGTTTCTGTCTGATTCGCCGCCGACTACGACTAATTCAACATGATCAAGATAGGCTGTAAGGTTTATTTCCCCAATCAATGGCTGACAGATAATATTTTTATGTTTGATAGGCAGTTCATTGAAAATGGAAAGCCTGTAATCAGCCCTGTCTTGATTTTCTACCGTACATCCGACAGTAACATTATCATATCCATCGTTCCAGTCCTTTGGGATACAATCCATAAAACGCTCAATACGCTTTGTCAAAAACAGAAAGTGCAGGTCTGAACGCTCCCGTATCATCTGCCAACATTCAGAACGCCATTCATCGGCATCCTCAACCAGAAAATCCGTGGAGAAGCAGAGATATATGGTCTGTCCCGATTTGATTTTATATGCTCCCGATTTATTTTTGGCAATAGGGGCATAGAAGTTATCCGTCTTTACAATATTGTTCGTATCAATCCCACGCTTGAAGTCGCCTTTATGAATGTAACAATACCTGCATCCTTCGCTATGTTTGTGGCAGCCACGCCACGGATTCCACATTGCCATCATCAAGCACCCCACTAAATGTCATTTTTCTCTGTCTAACTCTCACACAAATCAGAAATTCTCATTCTATTGCTATAAGATCTGTTCTTTCATAGCGATTATGTCCTTGTAATTGCTTTTTGTATTTCCAACACTTAATTGCTTCCTCTAAAGATTTTCCTTTTTTCTTATCCTCAAGGATTTGATAATAAGCAGCAAGCGCTTCTCGATAAGTTTTTCCTGTATTGTTTTTTAACCATTTTTGAAAAGCTACATTGAATGAAAAACCACTTCCAATATGTTCTCTAAAAAATGCTCTATGTTTTTCCGAACAAACAAAGTTTGCTTCAATTTTTGTATCTTCACTAATGGTAGATATTGCTGTTGCTTTTTTCCTTGCCCTTGGAGCAGAGAGTACTTTGCCTGTATCCAGAAAATAAGCAATCCTATCTGCTATTTCAATTTTTCCACCCGAAATAGGAATACCATTTTCTTTGCAAAAGCTTACTAGTTCCTCTTTCAAATAATAGAAATCGCGAAATGTTTTACTATCTAAATTCCTATCTAAAACAGGTCTTTCACTCATATATACCTCTTTTCTACTACACATCAATTTTTGATTTGTATGTTGCTTCAAATTATAACATAAACCTTCATTGTGCTTCAAATTTTCTGTTCCTAAATATCTTGTATCAACTCGAAAAAGTTTTTGAAATAAGGCAGATTTTACACAACCTGCTTTACTCAAACTGTTTTCCAATCTATGAGCACACATTCCTTTCTCGCAGAATATTTCTTGTAGAAATCCTCAAATATTGATAGAATAAAAAAACGAGCAAGCCCGTTTACGTGAACTTGCTTATGAGTAATATCTATGAGTATGCCTGACGGCAAACTCGGCAGACTCGACGTAAACTAAAAAGGCAGTGTTTGGAAAAGAGGTAACTATGTACATCATCGTTGGTCTGGGGAACCCGGACAGGCAATATCAGAATACAAGACACAACATCGGCTTCGATGTCATAGATGCAATTGCCGACAAGAATCATATTACAGTGGGCGAGCGTAAGCACAAAGCACTGATTGGTAAGGGTTTTGTGGGCGGACAGAAAGTTGTGCTCGTCAAACCGCAGACCTATATGAATTTGAGTGGTGAAAGCGTCAGAGAAGTCATAGACTTTTATAAGGTGGACGACAAGAGCGAACTGATTGTGATTTCGGACGACATCAGTCTGGATGTGGGACAAATTCGGATTCGCAAGAGAGGAAGCGCGGGCGGACACAACGGACTTAAGAATATTATCCTGCATTTGGGACATGATGAATTTCACCGGGTGAGAATGGGCGTGGGAGAGAAACCACAGGGGTACGATCTGGTGGATTATGTGCTTGGGCACTTCCCGAAGGAAGAGCGGGAAATCATGGATGAGAGTGCTAAGCGTGCGGCGGATGCAGTCGAGATGATGATAACCGATGGTGCGGACGCGGCAATGAACCAATATAATAAGAAGATTCAGCAGAGCGGAGGTTAGATGTGAGGGCTTTACTGGCTCCCTTGGAAGAATTGGGAGAATATGAAGAGATTAAAAAGATGCTTGTGAAGGAATCTGCATCGGTAGCGCTCAGCGGATGTGTAGATTCCCAAAAGCTGCATATGATTTACGGACTCGGCGAGGGATTTCGGTATAAAATTATTGTAACTTTCAGCGATCTTCGGGCAAAAGAATTGTATGAGGATTACAAATTTTATGACAGAAATGTCATGCTGTATCCTGCAAAGGACTTGATTTTTTTTCAGGCGGATATTCATGGTAATCAGTTGACGATGGAGAGAATTCGATGCATGAGAAGGCTGATGGAGAAAAAGCCTGCCACTGTAATTACCACATATGATGCCTTAATGGCACCTCAGACACCCATAAGCGCATGGGAAAAACATGTGATTCATATCGATAAACAGAGCCATATAGAAGAGGGCGAATTGGCCGCCAGCCTTGTAGAGTTAGGTTACGAGAAAAACTATCAGGTGGAAGCGCCTGGACAGTTCAGTATCCGCGGCGGCATTGTTGATATTTTCGATTTGACGGAGGAGAACCCATATCGTATCGAGCTGTGGGGAGAAGATGTGGAGTCCATCAGAAGTTTTGATATTCTCAGCCAGCGCTCCATCGAGAAGCTGGAGTCGATTACGATTTATCCTGCTACAGAACTAATTTTATCGGAAGATGAGTTGCAGAGCGGTATTAAAAAAATACAGGCTGAGTGTAAAACCCATGCAGCGAAACTTCGTAAGGAGAGAAAGACCGAAGAAGCGCACCGTATAGAGACGCAGGTCAGAGAACTTGCGGAACAATTATTGGAGTTGGGCTTGTCGCGCAATGCGGTGAATTTGGAGAGCTATGTAAAGTATTTTTATCCGGAGCTTGCTACCTTCTGTGACTGCTTTGAGTGCAGCCGGAGCTGTATTTTCATTGAGGAACCGCTGCGTGTCAAGGAGCATGCATCTGCCATTGAGTTGGAATTCCGTGAGAGCATGATGCACCGCGTGGAGAAGGGCTATATTCTGCCGGGACAGATGGATATTCTCTACAGTGCGGAGGAGACGGCGGCAAGGCTTACCCGCGGCAGAGTAGTGACATTATCCATGATGGACGGTAAGAATCCTTTTTTTAAACCGGACAGGAAATTTGATATCCAGACGAGAAGTTTGTCTTCCTACAATAACAGCTTCGAAGCGTTAGTCAAAGATTTGGGTAATTACAAGAGGAAGGGATATCGCATCCTGTTGCTTTCAGGTTCCCGCACAAGGGCGAAACGTCTTGCGGAGGACTTGCGGGATCAGGATATCAGTGCTTTTTACACGGAAGATCCCTTGCGGGAAGTGCAGCCGGGGGAGGTTATGACATACTACGGCAGGGTGCTCAAGGGATTCGAGTATCCGCTGATTAAGTTTATTGTTATATCGGAGAGTGATATCTTCGGTGCGGAGAAGAAGAAAAAGAAGAAGAAAAAAATCTATCAGGGTCAGAAAATCAATGACTTCAACGAGCTCAAGGTGGGTGACTACGTGGTGCATGAAAGCCACGGTTTAGGAATCTATCAGGGTATAGAGAAGGTGGAAGTAGAAAGAATCGTCAAGGACTATATGAAAATATCTTATCGGGACGGCGGCATTCTCTATGTGCTGGCCACCGGACTTGATGTGATTCAGAAATATGCTTCCGCCGAGTCGGGCAGCAAGCCGAAACTGAATAAACTGGGTACCCAAGAATGGAACAAGACTAAGTCTAAAGTGCGCACTGCCGTGGATGAGGTGGCGCAGGATTTGGTACAGCTTTATGCGGTAAGACAGCAGAGTCAGGGTTTTGCATACGGAGCCGACACTGTTTGGCAGAGAGAATTCGAGGAAATGTTTCCCTTTGAGGAGACAGAAGATCAGGTTAGCGCTATCGCTGCAACCAAGGCGGATATGGAGAGCAGCAAAATCATGGATCGTCTGATTTGCGGCGACGTGGGATACGGCAAGACGGAAGTTGCTCTTCGGGCAGCTTTCAAGGCGGTGCAGGAGGGAAAACAGGTGGTGTATCTGGTACCCACCACGATTTTGGCTCAGCAGCACTATAATACTTTCGTCCAACGAATGAAAGATTTTCCGGTGCGCGTTGATTTGTTGTCCCGATTCCGCACCACAGCCGAACAGAAAAAGACAGTGGCGGATTTGCGAAAAGGTATGGTGGATATTGTCATAGGTACTCACCGTGTTCTGTCTGCGGATGTGCAGTATAAGGATTTAGGACTTCTGATTATCGACGAGGAGCAACGCTTCGGTGTGGCACACAAAGAGAAAATCAAGAAGATGAAAGAGAATGTGGACGTGCTGACGCTAACTGCAACACCGATTCCGAGAACACTGCATATGAGTCTGATTGGTATACGTGATATGAGTGTGCTTGAAGAGGCGCCGGGCGACAGACAGCCGATTCAGACTTTTGTGTGCGAATACAATGAAGAACTGGTGCGGGAGGCGATTGTCAGGGAGTTGTCCAGAGAAGGACAGGTATACTATGTCTATAACAGGGTCAACAATATAGCGGATGTCTCGGCAGCTATTCAGAAATTAGTACCGGAGGCGAACGTGGCTTTTGCTCACGGGCAGATGAAAGAGAGCGAGCTGGAGCGCATCATGTACGATTTCATTGATGGGGAGATTGATGTGCTTGTTTCCACCACAATTATAGAGACAGGTCTGGACATCTCCAACGTCAATACGATGATTATTCACGATTCCGACCAGATGGGCTTATCCCAGTTGTATCAGCTTAGAGGGCGCGTGGGACGTTCGAACCGCACAGCATATGCTTTCCTGATGTATAAAAGGGATAAGATGCTCAAGGAAGTGGCGGAGAAGAGATTAGAGGCGATTAAAGAGTTTACCGATTTAGGCAGTGGATTTAAGATTGCCATGCGAGATTTGGAAATCCGCGGTGCAGGAAATCTGTTGGGAGCAAGACAGCACGGACATATGCAGGCAGTAGGCTACGATCTGTACTGCAAGATGTTAAACGAGGCGGTGAAGAATCTCAAAGGCATTTCTACTATAGAAGATTTTAACACCAGCATCGACTTGGACGCGGATGCATATATTCCGCCCTCGTATATCGTCAATGAGGTACAGAAACTTGACATATATAAGCGCATTGCGGGGATTGAGAATGAGAAGGAATGCGATGACATGCGCGAGGAGCTGCTGGACCGCTTCGGTGAGATACCGAAATCGGCGGAGAATCTTCTGCGTATTGCATTGATTCGTTCCCATGCACACAGATTGTATATGCCTGAAGTAAAAGGCAAGAACGAGACAATCCAATTTCTGATGCGGACGGATGCACCTATCAAGGTGGAAAATATTCCACAGCTTTTGCAGACATACGAGGGCAGGATGCATTTTGATGCGAAAGGAACGCCCGCGTTTAGACTGCGCTACAGGAAGTGCGGTGTGATTGAGAAAGATGAAGAGATGCTTTTGTCACTGACTGAGACGGCGCTTAGGGATATGACAGAGCTGCTGTTGGAGTAGGAGAGTATATTATGATTTACTTGGATCACGCGGCGACGACTAAGACCGCGCCTGAAGTCGTAGAGGCTATGCTGCCGTATTTTACAGAATATTACGGGAATGCAGGAAGTATTTACAGACTGGGAACAGAGAGCAAAAAGGCAGTTATCCGGGCGAAGGAGACGATAGCGGCGACACTTCACGTTCAACCCAATGAAATTTATTTCACGTCGGGCGGAACCGAGTCCGACAACTGGGCGATTAAGGCGACTTATGAGGCATGTCGCGACAAGGGAAACCACATTATAACGACGAAGATTGAGCATCATGCAGTTCTGCATACATGCGAATATTTGGAAAAGCAGGGAGCCGAAATTACCTATCTGGATGTGGACGAGGATGGATTGCTCGATACAGAGCAGCTTAAAAAAGCAATTCGACCTGACACCATACTGATATCCGTCATGTATGCGAATAATGAGATTGGCACGCTCCAGCCTATTAAGGAAATTGGGGAGATTGCGGCTTCCCACGGTATATTGTTTCATACCGACGCGGTACAAGTTTACGGGCAGCTTCCCATTGATGCGGAGGACTGTCATATTGATATGCTCTCAGCCAGCGGTCATAAGTTCAACGGACCGAAGGGCATAGGTTTTCTTTATATTAAGAGAAATATTAAGATGCGTTCTTTTATGCATGGAGGTCAGCAGGAGCGGGGCAGACGCGCCGGAACGGAGAATGTTGCCGGAATCGTCGGGCTGGAAGCTGCGGTGAAGCGTGCCTATCGCATTATGGAAGAAAAGACAAAAATGGAAACAGAGCTGCGCGACTATTTGATTGGGCGCATCCTGCAGGAGATCCCCGATACAAGGCTCAACGGACATCCTGTAAAACGGCTTCCCGGCAATGTAAATGTCAGTTTTGCGGCTGTGGAGGGAGAGTCCGTGCTGATCATGTTGGATATGCAGGGAATCTGTGCGTCCAGTGGCTCTGCGTGTACCACGGGGGCACTTGATCCTTCCCATGTACTTCTGGCACTCGGTGTGTCTTCGGAATTAGCACGTGGTTCTCTGCGTCTGACTTTGGGGGAAGACAATACCAGAGAAGAGATGGATATTGTTGTGGAGGAACTGAAACAGATTGTTGGAAGAATCAGAGAACATCGAATTTAAATAAATTTATAGAGTCCGTAATATCGGACTCTATTTTTTGTATTCTTATCTCAGAACAACAGTTCGACAGTAATGTGAAAGGAGATAAGAATATGAAAGGATACACAGTGGAGAGCGGTTATATGGGATATGTCAATGGAGTGTATATATTGTTCGCAAGCGAGAATGACTATGCAGATTATATGGATGAATAGCAGCGGGCAATAAAAATACAAGAAATATTGTCTTATGTATTGCGGTTTGCGCCTATTATACAGTAAAATATACGTATATTGCTTTTACGGAAAGGAGCAGACGATGAACAAGAGGATTATGGCATTGGTTTTGATAGGAGCTATGATGCTTACAGGTGTAGGCTGCGGTGCGACAGATGATAGTAATGAAGCGCCGGCGGTTGATTCCGGCGAAGAAGCAGCTGCGGAAGACACAGAGCAGACCGACACTCAGCAGGAGACTGTTGAAGAGCCGGAGGCGGAGCAGGCCGATGCAGAGCCGAACGATACAGAACAAACAGAAGATGGAACAGGGGAAATCACCGTGTTAGAGCTGAATATGGAAAAGCGTACAGTGGATGAAGGAGTTGACACTACGGCAATTGAGTTTGTGGAGAATATGAAAATCGGATGGAATCTTGGCAATACTTTTGATGCATATTCGGATGACAACAGAGCGGATGAGATGTCTTATGAATCGTATTGGTGCGGAGTAAAGACGACCAAGGAGATGATTGATGCGATCAAGGCAGCAGGTTTTGAGACGATACGTATGCCGGTATCGTGGCACAATCATGTGTCGGATGATGGCAGCTACACCATCAGTGAAGCATGGTTAAACCGTGTTCAGGAAGTAGTAGATTATGCGATGGATAATGATATGTATGTTATTATTAATATCCACCATGACAATTCTACTAAATATATGTATCCTTCACAGGAGTATATGGAGCAGTCCAAAGCATATGTCAAAGCAATTTGGACTCAGGTTGCGGAGCGTTTTGCGGATTATGACGAACACTTGATAATGGAAGCGTTGAATGAGCCTCGGTTGGTAGGCACTGACTACGAGTGGTGGATTGACCTCAATAATCAGGATTGTGTGGAAGCGGTACAGTGCATTAACGAATTAAACCAGTTGTTTGTAGATACGGTGCGTGCCTCCGGCGGTAACAATGCCAACCGCTATCTGCTTGTACCGGGATATGATGCTTCTCTGATGGGAGCCACCAACGAGTATTTTGTGTTGCCCCAGGATACGGAGGGAAATCTGAATAAGATTCTGGTGGAAGTACATGGCTATACACCGTACAATTTTGCACTGCAGGCACCGGGTGAGAGCGGCAGTACTGACCAGTGGAGCAAGGACAGTGCATCAAGCATTTCTGAAATCAACAGCATGTTGGATACCTTGTATGAGAAATATGTGAAGAACGGTACCGGCGTGCTGATGGATGAATTCGGTGCAAGAGACAAAAATGGTAATATACAGGCGAGGACAGATTTTGCAACCTACTATATTGCGGCGGCTCGTGCGAGAGGTATTACTTGTTGCTGGTGGGATAACAACATTTTTGCGGGTGATGGAGAGAGGTTCGGTATTTTTGACAGAGCACAGTGCCGGATTGTATGTCCTGAACTGGTTGAAGGTATGATAAAGTACAGCGAGTAAGAATATACTGAGCTGGGTGAGCATTTTTTGCACAATGGGAGGCAGTAACATAATTGTCAAGGTTCGGGCATAGGTATATGATAGTTATTGCTTGACTTCCGAACAGTGCGTGGAGAGATTGTGGTTAAGAAGATTGATTCGATTGCGGTAAACTATATAGACGAAGGCGAAGGCGAAATTGTGCTTCTACTGCACGGCTGGGGAGCCAATATTACCTTGTATGCGGGCATTGTCCAAGTGCTGTCGCAGAATCACAGGGTTATTGCACTTGATATGCCAGGATTTGGTAAGACATCGGAACCGCCCGAGCCGTGGTGCGTGGACGGCTATGTAGATTTTGTTATTAAATTTATTGCAGCCTTCGGGTTGACGAAATTCAGTGTCGTGGTGCATTCTTTTGGCGGCAGAGTATTTTTTAAAATGAATGCCAGAGAAAATCTTCCTTTTACGATTGAAAAGGCAGTGCTGATCGACAGTGCAGGTATCCTGCCCAAGAAGAGTTTTCGACAGAAAGTGAGCCTTCGGCTTTATAAAATCGGACGGGCGGTTATGAGTACGAAGGTGCTGCATTTTCTCTATCCCGACGCAGTGGATAATATGAGACGCAGACGTGGCTCGGCAGATTATAACAGTGCAACTCCGACAATGCGTGCAACACTTGTGAAGGTTGTAAATGAAGATTTAGAGCCGTTTATGCATCTGGTAACATGCCCTACACTGCTTATATGGGGCGATTTGGATACAGCTACACCGTTGTCCGATGCCAAGAGGATGGAGGAGCTGATTCCGGACGCGGGACTTGTAGTGTGCGAGGGCGCGGGACATTTTTCTTTTGCGGAGCAGGCACCGAAGGTACATGCGGCACTGACGGCATTTTTTGCCTAAAATTATTTGAACAGGATCATAGAGGCAAGACGGTAATAAGATATGTTTGATATGAATGAAATGCTTAGTATAATTCAGGTGGCCGTATGGTGCGTTCTCTTTGTTATGGGAACCGTCCGGTATGAGCGCTACATTGTGCATATGTTCCAACAGAACTCTTATAAACCGAGAGAGTACATGGAATGGATGCAGGTACACAGTAACATAGGCAGACTGCTCGGGAAGTGTCTGTATGCTGTCATAGCTCTTCCCCTCGTACTGATAGGAAACAGAGGATGTGTGATAGCCGCGTGCGTGATGAACATAATGCTCATATTGGTCAATAAGCCGCAACCGGCTAAAAAGCCTCTGGTATATACTAATAGGGTGAAGCGTATGCTAATCACCACGTTTCTTATTTATGTGGTTGCGGTCTTGCTTGCACTTTTTACGGGTGAGTACAGAATCCGGGTATGTGAGGCTGTTTTGCTTGTACTGTTTATTTTACAGCCCTTTCTGATTCTGTTGGTGAATCTGATTAACAGACCTGTGGAGCAGGCGATAGATAGACATTATATTAATGATGCTGTGCGTATCCTTAGAGAAATGCCGAACTTGACAATTATCGGCGTGACCGGAAGTTATGGCAAGACAAGTGTCAAATATTTTTTAGGTAAACTGTTGTCTGTACAGTATAATGTACTGCATACGCCGGGGAATTATAATACCACATTGGGTGTTGTCAGGACGATCAGGGAACAAATGAAGCCCTTCCATGAGATATTCGTCTGCGAAATGGGAGCAAGAGAAGTGGGGGATATCAAAGAAATCTGTGATTTGGTTCATCCGAGTTATGGCATTATCACTTCAATCGGTCCACAGCATTTGCAGAGTTTCCATACGATTGAAAATATCATCTCCACGAAATTTGAGTTGGCGGACGCTGTACCGGCAGACGGCAAGGTGTTCCTAAATTATGATAATGATTATATTCGGACACATAGGATTGATAAAAATGTCGTAAGCTATGGTACTGTGGGAGATGATATCTCATACAAGGCTTATGATATCGCGGTGTCGTCAAGCGGTTCGTCTTTTAAAGTGCGGGATGAAAAGGGAGACGAATATGAGTTTCACACTCACCTTGTGGGCACCCATAATGTCCAGAATATAGCAGGTGCCATTGCTGTGGCACATACGCTTGGGATTCCCATGGAGAAGCTGCGCTATCCGGTAAAACAGTTGGAGAGCGTACCGCACAGACTGCAGCTTGTTAAGCAGGGGAACCGGATTATTTTAGATGATAGTTACAACTCCAACAAGAGTGGATTTAAAGCAGCCCTTGACACGCTTGCTATGTTTAAAGAACTGCGTATCCTTATGACTCCCGGCATGGTGGAACTAGGTGAAAGGCAGTATGAAGAGAATAAAGAAGTGGGCGTGTACGCAGCCGATAAATGTGACTATGCGGTGTTAGTCGGCAAGGAGCAGACGAAACCCATTCAGGACGGTCTGAAAGAGGCAGGATTTGCGGGCGGTAAAATGATTGTAGTAGATACTTTGCAGGAAGCTTTTCAGATGGTCAATGCAATACCCGACGAGAAACAGAAAGTGGTTCTCATCGAAAATGATTTACCGGATAACTATGCATAAAAGGGGAAAAAAATGAAAATTCGAGTAGGTGTATTTTTTGGTGGTAAGAGCGTGGAACATGAGGTGTCGGTAATCTCCGGACTGCAGGCGTACAATTCTTTTAACAGGGATAAGTACGAGCCCATTCCCATCTATATCACTAAAGATAATGAACTATATACGGGAGAGGCAATCGGAGATATTTCTAATTATAAAAACATTCCGGCTCTTTTGCAGAAGAGCATCAGAGTATTCTTCATGTGCGAGCAGGGAAAGGTGCAGTTGATACGGTATCCTGCCAAGAAGATTGGTAATTCCGTGGTGGCACAGATTGATGTGGCATTTCCTGTCGTACACGGTGCCAATGTAGAGGACGGATCTTTTCAAGGATTCTTACGCCACTACAACATTCCGCTCGTGGGCTGTGATGTGGCGGCATCTGCCGTAACAATGGATAAGTATGTAATGAAGACCGTACTTAAGGATAACGACATTCCCGTGCTGGACTGTGTGACTCTGAATGTTAAGGAGTATGAGCGGGATGAGGAAGCCGCATACAATAAAGTAGAGACTAGAATCAGTTATCCCGTTATTGTGAAACCTGTTAATCTCGGTTCCAGTGTGGGTATTAAGGTGGCGAAAGACCGCGAAGCACTGAGGGAAGCTTTGGAGTATGCGTTCACATTCGGGGCAAGAGTTCTGGTTGAGCATGCCATTACAAATTTACGGGAGATTAACTGTGCGGTGCTTGGCGATTACGAGCAGGCACAAGCATCGGAATGTGAGGAGCCGATATCCAGTGACGAAATTTTGAGTTATGAAGATAAATATGTAGCAGGTGACAAGAGTGGTTCAGAAGGAATGCGTACCGCTAAGAGAGAGCTGCCTGCGAATCTGACACCGGAAAAACGTGAGGAGATTCGACAGATGGCAGTCAGGACATTCCAGGTTTTGAACTGTAACGGCGTGTCCAGGATTGATTTTATGATTGACCGTGATACGGAGCAGGTGTATGTCAATGAGATTAATCCGATTCCCGGTTCGCTTGCTTTCTATCTGTGGGAAGCTTTAGATAAACCATATGCGGAACTGCTCGACGATATGGTTCAGCTTGCACTGAAACGTGAGCGGGAGGAAAAGAGTGTGCTCACTTCCTTTGACAGCAATATTTTGCAGAATGCGAACTTGTCGGGAGCAAAGGGCGTAAAAAAATAGGAAGAATTATCCGCGACCTAAATTCGCCATTTATATGCATATAATTTCCTGCTTTACAAATAATAGTAAAAGCATAAAATCAATGAAAATATTAACGTAGCCGTTCGGTTACGATTTGCAGATGGAGGTTATATGATATGAAGGCGACAGGTATTGTTAGAAGAATAGATGATTTGGGAAGAATTGTGATTCCGAAGGAGATTCGCAGGACGCTCCGCATAAGGGAATCAGATCCGCTCGAGATCTTTACTGATAGAGAGGGAGAGATTATACTCAAGAAGTATTCGCCTATAGGCGAGATGGGGACGTTTGCAAAGCAGTATGCAGAAAGTATGGCACAGGTGTCGGGGCACATTGCAATGATTTCTGACAGAGACCAGTTTATTGCCGTGGCAGGCGGTATGAAAAATATGCTTGGCAAGTCCATCAGCAAGGAACTGGAAGATAAAATCAATCACCGGGAGAGCGTTATTGCAGCGAAAGGCGACCGTAATTTTATTCAGGTCAGCAACGATCAGGATGAGGTTCACCACGAGGCAATCAGCCCTATTATATGTGAGGGAGACGTAATCGGATCGGTGCTTCTTCTGGAGACAGATCATAAATCCAAAATGGGAGAAGTAGAGCAGAAGTTGATTCAATCTGCTGCCGGTTTCCTCGGCAGACAGATGGAGCAGTAATAGAAGGACGGGGCAGTATTAAACTGCCCCTGTTTTATTGCATTCACTCGCTCCGTTGTGCTATACTGATAAAACTAACCGGTATGAAAAAGGGGAAGCACTTCCGTATGGAGGGAACAAAATATGAGGATGATTGCAAAGAGACTGATATGTCTGCTGCTTACGCTTGTGTTAATAAGCACAGTGACGGCGTGCGGCATCTTGGACAGTCGTTTGGCTTCGAATCAGACGGATTACGAAGTGAGCGACGTGGATGCGGGGCCATCGGTAGCAGTGGAAGGAGAAAAGATTATCAACATCGGTGTGACTGACAGTTTTACCGATATCAACCCGTTTGTGATCGACCAGACGGAGATTGTGAAATATGCTGTGGGTTTATTTTTTCTGCCTTTAGTAGAGTTGGACGAAAATATGAATTTTCAGGATATGATAGCAGACTCGATTACGACGGAGGATAACATACACTTTATTGTACATATAGACGACAATGCCACATGGTCTGACGGTAAACCCGTTACGGCATACGATGTGGAGTATTCTGTGCTGCGCTATGCAAGCCCCATTGTAGGGAATACTATGCTCTCATTGTACGTTTTTGAGGGCACTGACGACGAGACAGGTTTTGTCGAAGCAGGCGCTTCCTCCATGGATGGTCTAGACGTGTTGGATGAGAAGACGATACAATTTACCACCAAGCAACCTATGGGATTGACGACTTTTCAGAATAGTTACGGAAGATATCTGTATATTATGCCCAAACATATTATAGAGAAAATTGATGAGGATGAGCTGACATCCGATACCTGGTTCAATAAACCTGATGTCATCAGCGGACCTTATTTTTTAACGAGCTACGTACCGGGGAACTATATTTCCTATGCAGCAAACGCTGATTATTGGAAGGGTGCGCCTAAGATTGATAAGCTGAATATTAAGATTGTGGAAGGGAGTCAGATTTATTCTGAATTGCAGTCGGGTAGAATTGATATGACCGAGCCCACGATGACGACGATTCCGCAGGAAGAATATGAGAGTATAGAGAGATTGAAAAATGTGAGAGCAACCTACTGTCTGCCGATAACGAATCAGTCGGTATTTATTCAGACAGCTAACCTTCCGGATGAGAGAGTGCGGCAGGCGCTTCTCTATGGTATTGACAGACAGCAGTTAGTGGACAGGTTACTGAAAGGACACGGCGAAGTGACGGAAGGTTTCTTGTCTTCTGCAAGTCCGTATTATGACGCATCTGTTCAGCCTGTGGAGTATGACCCGCAAAAAGCACAGGAGCTGCTGGAAGTTGCCGGTTGGGACAGCACACGCGTACTCCGGTTTTATGTGAATTCCGGAGACAGTACTTTTCTCAACGGTGTACAGTCCATAGTGGAACAATGGGCACAGATTGGCATCAATGCAGAGGTTATTCCGACAGACCTCGCTACGCTTATGCAGTCGGTGGCGGGCACTACAGACTATGACCTGATGGCGGTTCAATACGTTTATGCGCCTATCGATCCCTATACGGATGTTCAGTGGTTATTGAGCGGAGATGAGAGCTGGACGGGATATTACGATGAAGAAATAGCAGAAGTGTTGGGGAGAACACAGCTACTTAATGATGCGAAGGAAATCGGAGCATGTTATTCAGTCATAGACAGAAAGATGCAGCAGGATGTGCCGATGTTTTCTGCTTATGTCATCAGTGCAATGAGCGTGGTCAACAATCGTGTCATCGGTGCGGAACCGAGGGTATACGGGCTGTTTAACGATATCCAGAATTGGGATGTGGCAGAATGATTAAATGTATCAGTCACGGAAATAACCTGCGTATTTGCCATCATCGGTGTCAAAGAAGCAAAAGCCTACGATTCCCCTGCCTGTATGCGCACCGATAGCGCAACCCACAACAGAGATTATAGTTTGTTTCGGATGAAAAGTTTCCTGGACCATAGTATTCACGAAATCGAGAGAAGCCATGTCTTCTCCGTGGCAGAGGGCAACTGTACCCTCTCCGTTTTGGCATCCGCTTTCTTTGGCATATTCGATAAGGTAGCGCAGCGCTTTCTTTCTGCCACGCACGGTTTTCACTACTGACAGAGCACCTTCCTCATTGACAATCAGGACGGGTTTCATGTCTAAGGTCTCAGCCAGAGTCCCCTTGAACTTGGTGAGTCGTCCGCCCTTGATCAGATAAGCGAGCGTTTGCACTGTAAAAACGTGCTTAATATGGGATATATAATAATCTGCGGCATCCAGGATTTCTTCCTTGGATGCCCCTTTTTCCAGCATAGTAATCAACTTGCTGACCACAAGACCAAAGCCCGCAGAGGCACACTTGGAGTCAACAATCGTCAAGTCAAAGTCAGGATAATCCTCCCGTACATTGGAAAGAGCAATATTTGCAGCATTGAAGGTCCCGGCAATTCCCGTGGAAAAACACAGGTATATAACGCTGTCTCCGGCTTGTGCGTAAGGCAGAAATGCCTCCGTAAACATGGCGGGATTGATGTGATAAGTTTTAACATCACGCTTGATATCATCCAATATATTATAAAATTCTTCTGTTTGAACGGTTTTCCCGTCAAAGTAATCGACATCGTCAATCACCACCGGTGTCGGTATCACGTGCAGCTTATGCTGCTCTATATAATCTTTAGGTAAATCGCTTGCGGAATCCGTAATAATATGCAGCATGGAATATTCCCCCTATAACAAACAACTATTTACACACTACTTATCATACTGAAATTAAAAATTTTTTTCAAGCGGAATCAGTCGATAGTATACGGAAGACGTAAATTTGATAGTATTGCCTAAAATAGTTGACATAATAGAGCTGTTTATAGTATAGTTATGTTGACATAATGTGTTAATTATGGTAAATCATTACAGAACATTAACGTCATGTTGCTGACAATTGTGAAAGGGATACCATACTAATGAAAAAGAAAAGATATACGAAAATATGGATTAGAATAATAGCATACCTAGTGGCGGTGAGCGTCATGTTCGGACAACCTATGATAAGCATGGCGACGGAAAGTAAGACGCAGGAGACAGCCGTTGAGCCTATGGAAGAGGAGAACGAATCTGAGGAAAAATCAGAAACTGCGGCAGAGAGCGTGGAAGAAGAACTTCCGATGCCGATAGAAGATTTGGAGACGGCGCAGGAAGAACTCCAGGCAATCACAGAGCATAAAAGCATTCTGGCCCTTGTATATCTGTGTGACAAATACGAGATTAAGGACAGTCCTTCTCAGGATGGCCACGGAGTGGTTTTCGTGACAAGCGGTCAGACGGTTCAGATTGAGAATGTTGATATGGATGAAGACGGCGGCGTATGGTATAAGGTGTCGCTGTATCAGGAAGAAAAATCTTACACCGGTTTCATTGAAGAAAAATATCTGGCGACTTCGGATGAAATATTTCTGGAGTGGACGGATGAATATGTAGAGGAAGTGGCAGACGAAGGTCAGGCGAATAAGCCGGTGACAATGTCAATGCCGACTATGACTCTTTCCGATTACCCGGATGTCAACCAGTTTCCGGCGTCTTATCAGAATGCACTTCTCGCGTTGAAACAGAAATATCCAAATTGGATTTTTGTTAAAATGGAGACCGCATTGGATTTCAATACGGCGGTTTCCAACGAACTTGGGGACAAGAGCTGGATTAGCAGTTCTAAACCCGCTTCATGGAAAAACGGGGCAACCAAGCAGTCGGGATGGAGTTATGCTTCTGAAGGAATACTGCGTTATTATATGGACCCAAGAAATTTCCTGACAGAGTCCTCTATTTTCCAGTTTGAACAACTTACCTATAATGCGTCTTACCACACAGAGGACGCAGTGCAGGCAATTGTGGCAAGCTCTTTTATGTCAGGAGACATTCCCAACGAAAATATGACATATGCAAGGGCATTTACGAAAATTGGTGAAGAACTCAAAGTCAGTCCTTTCCATCTGGCATCCAGAGTACTACAGGAGCAGGGGACGAACGGAACTTCACCGCTTATCTCCGGCACATACACAGGCTATGAGGGATATTATAACTATTTTAATGTAGGTGCCAGCGGCAAAGACATTGAACTGATTGTGAAGGGTCTGACTGAAGCTAAGAACAGAGGATGGGATACCAGATATAAATCTCTGTATGGTGGTGCATCGATAATCGGACAAAACTATATCCTGAGAGGGCAGGATACATTGTATTTACAGAAATTTAACGTATCCTCCAACAGTACATACGAGCATCAATATATGCAGAATATTATGGCGCCCGCATCGGAAGCGCCCAACATTAAGAAAGCATACAGTAATACCGGGTCACTTAACAACAGCTTTGTCTTCAAAATTCCGGTATACAGCAATATGCCGGCTTCTGCCTGCTCACAACCTGAAACAACGGATGAGATTACTTTAAACAAATCGTCCATAAGCAGTTTGGCGGTGGACAAGACGGAAAAAATTATTCCTTATGTGAACGGTTCCAAGGTTGACAGTGTTAAGGATATGACTTTTAGCAGTAACAATACAAATGTTGCGACGGTAGATGCGCAAGGTATCATCAAGGCGATTTCTCCGGGTACAGCGACAATTACCTGTTCCAGAAGCGGCGCTGCCGGAGCGTCATGTACTGTGACGGTAGTGAAAGCGGAACCTGTTGTGGATACACCGGTGCTCTCTCCGGTGGTTTATAAAGAAGGTCTGAAACTATCGGATATCAGTCTGCCGGAAGGATGGAGTTGGAGTAATGGCGATACACTGTTGGCAGCGGGAACGGATTCCTATCCGGCTGTATATACTCCCGAGGACATAACCAGGTATCTGACTGTGACAAGGCAGATTGGCTTAAAAGTATCTCAGGCGATTCCAAGTTGTGATGTGCCGGAAAATTTGACGGCGAAGCTTGGCAGCAAACTGGGCAGTATTTCACTGCCGAAGGGGTTTGTATGGGAAAGTGACGAAGAGATTATACTGGACAAGGTGGGAGAGCAGAA
The DNA here is from genome assembly GCA_022510565.1 of Lachnospiraceae bacterium. Taxonomy (GTDB): domain Bacteria; phylum Bacillota; class Clostridia; order Lachnospirales; family Lachnospiraceae; genus UBA3282. The sequence goes on along the minus strand of JAFLTE010000010.1, from coordinate 88,756 downwards.
GTTCTATCTCTCATATTATCCGAGTGACCGGAATTATTTCGAGTTGATGCATATTCCGGTTATTGTAAGAGTCATAGGTGATTATACAGAGCCGGAAAATCCGGACGATGAGGCCGGCTCGTTGCCCGGAGGCGGTGACGATAAAGGAAATACCGGCGGCAATAACAGTGGCAGTACAGGCAGCAGCGGCACAGGTAGTGGCAGCGGCAGTACAGGCAACAGCGGCACAGGTAGTGGCAGCGGCAGTACAGGCAACAGCGGCACAGGTAGTGGCAGCGGCAGTACGGGCAGCGGTACAGGAAGTGACAGCGGAAGCAGCGACACAGGCAATAGCGGTTCGGGAAGCGGAAGCAATGCCGGCGGTGGGAACAGCAGTGGTTCGGGAAATAGTGGCAGTTCCGACAATGGCACAGGTTCCGGCAGCAGTGGAAGCACAGGCGGAACTGGAAGCGGCAATGTCGGCGAAAGCGGAAGCGCCGGAAGCGGTAATTCGGGCGAATCAAGCAGTCCGAAAAATGAAGGGCCGTCAGTAGATAACACCCCTAACGGCAGTAGTGGAGCAGGCAATACAGAGAATAACACCGGTAATGGAAACAGCGGTAATACGCAAAATTCCGGCAGCACAGAAAACAACGGAAATAATAACAGTAGCAGTAATAATACAAGCAGCGGAAGCAATACAGACAACACAAATAGTACAGACAGCGGTAACGGTACAAATATTGGCAGCAGTCAGGCGGGCAGTCATACGCCGGACAGTAATGCAACACCCAATAACAGTGGGTCCGACAATAGTAATGCCGCGAATACAAATAACGGCATAACAACGGGTAATAGTAGTACTGCGAATACAAACAACAGCGGTACATCTAATAACAATGCCGCCGGTTCAAGCAGCAGTGCTCCGTTGTCTCCCAACACGGATTCGGCGGCGGAAAATGCAGCGGTTGAGAATAAGGATAAAGAAGAACCCATATACGAACGACCGTCAATTATAATGGATATGGAGGATGTTTCCATACTGACGGAGGAAATGCTGCAGATGGCTAAGGAGCAGAATATTGACCTGATATTGACGATGAATGATCGCGCTAAATGGCACGTAAATGTAAATTCGGATATTGACAATTTTTCGGATGTCGATATGAATGTTCTGTTCCAAAACGGTGTGATTCCACAAGAATTATTGGAAGATACAGCGGGAGAGAATGAATATATGGAGTTTAGCCTGGCGCATGATGGTCCGTTTGGATTTTCGGCAGAATTAGTGATTGCATTAAATCCGGAAGATTGCGGACGCTACGCAAACCTGTTCTATTTTGATTCAGATGCGGAAAAGCTGGATTTCATTTGTGCGAGCATGATCGATGAAAACGGATATGCCAGATTTTCAATGGAACATGCATCAAGCTATGTCATTATTATCAGCGATTATCCTATGACGGATGTGATCTATAGTGATACGGAATCCGGTTTCAAAGCAGGGTGGCTATTACTCGGTGTTCTGATTCTGCTTATATTGGCAGGGGCAGGATACGGCGGCTACTATTTCTGGAGGAAGCAACAGGAAGAGGATGAGGACGAGGACGACGAAGAATATGAGGACGATTCGGAAGAGGAAATCATAGAATTGTCGGCCAAAGAAATGAAAGGTTTGACGGTATATGATGCGGCAACGGATGCTGTCCAAGAAGCTGCGGACACTGAAAGTGCAGAAGATGACTGGATTGAGGACGAAGACTGGCAGGAGCCGGAAGAAGCTGACAAGCCGGATGCCTATGCTGACGACCATGCGGAGGATGACTGGATAGAGGATGACGAGTGGGATATTTCCAACGACTGGATGGAAGATGATGAGTGGGAGAAAAAACGCAGCATAAACAAAACTGCCGTATAACCTCTTGACAATTAGTTTTTTTCCACACTATAATAGCGGTATAATAAATACAGACGTTGAAGAAGACAGTAACTAATTTTCAAAAGTCACAGCGAGCCGGTGAGGGTGCAAGACCGGTACGAGTAGGAGATTAGTGAAAATCACTTCTGAGTTTCAGACTGAACCTTTGCATTCGGACGGATGAATACGGGCAAAGCAGTAGGCACTGACGGCATTCCGCCGTTATCGGAAAACGTATCGACCATATTGGTCCGTATGTCGTAACAGGTGGTAACCGAGATGTTTTGACCTCGTCCTTTTACGGACGGGGTCTTTTTAGTATAAACATTGAACCTGTTGTAGACGAGCAACAAGAATGAAATACATGGAGAGATTTGAAGGGAGAGAAAATCATGTATCAAAAAGTAGACACGAACTTAAATTTTGTAGACAGAGAGAAGGAGGTTTGTCAATTCTGGAAGGACAATGACATTTTCCGGAAGAGTATGGATTCCCGCAAAGAAGGCGAGACGTATACTTTCTACGATGGACCGCCGACCGCCAACGGCAAGCCCCATATCGGTCATGTGCTGACCCGCGTTATCAAGGATATGATTCCCAGATACCGCACCATGAAGGGATATATGGTGCCCCGCAAAGCAGGTTGGGATACTCACGGACTTCCGGTGGAGTTGGAAGTGGAGAAGCTGCTCGGTATTGATGGCAAGGAGCAGATTGAGAAATACGGTCTGGACCCCTTCATCAGCAAATGTAAGGAGTCTGTCTGGAAATACAAGGGTATGTGGGAGGATTTCTCCGGCACGGTCGGTTTCTGGGCGGATATGGATGACCCCTATGTAACTTATCACGATGACTTTATCGAATCCGAGTGGTGGGCGTTAAAGCAGATCTGGGACAAAGGCCTGTTATATAAAGGTTTTAAGACAGTACCGTATTGTCCTCGCTGTGGAACACCTTTATCTTCTCACGAAGTAGCACAGGGTTATAAGTCCGTAAAAGAGCGCTCTGCGGTAGTGCGTTTCAAAGTGACGGGCGAAGATGCATATTTTCTGGCATGGACGACTACCCCTTGGACACTGCCTTCCAATGTGGCACTCTGCGTAAACCCGAACGAAACCTATGTGAAGGTAAAAGCAGTAGATGGCTATACCTATTATATGGCGCAGGCACTTCTCGATACGGTGCTTGGAAAGCTGTCGGAGGACGAGAAACCTGCTTACGAAGTCTTAGAGACATACGTGGGAACAGACTTAGAGCATAAAGAGTACGAACCGCTTTTTGCCTGTGCGGGAGAAGCGGCTGTCAAGCAGCATAAGAAAGCACATTTTGTCACATGTGACACTTATGTAACAATGACGGACGGTACAGGTATCGTTCATATTGCTCCGGCGTTCGGTGAAGACGATAACAGAATCGGACGTAACTATGACCTGCCTTTTGTGCAGTTCGTAGACGGTAAAGGTGAACTGACGAAAGAAACCGCCTATGCGGGTATGTTTGTAAAGGATGCAGATCCGGTGATTTTAACAGATCTGGATAAAGAGGGTAAATTATTCGACGCACCCAAGTTCGAGCATGATTATCCGTTCTGCTGGCGCTGTGATACGCCGCTTATTTACTATGCCCGTGAGTCGTGGTTTATCAAGATGACGGCAGTGCGGGACGATCTGGTGCGCAACAATAAGACCGTCAACTGGATTCCCGAATCCATCGGAGAGGGACGTTTCGGTAACTGGCTTGAGAATATTCAGGACTGGGGAATCTCCCGTAACCGTTACTGGGGTACGCCGTTAAATATCTGGGAATGTAAAGATTGCGGTCATATGCTGTCTGTCGGTTCCAGAGAAGAACTGGAGAAGCTTTCCGGCAATTCGGCCGCACAGACGGTTGAACTTCACAGACCGTACATTGATGAAATCACAATTACCTGTCCCGATTGCGGTAAGATCATGAAACGTGTACCGGAGGTAATTGACTGTTGGTTTGATTCCGGCGCTATGCCTTTTGCACAGCATCACTATCCGTTTGAAAATCAGGAATTGTTTGAAAAGCAGTTCCCGGCACAGTTTATTTCCGAGGCGGTAGATCAGACTCGTGGATGGTTCTACTCTCTGATGGCTGAGTCTACGCTTCTGTTCAACAAGGCGCCTTTTGAGAATGTTATCGTGCTTGGTCACGTACAGGATGAGAACGGTCAGAAGATGAGTAAATCCAAAGGTAATGCGGTAGACCCCTTCGAGGCTTTGGAGACTTACGGCGCAGATGCGATTCGTTGGTATTTCTACATCAACTCTGCTCCGTGGCTGCCTAACCGATTCCATGGCAAGGCAGTGCAGGAGGGACAGCGTAAGTTCTTAGGTACGCTGTGGAATACCTATGCATTCTTCGTTCTGTATGCGAACATTGATAATTTCGATGCTACCAAGTACAGCTTAGAATACGATAAACTTCCGGTAATGGATAAGTGGCTGTTGTCTAAGCTCAACACGGTTGTCAAAGAGGTGGATACCAATCTTGACAATTATAAGATTCCGGAGGCAGCCCGTGCGCTGGATGAGTTTGTGGATGAGATGAGTAACTGGTATGTCAGAAGAAGCCGCGAGCGTTTCTGGGCAAAAGGTATGGAGCAAGATAAAATCAATGCCTATATGACTCTGTATACGGCGCTTGTGACAATCTGTAAATGTGCGGCTCCTATGATTCCTTTTATGACGGAAGAAATCTACCTGAACCTCGTCAGAAGCATTGATAAGAGTGCGCCGGAAAGTATTCATCTGTGTGACTTCCCTACTGTGGATGACGCGATGATTGATGAGAAGCTGGAAGCAGACATGGAAGAGGTATTAAAGATTGTAGTCATGGGGCGTGCGGCGCGTAATGCAGCCAACATCAAGAACCGTCAGCCCATCGGCACCATGTTTGTGAAGGCTGAGAATACGCTTGATACCTTCTATCAGGATATCATCAAAGACGAGCTGAATGTCAAGGGCATCAACTTCACGGATGATGTGCGCGAATTTACAAGTTACAGCTTCAAGCCGCAGCTTAAGACAGTCGGTCCGAAATATGGCAAGCAGCTTAACGGTATCAGAGAATATCTGTCGGCAGTGGATGGCAATGCGGCGATGGATGAACTGCGGGATAAAGGTGCACTTGTCTTTACAGTGGATGGTGCGGAAGTCTCTCTGGCAGAAGAAGATTTGCTTATTGAGATGGCACAGAAGGAAGGTTATGTATCTGAGGCGGACAACATAGTAACGGTTGTGCTGGATACCAACCTGACCGAAGAGCTGATTGAGGAAGGCTTCGTCTATGAGGTCATCAGCAAGATTCAGACCATGCGTAAGGATGCGGATTTCGAGGTGATGGACCACATCAAAGTGTCTGTAAATGACAATGACAAAGTGGCTCAGATCGTGCAGAAGAATGCAGAAGCAATTTCCGGCAAGGTGCTGGCTGACGTGATTGTGACGGGTGAAGCACTGGCTGTATCTAAAGAGTGGAATGTGAACGGCGAGAAAGTCGTAATCGGTGTGGAGAAAGTATAAGCAAGAAATAGAATGTTAAATATAAAATTTTTTATTCTCAGTACAGCAGTGATTTCCGTATTGCTGACGGGTAAACAGACAGTTGCATGGGAGACGGCTCAAGGTGCAGTGACGGTATCAAACAGACCTGATTTATACAGTATCGGTCCCGTCTCTTACGACCTGTCGAAGCTTCCCGCCATGGAGAATGAGTACTACGCCGAGTGGGAAGGCAATATTTATTTCCGACAGTATTCGGACGAAGATATGAGCGACGGCGCGTTGTGGGCATCTTTTATAGAAATTGCCGACAGTGAAAAGGAACTTATGTGCCTTGCACCTGACGGAGAGCTGACACAGGTGGGAACAGACCACGGATATGGCTCGATGTATATTGTTGGCGGGAGAATTTATTCCCAGAAGCATGACGAGCGGGAGGACGGATGGTCCGACAGAGTTTATTCCTGTGAGTTTGACGGAAGTGACCCAAGAGAATATGATTCCGCGGAGATTCTTGCGGTACGGGGAGACAAAATCATATGCCATGGAACAGGATGGGGACCGGGTCTTACAATCATTGATGCTAAGACCGACGAGGAGCACATTCTGACAGACAGCAGTGAACATACGTGGGAACAGGCATGGTATCTGGGCGCTACGGAAGAGGGAATCTATTATTACAGAATTTTCATACAAGAGAGAGACGGCGAAGATACAATTTGTGATACGGTGTTGTACAGTGTGGATTATGAAGGCACTGTACGAGAGTTGACGACCCTCACCCATGAAAGGCTTGCTCTATCTATTAACTGTTTCAAAATTCTAGAGGATTCCCTCTATTTTTCTGCGGGTTTCTATGACGGAAGCGCCATTGTATATCAGGGAGGTCCGATTTACAGTGTCAAAAAGGACGGAAGCGGCCTGAAAGAGGAAGTGCATGCCCGGGATGAATACTTCTATCTATACGATGACGGTATGAACAGGGTATTGTATTGCAATCCGAGTGACGAACGTGGGGGACTCGCAGAAGTGGTGCCGATTGTTTTGAAAGGCGAAGTGCCAAAAGGCATTACTTTGTATGGAGTAGGTTCTTACGACAAACCGTTTGCACATGCCTCTGTAGGTTCTCTGTTAGTCTATCCCGATAACTCCGGCATCTGTTATTCACTGCTCACGGGAAAAGAGAGAAGTGAAATTACCGGTTTAGACTATGTACCTGACGGCTTGACACAATCCGTCAGCAATATTGAGTATCTTGACGGTAAGTTGTTTTTTACAATCGTCGATGGAATTCATAATCCGGATAAGAATATTGGATGGCGGGATTACTACGACCGGGGAAGAAGCGCTTGTTATTGCAAAGATTTGGAGAGCGGGGAAATTCGACTGCTCTATGAGTATTGATATGGATTGGTGCAAAGTGGCTGTGTCAGTGTGGAGAGCAAACGGGGAGATGCATAAATGGTAAAAGGGAAATATATTAACCGTATAAGAGTGACAGCTCTGTTACTTGCTCTTGGCCTGACCGGATGCGGAGCGGACAACGGCACTCCGAATGACCGGAACACATCTGCTGATATTGACGAGGAAGAAGGTTCGCAGGAAGACTCAGTAACATCGGAAACAGAACCGGAAACTAAGCCGGAATCAGAAACAAATGAGGCACCAATTGAAGAAATCGACAACCTCTACGATTTCGGTCCTGTCTCTTATGATTTATCAGCCCTTCCTACCATGGAGAATAAGCTGTACGCAGAGTGGAACGGCAATATTTATTTCAGACGGTATTCGGATGAGGATATCGGGGAAAGAGGATTAAACGGAAATTTCGACGATATGCCCGATACGGAGAAGGAATTGATGTGTCTCACACCTGACGGAAAACTGACACAGGTGGGGACAGACTATGGCTGCGGTGCAATGTATATCATGGATGGCAGGCTCTACTCTCAACGGCGTACGTGGGAGAAGACCGAAGAGTACAGTGTTGAGTATACTGTGGTTTATTCTTGTGAATTGGACGGCAGTGACGTGAGAGAGTATGACGCTTCGGAGATTCTTGCGGTCAGAAGCGGTAAAGTCATATGTGAGATGCCAAGATATGAGTTCATACGCAAGGTGAGAGGAGTCGATACAGGAGGACTTTCGTTCATCGACGTGCAGACCGGTCGGGAGCAGATTTTGGTTGATGCGAAGACTCAGTATTCGTTTCCGAACTATCTGGACGCAACGGACGAAGAAATTTTCTACTATGCATATATCACGACCGATCAGGATGAAGTATATGATGCGGTGCTGTACAGTGCAGACTATGAGGGGCATATCCGTGAACTTACAACAGTCACCAACAAGGAGTATGTGGACAGCAGAGAGATAGACCCCGAACTTAGGGAATTTATGGAGGGGAGCGGGGATTACGAGCTCCGGGTTCCGATTAAGATTCCCTGTTTTAAAATTCTGGGAGACGATATCTATTTTTGTGCAGGCGCATTTGGAGTGAGATGGTTTCTGGGCGGTCCGATCTACAGCATGAAAATGGATGGCAGCGAACGTAAAACACTAACGTTTTCCAAGGATGAGTATTTCTATCTGTATGATGACGGAGTAAACAGGGTTCTGTACTGCAACTCAAGGGATGCAGACGACCCGGGGAATATGACACCCATTGTTCTAACGGGCGAGGCGCCGCAGGATATTGTATTGGATGTATTTCTTACTCCTTATGATGAGCCCGGTGTGCACGTTCTCACCGATTCCGCGCTGTTCTATCCCGATACCTCCGGCAGTTGTTATGTGCTGATTACGTCTCAGGACTGTGAGGAACTTTCTGTCGATGTTTTTGAGGAAGGCAACTATAATCAGAAAATTAGGGATATAGAGTATGTCGGCGGAAAGATATTTTTTACGGTTACTGACTTGATAGTAGACGAGCCCGATATCATCTGGTCGAGCGGTTATGTGAGAGGCAGAACCGCATGTTACTGTAAGGATTTGGAGAGCGGGGAAATCAGGCTGCTCTATGAGTATTGATAAGAAAATATAAAAAAAGATTATTTTCGACAACAATTTAAGCACATTTATTATAGCCAAAATCCCAAATACCGTATATAATAGAGAAGGTTGAAAGTATATCGCTTCGCGATTAACTTTGGAATAAAATGTTAAATCAGAGAGCAAATAGGAGGCACACGAATGGCAAAGAAAGCTGTGACATCAACATTTGATACAGAACTTTTTAAGAGAAGTGTTTTGTACAATATCAAGACACTTTATCGGAAAACCCTTGAGGAAGCGACAGACCAGCAAATTTTTCAGGCGGTTTCTTATGCAATAAAGGATGCGGTTGTGGATCAGTGGCTGACAACCCAGAAGGAATTCGACAGACAGGACCCCAAGATGGTGTACTACTTATCCATGGAGTTCCTGATGGGCCGTGCACTTGGAAATAACATTATCAATCTACAGGCCTATAAGGAAGTTAAGAAGGCTTTGGATGAGCTGGGCATCGATATCAATGTAGTGGAGGATCAGGAGCCGGATGCGGCGCTTGGTAACGGTGGTTTAGGACGTCTGGCAGCATGTTTCTTAGACTCCCTTGCAACATTAGGATATGCGGCTTATGGCTGCGGTATCCGCTATCGCTACGGTATGTTCAAGCAGGAGATTCGGGACGGTTATCAGGTGGAAGTGCCGGATAACTGGCTTAGAGACGGCAATCCTTTTGAACTGAGAAGACCGGAATATGCGCAGGAAGTCAGATTTGGCGGATATGTAAATGTCTATGTGGATGAGAACGGTAGGAGCAATTTCAGGCAGGAAGGCTATCAGGCAGTACGTGCTATTCCTTATGATCTTCCCGTTGTTGGCTATGGCAACGGCATCGTCAATACGCTTCGAATCTGGGACGCAGAGCCTGTGGAGTGTTTTCAGCTTGATTCTTTCGACAAAGGAGATTACCAGAGGGCAGTAGAGCAGGAGAATCTGGCGAGGAATATTGTGGAGGTACTGTATCCGAACGACAATCACTATGCCGGCAAGGAGCTCCGTCTGAAACAGCAGTATTTCTTCATCTCTGCATCCGTGCAGAGAGCAGTGGCTAAATATATGGGCAAGCATGATGACATCAGGAAATTCTATGAGAAGGTTACTTTTCAGCTAAATGATACCCATCCTACGGTTGCGATTGCAGAGTTGATGCGTATTCTGATGGATGAGCACTATCTCACATGGGACGAAGCATGGGAAGTGACAACGAAGACTTGTGCTTACACGAACCACACAATCATGTCGGAAGCATTAGAGAAGTGGCCGATTGAGCTTTTCTCCAGATTGCTGCCCCGTGTATATCAGATTGTGGAGGAGATTAATCGTCGATTTGTGGCACAGATCGAGCAGAGATATCCCGGCGACCAGGAAAAAGTCAGAAAAATGGCGATTATCTATGACGGTCAGGTGAAGATGGCTCATCTTGCAATCGTTGCAGGTTACTCCGTCAACGGTGTGGCGAGACTACATACAGAGATTCTGAAGAATCAGGAATTGAGAGACTTCTACGATATGATGCCGGAGAAGTTCAACAACAAGACCAACGGTATCACACAGAGAAGATTCCTTCTGCATGCGAATCCGCTTCTGGCAGATTGGGTTACGGATCATGTGGGCAACGACTGGATTACCGACCTGCCTAAGATTAACAAGTTGAAAATCTATGCGGACGATGAGAAGGCACAGCATGAATTTATGAATATTAAGTACCAGAACAAGGTGCGTTTGGCAGAGTATATTCTCGAGCATAACGGTATCGAGGTAGACCCTCGCTCCATCTTTGATGTACAGGTTAAGAGATTGCATGAATATAAGCGTCAGCTTCTTAATATCCTGCACGTAATGTATCTGTACAATGAGTTAAAAGAGCATCCGGATATGGAATTCTATCCGAGAACGTTCATTTTCGGTGCGAAGGCAGCAGCAGGTTACATGAACGCCAAGCTGACGATTAAGCTGATTAATTCCGTGGCCGATGTAATCAATAACGATCCGGAAATCAACGGCAAGATTAAGGTAGTATTTATTGAGAATTATCGTGTGTCCAATGCCGAGATCATCTTTGCGGCATCCGATGTGTCGGAGCAGATTTCTACCGCAAGTAAAGAGGCTTCCGGTACAGGTAACATGAAGTTCATGTTAAACGGTGCACTCACCATCGGAACGATGGATGGTGCGAATGTGGAAATCGTGGAGGAAGTCGGAGAAGAGAACGCCTTTATTTTCGGTCTAAGCTCCGATGAAGTCATCCGCTTTGAAAACTATGGCGGTTATGATCCGACCGAGATCTTCAACAATGATCCTGATGTGAGAAAAGTTCTCATGCAGCTTATTAACGGCACATATGCGCCTAACGATCCCGATCTGTTCAGACCTTTGTACAATTCTCTGTTAAATACACAGAGTACGTCTAAGGCGGACACTTACTTTATCTTAAAGGATTTCAAGTCCTACGCAGAAGCTCAGAAGAAGGTAGAGGCGGCATACAGGAACGAGAGCGGCTGGGCAAGAAGTGCAATTCTCAACGTGGCATGTTCCGGAAAGTTCACTTCCGACAGAACCATTCAGGAGTATGTGGATGATATCTGGAAGCTGGATAAGGTTACGATTCCGAAAGCGTCTGCTGCTTCCGAGAAGAAATCTTCAGGTAAATAATTGACGATGAAGGCTGTTGCCCGTTGGGCGGCAGCCTTTTTGAATGAATCACCTTTCACAGCAGTTATAAATAGTTGAATGTGAAACGGATATATGGCAATCTCTACATGATTGACAAATTCCTGCTATTCATATATTATCCTAATTGAAAATACATATTATTAGCAACGGAACTATGGGTATAAATATCCCCATAAATATATTAAGTAAAGGAGAAAAATATGAGAAGTATCACTACATTAGATTTGCAGTATGCTCACCGCTTCTACGGATTCAAAGGAGAAGCTCAGTATTTACACGGACATACCGGCGTATTGACCATTGAGGTAGAAGAAACTGTTGAGCCCGGTGTCAACATGGTATTCCCCTGCAACGAAATCAAGAAGACTGCATGGGAGGTTCTGCAGAACTTTGACCATGCTTTAGTTCTGAGAGAAGATGATCCTCTTCTGCCTGCTATTCTTAAAGTCTATGAAGAGCAGGGCATTAAAGACGGTGCACCGACCAATAAGCAGAAGGGACCGGCTTTTAAGACCGAACTGGCTACTGCATATCCGGAGTGCCGACTGGTGGTTACCAAGGAGACCATGACGGTTGAGGGAATGATTAAAATTGTCTATGATCTGCTGAAGGACAAACTGAATATTGTGAAGCTCACATTCACCAGTGGTGTGAATGCTGCAACTGAGGAATATGAACCCCGGAAGAGCATAGATCGTTGTCCGCTGTGCGGCATCGCCCTGAACGAGAACGGCGCTTGCCCGAAGTGCGGTTATAAGAAATAATAAACGTAGGATTAGAATCCTACGATGCATGGAATTTTTCCGTAATTTTAGACGGAACATATCAGCGTCCTTTTTACGATAAAGAGGGCGCTGAATTTATTAGGCGGTAATCGTTCATGTCCACGGCAAAGACGCTGTTGTTGATGGATGTGAGCGGAGTAGAATGATGAACAGAGTTGTTTTGAAAGCTCAGAACGAGCTTGATTTGTCAGCGAAAAATGTACCACAGGGAAAGCACATATTTCGTGTTTTATGACTGGCTAAAAAAATGTGACGGTTGGGCAATCGCGATGATTTTTTGGGTTGTGAAACGGAAGCATTCTGTCAGGATGGGCGGAATGCTTTTTTATTAATTCTCCTAAAAAAGCAGAAAAAGTCGGGTAGAAATGGCAGACTTATTATATAATGTGATCATCAATGGAAGGAGAAGGCTATGAACACTTGGGTGGAAGATATTCAAAATGCTCTGGAGTATATTGAACAGAACTTGACAGAAGAAATATCAGTAAAGGATGTGGCTGAAATGTCATGTATTTCGGAATTTCACTTTCAGCGAATTTTCCATGCGTTGTGCGGTTGCTCGGTGGGAGAATATATTCGGAACAGAAGACTTGCTGCAGCGGGGCGGGAGTTGTCCGGTGGGGATGTAAAGATAATTGATATTGCCTTCAAATATGGCTATGGCTCACCTGACAGCTTTACCAGAGCCTTTACAAAATTTCATGGAATCACTCCTTCCGCTGCCAGAGAGAAAGAGGTGAATCTACGAGATTTTGCACCTTTGAAAATGCGGTTGATATTCGAGGAGGGAACGATGATGGAGTATAGAATCGTGGAAAAAGAGGCATTTACAATCATGGGGAGAAAAAGAAGCTTTAACGTAGAGGATTCCTATGGAAGGATTCCGGAGTTTTGGGAGGAGCACTGGTCGGATGGCGGCAGTGAACTCGTTATAGGCATGTATGGCCTGTGTATTGATCTGGATGGAAAATATTTTGACTATTACATTGCAGACGAGTATATTCCGGACAGGGATGTGCCGCAGGGGTGTGAGACCAGAGTGCTGCCTGCCGGGAAATGGGCGATTTTTCCCTGTACCTTGAGGACCTTGCAGGACACCAATACAAGGATGTGGGGAGAGTGGCTGCCAAACTGCAGGGAATATAAGCTGGGCGGCAACTACAATGTTGAAATGTATGGACCTCTCAATCAGGAGGATCCTCAGGGAAGCTATTGTGAACTGTGGCTGCCGGTGGAAAAGGTATAGGAGAAGGGAGCAATATATGGAAACATGTGCACAGCGTTCGATAAAGCATTGTTTGGGCATGATCGCACCTTTTGAGTCATCGGACCAACAAAGTGAAAAGGGACAGTTTGAGTTTTACCAGCTTATGGTTTCAATCTATCAGGGTATGTATGAGAGCCCAGAGGAATATCTGGTGTTTCCGGCGCCTTATGAGGAATATCTGGTAAATTTGCAAAAGCGAGCAACTCAAAAGAAAAAAGAGAAGGAGCATATAAGTGATTCCCGAGAGAGCACGCTGCGAAATACTTTCCAACAGGCAATACAGTTCTATGCGCTATATTTTTATAATTTGGGGCTAAAAAGCATCGGTGTAGATGAGCAGACCGGTTCCTTGGCGGTGCCGAAAGAGGATTACAAATATGTTCTGAAGCAGATGGAGCGTATTCATGATGCAAAATATAATGTTCAAAGATATGAGCGATTGGTAAGGATTGGGGTGCAAACAGAGGAAAAGGATGATACGGTCTATATTACCCATAAGGTATATAAGGACGCAATGTCAGGGCTGCAATACTTATGTAAGACTCCTGACAGCAAATATAAGTGGATGAATTTTCTGCGCCTTGATTACAAGAACGCGTATGCGCCAATCCCTACAGTGGACGATATATGTAAGACACTTTCGGTTGGAAGTGCCGCAATAGTGAAAAGGCTGGAGATGTGCTTGACCGGAATGAAGACTAAGGCCAGGATAAAACCTTTAAGGGGGATTGTGTCTGACTTTAAGTGGAAGGTGGAATATTCCTTTAAAGGAAAAAATATTTGCGGTTTTTATGCGGATCGTGAATACTTGATGCTATGCCTTTATTTTAATCATTTTCAGAATATCACTGAGTTAGCCGGGACAATATATGAGGAAGACAGAGAATTGTTTCAATGGTTCAAAGCGCAGTTTCCTGAAAGATTGTGTAAATGTCCCAGCAATCGACGAGTTTATTTCGGAGAGGAGCCTCGTCGTATTTGTGGACTGTCGAACCGGGCAGAGATAGTAAATCCTGATACTGAGGATGTAGAAAGGGCATTGTATATTTTGCGAAGGTATCGGAACATGCATGGGCAAGCAGAGAAAGAATTGTAACCAATACGAGCAGGCAGGTGGAACTGAATAAAATTATATGGTATTATAAGTCTGCCATAAGCCAAAGTCAGAGAATGCAAAGGATGGAGGAAACATGAATTACAAGATTGCAATCTGTGATGATTCCGATGCAGATAGACAATATATATCAGGGTTAGTACGCGATTGGGGCATTCATACCGGTTACAGGGTGCAAATTTCAGCATTTACTTCTGCTGAAAACTTCCTGTTTCATTATGCCGAGAAAAGCGATTATGACATTTTGCTTCTTGATATAGAGATGGGAACTATGGATGGTGTAACCATGGCCAAAATGCTGCGCCGCGATAATCATACTGTTCAAATTGTTTTTATCACCGGATATTCCGATTATATTTTGGAAGGCTATGAAGTAGCTGCACTGCATTATTTGATGAAACCTGTGAAGGGGGACAGACTGTTTTCTGTCCTTGACCGGGCCGCCACAAAGCTATCAAAAAACGAAAAAGTTTTAAACTTTGAGGTTGGTGGTGAAATGGTCCGTATCCCTATATATCAAATCAGGTACGCCAATGTGTCCGGTAACTATGTCACCATCCACGCTTCTGATGATTTGACAGTAAAAATGACGCTTGGTGAATTAGAAAAAGAGTTGGATGACCGTTTTCTGCGTGTAAGCCGTTCTGTAGTAGTCAATCTGACACAGATTGGCCGTGTCACAAAGAAAGAAATCACGTTGAATGATGGTACAGTCATCTCTTTACCCAGAGGTGCTTATGAAAGTGTTAATCGAGCAATTATCAATATGGGGTGAAGCATATGGGATTCTTTTCTAAAAAAATAGATAACAAGATTGCTTCATATCAGCACGAATTGATTGAAACGCATTATCGTGAAGTTGACAATATGTATCGAAAGATGAGAGGGTGGCGGCATGACTATCGTAATCATATCCAGGCGATGAAAGCGTATGCAGCATCGGAGGACTGGGATGCCATCAAGCGGTATCTTGACCTATTGGATGATGACTTGGCCTCCGTGGATACTGTCATTAAGACAGGCAATGCCATGACGGATGCTATCCTGAATTCGAAAATTTCGTTGGCAAGCTCCAAGAATATCAAGGTAATAGCTGATGCATGTATCCCGGTGAAACTGCAATTGTCGGAAATTGACCTGTGTTGTATCATCGGAAACTTGTTTGACAATGCAATTGAAGCCAGTGTGAAACTGCCGGAGGACCGGCGGGTGATCCGCGTATATATGGATTTGAGAAATACCCAGCTTTATATTTCCTTCACGAATTTTACAGCCGGAAAGAAAATGCAAAAAGAAGGAAAGCTATTTCGAAGTACTAAGGGCGAGGGACACGGCTTCGGTCTGATTCGGATAGACAGCATTGTAGAGCGTTTGGACGGATACATCAGCCGTAACAGTGAAGACGGAGCGTTTACAACAGAAATATTGCTCCCACAGGTATAAGAACCTGCAATTCATCACCCACAAATGACGATTCGTCCCCGGAATAAACCGGGGACGATTTTTTACGGTATGATGATTCCCGGAAAGGATGGTGTTTATATATGTGGCAAAATTCCTGGTTTATGATAAAACTTGCGTGGACTTCCAAGGAAAAGAAGGTGATTATCTTAAGCCTGATTTCGGCAGCACTGGCAGTTGCTTTAAACCTTGTCAATCTGTATGTTTCTCCCACGATATTGTCGGCAGTAGAAAGACACGTTTCCGTAGGAGAGTTGTTTTGGACGATTGCAGGGTTTGCTCTTGCGCTTATGTTCGTATCGGCTGCATCCGCTTACGTGAATACGAATACATTGTTTGGCAGAATCAGCGTTCGCGCAGAGATTACCGGTCTTTTGAATAAAAAGGCAGCAACCACATCTTATCCCAATATAGATGATGACAAATTCATAAAACTGCTTACCAAGGCCCGTGAGTGCACATTTTCCAGTATGACATCAGCAGAAGCCATATGGACAACGCTGACAACGCTGGTAACCAATATCATCGGATTTCTCATCTATGTAAGCCTTCTGACAACTGTGCAGCCCCTTCTCATTCTTCTCATCATTGTAACAACATTGATCAGTTATTTTATCGGCAATTACGTGAACGGATACGGATATCGTCATCGTGAGGAAGAGGCGGAATATGAAAGACACATGAATTATCTGTCGTGGCGCGTTGAGGATCTGAGCGCAGCCAAAGATATCCGTATTTTTGGTCTGCGCCATTGGCTCGAAGAGTTGTATGGAAAAGCAATGAGCGGCTATAGGACCTTTCATCAAAAAGCGCAGAGCGTATATATCTGGTCGCCCATTGCCGATCTGGTCTTGACATTCCTTCGTAATGCCATTGCATACGCTTACCTGATTTCTCTCGTGATTCAGGGTGGACTCAGTGCAGCAGAGTTTCTCCTGTATTTCACCGCAGTAGGCGGCTTTACCGGATGGGTATCGGGAATACTGAACGGTTTTAGTACCCTGTATAAACAGTCCCTCGACATCTCCACAGTACGTGAGTGCCTGGAATATTATGAGCCATTTCAGTTCGAGGGCGGTAAATCTATTCAAGTCGAGGCAGAAAGAAAATACGAAATCAGACTGGAAGGCGTTTCCTTCCGTTATCCGGCAGCCGATCAGGATACCCTGACGGATATAAATCTCACACTGCATCCCGGTGAAAAACTGGCGGTGGTAGGCTTAAACGGAGCGGGCAAGACAACGCTGATTAAACTGATGTGCGGTCTGCTAGACCCTACCGAGGGTAAGGTGCTGCTTGACGGTGAAGATATACGAAACTACAACCGTGCGGACTATTACACAATGTTCTCGGCAGTTTTCCAGGATTTTTCTTTGCTGGCAGGAACGATAGCGACCAATATTGCGCAGGACTATGCCGGTATTGATATGGTCCGGGTGAAGGAATGTGCGAGAAAAGCGGGACTTCATGCAAAGATTGAGTCTCTGCCGGATGGTTATGAGACATATCTTAACCGGGAGGTATATGATGAGGCAACTATGCTTTCCGGCGGTGAAACACAAAGGCTGATGCTGGCGCGGGCGCTCTACAAAAATGCCCCTTTTATCATTCTTGATGAACCGACAGCGGCCCTTGACCCTATTGCGGAATCTGATATGTACCAAAAGTATCACGAAGTGACAGGGGGCAGATCGTCTGTCTACATTTCCCATCGTCTCGCTTCCACCCGTTTCTGTGACCGCATTATCATGATCGATAATGCAGGAATCTGCGAAGAAGGTACGCATGAAGAGCTGCTGAGCCTTGGCGGCAAGTATGCCGAGCTCTATGACGTGCAAAGTAAATATTACAAGGAAGAAGGTGCCGAAAATGAGTAAAAAGCATATGTCTGCAGGTGAAACGGTAAAGCTCAATAACCGTGCATTTTATATATTCTATAAGCGCTATCCGCAAATGGTACTTTCACGCTTGATCAGCGTAATATGGAACGCCCTGACACCCTATGTCGGTATCTATTTTTCTGCACTTGTGATTGAGGAATTGGCAGGCAGCAGGGATCCCGAACGGTTGAAATTTCTTGTGCTGATTACGCTTGTAACTGCCGCTGCGATTGCTCTGGTATCTGCACTTCTTAACAAGTGGAAGGAAGCACATAATGCGGGACTTTGGTGGAAGGTGAATCAACTTTTATTAGAAAAACTTCTTGATATGGACTATGTGAGTCGGGATGAAAGCAAAACCGCGGAGCTTCTTTCCATTATCCGTCAGAATCAGGGCGGCAGCGGTTGGGGACTGCATCGGGTAATCAGGGGATACGAAGAGTTATGTTCATCCGTTTTTACACTTATCGGCGGTATATCTTTGACGGTCTCTCTGTTCGTCAGCCGTGTACCCGAAAGCGCCGGAGCGTACACCGTTTTAAATAATCCATTGTTTGTAGTTCTTATGGTTGCTGTTATGCTCATGATCACCTATATTGCGCCGGCTCTCTCCAATAAGGCGGAGAGTTATTGGGCGCTGAGTGTCAACTCATTAAATTTTGCCAACCGTTTGTATTTCTTTTGTGAAAATATTGGTTTTAACAGAGCCACTGCAACGGATGTAAGAATATACAGACAGGATAAGATTGGTGAGAAATATGGTGAGGATAACAGAGCGAACACTTTTGGTTCCAAGGGCCTTATGGCACGATACGGCAGAGGCCCCATGGGACTTTATCATGCGGCGGCATCGGCAGTTTCAGTGATTTTCACGGGTCTTGTCTATGCTTTCGTCTGCTTGAAAGCGTGGACCGGAGCATTTGGGCTTGGTGCGGTGGCACAGTATGTTGCATCTATTACAAAAGTATCCGGCGGTATGTCAAGTATGGTTTCGGCTCTGGGAGATATGCGGAATAATGCCCCCTTTCTTGTTCCGATATTTGAGTTCCTCGATATACCCAACAATATGTATCAGGGCAGTCTGACCGTGGAAAAGCGTCGTGACCGCAAATATGAAGTGGAATTCCGCAACGTTTCTTTTAAATATCCCGGAAGTGATATCTATGCCCTCCGTAATGTCAACATGAAGTTTGAAATAGGCAGTCGATTGGCGATTGTGGGTATGAACGGAAGCGGTAAGACGACATTCATTAAGCTGCTTTGCCGTCTGTACGATCCCACGGAAGGAGAAATCTTACTTAACGGTATCGATATACGCAAGTATAATTACGCTGAATACATGATGATTTTTTCCATTGTATTCCAAGACTTCCAGCTCTTTGCATTGAAGCTGGGTGAGAATGTGGCATCCCAAACCGATTATGATTATGGTCAGGTTATGGATTCCTTGGGAAAAGTGGGATTTGTCGAAAGGCTCTCAGAGCTGCAAGACGGAATCGAAACTTATTTGTATAAGGATTATAATAAGAACGGTGTCAATATATCGGGTGGTGAGGCACAGAAGATAGCCATTGCAAGAGCGCTTTACAAAGATGCTCCGTTCATCATCCTTGATGAGCCTACCGCTGCGCTCGATCCCATTGCGGAAGCTGAGATTTACTCAAAGTTCAATGATGTCGTCGAAGACAGAACAGCTATCTTTATTAGCCATCGTCTTTCCTCCTGCAAATTTTGTGACGAGATCGCCGTATTCCATGAGGGAGCAATCATCCAGCAAGGTACGCACGCCTCTCTCGTAGCGGACGAAAACGGAAAATACTATGAACTGTGGCACGCACAGGCACAGTATTATGCAGAATAAAAGCCGTGTCCCTGCACAGTTATTTCTCCACAAGCTTAGATCCATAGAACGTAAAGAATTGACAGCAGAAAACGCAGGATTTATAATTAGTATAGCGAAAATGAGGCATTGTAGAAAGAGTCTATGATGCCATTTTTATGCAAGCAGGAGAGGAAACACAAATGAAAGTATCATTATCGGTGTTCAGAAAGAGAATCATGTGGTGCTGCGTGGCGATTGTGGGAGTATTGGCACTGATTGTTATCCAGATGTTTTGGGCGCGGAGAGGATATCGGGTAGACTATGGTCTGCAGAGTTACACGGATATCGAGGATAGCTGGACCTATGAGGATGGCAGCCCGGCAGATTTCTCTTCCCTGAAGCACGATGCAGGCGAGGCCACTGTCTGCTATCTGATTCCGGAGATGGAGGAAACTACTACTTTATTTTACCGTACTCACAATTCCTACACGAAGGTTTTTTTGGAGGACGAGCTGATTTACGAGACAGACAATACCTATCCGGACATGTCTCCAGGAAGCCGTTGGAATTTTATAACGCTGCAACCCGAAGATGCGGGGCTTACACTGCGGATGCAGGCTACGGCTGCGTACAGCGGAGATTCTCCCGATATTGACAATGTATTCTGGGGAAACAGTGCCGCTATCATTCTGTCAATCATGCAGCAGAAGCTGTGGGGTACTCTAAGCTGTATCGCCATCTTCCTTATCGGACTTATTATGATTATTCTGGATATTGCTCTGAATTATGGGAAAAAGATAAAGAGTTACGGAATCATCTACCTTGGGGCTTTCTCACTGTGTATCGGCGGATGGAGTCTGATTGAGACCAATGTACTACAGTTTTTTGTGAGAGACACCCAGATATTGAAACCAATAGATAATCTGTTTTTGATTTTGATGGTGATGCCGCTGCTTTTATTTACCGACTGGTTATACGGCGTTTTGAAATATAAAGCAGTAAGAGTATTTTGTATATTGCAGATCATATATCTTGTGGCCTGTATCATACTTCCCTTGGCGGGAGTGACGGATTGGCATGGGCTTTTAACTATAGCCAGGGTATTTATAGGTATCTTTGCAGTGGGATTTATTGCATTGTCGGTCTGGAAAAACCGCTTCCTGTTCGTCAGAAAGGAAACCCGCTCTGCCGAAGCGGTTCTTCAGCTGGCAGGAATCGTTGCATTATGCGGGTCGGCAGTGGTGTCGTTGTTGCGTTATTTTATTAACGACTCCATGGACAGAGCATTGCTGCTGCGTTTCGGTCTGTTGATTTTTATTCTCTGTTTCGCTGCCAGCAGCCTGTTCCAGACTTATAAACTGATCGCTCAGGGTATGGAGTATAACAATGTTCAAAAGATTGCATACTCTGATGCGCTGACCGGGCTGGGTAATCGGGCGGCTTATCTGGAAAGACTGGAAGAGTGTGTGAAGGAACACATACTGCGCCTGGGAATCGTGTACTTGGATGTCAACAACCTGAAAAAGGTGAACGATGTACACGGACATGAGCAGGGTGACATATTGATACGGACGGCAGCCGAGGTAATCGAAGAGAGCTTTGGGGCGTTCGGCAGAGCTTATCGAATCGGCGGTGATGAGTTCTGCGTACTGATTGATACAAATGCAATGGAGGGATATGATAAGGCTGTGGACATATTCCGGAAGAAAATTGAAACTGTGAACAAGAGCGGTAAATACATTTTTAGGCTGCAGATTGCTCATGGCTTTATCTGCTGCGAGGCAGATTCCATGAAGACGATAGAGGATGCAATTAAGACTGCTGACGAGAGAATGTATATCAATAAGGTGCAGTTGAAGAAGAATTCATAAAAGAGGGTGCGGTTACAATTATGGAAAAGGTATTATTAGTAGGTGTAAATTTAAATGACGGCGAAGACTACCTTCTTTCGCTTGAGGAACTGGGAGCATTGGCGCAGGCTTGCGACATGGAAGTCGTGGGTGAAGTGGATCAGACGCTTCCGGCTGTAAATAAAGCATTCTACATCGGCACGGGTAAAGTGGGGGAAGTAAAAGATCTTGCAGAAGATTGTGACGCAGATGTCATAATTTTCGACAATTCTCTCTCTCCGATGCAGCTTCGTAATTTGCAGGAGCGCCTCGGCAAACCGGTTTTAGACAGGAGTACTTTGATTCTTGATATTTTTGCACAGCGTGCAAGAACGCGGGAAGCGAAGCTACAAGTCGAGGTGGCGAGATTACAATACATGCTTCCGAGACTGGTAGGGCTTCATGCGGCTCTCAGCCGTCAGGGAGGCGGCAGCGGCTCCTTAAGTAACAGAGGTGCAGGTGAGACGAAACTGGAACTGGACAGGCGTGTACTGGAGCGCCGTCTGACGGAACTTCGCAGAGAATTAAAAGATGTCGGAGCTGAGCGTGTGACACAGCGCAAGCGTCGCGCGGGCTCGGGCATACCGCGTGTCGCTTTGGTGGGATACACCAATGCAGGCAAATCCACGCTGATGAATGCGATGCTTGATTTATACGGAAGCGACGAAATAGATGTGGAGGAAAAGAAAGTCATGGAGAAGGACATGCTTTTCGCCACACTGGATACTACCGTGCGCAAGATTGAGCCGGAAAACCACCACGCATTTCTTTTGTCGGACACTGTAGGATTTATTCATAAACTGCCTCACAATCTGGTGGAGGCTTTTCACTCCACCTTGGAGGAAGCAAAAGAAGCCGATATTCTTCTGCAGGTGGTAGACTATAGTGACCCGCATTACAGAGAGCAGATTGCAGTCACCAATCGTACCTTAAAAGAATTGGGCGCGGACAATATTCCGATGCTATATGTCTACAACAAGGCGGACCTCGTCTCACCGGATGAGATACCGGGACTTGCGGGCAAGAGCCCGGAACGGGTGCGTGAGCATCTGCCGATTATGACGGAGAACAGTATCTATCTGTCAGCCAAGGAGCGAATCGGTATGGAAGAACTGATTCGCCTGATTGAGAAGAAACTATCCGGCGGCTACAAGGAATGTACCTTCCTGATTCCCTATACGGACGGCAGAGCTATATCATATCTTAATGAGAATGCCGTGGTGTACGATACGGAATATCTGGAAGGCGGTGTACAACTGAAAGTGAATTGTAAAGTGTCGGACTACCATTATTATCAGAAGTATTTGCACTAAAAACATATATTTTATATAATAAAGCATAATACTGCATTAGAAAGAGAGGAGTCATTATGATCAAATTATCGGAAGGCGGCGCGTACCTTATAAACGGAACCGAGATCGTTCCCGAAGGCGCGGATTCCATTGCACAGATTAAAAATAAGACAGGCAAAGAAGTCTCTAAGACCGAAGCGGCGCAGAATACCATGGCTTACGGTATTTTACAGGCGCACAATACTTCGGGTAATATGGACAAGCTGAGAATAAAATTTGATAAACTGACTTCCCATGATATTACCTTTGTGGGCATTATCCAGACAGCGAGAGCTTCAGGACTCCGGAAATTCCCGATTCCCTATGTGCTCACGAACTGTCATAATTCCCTGTGTGCGGTGGGCGGTACCATCAATGAGGATGACCACATGTTTGGCTTGACCTGTGCCAAGAAATATGGGGGCGTTTATGTACCTCCTCATCAGGCAGTTATTCATCAGTATGCGAGAGAAATGCTTGCCGGAGGTGGCAGGATGATTTTAGGTTCCGACTCACATACCCGTTACGGTGCACTGGGCACGATGGCGATGGGCGAGGGCGGTCCCGAGCTTGTTAAGCAGTTGCTGTCACAGACATACGACATCAATATGCCGGGCATCGTGGGCGTGTATCTGACAGGTGCACCCGTTAAGGGCGTAGGTCCTCAGGATGTGGCGCTTGCCATTATCGGGGCAGTGTTTGACAATGGATATGTGAAGAATAAAGTGATGGAGTTTGTAGGCCCCGGTGTGGCATTCTTAAGTGCAGATTTCCGTATCGGCATCGATGTCATGACTACGGAGACTACTTGCCTATCCTCCATCTGGCAGACAGATGATGAGATTAAGGAATTCTATGATATCCATGGCAGGGTAGAGGAATATAAAGAGTTGAAGCCGGGAGAGGTGGCATACTATGACGGCATGATTACCGTAGATTTATCCGCGATCAGACCGATGATTGCTATGCCCTTCCATCCAAGTAATACATACACCATTGACGAGGTCAATGCTAATTTACAGGATGTGCTGCACGATGTGGAGGAGCGTGCGAAAGTCAGCTTGGACGGCGCGGTTCCCTACTCTTTGCAGGACAAGGTTGTAAACGGTAAATTTATGGTTGACCAAGGGATTATCGCAGGCTGTGCGGGAGGTGGTTTTGAAAATATCTGCGCGGCAGCGGATATCCTGAAAGGTTCCTACATCGGGTCAGACGGATTTACCTTAAGTGTATATCCCGCTTCTATGCCGGTATATATGGAACTTATTAAGAACGGCTGCGCGGCAACCATTCTGGAAACAGGCGCGGTACTTAAGACGGCGTTCTGCGGACCTTGCTTCGGTGCGGGTGATACACCTGCCAACAATGCGTTCAGCATTCGTCATTCTACAAGGAACTTCCCGAACAGAGAAGGTTCCAAGTTGCAGAACGGACAAATTTCTTCCGTAGCGCTTATGGATGCCCGCTCGATAGCGGCAACCGCTGCCAATAAGGGTGTACTTACACCTGCGACGGAGTTCGACGGAGAGATTGGTAAATATAAATATCACTTTGATGCAAATATATATCAGAACCGTGTATTTGATTCCAAGGGCGTGGCAGACGAGAGCGTGGAGATTCAGTTCGGTCCCAATATTAAGGACTGGCCTGCCATGGGAGAATTGCCGGACAATCTGGTGCTCCGTGTGGTATCCGAGATTCACGATCCGGTCACGACGACGGACGAGTTGATTCCTTCAGGTGAGACATCTTCATACCGTTCCAACCCGCTCGGACTGGCAGAGTTTGCGCTGTCCAGAAAAGATCCGGAGTATGTGGGACGCGCCAAGGATATTCAGAGGGCGGAGAAAGCCAGAATGCAGGGCGAACATCCGTGTCAGGCTCACCCGGATGTAAAGCCGGTAATGCATACGGTCAAGAAAGTTTTTGCGGATGCCAACCACGAGAATACAGGCTTCGGATCTACGATTTTTGCGGTAAAGCCGGGTGACGGTTCCGCCAGAGAACAGGCTGCAAGCTGCCAGAAAGTATTGGGCGGATGGGCGAATATTGCCAATGAATACGCGACCAAACGTTATCGGTCAAATCTGATTAACTGGGGTATGCTTCCGTTCCTCATTCCGGAAGGTGAGCTTCCTTTCAAGAATCTGGATTATCTGTTCCTGCCTGATATTAAGAAAGCGGTTGCGGAGAAAGCGGACGTAATTAAGGCATATAAGGTATCTGTGGAAGAAGGGAAGCTTAAGGAGTTTGAGATGCGTCTGGGTGAACTGACAGATGAGGAGAGACAGATTATCCTCAAAGGATGCTTGATCAATTATAACAGAGTGGGCTAAACTAATCGGATGAGGCAGTCGATATATAAGGTACAAGGGACGGTTGCTCTTGGCCAGACGATTGTTTCTTGAATGTGAATGATGTACAGACCATGGACGGTGTTTTTCAAAGAAAAGGATTTACTTTGAGGATGCCGTCCTTTCTATTGCCATGCATCAGGGAGGGTGTAGTCGGTGGCACAGACAGGCATAGATAGGGGTCTGGGCAAAAGGAGGTTATAGTGAGAATTGATTCCAGTGTAATAGGTATGGAATCGAGCAGAAGGTATACTTCTGTGACGGCAAAGTCGGTGACAGCCTCTTCTACGCGTGCTTCGGGCAAGCTGAACCAAGGTTTGGGAGGCCTTTTGGGTGGACTTGTCAGTTCCGGTCATAATATGGAACAGGCGGATCAGACAGAAGAGAACGAAGAAAATGGCGCAAATTTAGAGGATATCACGACGCATTTTAAGAACTTATCCAATCCGGGAAGGATTACGGCAAGAAGACAGCCGGAGGATGCCCTGTATACCATCAGACAGCGTTGTATGCAGTTTCTGATGGAGCTCCTGTTCGGTTACCGCAGCGGGAGGTTTGACCAGAGCTTCTGGAACATAGGCGATATGGGGCAGCAGAACATTCAGATCAATACGCTTACCAATTCCTATTACCATATGGAGGAGGAGCATACGACATTTTCCACAGTGGGTAAAGTGGTAACGGCGGACGGCAGAGAATTGGAGTTCAATTTGGAATTTTCCATGAGCCGTAGATTTGAACAGTACTACGAGGAGACTTACACTACCGGAGTGAGGTACTGCGATCCGCTGGTAATTAATCTGGACACCAATGTGGCGAGTGTATCGGACCAGAAGTTTTTCTTTGACTTAGATCAGGACGGCATAGAGGAAGAGTTATCCATGCTTAATCCCGGCAGTGGTTTTCTGGCGTTGGATTTGAACGGTGACGGTATCATCAACGACGGCGGGGAGCTTTTCGGAACGAAGTCCGGCAACGGATTCGCTGACTTGTCCAAATACGATTCCGACGGAAACGGTTGGATTGACGAAGCAGATGAGATATGGGATAAGTTATTAATCTGGACAAAAGATGAAAAGGGGAATGACATCTTGTATCATCTGTCCGACCTCGGCGTGGGCGCTATAGGGCTTGGTAATATATCTACACAGTTTGCCCTGAATTCCGCGCATGATAACCACAATAATGCCATGATCAGAAACACGGGCATTTTCCTGTACGAGAACGGGAATGTGTCCACCGTGCAGCATTTGGATTTAGCAAGATAGGCTTATTGCGCGCGGGAATATACCGTGAGATGCGCACATACATATAGAATGTGTGGGGTGTTTCATGGAAGAGAACAGAATCGTCTTAAAAAGAACAAACAAGAGAGATGCCGGAGGCTTTCTTTTGTTTGTTTTTTTGTTGCCTTATGTATGCGCATGTCTGTGGGGACATGTAGGCGTGGAAACAGATGCTCTTCGCGCCGGAAAGCATCGGGAGCAGATAGATGGACAAGAAGAGTTTCGAATACTGGCGGATATGAAATGGGGTGTATGGGAGCTTTCGCCGGAAGAGTATCTGGTGTATAAGCTGGAATCGGTTATGCCGGAGAATTATGAGAAGGAAGCTCTTAAGGCACAGGCGGTGCTTCTAAGGACGGAGGTTATTCGGGCGTGGCAGGAACAAGGTGGCGACAGACTTCGGATATCGGGAGACGGTCTTGAGAAATGGTACGAGACGGATACCGGAAATGACGTAAATATTTTGCCCTACACGGAAGCCGTGGAGGAGACAAAAGGGTTATATTTGTGTTATCAGGGCGATCCTATTCAGGCTTCTTATTTCAAAATCAGCAACGGCAGGACGAGAGATGCGGCTAAGGTATGGCGGACAGACAAATATCCCTATCTGACAAGTATATCCTGTGAGCAGGATAAAGCAGCGCAGGAGTATCACAGTGAGGTGACCGTTTCCAAAGTTAATTATCTGCAAGAAATCCGGTCGCATATAGGAGACGAATACTCTTCTCAGGAACTGTGGGAAGGGATGCAGTTTGTCTATGATGAGACAGGATATGTGACAAATGTGTCATTCTATATAGAAAAAGAGGAGGTCGGCAAAATGGACGGGGAGGCTTTCCGATACTTGTTTGCTTTGCCGTCAGCATCCTTTGAAACGGAGCTTACGGACACGCAGATTATTTTTCATGTGACGGGCGTGGGGCACGGTTTCGGTATGAGCCAATACGGTGCGAACTGCAAGGCAATAAACGGAGCAAACTTCGATGAAATATTAAAAGAATTTTTTTTTGGTACGGAATTAGCAAAAATTGAATAACCTGTCAAAAATGGGTAAGACTAACACCATGTAAACTTTTACAAATGGCTTATAAAGCAAGCATGAAAATAGGAGGCAAGATTTCATGGTAAGAAGAAATAGAAATGGTGTTAGAAAAGAAAGGATAGTTATGTTGGCAACGTCCGTGTTTGTTTTGACGGCACTGACGGTGACAGGAATTTTTGTAAGAAGAAGCAATAATACGGAGCGGGAAGACTATGTACTGGACTTCGAGGCGATTGAAAAGGCAAGTGAAATCACTGCTGAAAATATGTTGTCCGGAGACGAGTTGGACACACTCTTTGCGGAAGTGGGAACAGATGATTTGGATTACGATCCCAGTTTCCAGGAAGCAAACTCTCAGAAAGTGGAAAACACTGATGCTGAGTCTTCTAAGGTGAACGGAAAGTCATCGGTCGGTTCGGACGAAGGGGCAGGAACAAGTTCCAATAAGACACAGAGTCAAAGCAGTACAACGGATGTGTCCGTACAGAGTCAGAAAAAGACAGATGAAGAGGGAGAAGAGGGGATGTTCGACGAGACAGTCGACACTGCGAAAAATACGGAGGCTTTGACGGCGGCGGAGGCAATTTCCACAACTGTACAGCCGGCCCTTGACTTCCATGAGGAAGACGGTCTCGTATGGCCTATTGTGGGTGACGTACTGATTAATTACAGTATGGACAAGACTATTTACTTTCCTACGTTGCAGCAATATAAGTATAATCCTGCCATCGTTATTGCAGCAAATCAAGGTGAAAGTATCTCGGCCGCAGCCAACGGGCGTGTGACCTCTGTCACGTACGATCCGGTTATCGGCAATACGGTAGTGATGGATTTAGGAAACGGTTATGAACTCACTTACGGACAGTTGGAGAATATCATTGTTTCCGAGGGAAGTTACGTGAGCGTGGGCGACGGTATCGGAACAGTTGCGTACCCCACTAAATATTACAGTCTGGAAGGAACGAATGTATACTTCAAGCTGACAAAAGACGGCGAACCGATTAATCCGATGACCCAATTACAGTAAGTAATGCTGTCAGAGAGGACGTAATATGCTGGTTATCATTCATGGAAATATGAAAACAATGGAAAAGCATGATTATGCTGACGGATATCTGATAATCGAGCAGGGTAAGATCGCTGCTGTGGGAGATATGGCGCAGTATAATCCGGAGTCTTTGCGTGCCGAAGAGATTCAGGTGCTTGATGCAAAAGGCAGTCTGGTAATGCCCGGAATCATTGAAGCGCACTGTCATATGGGCATTACAGAGGAGAAGAAAGGAATGGAGGGGGACGACTGCAACGAGACAGTTGACCCCGTCACGCCTTGTCTGCGTGCAATAGATGCCATCAATCCGATGGACGATGCATTTCACGATGCGCTGAAGGCGGGAATAACCTCCGCTATGATAGGTCCGGGAAGTTCTAACGTAGTCGGCGGACAGTTCGCATTTATAAAAACTCACGGACGTTGTATTGACCGCATGGTTGTCAAGGCACCCGCCGCCATGAAGGTGGCATTCGGTGAGAATCCGAAAGTCAATTATTCGGGACAGAATATCTCACCGGTTACACGTATGTCAATTGCGGCAATGCTCAGGGAAGAGCTGACGAAGGCGAAAGAATATCAACGACAAATTAATGAAAATCCGGAGAAAACGCCGGATTTTCGTTATGAATGCTGGCTGCCCGTGTTAAACGGCGAGATTCCCTTAAAAGCTCACGCGCATCGTGCGGATGATATTCTGACGGCAGTCCGTATCGCGAAAGAGTTCGGACTTAGGATGACGCTTGACCATTGCAGCGAAGGACATCTGATTATAGAAGAATTACAAGAAGCGGGATTTCCCGCTATCGTGGGACCTGATATGGCGAGCCGCAATAAGATTGAAGTCCAGAATATGGCTTTTAAAACGGTAGGGGAACTCAGCAAAAGCGGTATTCTCACTGCCGTCACAACGGACCACCCTGTCTCCAAGATACAATTTCTGCCTATCTGTGCAGGGTTGGCGGTGAAGGAGGGGATGTCCATGGAAGACGGCTTTCGTGCCATCACCATCAATGCAGCGAAAATTTGCGGTGTAGATGACAGATTGGGTAGTCTTGCCGTAGGAAAGGATGGCGACATAGCAATCTATGACGGAAATCCTATGGAAGTCTTTACGAAGACATTGTGTACAATTATTGAAGGAAAAATTGTATATTATGATGAAGAAAGCGGACTTTTGTGTTAAGATATTAATATGAAAAAAAGACACTGTAAATCTTACATCTGCATAATGCTTATCGTAGCTCTTCTGACCGGCTGTCAATATGCGTCGGAGCTTCCTTTTGACACCTCTCAGAAGAATGACGGTAGTAGCGGTCCTGCTACGCTGGGATTGACACCGGAATTTAACTATGAAGTGCCGGAAAGTCTGCCAAGCATTCTGGTAGACCAGCTCGGCTATGCCTCAAGCAGTAACAAGATTGCCGTTTTCCGAGGGGAAGAACTCCCTGAGACTTTTGCAATCATAGATGCGTATACCGGACAGAATGTTTATACCGGTCAGATAGAGGAGAAAGGCTATGACGAGGAGAGCGGTATCTATATCAGTTACGGAGATTTTACATCTTTTGCGGCAGCCGGAACTTACTACATAAAGGCGGATGTCATCGGGCAGTCTTATACCTTTGAAATTGCCGACAATCCCTATAAAGAATTGTATAACGTAGCGTTGAAACAATATTATTATAATCGGTGCGGGCTGACACTATCCACGGAATTGGCGGGCGACGCTGCGCATAATGCCTGTCATACCAAAGAGGCACAGATGAAGGACGAGGCATCTGTCAAATTGGATGTATCGGGCGGTTGGCACGTGGATGAAACATCGTTTCGCGACGTGGGAACCGGGTGCAGTACGGTCAATCATCTATTGCTTGCATATGAACTCTATCCGGACGTGTTTGATGATGAGTTGGGAATTCCTGAGAGCGGCAACGGTATTCCCGATGTGTTGGATGAAGTTAGGTATGAAATAGACTGGCTTTTGAAAATGCAGGATACGAAGAGCGGTGCGGTATATTCCTCCGTCAGCAGCGCAGACAGCGCCACGCTCGGTTATCTGCTTTACATAGACGGGATCACGATGGATGCAACGATTCAGTTTGCGGCGACGATGGCTAAGTTCAGTTATCTGTACCAGAATTATGACAGGGATTTTGCAACCCAATGTCTGAAAGCCGCAGACAGAGCATATCGTTATGCGGGAAAGTATCTTTCTGACGTGCCTCCGGAGGAATATTTCTATGCAGCCACGGAGTTGTATCGTGCTACGGGAAATAACGGCTATCACAATGTGATTAAGCAGTATATGCAAGAGAATCCTGTGACAGATATGAGTAATAATTTTATATTTTGGGGCTGTGTGACTTACCTTTCCACCAGACAGAGAGTGGAGGTGGATTTGTGCAGTGATTTGATTAAAGTTCTTATGTCAGAGGGTGAGAGGATTTCTTATTCTTCCAAGAACTCTAAATTTTTGGTAATCATGGACGAGAATCAAAACGGAAGCGCGGAACTGTTACGGGATATTACGCGACTGGCTGTGGTAGACCATATCATTACAAACCATGAGTATGCTACGGTACTTCAAAATCATCTTCACTATATGCTGGGCCGGAATCTGTATGCCATCAGTTATCTGGACGGAGCGGGCAGCCGCAATTATATGGATATTAATGAGAATCAGGGTATTATGAATCAGGTTGAGCTGAATGCGGAGCTGGTGTTGATGATGAGCTCGATTATGGAAGAATTGTATCTGGTGGAAGAGTGATAGTTTTTTGTAAAATACTATAGATTATGCCGGAAACCGGCATGGATTGACTATATTTATAATGGTGATTATTATGAATCATGTTTTGTATGAAGCTTCATTTGAATTTCATCCGGCTCTCCTAATACCTATTGTTATGATGATTTATATTCCATTGTTTCCTTCCATACTCAAACAAAGGATTGATCAAAAGCAAAAGCTTGATGAAAAAGATTATCATTACAACGAGAAGTTCGTTAAATGTTTTTGCATTGGAGGTTTTGTTTGGTGTGCCATATTTTCAATAATAGTTTTGCTTTCTCAGATAGACATGTATAACAAGATAGTTAGAGTATACAAGCAGGGGAATTATCAGATAGTTGAAGGATATGTTGAAAATTATGATCCTATGCCGTATGGCGGACATAAGGAGGAATCATTTAATATCAACGGAATATCTTTTTCCTATTCCGATTTTTCGGTTCAGCCGGGATATCACAATGCAAAATCACACGGCGGCGTTATCACCGGTAACGGACAACACTTGAAAATAGGATATGTTTATTATAATAGTACGAAGGGTAATGTTATAGTATATATTGAAAAATTAGATTAAGATAAAAGCCACTGCATCGTCAGAAAGGATAATATGAAAAGAACCGGTGTCTTACACCAGTTCTTTGTTTTTTTCATAATTCTTTATAATCACATCCTGTACCATGGCGCTTAACCGGCGCTTCTGCTCTCTGTCCAAGTCTCTTACGTAAATTGGTTTGCCGTATTCAATCACCACATGGGTCTTCTTGATTTTAGGCAAATGATCCTCCCAAATGGCACCTGCGTTGTTGATGCTCATAGGAACCACCGGACATCCGGTCTTTTCTGCCACCTTAAAGCTGCCGCCGTGGAATTCCAACAAAGCATTGTCGGTTCGATTGCGGGTTCCTTCCGGGAAAATACAGATGGAAATCCCTGACTTGACCTTTTCGACAGCATCAAGAATGGATTTCATCCCCGCCTTGATATCACTTCTGTCCAAGAAAATACAGTGCAGATATTTCATCCATGTGCTTAGAGATGGGACGCGCAGCATCCCGACCTTGGCCATATATCCGGTAGGCCTCGGTACACGCACATAAGTCATAATAACATCAAAATAGCTTCTGTGATTTCCTACATATAATACCGCTTCATCCTTCGGGACATTCTCCTCGCCCAGTACTGTAACGGAAACACCTGATAGAAACAGAACCACGCGGAATGCCCAGTTGACAATGGCAAGAGAACTGCGGTCCTTAACGCCCGGATTGAATTTTCCGATGATAAACTCCACGAACTGAATAGGTAAACTTACAATGAGAAACACTGTTACAAATATTGCCACTAAAATTAAACGTATCATATCATAACCATCCTGTCAGGGTTTCTTTTAGTATATAGGAATAGACTATTCTTTTCAATAATAAATTATATAATAAGAGATTATGTCGGAGTGGGAAACTATGAGTAGATTATATGAATATTGGAAGAGGTTTTTGAGCGTATGTCTGGTCTGTCTGATGTGCATGGCAGTGTTTGCGTGTGGTAAAAAGCAGGATGCGATGGAGAAAATCAAAGACTTGGAATGCACGGTTATTCCGGAAGATAATCTGCCGGAGGAATTGTTCGATATGATTGAGCAGAAAAAGGAGAACGCTTTCAAGATAACGTTTGAGGATAAGGGATTTCTCTACATATGCGTGGGGTATGGAACGCAGGGAACAGGTGGCTACAGTATTGCCCTGAATGATTTGTATGAGACTGCCAACGCAGTTTACATCGACACCAACCTGATCGGTCCGTCGCCCGAAGAAAAAAGTAATCCCGTGCCAAGTTATCCCTACATTGTAATCAAGACAGAGTTTATTGACAAACCGGTAGTCTTTGATTGACGGAATAATTGTTGGTGGATAATTTCCGGTGATATGGTATAATATACGCGAAAAGCAATGAGCCAAAGGCTCTTGTGTGATGCACTGCGAGAACATTCAGAATGGAAAAAAATATGTTATATTTAAAAAACGGTTATATGATTGACCCGGCATCCGGTACGGAGGGCTATCGGGACATTCTCATAGAAGACGATAAAATTGCGCGAATTCTGCAGCCGGGAGAGGACTGTCCCCATGACGGGGAGGAGATTGACTTAAATGGTCAATGTGTTATACCCGGTCTGGTAGATGTACATGTGCATTTCAGAGACCCCGGATTTACACATAAAGAAGATATTTACACAGGCGCACAGGCGGCTATGCGGGGCGGCTTCACTACGGTGGTGCTGATGGCGAACACGAAGCCCGCGGTAGACAATCCGGAGACGTTATCCTATGTGCTGGATAAAGGAAAAGAGACGGGCATTCATATTCATACCTGTGCTAATGTGAGTGTAGGATTGCAGGGCAGGGAACTGACGGATATGGAGAACTTAAGCAGACTGGGTGCGGCCGGTTTTACCGATGACGGTATACCGCTGCTGGATGAGAAACTGTTGCGGACTGCATTGCAGAGAGCTGCGAAATGTCATAAGCCCGTCAGTCTGCATGAGGAAAATCCGGCTCTGATTACAAATAACGGTATCAATGCAGGCAAAGCTTCGGCGCACTACGGAATAGGCGGTTCACCAAGAGAGGCGGAGATTTCCATGGTGGAACGGGATCTGCGAATTGCCGTGGATGAGGAGGCTGATTTATCCATTCAGCATATCAGCACGAAGGAAGCCGTAGAGCTTGTGCGGCAGGCGAAAAAAGAGAGCAGCCATATTTATGCGGAGGCAACACCGCATCATTTTACATTGACAGAAGAGGCGGTTATTGCGCACGGCACACTGGCAAAGATGAATCCGCCGCTGCGTGAGGAAGCTGACCGACTTGCCATCATAGAGGGACTTAAGGACGGCACTATCGATATGATTGCTACAGATCACGCGCCCCATAGCATAGAGGAGAAAGCCAAACCGCTGACGGAGGCACCCAGTGGGATTATCGGATTAGAGACCTCGTTATCTCTGGGAATTCGTGAATTGGTGAATAAGGGTCATCTGTCCATGTCGGAGCTTATCAGGAAGATGAGTTATGCGCCTGCGAAGTTGTATCATCTCGACGCGGGTTATCTGGCGGAGGGCGGACCTGCCGATTTGACTGTGTTTAATCCTCATAAAGAATGGGTGGTGGATTCTTTTGCATCAAAGGCCGCAAATTCTCCGTTTGTGGGAGAGACGATGCCCGGCGTGATAGGTTACACGATATGCGGTGGAAGGATTGTGTATAAAAATACAGAAAGAGGATATTAGAAAGATGGACGAGCAAACGGTTCGGAAGAAAAAAGTAAAGGCAATCGTAGAATCACAAAAACAGATTGCAGAACAAATCTATGACTTGTGGCTTAATACGGAGCTTGCGCAGGATGCCCACGCGGGACAGTTCTTGGCGGTGTACCCGCACAATGCGGCGACGCTGCTTCCCAGACCCATCAGCATATGCGAGGTAGACAGAGACAGAAACAGACTGCGGCTTGTATATCGCATTGCGGGCAAAGGAACGGCAGAGTTTGCGACTTATAGAGCAAACGATGAGGTGGATGTTCTCGGTGTGCTTGGCAATGGCTTTCCCATAGAGCGTGCAGTGGGTAAAAGAGTATTTTTAATGGGTGGCGGCATCGGTATACCGCCCATGTTGCAGTTGGCGAAAGAGTTGGATGCGGAGAAACATATCCTATTGGGCTATCGTAATCAGGATCTTTTCCTGCAGGAGGATTTGGGTCAGTACGGCCGGGTATATATCGCCACGGAGGACGGCAGTGTAGGTGTACATGGCAATGTGATGGATGCTGTCAGGGTCAATGAACTTCAAGCCGATGTGATTATGGCGTGTGGACCTATGCCCATGCTGCGTGCTATCAAACATTACGCCGACGAACAGGGCATAGACGCATACATTTCACTGGAGGAGCGGATGGCTTGCGGTGTAGGTGCCTGTCTGGGCTGTGTGTGTATCACCAAGGACACGGATGCCCATTCCCACGTGAACAATGCCCGCATCTGTACCGACGGACCCGTATTTGAAGCAAAAGAGGTGGAAATCTGATGAATACTAAAGTAACGATTGCGGGAGTGACGTTTAACAATCCCGTTATGACGGCATCCGGAACTTTCGGCTCCGGCATGGAATACAGTGATTTTGTAGATTTAAACCGGTTGGGAGCGGTTGTGACCAAAGGTGTGGCGAACGTGCCGTGGCCGGGCAATCCTACTCCGCGTGTGGCGGAGACTTATGGCGGTATGTTAAATGCCATAGGATTGCAGAACCCGGGTATTGATGTTTTTGTAGAGAGAGACATTCCTTTTTTGAAGAAATTTGATACGAAGATAATTGTCAATGTCTGCGGTAAGACGGTGGAGGATTATCTGGAGGTAGTGGAACGGCTTGCGGATGAACCGGTGGATATGTTGGAGATTAATGTATCCTGCCCCAACGTGAAGGAGGGTGCCATTGCGTTTGGACAGAAAGCCGACTGTCTCTACGATATTACTTCCCGGATTAAGAGTAAAGCAAAGCAGCCTGTCATTATGAAGTTAAGTCCCAACGTGACCGATATCACGGAGATGGCGAAAGCGGCAGAGGCGGCAGGCGCCGATGCACTTTCGTTGATTAATACAATTACAGGTATGAAGATTGATATTCACAGGCGCAAGTTTGCCCTTGCCAACAAGACGGGAGGACTTTCCGGTCCTGCTGTTAAACCGGTAGCCGTGCGCATGGTTTATCAGGCAGCTCACGCCGTGAACATTCCGATTATCGGCATGGGCGGTATTGCAAACGGTGAGGATGCCGTAGAGTTCCTGCTGGCCGGAGCCAGTGCGGTAGCGGTGGGTGCCATGAACTTTGTCAATCCTTATGCCACGGTGCAGGTGGTGGAAGGTATCGAGGATTATATGAAACGCTACGGCATCGAGAATGTGACGGACCTGATCGGCGCGGTCGAAGAATAGCTACAAATAAAAATCATATACAACCTTCATGCGGCATACATTTATACTAAGTACACGCATGGAGGTTTATTTTTGTGGAATTAGTAAAAAAGAAGATACATATGGACCGGATCAGCAGCAGAGCCGGTACACAGGTTGTATTGGAAGAAGACGTTAATATTTCGGATAACAAACCCGATGCCGGTTATCTGCTATGCAGCAAGGGCGAAATTATTACAGAGGAGATTCGCGCCGGTGAGAATGTGGTCAATCTGAAAGGCAGACTGGTCGTGTCCATACTGTATCTGACGGATATGGAGGGAATCTGCGCCAGCATGGAGGCAGTCATTCCCTTTGAAGAGAGAGTCAACATGGATGGGGTTGCCAACGGGGATACTATATTGGTAGACAGCTCAATCGAAGATTTGACGGTAGGACTGATCAACTCCAGAAAACTCAGCGTACAGGCGGTAGTAAATTTTGATTTGGAGATGGAGGAGCACATCGAGCAGGATGCGGCGGTAGATATCTATCATGAAGAACCTGTAGAATATCGTAAGAGGGTGCACCCTGTTGTACAGCTTGTGCTGCAGAAGAAAGATATTTTCCGTTTGAAGGAAGAGATGGAGCTGTCAGGTAATCTGCCTAACGTTTTCCAGACGATATGGCATCATATCACTTTTGACCATGTTGAATTTAAGGCGCTGGAAGAAAAAATATCGATTCAGGGAGAGATGAGAGCTTTTTTCCTGTATGAAGGAGAAGGGGATAACGACAGGACACTCTGGTATGAGAATACCGTTCCGTTCAGCGGAATAATCGAATGCCACGGATGCAGGGAAAACATGATTCCGGACATCAGTTACAGTCTGGGACAATGCAATGTGGAAGTACGCCAGGACTTCGACGGAGAGGAGAGGGTCTTCTGTGTGGAGCCGGTACTGGATTTGGATATTCATCTGTACGAAGAGGAAAATCTGGAAGTGTTGTCTGACATCTATGGTGTGGATAAGGAGATTGAGGCGCTTACCACTCAGGTGCAGCTTAAGAGTCTGCTCCTCAACGGAAACGGTAAATGTAAGATTGCGGAACACACTAAGATACAGAATGCGGAAATGCCTATGTATCAGTTGATTCACTCCGAAGGAGAAGTGTGCATCGATGAACAGACTGTTGTGGAGAATGGAATTGCCGTCACCGGAACGCTGAGTGTAACTACGCTGTACCTGTGCAGCAACGGCACCAAATCCATTTATTCCACGAAAAATACCATTCCGTTCCGATATGTAATTGAGGCGGATAATGTGACACCTACCAGTATTTTCCGGCTGCACTACAGCATCGAGCAGTTGACTGTGACAATGCTGGACAGCGACGAACTGGATGTGAAAGCAGCGCTGCAGTTTAAGGTGATTGTGTTTGCAGTACAGAAGAGCAATCTTATTACGGATATCAAGGTGGAAGAATTGGATCTGAATAAACTCAGCGAGCTGCCGGGCATGGTCATCTGCATTGCAGGACCGGGTGACACCCTGTGGGATATCGGCAAGCGGTACTATGTGCCGATTGCGCAGCTTAAGGAAGTAAATGAGCTTGTGTCAGAGGAAATCAATGCGGGAGATAAGATTTTAGTTGTGAAGGGGAGCATATAATTGTAAAAACCAAACATATCATATATACTATAAGATAAGTGCAAATTAGGGACATATGAAAAGAGGAGTGTGCGATGAATACAACACCTATCTTAAAAAATAAAGTGTTTTTATACCTGACGGAATTTTTTGCGGGTATGTCGGTGATGGCAGTGGAACTGGGCGCCAGTAGACTTCTGGCGCCTTATTTCAGTTCCTCGCAGATTGTATGGACGATTATCATAGGGACAATTATGATTGCCATGGCGCTTGGTAATATCTTCGGTGGAAGAAGTGCGGACAAGAATCCTAATCCGGACAAGCTCTACGGCAGAATTCTGATCGCGTCTATCTGGATTGCAGCGATTCCGGTAGTGGGCAAATATATTATTTTGGGAATTTCCGCGCTGCTCATTTTTACGGTAAGCACCAATTTTCTGATTTGGGCGGCATTTGCTGCATGCATGGTCATCTTCGTATTTCCGCTCTTTCTGTTGGGAACAGTGACTCCGTCACTTGCCAAGTATTCTGTGGACAGCTTGGAGGACAGTGGTAAGATTGTGGGAACGCTGGGAGCATTCAACACCGTCGGCAGTATTATCGGAACGTTCGTGCCGACCTTCATTTCTATTCCCGCAGTGGGTACATCGATTACCTTTCTCATCTTTGCGGGAATTCTGTTGGTACTTTCCCTGATTTATTTTATCAGCGGCAAAAAAGGCGCGGTAAAAAGTACTGCAGCTGCAGTGATTTTCCTACTGTGCTGTCTGTTTGGAAAGTCTGACAGTTTTGCTTTTTGGGAACGTAATTTGACTTATGAAGGTGAGTCAATCTACAACTATTTGCAGGTCAAGGAAAGCGACAGAAGTGTCATATTATCGACAAATGTTTTGTTCGGTGTACAGTCGATTCTGATGAAAGATGAAGGATTGACGGGTATGTACTATGACTATGCGATGGCGGCACCGCTGATGACTGGCCGGGATGAGCCTGTAGACTGCAACGTCTTGATTCTCGGCATGGGTACGGGTACCTATGCACATCAGTGCCGTAACTATTATGGCGATATGGAGATTGAGGGTGTGGAGATTGACGAAAAGATTACGGCCCTTGCGCGTGAATATTTTGAGCTGCCGCAGGATGTGAATGTGACTACCTATGACGGCAGGGCGTATCTGAATGCCATCGACGGTAAATACGACGTGATTATGGTTGATGCGTATCAGGACATTACTATTCCCTTTCAGATGTCATCGGTAGAATTTTTTACATTGGTGAAAGAGCATTTGAAGGAAGACGGCGTGATGGTAGTCAATATGAATATGCGCGGCAGCAGTGAGGGGAGTATTAATCAGTATCTTGCCGATACCATAAGCAGTGTGTTTGGTGAAGTATACACAGTGGATGTAAAGGGTTCTACGAACAGAGAACTTTTTGCTTCCGATAACCCGCAGATGCTGGAAAATTTAGCCGGAAATCAGCAGAAGATTACGGACGATGCTTTATATGCGATGATGGACAGGGTTTCGGATAACCTGATTGCCTACGAAGCGGGCAATTATATTATGACAGATGACAAGGCACCCGTTGAACTTCTGGGGATGAAGGTGATTGATGAGCTGATTCGGGAAGAAGTTGCATATTATAAGAGAATATATGAGGAGCAAGGTGTACAGGGCGTTATTGACGCACTGTAGCGGTAATGAAGGATAAGCAGAATTGTGCACAAATTTTATGGGCTGCCGTATTTGGCAGCCCATTTATATGCACTTTGATGAAATGCAAAATTACTTGAATAATAGTGAGAGACCAAGTTTTATATCGTTACTTCCGCAGTATTGTTCTCAAGCGTCAGAACCGTATCATTTCCCACAGCCTGCACGGAAGCGCCGGTTGCGGATTGTGCCTGTACATTGACGAGGCGTACAGTATAGGGTTTGTCGTTTCCATCGCTCTGAAGCGTGATTTTGGTTCCGTTCTTTACAACAGACACATGAAGCGCTGCATTTTGATTCATGTCATAGACTGTAGTCTCTGTAGTCTTTCCGTCAACCAATGCATATACACGCAGTTCAACACCGTCCGCGTAATCGTAATCGGGTTTGTCATCGTGGGAACCCATCGCCACGATGGAGTTTTCACGAACCATCAGCGGCAGATGCAGATAATCATATTTTCTTTCGTACCAGTCACCGCCTGTCAGGACTTCCCCTGTAAAGAAATCAGTCCATGTTCCCTTCGGCAGATAGAAGGAACCGATGCTTTCGTCATTGAAGATGGGAGCCACCAGAAGATTGTCGCCCAGCATATACTGTTTATCCAGATAGCTGCAGTTCTTATCCTCGGTAAATTCCAGAACCATACTCCGCATGGTGGGTACGCCGGAGCGGGAGGTCTCCACGGATGTCTTATACAAATAAGGCATCAGAGAAGCTTTTAGGCGGGTAAAGTCTTTTACCACGTCAACCGCCTCCTCATCGTACAGCCACGGTACTCGGTAAGACTGGCTGCCGTGCAGTCTGCTGTGAGAAGAAAGCAATCCGAAAGCAACCCAGCGTTTGTAAACATCCGCTGTGGAAGTGTGCTCAAATCCACCGATGTCATGGGCCCAGAATCCGAAACCGGACATCAGTAGTGACAGTCCGCCGCGCAGACTTTCTTCCATAGATTCATAGTCGGACCAACAGTCGCCGCCCCAGTGAACGGGGAATTTCTGACCGCCCACGGTTGCGGAACGTGCGAACAATACCGCCTCGCCTTTGCCACGCTCTTCTTCAAGCAGGTCGTAAACAACTTTATTATAAAGATATGTGTAATAGTTGTGCATCTTCTTCGGGTCAGAGCCGTCGTGGTATACGCAGTTGACAGGGATTCTCTCGCCGAAGTCTGTCTTAAAGCAGTCAACGCCCATCTTAAGCATTTCACGCAGCTTCTCTTGATACCAGCGGCAGGCCTCCGGATTGGTGAAATCTACCAGAGCCATGCCCGGCTGCCACATATCCCACTGCCATACGTCGCCGTTGGTTCTTTTAATAAAATAACCCTTCTCCATACCTTCCTCAAAAAGTACGGATTCCTGTCCGATGTAAGGGTTGATCCAAACACAGATATTCAGGCCCTTAGCCTTAATACGGGACAGAAGTCCTGCAGGGTCCGGGAATACATCCGCATCCCAGACGAAGTCCGTCCAGTGGAAGCCCTTCATCCAGAAACAGTCGAAGTGGAAAGTGCGAAGCGGAATCCCGCGATCCAACATACCGTCGATAAAGCTCATAACGGTAGCTTCATCATAGTCGGTGGTAAAGGAAGTGGACAACCATAAACCGAACGTCCACGGTGCCGGTAAGCTGGGTTTGCCCGACAGGTCGGTATATCTTGTCAGCACATCCTTCATCGCAGGACCGCCTATAAAGAAATAGTCCAGGCTGCCGCCCTCTACAGAGAAAGCCGTCTTGGTTACATTCTCCGTGGCAAACTCAAAGGATACTTTCTCGGGGTGATTTACCAAAACCCCGTAGCCCCTGTTGGAAATATAGAAAGGTATGTTTTTGTATGATTGCTCGGTGCTTGTACCGCCGTCTTCATTGTAGATTTCAACGGTCTGGCCGTTCTTCACAAAAGGTGTAAAGCGTTCACCGGTTCCGTAGAACAGTTCACCTACGCCGATATTAAACTGCTGGCGCATATATGTATCTTGTAAATCGCCGTCTAAATCATAGCAGTCACCTGTCCAGTTTGTCTTCATCATTGCAAGGTCTTTCGGACCGCTCTTGGTGATGACTTTGCCGTCCTGTATATAGCTCATGGTAAAGTTTTTCTTGTCAATTTTAAGAGAAAGGGAACCGCTGATAATCGTCAGTGTTTCCTCTGTATCTTCCACCTTGAGTGTCTGCGGATTCGACAGATTCAACTCGAATGAAGGTCCTTTCCGACAGGCGCCCATATAGTGGTCTGTCTGTACTCTGAATACATTCGGCATGGGTGAAGAAATGCGGATTGTCAGATTCGCACCACCTAACATATCCCCTCGTTCTATGATTTTGTGTGTAGGGGTACAGAGTCTCACTTCAGTGTCTGCCACCTGCATTTCAAATACTTCCTGTGGAGCAAAACATGCCATTCCTTCTTTCAAAAGCCAGCATCCGTTGTTAAATTTCATAATGACCCTCCATTCTGCTTAAGATTACTCTGTTCAATTCTCAAATTCTATATTATTATAAAAGTTATAAAAAGGAAAGCATATTTTTGGGAGTTGTGATGCAGTCGTAAATCAAAAATATGCAGTATTCGGAAAATTGTCGGGAGAGAGGATAGACTTACAATGGAAAAAGGTCAGATACAGCAAATTCAGCTTGGTAGGGAGCGGTATAAGTACAAGAATCTGCCCATACCCGGAGGCGGTTACGTGACGGGATTTTTGTTTCATCCTAAGGCAGAGGGGGTGTTATATACCAGAACGGATATCGGAGGAACATATCGTTTTGATGGGGAAAACCAATGCTGGATCAGTCTGACGGACCATGTGACGATGGCTAATCTTGGTGAAACTTTTCCGATTGCGCTTGCCCTTGACGATGCGCATCCGGAGAGGCTCTATATTGCCTGCGGTGTTAATGAGGAAGGCGCGGGTAAGATTGCGGTATCTGATGACTATGGCGCACATTTTATCTGTCACAATTTCCCGATTCTCATTCACGGCAACTTAAACGGAAGAGGTACGGCAGACCGTCTGATTGTAGATAAAAAGGACAGTGATAAACTTTATTATGCAAGCCAGCAGGAAGGATTGTGGGTCAGCACAGACAGAGGCGAACACTGGAATAAGTGTAAGTCTTTTCCCGAGGAATATCTGACCTTCGCGGGTATGAGTGAGGACGGCAGCGCTCTGATTGTGGGCAGCGCCGGTGTGACGAGTAAAAGGAGCGAGCGTCTGCGGGGACACAGTCTCTATGTGTCCTATGACGGCGGTACGAGTTTTGAGAAGCTGTGGCAGCCCGCGGATGGTGACGGTGAAATTGATGGCGTAAAATTGGCAGGGCTTGTGGCACAGCGCTATGCCATGGACCATAAATATTTATATGTCACTTATTCTGTGATGGGGAGAAATGCATATGTGCTGGAAAACGGCTACAGCTGCGACGGCGGCAGCGTGATAGGCGGACGGGTGGTACGTTACCCGATGATTGATGGGGGAAAAGGCGCAAGCGCGGGAGAAAAAGCAAGTGAAGGCGGCATCCGGTTCGGTCAGGGTGAGGATATTACACCGGGATTCAAGGGAAGCATGTTGGAGCATGGCTTTGGCGGTATTGACACGGCAGCGTCCAAACAGGGAATGCTTGTCTGCTCCACCATCAGCAAGGAGGATGGTGACAGTGTTTACCGCTCTTTGGATTACGGGCAGACATGGGAGGAAATTCTCTATGATTTAGGGGTTGGTGAAATGGCTTTCCGCACTTCCTACATGAAGCCTTGTTACAACGGAGGTCATTCCATTATTCACTGGCTGAGTGATTTCAAGATTAATCCTTTTGATGAGAACGAGGGATGGTTCAATACGGGAACGGGAGTTTTCAGAAGCAGGAATCTGACGGATGAGCAGGTCGTTTTCAGTGATTGGTGTGACGGATTGGAGGAGACGGTACATTTAAATCTATACAGTCCGCCTGCGGGAGAGGTGCAGCTTATTGATATTCTGGGCGATTTGGGCGGATTTGCATTCAGAGATTTGGATACGCCCTGCGACAACTCTTTTGACGATGCGGAAGGAAACCGTTACATCACCTGTATCAATGCGGATTATTCAGACACTAACCCCAACTGTGTTGTGGTGACACCCAGAGGTAACTGGAAGGGCAAGACGAAGGGCGGACTGATTCTTTCCAAAGACCAATGCAGGACTTTTGAAAGGCTGCCCATGCCTTTCGGATTGACACCGAGACTGGATCAGGCGCTCCATGCAATCGAGCAGCCCAATGTGAACAGCGGATGGGTGGCAATTTCGCCGGATGAGCAAACGATTGTCTGGTCGGTGGCGGACGGCATCAGGCTGCCGATTGATATGGTGGTGGTAAGCAGCGACGGCGGGCACACCTTCCGAACCGTACATATTCTGGACTTGGAAGGCAATCCGGCAGAAGAGGGCGGTATGAAAGTCTTTGCGGACCGTATGGACAGTAATCTTTTCTACGGTCTTGGTGAACATTCGGAATTTTATATCAGTAGGGACGGCGGTCGCAATTTCAAGCAGCGGGCACTGCCTGGAGATTTTCCTGACGTGAACTTCGCTCTGATTGACTGCGCCAACAAGACCGAGGTGAGAGGCGAGAGCGGTAAGCAGGGTGTATTCTATATGGCACTAAAGGAAAACGGTCTGTGGAAGCTGCACTATGACAAAGAAAAAGATGACATAAGCGTCATAAAATTAAGCATGCCGAGAGACATTTTTTATCGGGTCGGGCTCGGCGTGATACGCCCCGACGGAGATTATTTCAAAGAGGATAAGGCCATATATACGGCGGCGGTGATAGACGGAGAATATGGTTTCTACCGCTCAGTGGATGACGGACAATCATATATGCGTCTCAACGGTGCGGACCAGATGTATGGTGAGATTAACAGCATCGAGGGCGACAGCAGGGTGTACGGACGGTTTTATCTCGGCACCGGCAGCCGCGGCGTGTTATACGGGGAACCGGAGATAGAATCATAAGAAAGAAATCTAAGAAAGAGAGGTCTTGAAAATGCATCTTGAACAACAAAACAATCGACTGATAATAAAGGATGGAATCAGCCAGGTGTGGATTGAACCGTGGGGACCCAATTCCCTACGT
Source organism: Lachnospiraceae bacterium (assembly GCA_022510565.1). Taxonomy (GTDB): domain Bacteria; phylum Bacillota; class Clostridia; order Lachnospirales; family Lachnospiraceae; genus UBA3282. Next base: position 44,114 of record JAFLTE010000010.1, on the reverse strand, counting down.
GTGCGTATGACGAAGGAACCTGTGATGGATGCCAATGACTGGGCACTGACGGAGAAGGTGCCGGAATGTGAGGCGAAAATTGAATTCGAGACAATTGATGTCACCGACCCGTGGTATCAGACCGAGGAATATGCCAAGTATCACCAGACGGGTACACAGGCGACACTGATAAACGGCAAGATTACGGCCAAGGTGTCCCACGAGGGATGGATCAGCTTTTATAATCAGAAGGGCGAGCTTTTGACGGAGGAATACTGGCGCAACAGAAATCGGATTAACCGTTACTGTGTACCCCTCCGCGTGGATGCGAGAGAGCTCAAACCGGTACCCGGCGGAAGCGACTATAAACTGTATGCCCGTTTTGAAGCGTTTGACGGGGAGAAGATTTTCGGTATGGGTCAGTATCAGGAAAAGCACATGGACAGGAAGGGCGCTGTTCTGGAGCTGGCACACCGCAACAGTCAGGCAAGTGTACCTTTTCTGGTATCAAACAGGGGCTATGGCTTCCTGTGGAACAATCCTGCCATCGGCACGGCGACCTTCGGCACCAACAAGACAGAGTGGACGGCGGAGAGTACAAAGAAGCTGGACTATTTTATAACGGCAGGAGATACGCCGGCTCAGATAGAGGAACAATATTCGCTGGCGGCAGGTAGGACACCGATGATGCCGGAGTACGGCATGGGTTACTGGCAGTGTAAATTGAGATACCGTAATCAGGATGAGCTGCTTTCAGTTGCAAGGGAACACAAGAGAAGGGGTCTGCCGATGGATGCGATTGTGGTTGATTTCTTCCACTGGACAAGGCAGGGTGAGTTTAAATTTGAGCCCAGAGACTGGCCGGACCCGGAAGCGATGGTTAAGGAATTGAAAGAGCTTGGTATCGAGACGGTGGTGTCGGTGTGGCCTACCATCGATGAACAGAGCGAAAACTTCGGAGAGATGGCGGAGAACGGTTATCTCGTGCGGGCGGACAGAGGTAATTCCAACCATATGACTTGGATGGGAAATACCGTATTCTATGATGCAACCCATCCCGGCGCGCAGAAATTTGTCTGGGAAAAGTGCCGCGACAATTATTATAAGAAAGGCATTCGTTGCTTCTGGCTGGATGAGGCGGAGCCGGAATACGGTCCCTATGATTTTGACAACTACCGCTACTACGAGGGCAGCGCTTTGCAGTGCACTAACCGTTATCCTGTGGGCTATGCCAAAGGATTCTATGATGGACTTCGCTCGGAGGGTGAGACAGAGATTATGAGTCTTGTGCGCTGTGCGTGGGCCGGAAGTCAGAAGTACGGTGTGCTGACTTGGTCCGGAGACATCTATTCATCTTTCCGTTCCATGCGGGAGCAGCTGCAGGCAGGTTTGAATATGGGGATGGCGGGTATCCCGTGGTGGACCAGTGATATCGGCGGATTCCTGGGCGGAGATATTTCCGACCCGCATTTCAAGGAGCTTCTTGTACGTTGGTTTGCATGGGGTGCATTCTGCCCTGTATTTCGTATGCACGGGGAGCGTTCGCCGTGGTATGAAAGAGAGCAGGAATTTATAGGCGGAGTGCGTCAGCTCACCAGTGGGCAGGACAACGAGGTATGGAGCTTCGGTGAGGACAACTATGAGATATTGAAGCAGTTCCTTTTTATAAGGGAGAAGCTGCGGCCTTATATCAGAGAATGCATGCGGCAGGCGAGTGAAAAAGGTGCTCCCGTCATGCGTCCGCTGTTCTATGATTTCCCGCAGGATAAAGCTTGTTGGGAAGTGGAAGATGCGTATATGTTCGGTCCTGACCTTCTTGTTGCCCCGGTGATGGAAGAGGGCGTGGATGAGAGGAGCCTGTATCTGCCCGAAGGATGCAGTTGGACGGATGCCTATACGAAGAAACAATATGAAGGCGGCAGTCTCGTTACGGTGCCTGCGCCGCTTTCCGTGATTCCTGTTATGATTAGGGAAGGAAAGCAGTACGACATTTATGAGTAAGCAGAGGTGATATAATATGATTTGTGAGACCTATGAAATACGTGAGGAGGGTTCGGGAGATCAGGCCCGATTGACAACTTATTTAATTTCTCCTTCAGAGGAAATTGAGATTAAGAGGCGGCCGCTTATTATTGTTTGTCCCGGCGGCGGTTACACCTTTGTCTCGGACAGGGAGGCGGAAATGTTCGCCTTGCAGTGGAATGCGTACGGCTTTCATGCTGCGGTGCTTCGTTATTCCATTGCACCGGCGGTATACCCTACGGCACTTTTGGAGCTGGGCAGGTCAATACAGATGATTAAAGAGCATGCGGATACGTGGGGCGTTGATTCGGACAAGATTTTGTTGGAGGGTTCTTCTGCGGGCGGTCATCTGGCAGCCAGCTTCGGTATGTTCTGGAACAGGCCGTTTTTATCTGAGAAACTGGGTGTGGCTTCTGAAATGCTGCGCCCTGCGGGTATGATTCTGAACTATCCCGTCATCACTTCGGGTCCTTATGCTCATGATGAATCTTTTCAAAATCTGTTGGGCGGGCAGTACGAAGCGATGAAAGAGGAGATGTCCCTGGAAAACCAAGTCAGTGAGGATACGCCCCCTGCATTCCTGTGGCATACAAACGAGGACGGTCTTGTTCCGGCAGAAAACTCCCTGCTTCTTGCGCTGGCAATGCGAGAGTATAATATACCGGTGGAACTGCATTTATATGCTAAGGGCGGCCATGGGCTGGGCCTTGCGGATGAAAGAACGATGGGTGGCGGAGGCTATGGTATTGAGCCGGAGTGTCAGTCCTGGATGGAGCTTGCACATCGGTGGGTAAAGGAAGTTATCATGAAGTAAATACAAAATGGCAGAGATAAGAATTACAATATCCCCTCTTAGAGTGTACTTTGTAACGGTATTTTGATGCCGGATAGGCCGATTCGATTGACATCTGGGGGGGGGTATGGTATCGTAATAAAAGGGGGTATAATGCGAAGGTTCTTGGGAGATGTTGTCCGTCGTATGGTAGAGGAGGTTTTTCATGCAGGCTAAAGCAAAGAAAGCAAAAATTCAAAAACAGAAGTTTAGTTGGGAATTGATGTATCGCCAGAGGTATCTTCTGCTTATGTCAGTTCCTTTTGTTGTGTGGCTGTTCATTTTTAAGTATATTCCGTTGTGGGGTTGGACAATGGCTTTTCAGGAAGTAAAACCGGCCACTTTTTCGCTTTCTTTTTTTGAAAGGACCTTTGTTGGATTTGCAAATTTTCAAAAAGCTTTTTCGGACCGTATTTTTGCACAGACAATTATCAATACAATCGGAACCAGTATTCTTGGTATTGCGCTGGGAACTATTTCCGCTATTGTGTTCGCGGTAATGCTAAATGAAATCCGTTTTATGAAATTTAAAAAGATTACGCAGACCATTTCCTATCTGCCGCACTTTGTGTCTTGGGTGGTTATCGCAAGTATTGCAAAGATGGTCTGCAATGACGGAGGTCTGTTGGACCGAATGACGGGAAGAGATTTGAAGCTGCTTTCCACTAACTCCGTTATGATCTGGGTAGTAATATGTGTGATCAATATTTGGAAAGAAGTTGGCTGGGATGCCATTGTATACTTATCGGCAATGGCCGGTATTGATTCGGGGCTCTATGAAGCCGCTAAGGTAGACGGTGCAAATCGCCTGCAGAGAATTTGGCATATTACACTTCCCGGTATTAAACCTACAATTATTGTTCTTCTAATCATGAGCATCGGAAGCACGCTGAATGTAGGAATGGAACGTCAGATGCTTTTGAGTAATGCGATTGTTCAGGATCATACGATGGTTCTTTCGTGGTTTGCGTACTTAAGAGGTATCGGAAATAACAACTACGGTGTGGGTACTGCGATCGGTATGTTCCAGTCGGTGGTTGGTATTACGTTGCTGTTGATTGCAAATAAGATTGCCAGCCTGTTTGGTGAGAGCAAACTGATATAAGGAGGGGCGATTATGGCAGGTAAGACGGTATCAAATAGGATTAAGAGCAAAGATAATATTATTGATTACATATTGTTGGTAGTATTCGTTCTGCTTATCATTATTACATTATATCCTTTCCTTAATGTTTTGGCGATTTCTTTGAATGATCCGGTTGACACCATGAGGGATATTAACTTTATCATTCCAAGAGAGTTTACATTTTATAATTATCAGTATGTTTTTCGTGAGAACAATCTCTTTAGCGCTTTTGGCATGTCTGTTGCGAGAACGGTGATTGGTACGGCGGCAGGTGTCATCTGCACTTCGATGATAGCATATGTGCTAAGCCGCAGGGATTTCTACTTTAATAAACTTTTTACGGTGTTCTTTGTTGTTACGATGTATGTCGGCGGTGGTATGATTCCCGAATATTTGCTGCTGACGAGAACTTTGAAAATGAGTAATAGTTTTCTTGTGTACATTATTCCGGGGTTGATCTGGGTATATAACATTATTTTGGTTCGCTCGTTTATTGACGGGCTTCCGCTTGCTTTACAGGAAGCGGCACGTATTGACGGGGCCAACGATGTATATATATGGGCGCGGATCATTGTACCTCTCTCTAAGCCGGTACTTGCTACCGTAGCCCTGTTCGTAGCAGTAGGACAGTGGAATTCTTTCATGGATACCTATCTCTATGCAAGAAATCTGCCTACATTACAGTATATGCTCTATGAGATCATGGAGCAGGCAACTACCAAGATAGATTCGCACAGTGCGGATTTACTGCAGGCAACCAGAACGGTGTCTCCGATGTCAATCCGTATGGCGGTTACGATTGTCGCTACCGTGCCTATCCTGATAGTATATCCCTTCCTGCAGAAATATTTTGTAGGAGGCATGACGATTGGTGCAGTCAAAGACTGAGCTAATAAATTTAAAAGGAGGATTTATTTATGAAAATGAAGAAACTGATGGCAATGCTTCTGGTAGCATCCCTGACGGCTGCTTCATTGGCAGGCTGTGGCAATTCATCCAACGATGGAGCATCCAACAGCAGCTCAACCGGCAGCAGTTCAACTGACGGCTCATCTACGGATACTTCCGGCAGTGATACGGCAAGCGGTGAGACGAGCGGAACCAGAATTGTACCTGAAGGTGAAGAGTTAACTCTTACTTTCTATAGTGCAGACGGACAGGAAGATCCGTGGACGGATCCGGTAGCGCTTGCAATTACCGAAGCTACAGGTATTAAGCTGGAGACAGATTATCCTGTAGGTGATGATACGGAGAGAATTTCTCTGATGATTGCAAGCGGCGAGTATCCCGATTTAATCTTTGCAAAGGGCGATGCGGGAAGCTTGATTGATGCAGGTGCGCTGATTGATATGACCGATCTGATTGAAGAGTACGGCCCCAATATCAAGAAGTTGTATGGTGAAGAGTTAGGTAAACTGAGATATTCCGCAGATGATCCTGCGATTTATCAGTTGTCTTCCTACAATGTGGGCGGTGTCAGCTACAAAACAGCCGGTACTGCGCAGATTCAGTGGGATGTATTGAAAGAGAATGATTATAAGATTCCGAACTCTTTAGATGAGTTTGAGACCATGCTGAAAGATTATCTTGCAGCACATCCTACCACGGATGACGGTTATGAGACCATTCCTCTGACACTCTCCACTTCTGACTGGCATTGGATGATCACGTTTGGTAATCCTGCCGGCTATATCGGAGAAGGCTGCCCGGATAACGGTGAGTGGCTGGTCAATGAAAACTCCGACGGCACATATACGGCACAGTTCAAATATACCTCCGATAAAATCAGAGAGTATTTCAAGTGGTTGAGCCGTATGTATGATGAGGGCATTTTGGATCACAACTTTGCTACACAGTCCCATGAAGATTACATTGCCAAGATTGCAACCGGTCAGGTACTGGCGTTGGCGGATGCAGACTGGGATTATAACGAGGCAGAGCAGATTTTGAAAAATGACGGAAAATACGGCAAGACTTATGCAGGTCTTCCGCTTACTATGGATGCGAATACCAAGAGCCATACGCTTATGTATCAGGGACTTACCACCGGATACGGTGTTGGTATCTCTGTAGACTGCGCAGACCCTGTAGCAGCTATTAAGTTCCTTGACTATATGTGTACTGATGAGGCGCAGGTATTGAGATGGTGGGGTATTGAAGGCGTCAACTACGAAGTAGACGAGAATGGTGTTCGTTATAGAACAGAGGAGGAAATTACCAAATCCCAGACAGATACCGAGTACAGCAAGACGACCGGTGTTGGTTTCCACGGATATCCTTTCCCGTATTACGGTGACGGCATTGAAGATTCTACCGGAAGTACTTACACAACCACGAGTAAAGAATCAGTAATCGCTGAATATAACGAAGAACAAAAGGCAGCTTGTGAGGCTTGGGGTGTTGAGCTGTTGACAGAGATCTTCCCTCAGCCGGACGAGTTTGAGACTCCTCCGTATTCAGCATTGTGGGCATATGCTAAACCCAATGAGTTTACCGAAATTGAGTCTATTCTGGATGAAATCGCATGGCCTGCACTTATCAAGTGCGTTACAGACCCGGTAGCTAATTTCGATGCAAACTATGATGCAATGCTTGCTGATTTTGAAGCTAACGGACTGGCTGAAGCGGAAGCTATGCTGACAGAGATTATTCAGGAAAAGGTAGATATGGCTGAAAATTAAATATTACCTTTGATTGTATATTATTAAGTGTAAGAAAATCTTCCACATCATAAACGGTGTGGAAGATTTTTTGTTTGCATATATTAAAATATGTGCCTATCTATACAGCCATCAAAATACGCAGGGGCTTTATTCTACTGCTACTTTAATGACTACAGGAAAATCACTGCGGACAGTATTTGTGGTAAAATGCAGTCCTTCCTCATCCATCTGCCAATTTAAAGGCTCTTCATAACCAACAAGCGACACATCTTTAATGATACCGTGAAAATTAGGCTTGTTGGCATCCTTAGACTTGGAGAGGGAGCGGATTGTGATGCGTCCGTTTTCAGGATAACATAAACAAATCGCATAAATACAGCCGCGCCCTGCGGTAAAACGGAAATCTTCGCATGTATAAGTGTTTGCCGCACTGTCGCTGAATTGTCCTTCAACTTCTTTTGTGGGTCCTTCTGAGGCATAACGCCACGGCTTGGTGTTGTAGATTGCTTCCCCGTTTACGGACAGCCAGTTTCCAATATCTTTTAAAATTGCCAAATCCTGCTCGGCGAAGGAGCCGTCGGCTTTCGGTCCTACATTGAGTAACAGGTTACCGTTCTTGCTGACTACATCTATCAGATAGCAAATCAACTCATAGCTGCTCTTATAGTCGAGGGTGGTGGTATAACACCATGAATTGCGGGCAATAGCGGTATCCGTCTGCCAGTGGTAAGGCTTGCAGTCCGCAAACTTACCTCGTTCCACATCCACAATCGCACTTCCGAAAGCCATCGCATCATGCTTGTAGCAGATGGCTGTGGGGAAGTTCCACTCTGCCCCGCGGTTGTAATAGTAGGCCGCAATCTTACGAAGATAGGGCTTGTATGCTTCATGCTGAATCCACCAGTCAAAATAGAGAATCTTCGGCTGGTAGCGGTCTATGATTTCACAGGTTCGGCAGAGCCAGTCCTCCAGAAATTCCGTGTTAGGATAAGGTTTGGCAAAAAGGTCCTGCTGGTCCGGCTGTTGCTGCTCCGACGGCCAGTAGAAATCGCCGCATACGAGAGGATCTTTAATGTCGCTGTCAAAGTCTTTACCGTTGCCCATAAACCAATGATGTTCTGCACGGTGAGTAGAGGTGCAGAAGACGAGGCCCTTCTTCTCAAAAGATGCCTTCAGTTCGCCGAGAATATTCCGCTTCGGACCCATCTGAACGGCGTTATACACTGAGAGGTCACTGTCGTACATCTGGAAACCGTCGTGATGTTCCGCCACAGGCACTACATAGCGGGCGCCTGCCGCGGCAAAAGTTTCCGCCCAGTAATCGGGATCGAATTTGTCCGCCGTAAAAAGTGGAATAAAATCCTTATATCCAAAGTCTTTGTGCGCTCCGTAAGTTTTGATGTGGTGCTCGTACTCAGGCGTTCCATGGATGTACATATTGCGGGAATACCACTCGTTGTTGAAAGCCGGCACGCTGTAGAGTCCCCAATGGACGAAAATGCCGAACTTTGCCTTCTCATACCAGCGAGGCATGTCAAAGTCCGTGAGAGATGTCCAGTCATCGTGGTAAGGACCCTTTGCAATTACTTCATCAATTTGTTCAAGATAAGTTTTCTTGTCTGCTATTTTCATACACTCTCCATTCTTATTTATACGCTTGTCTTCTTTAAAATTGCAGTTTCTAATTTTCTATTATATGTATGATCGCCACACCCTTAGCGGACAGCGTCATAACATCCCCGTCCTTGTATGCGGTATCGGTCAGAATATCCGTGCCCGAGCAAGGCAGTTTGATATCATGACTTTTCGCATCGTGATTGAGGAAAAACATGAAAGTACCGTTTGCGTTGGAACGCTTTGTCACTTCGATGAGCTCCGGCGTATCCATAATAGGGCGGATGCCGGCTTCCTCACAGATTTCCCCAATCAGTGTACGGTAAAAGTCCGCATTGGATCGGGTAGCCACATAGTAAGCTACACCCTGACCAAACGTATTGCGGGTCAGCGCGGGCATACCGGCATAGAAGTCCTGTTCATATTCACTGAGTGACTGCGCGCCCTCGGTATGCAGCAAATCGCAGATTAATGTGGCGGGATATGTAGTACCCTGATAGATGAAGCTGTTTTGTGCATCATTAGGAAGCGCATCCTCTTCCTCCACCCAGATACCGAGAATGTCCCGCAGTTTGCCCGGATAGCCGCCTATTGTGACTAGATCATGGTCATCCACGTAACCGCTGAAGAAAGTGGTCAGGAATCTGCCGCCGTTCTGCACAAAACGTCTTATTTTCTCGTCGTAGCCCGGTTTAACCATATACAGAAGTGGTGCAACGACAAAGGAGTACCCGGATAAATCGTCCTCCACGCTGATTAAGTCCACGGAAATATTCAGATTATTAAAAGCTTTATAGTAGTTCAGTACTTCGTCAAAGTAGTTCAGATTGACGCTGGGCCCTGCGGAATAGTCGGTGGCCCACCAGTTATCCCAATCAAAGACAATGGCAGCTTTGGAGCATGTTCGTGCGCCCAGAGTCAAGGAACCGATTTTATCAAGTTCCGCGCCCAGTGCAGATATCTCACGGAACACTCGCGTGTTTTCATGCCCTGCATGATCGATGACTGCACCGTGATATTTTTCGCAGGCGCCGATGCTTCGTTTCATCTGGAAGAACATCACAGTGTCGGCCCCGTGTGCCACAGCCTGATAACTCCACAGACGCATTACGCCCGGGCGTTTCAATGCATTGTACGGAAGCCAGTTCGTTACGCTGGGGGTCTGCTCCATCAGGGCAAAAGGTTTTCCCTGTTTCAAACCGCGCATCAGGTCGTGCTTGAAAGCGATATCCTCCAAGACAGTATCGTTGGCAGGGTAGTTATCCCATGAGATAAAATCCATATATTTGGCCCACATCTGATAATCCAGAGGATAATAGGCACCCATCAGATTGGTAGTAATCGGGATGTGGGGTGTGATTGCATGGACCGCATCATATTCCAACCTGTAACAATCCAGAATACTCTCCGAATTGAATCTTCTGTAATCCAAGGAAATGCCCTGGAAAGTCGTCCTGTTTTCCGCAAAATGCTCAGAGAGCATATTGGGCAGTACAATATCGTCAAAATCATAGAAGGTATGTCCCCAGAAAGCGGTGTCCCACGCCTGATTGACCGCGTCGATGGTCTTGTACTTATTCTTAAGCCATGTCCGAAAGGCTTTCTCGCAGTTCTCACAGTAGCATTCTCCGCCATATTCGTTGGAAATATGCCATGCTACAATATTGTCATAAGATTTGTAGCGCTCAGCCAATTTCGTGGCAAGAGCTGTGGAATATTTACGGTAGGCCGGGCTGTTGGGGCAGGAGTTGTGTCGGCTGCCGAATTTGCGCTTCATACCGTTAAATTCCGTTCTGAGAATATCGGGATGCTTGCGAGCCATCCATGCAGGATGGGCTGCGGTGGAAGTGGCAAGACAGACATTTAAGCCGTGCTTGGTAACCATTTCCATAATTTTATCTAATTTGTCAAACGTATATGTATCCTCGGAAGGCTGTAAGGATGCCCAGCTGAATACATTTAACGTCACCACGTCAATGTGCGCCAGCTTGAGCAGACGCATATCCTCCTCCCATGTATCCTCCGGCCACTGTTCAGGATTATAGTCTCCTCCGTAGAGGATTTTGTGTACTTTATTGTTTTCTATCATAGTTTGTCTCCGATAATATAATTTGTTTTCTTTTGCGCTAATTATATCACAAACTATGGTTTTCGTCTGCACAATTCATAATAATATTCCTATACATCAAGTTCGGGAAATAGTATAATATACTTAATTTGATGCATGTGATAAATTTTATTTGGGGAGGAATATTAATGGTTGCGAAAACTGCACCTATGGGTTGGAACAGTTGGGACTGTTACGGAGCGGCGGTTACGGAAGACATTGTGAGAAAAAATGCCGAGTTCATGGCTCAAAATCTCAAGAAATACGGATGGGAGTATATCGTCGTCGATATTCAATGGTATGAACCCCGTGCGACAGGCCATGAGTACAATCCGTTCACGGAGCTTTGTATGGATGAATACTCACGCCTTATTCCGGCGGTGAATCGTTTTCCGTCCTCCGCGGGTGGAAAAGGTTTTGCACCGTTGGCGGAATATGTCCATTCATTGGGACTTAAGTTTGGAATACATATTATGAGGGGGATTCCTCGTCAGGCAGCTCATAAGAATACGAAAATTCTCGGCACCAACAGGACGGCTGCTCAGGTTGCCAAGACTTCCAGCATATGTGCGTGGAATACGGATATGTACGGTGTTGATCCACACAAGGAAGGGGCTCGGGAATATTACGACAGTATTTTTAAACTGTATGCATCGTGGGGCGTAGATTTTATAAAGTGTGATGATATCGCACGTGAACTGCCCCATGAGGAGGAAGAACTGGTGATGCTCAGTGAGGCGCTGCATCATTGCGGCAGGGATATGGTCTTAAGTCTTTCCCCCGGACCTGCACTTTTAGAGAAAGCGGAGCTTTACAAGCAAATCTCTAATATGTGGCGTATTACCGATGATTTCTGGGATAAATGGGAACTGTTATATGATATGTTTTCCCGTGCGGAAAAGTGGTGTACACACACAGGAGCGGGGCATTGGCCCGATGCGGATATGCTGCCTATCGGACCGATTCTGCAGGATTATGATTCCGGCAATAGGACGAAATTTACGGAAAATGAACAGATCACAATGATGACACTGTGGAGTATTTTCCGTTCGCCGTTAATGATTGGCGGTGAAATGACAGGCTTTGACGAGTTCACCATGAACCTGATTACAAACACGGAGATACTCGCGATGCACCGCAATGCGCGCAATGCTCATCAGGTATGGCGCAGAGAAATCGGAGGCAACGAATATATTCTGTGGACGGCATCAAGCGCAGAGGGTGGCAGATATCTTGCTGTTTTTAATGCGGGAGAGAAAGACGCGACAATAGAGATTCCGTTAGCCGAAGTCGAAATCTATGATAAAGTGACGGCTAAGGAGCTTTGGAGCGGAGAAGAAGTTTCGGCTGTAGATTTGATTGAGGCGGAAATTGCAAGCCACGGCGCAAAGGCGTATTTGATAGGACGGAGGTAGGTATGAAGAGGGATAGATTGGAGAGAATACCGGAGATCATGCAGGAGATGACGGACAAGGCATATGTGTCCGGCGTGACTTGTATGGTGTTGCAGAACGGAGAAGAACAGTGCTATTACGAGACAGGCTATCGTGATATTGCCGCAGGATATAAGATGACGCGTGATACAATTCACCGTCTTTATTCCATGACAAAGCCGGTGACGGCCGCGGCGGCCATGATTCTGCTTGAGGAAGGCAAAATCGATCTGATGGATCAGGTATCCGATTATCTTCCGGGATTTCGGAATCAGTATATAATCGAGCGTGGAGTAATCGTCCCGGTGAAGCAGCCTATGACGATACAGCATCTGCTCAATATGACTTCCGGTCTGGTTTATCCCGGAGAAGGTAATCCGGCAGAAATCAGATGTGACAAACTGATGGAAGAAGTTAAGAGCAAGCTGCTGACGGAACAGGCAATTACGACGGTGGAACTTGCCAACAGAACCGGCAAACTGCCTCTTGCATTTATGCCCGGTGCCACATGGCAGTATGGTTTGTCTGCGGACGTACTCGGCGCGGTGGTGGAAGTAGTGTCCGGTATGCGTTTCGGGGAGTTTTTGTCAAAGCGACTTTTTGAGCCCTTGGGGATGCTGGATACGGCATTTTATGTTCCGCAGGATAAACAGAATCGGTTGGCGAAAGTCTATCGGGACGGAGAGCACGGATTGGTTGAGGAAACCGGATATAATCTTGCTATACAGAATAAGATGGAGATCCCGCCGGCATTCGAGTCGGGCGGAGCGGGACTGTGTTCTACCATAGACGATTATGCCAAGTTTACGCAGATGCTTTTGGAGGGCGGTACCTATCGGGGTACACGTATCCTGGCACCTAAGACGGTGGAATATATGACCACGGCGCACGTTACGCCTGCACAACAGCGGGGCGTAGATACGTGGGAATCTCTGGCGGGACACACTTACGGTAATCTGATGCGTATTTTAGTCGATCCGGGGGCTGCTGTCGGCATCGGAAGCAAGGGAGAGTACGGATGGGACGGTTGGCTTGGAACATATATGATGAACGATCCTGAGCATAAACTGACCTTGTTGATAATGCACCAGAAAGTTGATTCCGGAACTACCGCGTATACCAGACGGATACGGAATGTATTATTTTCGGCGTTGGATGAGTGAAAACTATAGAAGATAAGCAAAAATAAAGGAAGTCAGGTCGTGTGACCTGACTTCTTTTAACTGAGTGAATAATATGATAATACAGACTAGTTTGACGTTGTCAGTCCGGCTTCCTGAGCCAGCTTGTCAAACTTCTCCATTACAGCATCGTAGGTTCTCTGGGAGATATCAGGCAACTTGCCTCCCCATGTCTCCTCAGCCATCTTGTAGCCCTTCTTGAAAGCTTCGCGCATCTCTTCAATCTTGTCCGGATCACCACCGGTCAATGCGGTTGCGAAATCGATGATTCTGTCGGATGTCTGCTCTACGCCCCAGTAACCGTCTTCTGCGATATCTTTCTCTGCCTGTGCCTTGGTAGCAGCATCTACTGTAAAGTCGCCGCTTGCAAGGAATGACCAGATGCCATTAGCTGTGTTATAGGTCTGACCCTGTTTGCTCATCAACTGTGTTACAATATTCTGTAACTGCTGTGCATGAGCTGCTGCATCTGCTTTCATCTTGTTTACCAAGTCAGTGTTCTGGGTGTAGGTCTTAGCTGTAGAGGTGCTTGCACTCTTAGATGACTCATAGACAACACCTGTATCGTTCTTGTCTTCGGAAGCAGCTTTGGAAGTGTTCTCTTCAGCAGCCTTCGTAGAAGTAGCTTGATTTGCCTGATAGGCATCATAAGTATTAGTAGCACCTGTAACTCCGTTTACGCTCATTGGTATCCCTCCTTGGAATGTGTTATAGTTTTACGTTTCCGGTTGCTTGAGGAGATAACTCCCCACATCTATTTATTATATCGTACCATACCTTTGGAAAAATTAGGAGCAAAAAAAATTTTTTTAATATTTTTATAACCAAAAATATGCCATTCGTGACATGAGGCAGAAAAAATAATATTTTCGAACGGGGAACAAAATGTGTTAAAATAATTGTTAAGTGAAAAACACTTGATAACGGAGCCGAAAAAGATGGATAGACAAACGCCAAAATATAACAGTTTACGGGATTATATTCAATCGAACGAACAGAACAAAGAATTATTTGATTTAAAGGAACAGTTTGATGAAGCGCTTTGGTGTGAGCATTTAGAGGAATTGTACAATAGAGAAGAAGTATCATGTGGAAGGGATAAGGCATTTTACGAGAAGAGATTGCATGAGATGAGGTCATTAACCGATGATTCCGCCCTAATCAGTTTCCTGAAATATAAAGCGCTGCCGAAATTCTGTGATTTTGATTGTGACGGAACGGTTAGAAAGGATTACTTGCGGCAGGGATATTATTCATGGTTTCCGCGGGAGATCTACAGGACCTTATGGAACTGGAAAGATTTGTGCCGTACAGAGGATGTAGAGTTTAAGTTCGCGACAATCAAACAGTTTGCCCACTCATGCTATGAACGTGACATGCAAATGGGACCGGATACAATGAATTCCTTTTGGATTACATTCAGTGCATATCTGATTTCTAACTATCGTGATACATATAGATGGAATAACTTTAAAAATACGGTATTCTTTAAAGATGGTGAAAACGGAAAACAGCGGAATCGGGCGGATAGAATCAAGGAGTTTATTGAAGGGGATGAAAATTATGTCCGCAGTGAAAAGATAAAGGAGTTTGCCGCATTGACACATACGGTGGGGAATTTGGTTTTAGTGCCTGCCGGATATAACGGGTACAGAGGAACACAGCCGTGTATCAAAGATTATTTGGACTTATCGCTTGACAACCTGCTTCATGTCTGGGACGGGAAGAAATATTTGGGTGAGAATAGTGAGATAAGAAAACAAAATTACATTAAGTATATCAATACCTTTTTTCTTTGGGACTATGTGGATGATCATTATGAGCCTGTTCCACTGTGTGAATCCCACCAAAAGCAAATGGAAACACAGCGAAAGACGGGACGATTGGAAGCCAAGGGTGTGCTGCCCCCGACAGAGGAAATTGATGATTTGTGCGGTAATATAAACGACAGGATTTTGCGAAGAAGCCGGTTTATGATTGCGATGCTTAGAATAGCGTTTGGTATTGATTCGAACGGAAAAGATGTGGAGTTGAGATATACATATGACGGGAAATACTGTGAAGATTGGGCGGATTGGAATGTCTCCGGAATATACAAGAAGATTGTGGAGGAAGTCTTCTTAACAAATAGGGTATATACCGGCGCTTACGATGAGGTTGTCAGTGTCATTAAGAAAATTGCCGACGGGAGTCCGGATGAGGAGCTTGTCAGCAACATTCTGAACTGTTGACGAACACAAGTGGATTGTATATAATTAAGTACAATCCACTTTTTGTATACAAAGTACAATTTGCCTCAAGCCGTGTATATGGCGGCGTTTATATTGCGGAAAGGCTGAAACAATGGCGAATATAGAGCAAATTACCCGAAAGGCATATGCAAAAATCAATATTGGACTGGATGTCCTAAGACGCAGGGAGGACGGTTATCACGAGCTTAAGATGATTATGCAGACCGTGGATATCTGCGATGATTTGGTTTTTGAGAAAGCAGCGCAGCCGGGAATTGTGATACAGAGCGATAATGAGGAACTGCCGGTGGATGGAAGTAACCTGATTTATAGGGCGGCGGATCTTTTGATGCGGGAGAAGAAAATTACGGAAGGCGTGAAGATTGCGCTGACTAAGAGAATTCCTATCGCGGCGGGGATGGCAGGCGGAAGTGCCGATGCTGCGGCAACCATGCACGGAGTGAATGAGCTGTTCGGGATGGGATATTCTATACAGGAACTGCAGGAACTTGGCGTAAAGCTTGGCGCGGACATTCCCTATTGTCTTGTGGGCGGGACGATGTTGTCAGAGGGAATCGGGGAGATTCTTACACCGTTACCTGCGCCGCCGGACTGTTTTCTGGTTGTGGTTAAACCCGATATCAACGTGTCCACAGCTTTTGTTTATGGGAATCTTCATGCAGACAGACTGACATATCATCCTGATATAGACGGTATGGTCGAGGCACTTCGGTCAGGCAGTTTATGCGGTATTACGGACAGATTGGGCAATGTGCTGGAGACGGTTACAATAAAGGAATATCCTGTAATTGAGCAAATAAAGGAACTGCTACGGAACATGGGCGCGGAGAATGCACTGATGAGCGGCAGCGGTCCATCGGTATTCGGTATTTTTACAGAGCGTAAAGCGGTTGAGACAGCGGCACGTGCCGTGGCAGATAAGCAGCTCGCGGGACAGATTTTTGTGAGTACATTCCATAGTGGTGCGGCAGAATAAGGACAGATGGCGCAAACAGGTATGGTGAACTGAGAGAAAGGTAAGGTTTGTATGGGAGAACATTTTGATGTGACAATGGATGAATTTCTTCCCCTGCGGGACGTGGTATTCAACACGTTGCGCAAGGCAATCCTTACGGGAGAATTGAAACCGGGGGAGCGCCTGATGGAGATCCATCTGGCGAACCGTCTTGGAGTCAGCAGGACACCGATCAGAGAAGCAATCCGTAAACTGGAGCTGGAGGGTCTGGTGATTATGATTCCGCGCCGCGGTGCGGAAGTCGCCCAGATTACGGAGAAAAGTTTAAAAGACGTATTGGAAGTGCGGCGTGCATTGGACGCTCTCTGCGTGGAGCTTGCCTGTGACAGAATCAGTGACGAGGAACAGGAGCAGCTTAAGGTGGCGTGTGACGAGTTTGCACGTGCAACCGAGACTAAGGATGCAACGGTTATTGCCAAGGCGGATGTGGCATTTCATGATATTATCGTGCATGCCACGGGCAATCAAAGACTGATTCAGCTGATCAATAATCTGTCGGAGCAGATGTACCGATATCGGTTTGAGTATATTAAGGATGAAATTCAGCATGACAGTCTGATTGACGAGCATAGAATAATATACGAGAGTATTGTCAAGCGTGACAAAAAGAAAGCGGCGGAAACGGCCAAACTCCATATTGACAACCAAGAGAAATCCATTATCCGGCAGATTCGGTTGGAGCAGGAGCAGGCGGCAGATAAGAAAAAATAGACGAATAGAGAGTCAAATAGCGGTTACACTTCTTATATGAAAGGAGTGTAACAAAATGTGGAACAGACAGATTATCATGCAGATTACGCAAAAAATGTACTGTAATCTGCGTATTCATGCGGCAGCAGCCGGTGCGTTGGCATGTGTGTGGTGGGGGATTCTGTATCCTGAGCTGTGTTTTTCCGACAGTACCTATGAACAGGTCGTCGCGGACAGCGGGGAAGTTGAAGCGAAGCAAGGGAACTATCAGGATATTCTAGGCGCAGCGGGAAATGAGATTGTCATCAAGAGCAGGCTGTTGGAATGGATTGAAAGTAAAATAGAGAAACATTAACGGGGAAATAGGTATGAGTGAGCAGGAAGAATTGCGTAACAGACCCATCGGGGTTTTCGATTCGGGCGTGGGAGGATTGACCGTGGCAAGGGAAATCATGCGGCAGCTTCCCAACGAGCGCATTGTATATTTTGGCGATACGGCGAGAGTGCCCTACGGCAATAAGTCACCGGAGACAATCACGAGATTTTCCAGGCAGATCGTGCGTTTTCTGCAGACGCAGGATGTCAAGGCAATCGTGGTGGCGTGCAACAGCGCGAGTGCCTGTGCCGTGAGTGAACTGGAAAAAGAAGTGGAATTGCCGATTATCGACGTTGTCAGACCGGGCGCCAAAACTGCAATCGGTGCCACGAAAAACGATAAAATCGGTGTTATAGCCACAGAGGCGACCATCGGCAGCGGCATTTACAGCCGGTACATAAAAGAGAAAGACTCTGACGCTATGGTCTTAAGCAAGGCATGTCCGCTTTTCGTTCCTCTGGTAGAGGAGGGACTGTGGGAAGACCCTGTAACAGACGAAATTGCGCGAAGGTACTTGTCCGAGCTTATTGATGTGGGAATTGATACATTGATTTTAGGCTGTACTCATTATCCGATTATACGTTCCACGATCGGGAGAATTATGGGTGAGAGTGTAACGCTGGTGAATCCCGCATATGAGACGGCACGTGAACTCAAGAATCTTTTGCAGGAAAAAGGATTGGAGAGCGAGCACAGACCCGGATTGGGAACGGAACTGTACCGCTTCTTCGTCAGCGATGCGGCGGACAAATTCCAGAAGTTTGCCAACTCAATCCTGACTTACGGCATCTTGTCGGCGAAGGTAATTCACATCGATGAATATTAACGAGAAATAAAGAAACTAAGGAACATATCTATGACGCAGAAAGTATTGTTGACCTTCAAAGGAATGCAGTTTGGGCAGGACGATGAAGGCACCGGTCAGATTGAGACGGTTTCGCAGGGAGACTATTATAAGAAAAACGGCAGCCACTACGTAATCTATGAAGAACAGTTGGAAGGCTCCGAAGATGTGTTGAAAAACAGACTGAAGTTTAATGAAAATACATTGGAGTTATGTCGAACCGGTGCAGTAAATGTGCGCATGGTATTCGAAGAAAATAAAAAGAATCTGACCGGTTACAACACGCCATTTGGTCAGATTCTTATGGGAATCGATACGAAAAAAATACAAATCATGGAGCAGGAAGAGCACATCACTGTGGAAGTGGAATATGCTCTGGACATTAACAACGAATTTCTGTCCGACTGCCATATGAGAATCGATATTTCTGCTGTTATTTAATCGGCTTTGCGCCTGCTTTCTCCTGGGCCTTCTCAACCAATTGTTTGAATTTACTCTTTTTCTTCTGCTCTGCTGCAACAGGCTTTCCGTGCAGACCCTTCACGTCCGTGATATAGATACCACTGACGACTGCCTTCACTTCTTTCTTAACCGGTACGGAATCAAAAATCTTTTCATCGCAAATCAAAGACATTACCTGAGGTCCAACCTTGGCTTTGACAATGGGAAGTTTGGTACCGCGCATCCACTTAGGAGTCTGTTCCACAACCATCTGCGGAAGACCGGCCTCTCGTAGTTTCATACGTTTCTTATCTATAATCAGCATGGAGACCGTCTGCTTCATGGCATCAATCTGCGCCTGCTGTTCACTCTGCTTCTTCTGTGCCTTCTTACCGATAAAATACAGCGCGATTACGGCAACAATCAAAACCGCCAAAATAACCAACAAAACAATTGATAATGTACTCATTGGGCTACCTCCGAAATTACTTGCTACATGCAAAGGATATTTTATCATTGATTACGGCTTTAAGCAAGAATATTTCTAAGAAACTCTTTTATCGCAGTATGATTTGTGGTAATATTATTATGTATGGGTATGCCTGAAAAAAACAGTGCTGCCCACACAGACAAGCTTATGAGGGACGAAAGGGTTTATACAAAATATATAGTAATTCGGAGGAGATTATGAAAAAAGGTATGCAAAGAATTATGAAAATCAGGAAGACCGCAGTTATGGCGGCAATCATGGCTGTATCGACGCTTATGACAGCCTGTGGGAGCAAGGAATATCTGAAAGACATCAAAGCGTCCGATTATGTAACGCTGGGCAACTATATCGGCATTGAGGCTTCGGCAGAGGAACCTGTCGTGGAGGACGGCATGGTGGATATGTATATGTTATACTATGTACTGCCGCAGATTCCCATTGAGGAAGTGACGGACAGGGCAATTGAGGAAGGTGACACGGTAAATATTGACTATGAGGGATTCCTGGACGGAGAGGCTTTTGCGGGAGGTACCGCAGAGGGCTCTGATCTGAAGATCGGTTCCCATCAGTTTATTGACGGTTTTGAGGACGGACTGATCGGTGTCAATTACGGAGACACGGTTTCTCTGGATTTGACCTTTCCCGACCCCTATACAAATCCGGATCTTGCCGGTGCAGCGGTGGTATTCAAAGTCACAGTCAACGGCAGGAAGGACGTCGATAGCTATGTGCAAGCGCTGGGCATAGAGGATTGTAACACGGAGCAGGATTTGCGGGATTACCTGTACAATGTCTTCTATGAAGATGCCGTACAGACCTATGAAAGCACCATTGAAACCACGATTTCTAACACGATTATGGCGGGTTGTACTTTTAAGGAACCTCCTGCAAAGATGGTAGAGCGTTTTGAACAGAATATTGAAGAGGCGATGCGTACTCAGGCTGCAATGTATGGTATGACGCTGCAGGCCTTTATGCAGGCTAATTACGGAATGGGTGAAGCTGATTATAAGGAGCGGTTTCAATCTGAAGCGCTGACAGGTGTGCAGGAATATATTATGTATCAGGCGATAGCCGATATAGAGGGACTCAATCCCACAGAGGAGCAGCTTCAAGAGGAAATTAACAGTAGAGTGGAAGCCTACGGTTATGAGTCCGAGGAAGCCTATAGGGAGAGCGTTGATGTGGAAATGCTCAAGGAGCAGTTGATGCGAAACAATGTCATGGAATTTTTAAAAGAGAACGGAAATATTACGATGACATCCACCATCGTGGATTAAGAGTCGGCATAAATAAACAAATATATAAATTAAGGGACAAAGAAGGAGCAGACGGTTTATGGGAAGTATGAATTTGACAGACATGAAGGAGCTGTACCGCAATACAGCTGACTATATTGACAAGGAAGTGACAGTCGGCGGATGGGTCAGAAGTATTAGGGATTCCAAGACTTTTGGATTTATTGTGTTAAACGACGGCACATTTTTCGAGCCGCTTCAGGTGGTTTATGATGATTCTCTGGATAATTTCGACAAGATTTCCAAGTTGAATGTAGGATCGGCAATTGTTGCACGTGGCAAGATTGTAGCGACCCCTCAGGCAAAACAGGCTTTTGAGATGCAGGCGGCAGAGATTATGGTGGAGGGTGAGTCCACCGCGGATTATCCGCTGCAGAAGAAAAGACACAGCTTCGAGTATTTGCGGACGATTTCGCATTTGCGTCCGAGGACAAATACGTTTCAGGCTACTTTCCGCGTGCGCTCGCTGATTGCCTATGCGATTCACACCTTTTTCCAAGAGAGAGGGTTCGTGTATGTGCATACGCCCATTATTACGGGAAGCGACTGTGAGGGCGCGGGCGAGATGTTCCAGGTGACCACGTTGGATTTAAATAATCTGCCCATGACGGAAGACGGAAAAGTAGATTACAGTCAGGATTTCTTCGGAAAATCTACCAATCTGACTGTCAGTGGACAGCTGAATGTGGAGACTTACGCTTTTGCTTTTAAAAATGTATATACCTTCGGGCCTACATTCCGTGCGGAGAATTCCAATACCACAAGGCATGCGGCGGAGTTCTGGATGATTGAGCCGGAGATTGCCTTCGCTGACCTGACCGACGATATGATACTGGCAGAGGCGATGTTAAAACACATTATCAGATATGTGCTTGAGAATGCACCTGAGGAGATGAACTTTTTTAACCAGTTCGTAGACAAAGGATTGATTGAAAGACTGAATCATGTGCTGAATTCCGATTTTGCGCACGTGACATATACGGATGCAATCAAGATTCTGGAACAGCACAACGATGAGTTCGAGTATAAAGTATCCTGGGGATGCGACTTGCAGACCGAGCATGAAAGATATCTGACGGAGCACGAATTTAAACGTCCCGTCTTTGTGACCGACTATCCGAAGGAAATCAAGGCCTTCTATATGAAACTTAATGAGGACGGCAAGACCGTGGCGGCAATGGACTGTCTGGTTCCCGGCATCGGTGAGATTATCGGTGGAAGTCAGAGAGAGGATAACTTGGAAACGCTGGAGAAGAGAATGGAAGAGATGGGACTGAATAAGGAAGATTATCAGTTCTATCTTGACCTGAGAAAATACGGTTCCGCCAGACATGCGGGATTCGGTTTGGGATTTGAGAGATGCGTCATGTATTTGACCGGTATGGGCAATATCAGAGACGTGGTTCCTTTCCCGAGAACTGTCAATAATTGTGAATTATGATATAAGAGGCTCAGAGGATGAAGAGAAGATGTACACAGGCGCTATGCGTCGCGATGGCATTCATATGTTTTCTCTTAGTGGTAGATTCGGTATCGGCTACCACTATTTCCGATTTGCAGGAAGACCTGAAAAACAATCAGTCTCAGCTTGAAAATGTTAATCAACAGATTTCCGGCTATGAAGAAGAGCAGGAGGCTATCGAGGAAGAAATAAGCGATTTGGATGCGGAGATGGTAGCGCTTCTGACGGATATTAATCTGATTCAGGAAGCCATTCAGGATAAGGAAGCGGACATTGAACAGGCTCAGATTGCTTATGATGAGGCACTGGCGGTTCAGCAGGAGCAGTACGAGGCTATGAAGATTCGTATTAAGTTCATGTATGAGCGTGGTGAGGCTTCTTATATGGAGATGTTCTTCGGCGCGACGAGTATGGGCGATATGATGAATAAAGCCAGGTACGTGGAAGAACTATACGAGTACGACCGTAATCTCCTCGAAGAGTATAAAGATACCGTACAGCAGGTGGCTGAACTGCAGGATATACTGGAAGAGGAAAAGTCCGAGTTGGAGACTTCCAAGATAGAACTTCAGGAAGAACAGGCATATGTAGAGGAAGTTCTGGCGCAGAAAAGGCAAGAGTACGAAAACTATAACGCGGTTCTGGCGAAGGCCAGACAGGAGGCGGCCGCCTACACCGCCAAAATCAAGCAGGAGACTGCCCAGATAAGGAAATTAGAGGAAGAGGAGCGCAAGCGCAAAGAGGAAGAAGAACGTAAGCGCAAGGAAGAAGAGGAACGTAAACGTCAGGAAGAGGAGCAGCTTGCTTCACAGACGGATTCCGGCAGCAGTAATCAGGAGACTTACAAACCGTCATCTTCCGGAGGCGGTGGCAAAGGGCAGCAGATTGCAGATTTTGCATGTAAGTATATCGGGAATCCCTACAAAGCGGGCGGTACCAGCCTAACCGATGGTGCGGACTGTTCAGGTTTCGTGTGGGCTGTCTATCAGGCGTTTGGTTATTCACTTCCACGAAGCTCCTATGCCCAATCAAGCGTGGGGCGTGCGGTGTCTTATTCCGAGGCACAGCCGGGAGATATTATTTACTACGGCGGACACGTGGGTATATACATAGGCAACGGTCAGATTGTACATGCCAGCACGGAGCGCACGGGTATAAAGATTACGTCGGCGACTTACAGGAGTATTATTACTGTGAGAAGGATTGTGTAGGGGGGGGGTGATTCAATCTTTATAATTAATTATTTGCAAAAATAAATGACAAAAGTAGTTATATATGGTATGATTTTGATGGATAATTAAATGTTATCTTTCAAATATGTCAAGGAACAATCCTAGATCATGAAACAAAAAGCCAGGGTAAAGTGAGAAATAGAAATGGGTAATGATCATCAAACACGCTGTCTAATTAAATTAGTACAGAATTTGAGGAGCAACAAAGAAAATAATAGAAAAAAAGTAACACTATTATTAGGAGCTGGCTGTTCGTTATCATCATCAAAAAAGAATATAACGACAGCTGGAATTATCCGAGATTTAGTATCCCAATATGCCTGTAAGGATGAGGTCATTCCGGAAAAATGGACAAATTTATATGAACAATTTGTAAATACTATTTGGAATGGTCAAGGGAATATTGACAGGATTCATTTGTTGGAAAACTACTTCAAAGATATGGAACCATCTCTTGGTTATAAGCAGTTAAGAAGTTTAATTGAAGAAAACTATATAAACAATATTATTACTACGAACTTTGACCCTATGCTAGATACTGTATTAGAGGGATTGTCCTACAATTTACAAGTAGGCACAAAAAAGATGGTTATAGGTAATGAGCCAAATTTTACTTTACTAAAAGCACATGGAGATTTGAAATTAGGGCAGTTACGTTTCGCACCATCAGAATTATATAAGCTTCCAAAGGAAATAGAAGATGTCATAAAACTATTAACAGATTCCATTTTGATTATTGTAGGATATCGTGGACAGGATATGGGAATTATTCAAGCATTAAGTGATTCTGCTAACCACTGTGTCTATTGGATTACTTATGATAAGCCAGACTACTATAACGAATATGAAAATGGTCCTATCCTTAATCTGTTAAAAAAGAGAAATTCAGAATATAATCTTTTGGATGGCCCTGAATATGGTGATTTTGATTCAATTTTTAACAAAATATTCTTGATGTTGCATGATAGTTCATCACGTCAGGAAAACAGATTTTACGAGTTGTGGAAAAAAAGCTATATTAATGATTACCTAACCTTAAATATACGTTTTCAAAAGCTTTTTATTAAAATGCTAAATATTCTGGAGGAATATTTAAAAGAATTATCATGGAATTCTTGTTCTCTTTATTACGCGGACTCACATGATAAGTTGCTCACATCTATTATTGAAATATTAAACGAGAAAGTTTTTCCTGCTGAGATGTTGTATTCCATATCAAACGAGATAGATGGCTTGCTCTTGGCACTATCTATCGAAATTTGGTGCCTCTGTCAAGGTTATTCTGTAACAAATAGTGATTTGATATCTTTACTTAGAAAAAAGTGCGCAAAAAATCAAGAGAGTCCAGATATAAATCAAGATTTTTGGGATGCTTTAAGCTGGCTAAGTAGTATACCTATTTCTGGGATGCCCACATTTCCAAAGCCATATTGTGAAATTATCATAACTCTAGACAAAGGAAAAGATTTACAGATGATTTTAAAACAAATATCCCTTAGGGAGTTTGCGTCTGTCTTTATGTTATTGCAAAGAATTTTACTTTTTATCAAGACAAGTGGTGTTGGAGAAGATGTTATTGGACTCAATTATAAAAAAACGTTGGAACAATACCTTTATCAAGTGCTCTCCCATGAAAATAATATTGACATTCAACTAGATCAAATGCCACCATCTGTGTATCAAGAAATTTTTGACAATCTATTATCTCGGTATTTTTCTGAGCAGGCTATTAGAAATCGTCGAATTCTGAATTTTGAAAACCTATATATTCAAGTGAATTTAGTTGAATCATACGATAATGCTACATTTGGAATTATTGATGAATTGATGCTAAAATCGGAAAAAATGAAATCGTCATTTATCGGTCAATTTGATGGAACGAAAATAATATGTAACAAATCATATGCAACCATACTAAAATTTCTGAATTCAGAAAATAGTGGTTTATTTATAGCAGGCGACAGTGGTATAGGTAAAACTTGCTTAATTAAAAAAATAATAATAGATTCATCTATAGAAAAATACATATTCTTTCCCATTTCAGCCAAACAAATTGAAGAAACAGAGAATGTGTTGGGTTCTGTTTTTGGTGAAGAAATTTTTGATTCGGATAAAATAAAATATTTAAATACTATGTTGAAAATGCGCCATCAGATGTTAGTTTTAATTATAGATGGAATCAATGAAATGGATGCACCTTTACTACATATCTTATCTGTTTATAAAGTAATTTTGCAATTTTGTGATCTTCTTTCAATGGAACAGTTAACAAATATTCGAATGATAGTTACATGTAGAACAGAATTTTATTATCAAATACAGAATAGTCTCCACATTATACCCTCTCCAAGTTCTTTTTTTTCTGAAGTGGATAAAAATGGAGAGGCATCTACCGTTTATAATTTTCCGTCATTGTCGGATAAAGATATGGAAGAGATTGTAAATCAGTATTCTTATCCTATGGAAACAGATATTCATATAATAAAGAAAAGATTTGGTAAAATTATTTATAATCCTCTTTATTTAAATATGATATGTAAAATGATTTCTGAAGACTTGCCAGATGAAATGGTTTCTAGCCAAATATCTCTTTATGAACTCTGGTTTAAAAATATACAAAATATTGCGTTGGCTCAGCAGATCCCCGTTAGCAGTCTTAATGAAATTATAAATTACGTAATATATGACAAGTATTTCGATATATCCGAAGAAGTTCTGACAACTTCAAAATTGTTTATGAATTTGCCGGAAAAAGTAGAATATGCATCTGAAATTTTTGAATGGGCTGTGGAACAAGATATATTCCAAAGAACACAGCCTTGCCAGAATTTAATCATATTCAGCCATGATAAAATAGAAGAATTCTTTTTGATACAATACATACAGAAAAGTTATGCCTGGAACTTGAAGCAAGCTTTTTCTGACCTAAAGTTAAGGCAACAAAATTCCCCTATTGTCCAGAATAGTATTTATACATTATTAAGTACCCTCCAATCAACAAATCTCGATATGCTTAAAATATACTTGATTTCGATTATTAGTGATGATATTGAATGGCTGCTTATCCTAACCGCAAGATTTCTAGTTGAAGAAAAAATCTTATATGATGTTTTAAAATTAGTAGAAGAGTTTATCTGCCGTTCAGCTATGGAAAAGTTTGTCAGCGTGTTGTTAGAACAGATGGCGCAAAAAATAAACAATATTAATATTTTTCCTTTAAACTCCATAAAGCAGATTAATGATTATATTCAACATTCCATTATCACAAACACACCTTTATTCATGGCATCTAGTTACTATAATTATGCAAAATATATTTGGACCTTTCCTATAGATGAAACCGAAACATCTTATGATTTTGCCATTAGTCTATGCCATAAAATAAATAGATTGGATTTAAGGTGTTTACCTCAAAGATTAATTGACAATAATGACCAGTTGTTGGCTGTTTTGCTAAGAAATAAGGGACAACTAAATGATGCTGTAAATTTAATGGAAAAGGTTTACAAAAATCTCTATGAAAATGCTTGCTTTAATGAGGCTTGTCAGGCACTTTTGGATTTAGGAGCCATGTATCGCGAATTAACATGGTTCGACCAAGCACTTCAGATTTATCAAGAATATCCTGTGGAATTTGTAACAGATTTATCTTTAAAATATAGACTTTATATGAATATAGGAATTATATATAAAAACAAAGTACAAAATGACCTATTTAATAAAAATGTAACCAGAGAAATTACTTATGATAATTACTATAAATCTAGGGATTTGTTTGAAAAAGTATATAACTACGCCCAAGAAATAAATCATATTCCATTATTGTTGGAAATCATTGCAGAACTTATTGAAAGTACTGTTGCTGGATTCTATTTAAATATGACAACGATATCGACGGCTGTTTCATATGCAAAAGAAATGGATGCTTTTCTTCCTAAATATCCAGTTCCGGTTCGTAAAATACAAAGCTGCCGTATGTGGGCGAGAGTACTGACACTGCAAGGGAAGCCGCTTGAAGCCTTAGACAAACTACGTGAAGGGTTCCAAATAGCATCTCGCTATCACATTCCTTTTCGAGCAGCAGATTGTTGCAATCAAATTTCCGGAATTTTATGTGATAACTTGAATGGCGATTTTATTACTCGTGAAATTTTAAAGGAAGGTATTGAAGCCTGTCACTACTCTATTAACTACTACATGCAGCTTAAACAATGTGAACATGTGTATTTGGCGGATTCTCGCAAGAAATTAGAAATATTACACCATGCACTAGAGAATATGCTCTAAAATTTCTTCGGGTAATTCGCTTGTACATTTTGGATAGATGTAGTTCATCCGTTTACAAAACACAGTTAATATAAGGGAAAATAGTTGTACTTCCTGTATTTTCTTCTGATTAACATATTCTAGGAGGTAGTTTGAACCTAAGGCAGGGAGCGAGTTTGCATCAATCAGATAAAGCAAACCGCTCTCGTCCATTAAAAAATCATATCGAGAATAATCTCGCACATTTAAAAGTCTCGATATTTGCAAAGCACTTTTTTTTAATTCTGTTCGTATATGTTCCGGCATCTGATGTGTATATGCTAGTGTTCGTTGATCAGCATGTAGATTTTTATTTTGGTAAGAAAACATTTCGTATTCTTGGGTACGTGTTATTAGGGCCGTTGTACTACAAAGCTTTTTTTCCCCATTTCCTGTTACGGAAACCGTATATTCTTGGGCATTTGTAAGATATTGTTCAAGTAATAGTTCATTTACATATGGAAATTCTGAGAATTGTTTTTCAATAATTATTAGCGCTTGTTCAATAGTATAAGCAATAGAGGATTTTGAAATTCCTATGGATGCAGCCAAAGTATTCGGTTTTACAATCATAGGAATAGGCGCAGACTTAATATGTGCTATTGCATCAGCATTTCGATTTTGCCATAATCCTCTGGTGAGCAAAATGCTTGGCAAAGACATGCCACATCTGTAATTTGTCAGAGCCTTATCATTTAATAGCATATGTACGAATAACTGACTCCCAATGTAAGCTTGACAATGGTATTCCAGGATTTGATAAAGTCTTCTATTAAAAGATAAAATTTCTCTTCGATTACTAGAATACTCAAAAACTGTTGTGGGAAAAACGCAGTCATAGTCATCTGTCATGATGTAGTATTCTGTATCAGTCAATGAAGAGTCCTTTTTTATTGTTATATCCATATCTGAAAATGAATTCAAATATTCTATTTGTGCCAATAATTTAGAAGTGTGTGTTGGCGCAAAGCTGGACGTTGTTAAAACTAATATTTTCATACATTTGCCTCGTTCTTTATTACATTGTTGTGATATAATTCCTTTTCCTGAACGCCAAAAAATTCTGTATTGACTACGGTGGCATCCATTTTGAGTAATAGTTTATAAATTAGAGGTTCTATTTCGTTTTCACTATAGTTAACGTTATCTCGAACAATATTTATATAGCTAAAAACTCTCTTATATATACATAATAAAACTCCAAAGTCTATAACTTTATGTTGATCAATAATGTTGAAGATATCTATAAGTCTTAGAATTGGAATTTTGCAGTCTTTTAAATTACTTGAAGCAGTTTTGTGCCCCTGTCTGTAAAAGTATACTTTTTGATTTTTCCAAAGTATACTTTTTGCTAGACACATAGTAGCAATAAAAAACGGATTATCTGTCCAACCAGCCCAGGCGCTTCGATAAAACAAAGATTATGTTTCTGTATGAAAGTTGTTTTGTATACGCATGACCAAATGGATGGATGATATAATAATAATTGAGGATATTGCGTAATTTGAAACGGAATCTCTGGTAAGCTAAGTTTAGAGGATGCAGATGGCTCTATTTTTTTTACTCCATCAATATCCCTGAATTGCCAATACGCGTATTTTATGATATCTATATTTGGATTTTGCAGAATATCGCAAAAAAACTTTTCATATGCATCAAGTTTCAAATAATCATCTGGTTCTATAATGGAAATATAATCTGCTTTTACGTACGTTAATCCTCTATTTAAAGCTGCACCATATCCATTGTTTCTTTGATTTATAATTCGAATTCTAGAATCCTTTTTACTGTATTCCTCCAAAATTTCTTGGCAACGATCAGTTGAGCCATCATTTATACAAATAATTTGAATATCCGTAAATGTTTGGTGAATTAGACTATCTAGGCATTTAGTAAGGTATGGTTCAACATTATATATGGGTACCAATATAGAGAAAAATGGTTTCATAAATTTCACATCCTTGTCCGCTTTATTTGTGAAAATAGATTGTAAAGTTTTTAACATTGTCCCGCTCTAAAAAACATATTTGTACATATTTTTTGATTCATGATCTAGGATTGTTCCTTGACATATTTGAAAGATAACATTTAATTATCCATCAAAATATGAAAAGAGAAATCCGAAATTACAATTATTAACCTATCCCTATATACAAAAATCCTTCCTCGGATGCTTCGTCGTCAGTATATCTCGCTGTTTCGACATAGCGACATGAGTATATATCTCTGTAATATTAATTGAACTGTGCCCAAGCATCTCTTGGATATACCGAATATCAACATCCGCTTCCAGCAGGCTGGTGGCAAAGGTGTGCCGGAACATATGTGGAGTGATATGCAGCTCTATTGCGGCAAGGGAAGTATATTTGTTTATCATTCTGCGAATGGATTGATCGGATAGTGAGCTTCCGTTTTGATTTACAAAAAAATAGCCGCACGCACGGATTTGCTCATCATATGCCGTTCTGTATTGTGTTAAAATATTTATCACATCATTGTTTCCGAGCTGAATAATGCGTTCTTTTCTTCCTTTTCCGTAAATCAAAATCGTACGTTCATATAAATTGACATCGTTGAGCCGCAGGGAGCATAGCTCCGAGATTCTCATCCCGGTAGCAAATAGCATTTCAATAACCGCTGCATCTCGCAATGCATTTCTACGTTGATAAAGCGTCGGTGCATTTTTTTGCTGTTTGTATATGGTGGCTAGGAAGACTTCAACGGTATGAAGCGGTATGGTTTTAGGGAGAATGACAGGTTCTCGGAATTTCACACGTATTTTATTAAAAGGATTTCTTTCAATCAGGTCTTTGTACTCAAGATAGTGAAAGAAGGCTTTTAGTGAAGCAATCTTTCTTTTTACGGTTTTAGGTTTATACTGTTGGTGTAGTGTGACAATGTATTTTTCCAGAATATCAGGAGTGACTTCTGAAATATCGTTGACCGAAATGTGCTGAATGAATTGTGTCAAATCAATCCGATAGGCCTTTAATGTTTTGGAATCCAATCTTTTTTGGAATTGACAGAATTCTAAGTAATTGTTGTAATGCATTTGTAAAGTGTTCATAGTAAAATCTCCTCTTTTGTTTTTATTTCAGATATACCGCATTAAGGATGATGGAGCAATATTTATATATGAAAATTCGATAAAAATAACTTGAAATATAACTAAATAAATAGTATAATTGCATTGCAAATTACAAACATAGTAGATAAGTGTGGGAGAAAGGTTCTGACAAAAATGACACAAACATATGTAATGATTTGTTTTATTGTAATAATTGGGTTAATTCCATATGTCATTGATTTTTGGCAATATACCAAGTCCACTTACCATAAGATTACAGGCTATTCATATTTATCAGTAAAATGGGATTTGGGAAGATATGGGGAGTATTTGACATACAAAAATCTCCGTCCCTATGAGGCGGAGGGTGCAAAATTCCTTTTTAATTGCTATCTTCCGAGGGATAATGGCGACACCACAGAGGTCGATGTTCTTATGATATATAAGAGTGGATTGTATGTGTTCGAGAGCAAAAATTACAGTGGATGGATTTTTGGAAACGAAAAGGGTAAGACATGGACTCAAACATTACCACAAGGAAGGCGTTCTCATAAAGAACATTTTCTAAATCCAATTATGCAAAACAAGTTGCATATAAAGTGGTTAAAAAATTTACTTCAAGATGAGACAATACCGATACATTCTGTCATTGTGTTTTCAGAAAGATGTACTTTGAAAAAAGTAGATATTTTCTCATCAAATGCGGTAGTGATTAAAAGAAATATTCTCTGTAAGACAGTTGGGGAAATAGATGCCAAAACAACAGCAACGTTAGAAATGGATAATGTGATGGAACTTTATGAGAAATTATATCCATATTCACAGGTCTCTATGGATGTCAGGCAAGCTCATATTGATAGTATCAACAGTCGAATAAAGCAAGAAGAAGCGGAAAAGGAAATTATTCAGAATCTGTCGGACAGCGACGCAAATATTGAAGGGATACCAGAAACACAAGAGCAGATAACCTGCCCTCAATGTGGGTCTCCGTTGGTTTTACGTACGGCTAAAAAGGGTAAGAATGCCGGACAAAATTTTTATGGATGCAGTTCATTTCCAAAGTGTAAATACATAAAGAATGTCGAATAAGATGCATCTCATGTATCAAAATCGGCATCCTGTGTCTACGCCGATTGCAGAACAAACCACCTCTAATTTATAATAAATTCAGAGGTGGTTTTTTCATGTAATAGGAAATTACTAAAAGCAATAGTGGAATGATAAATCCGGAGAGGCGGTGTGATTTTTGAAAATAGAGATTAATGTTGACGAAGAGGCAGAGGATATGAAAGTATCCATCACCTGCAGGCAGCTGACACCCGATGTGGAAAAAATTCTGGCGGCACTGCGCATGATGAATTATCAGTTGACAGCCAAGAAAGATGGAGAGATTCATGTGATAGACGTTGCGCAGGTCATCTATATAGAAAGCGTGGAGCGAAAATGCTTCATTTATACTGCGGATGAGGTATACGAGTCGGACTTTAAGCTGTATGAGTTGGAGCAGCAGCTTGAACAATACGGCTTTCTTCGTGTGAGCAAGTCATTTCTTATTCAGCTGCAAAGCATACAGTCTTTGAAAGCGGATATTAACAGGCGTATCCGCATTACGATGGTCGGCGGAGAACAGATTATAGCGTCGAGACAGTATGCTGATGAATTAAAAAGAAGATTAGGGGTGATATAAATGGAGAAAAGAAAAACAGTTTTTGATTATCTTGCCCAGGTGATGATTGTGTTTGGTTTTACGATGCTTGCGCTCAACGTTCTCTGCGTTGTACTCGGAAATTCTGCCAAGGATTTTTCGGCGATGTTTGAACTCGGAGATCAGGGTATACCGGCAAAGATAGCTTTTCAGTTCCTGTGCGTTTCTGCTCTGATTATAGGTGTTAAGCTTGTATTTTTCACGGATATGCTGATTAAAAATATGCCAATTTGGCTGAGAACAATATGTATGTTAGCCGTGATTATTGTAATCATTGTCATTTTTTCTGTGGCGTTTAGTTGGTTTCCGGTGGATAGGTGGCAGTCGTGGGCGGCGTTTTTAATCTCTTTCGGACTATCATTTCTCGGAAGCTATCTTGTGGTGGTTATGAAAGAAAAGACGGAGAACAGGAAGATGGAAGAAGCCTTGCGGCGGATAAAGGAAAAAGAGGCGATTAAGTAAGCGCTTGAAAGGAGAGAAACAGAAAATGAGCTATGTAATTGAGGCGGAAAATATTTCCCACAGCTTTGCGGAGCGACAGGTTTTAAATCAGATTTCTTTCAAAGTGGAGCAGGGGGAAGTTTTCGGGTTGTTGGGACCAAGCGGAGCGGGCAAAACCACGTTGATTAAAATTTTGACAGGACAGCTTCGGCAAGATGGCGGCTCCGCCCGGATTCTTAATGTAGATTCAAAGATGCTGAGCGGAGCGGAGCACAGGCAAATCGGGATGATGATGGACAACTTCGGTCTGTATGAGCGGCTGTCCGTATATGACAATCTGGCATTTTATGCGGATATATGTCATGTTCCGCAGAGCGCTATAGAAGGGACACTGGAAAGCGTCGGACTGCACCAAGCTAAGAGGACAGCCGTCTCCAAGCTTTCCAAAGGTATGAAAAACCGGTTGTCTCTGGCAAGAGCACTGATGCAGGAGGCTAAGATTCTTTTCTTGGATGAGCCGACTTCCGGACTGGACCCTGCCACAACAAGGGAGATACATACTATTTTACGAGAACAGAAGGAAAGAGGTACGACGATTTTCCTCACAACACACAATATGTATGAGGCGGAAAGCCTGTGTGACCACGTGGCGCTGTTGAGTAAAGGCAGCATAATAGAGTATGGGAATCCAAGCGAAATTTGCAGAAAATATAATCATTTAAACAGGCTTCAGATCACTTTGAAGAGTGGGGAAATGATTTCTCTGGAAAACGGAAGCGCTTCCGCCGCGGCAGTGAAAAAGTATCTGGAGCAGGAATTGCTGGAAACCATCCATTCCACGGAGCCTACGCTGGAAAATGTTTTTATAGAACTGACAGGAGGAGGTCTGGACTAATATGTATAATATCGGTGCGATTTTGAAAAAGCAGATTAAAGACACGCTGAAAAACAAGACGGTTCTGATTCAATTTATTATGTTTCCGGTACTTACACTGCTGATGAACAATGCAATTAAAATAGAAGGAATGCCGGAAAACTTTTTTGTCAATCTCTTTGCAACCATGTATATCGGCATGGCACCGCTCACGAGCGTGGCGGCCATTATAGCGGAGGAAAAAGAAAAAAATACGCTGCGGGTGCTGATGATGTCTAATGTAAAGCCTTATGAGTATCTGCTTGGAGTTGGAATCTATGTATGGATTTCATGTATGGTGGGTGCAGGCGTAATCTGCATTGCCGGGAATTATGATTTGAGGACGAGCGGTATTTTCATGGCAATTATGGCGGTAGGAATTCTGGCTTCCCTGCTTATGGGGGCTGCTATCGGTACATGGAGTAAAAACCAGATGATGGCGACTTCCGTTACCGTACCCGTTATGATGGTTTTCGCATTTGTACCCATGCTGTCGCTATTCAATACCACGATAGAAAAGATAGCAAAGTTTATCTATTCGGAGCAAATCAGCAGGATGCTGAATCAGGTGGGCGATCTGCGGATTGAGATATCGGATATTTGTATTATGGTAATAAATATGCTGCTTTTTGTGGGACTGTTTACTTTTGCCTATAAGAAAGTCGGACTTGATGCATAGTTCGGACGTGTAAGGTGATTAGCTTATCAGTAGATATATTGTGTGTTAAATATACAACATAATATTGTACAAGTAGGAACATATACTACACAGAAACGTAATTTCGCATATACAACTTTTCGTTGTGAAATAATATTCTGAACAACAGAATATTATTTGCACGAGGTATATGCAAAGTGAAAGAATTACGTGAAATGATAAGGGATTTAAGAGAAGATAACGATTTGAAACAAAAGGAAGTTGCGAGCTATTTGAATGTCTCACAGCAGACTTATTCCAATTATGAAAACGGACGACGCGAAATACCTACCTGGGTAGTTACCGCTCTGGCTAAGCTGTATACGGTCAGCACAGATT
Organism: Lachnospiraceae bacterium; assembly: GCA_022510565.1. Classification (GTDB taxonomy): domain Bacteria; phylum Bacillota; class Clostridia; order Lachnospirales; family Lachnospiraceae; genus UBA3282. Next base: position 9,590 of record JAFLTE010000010.1, on the reverse strand, counting down.
ATCTCCTCGGTTCGGATTCAAGCTATGTGGGCAATACCAGTCTGAATAATCCCTACTTGAAAAATATCACGATGCATGATGTTATGTATGATATGCAGAAATTGAAACCCGCCGGACGCAGGGAGCTTGTCAACTTTCTTCAATATCTGAGAGACAATGAAAGGCGTGAGGCCGAGCGGTTGAAGGATATGAAGCAGTAGACGGGTGGAAAGAATAAAGCAGAGTGTCTATTGCTCTTTTAACTTATTTATAGTGTAAAATTGCTTCAAAAGTGTAAATTGGCATAATAAATTATATAAATAGTTGAATATAATGGATAATATGATAGAATTAAAGAAAATTTATTTATAATGGGGGGATTAAATATGGGAAAGATTGTTAAAAAATACGATGATGGTTCTTATTTGGAATTTGACAAAGGAGGTTTCGATGACTGGTGTGTCTATTTTGTCAAAAGCGATGGGAGCCGCACCGCACCCACAGACACGGGTTATTTTAATCAATTAAAGCAATATGCAGCACAATATGGTGCCGAAAAAGTTTATAATGACTTTGTGAGTGTATATAACTCAACAGGCAAAAATGTGGAGCAAACCGCACTTGACAAAATTACACAGATTGCTTCCTCGTATAAGAACAAAGCCGGTGATGCATTAGAAATGGATATTGTTTTTACAATTCTTTATATGGCCATGATTGCTGAGGAGAATAAACAATATACTAAATTAGGAAAACGTATAAAACGGCTTGGCGTTCATATGGTTTTAGTGGAAAATGTCGATGTTACTCAAGCTGCAACTTGTATGAATGGAAAAAAGTGGCAGGAGATCGATAGGATGTGTAAAGACAGAGGATTTTAATGAAGGTATTAAGTGCACGCCAATCAACTCATATCTAATTGCAAAGTAGTCATAACCCCTCAGAACATTTGATTCAATGTAAAAGTGTTCTGAGGGGTTTCTTTTATTTTCTCTCGGCGAAGTATTTGAAGAAAGCAATCTTATGGACTATAATAAGAATCAATGAAAAGAGAAAGGTTAATTGAAATGTCAGTAAGTCATATTCCCGGGGCTATCATTGTCCCGCATCCACCCATTATCATACCAACCGTAGGCCGGGGCAGAGAGCGGGAGGTTCAAGCCACCGTCGAAGCTTACCGCGCCGCAGCACGGCAGGTTGCAGCCTGGAATCCGGAGGTACTGATTGTCACCTCTCCCCACTGCGTAATGTATGCCGACTACTTCCACATCTCTCCCGGCAAAGGCGCATCCGGCGACATGTCCGCCTTCGGCGCACCCCAGACCGGGCTCACGGTAGAATACGACGAGGAACTGCGGGACGAACTTGTCCGCCGGGCGCAAGGAACTGGTATCCAGGCAGGGACACTGGGCGAGAGAGACCCATCTCTGGATCACGGCACCTTTCTGCCCCTGTACTTTCTCCGGGAAGCGGGGGTAGACTGCCCTATCCTGCGTATCGGCCTCTCCGGATTCTCACCTTTGGAGCACTACCGGCTGGGCCGGTGTATCGCCAAAGCGGCGGATAAGCTGGGACGCAGGATAGTATTTGTAGCCAGCGGCGATCTGTCCCACAAGCTGAAGGACGACGGGCCTTATGGCTACGTCCCCGAAGGCCCGGTCTTTGACCACGAGGTGACCGATGCCATGGCAGCCGGGGACTTTCTGCAATTTTTGACCATGGATTCCAATCTGTGCGACCGGGCGGCAGAATGCGGACTGCGCTCCTTTCAGATTATGGCCGGGGCGTTGGACGGTCTGTCGGTGGACGCAAGGCTTCTCAGCTACGAGGGTACCTTCGGCGTGGGTTACGGCGTAGCCACCTTTACCGTTACCGGATCGGACGAGAGCCGTCATTTTGCACAGCAGTACGAGGAGACCATGCGCATTCGCATGGAAGAGCGAAAAGCGGCGGAGGACCCCTGGGTGAGACTGGCCCGTCTGTCGCTGGAAACCTATGTGTGCACAGGGAAACAGCTGGATGTCCTGCCGGACGGTTTGCCCGACGAGATGACGACCCGGTCTGCCGGAGCCTTTGTCTCGCTTCACGCCCATGGACAGCTGCGGGGATGTATCGGCACCACCGCACCCACCACAGAGAGCGTGGCCTGGGAGATCGTCCAAAACGCTGTTTCTGCCTGCTCCAGGGATCCGCGCTTTGCTCCGGTCAGGGCAGATGAGCTGAACAGTTTGGAATACAGTGTGGATATATTAGGGGAGCCGGAGGTTGTTTCCTCCCCGACGGAGCTGGATGTCAGGAAGTACGGCATTATTGTGTCCTGCGGTGGCAGAAGGGGCTTGCTGCTACCCGATTTAGAGGGCGTGGATACCGTAGAGCAACAGCTTGAGATTGCATTGCAGAAAGGCGGTATTAACAGCGGGGAGCGGTATACTCTGGAACGATTCGAGGTGGTGAGGCACACATGAAAACACACTGTGAACTGTGCTTCCATCACTGCAAGCTGGATGAAGGCCAAACCGGGCTGTGTCGGGCCAGAGGGTGCCGGGACGGACGGGTCGTCCCGCTGAACTATGGAAAGCTGACCGGTCTGGCTCTGGATCCTATCGAGAAAAAGCCCCTGCGCCGGTTCCGTCCCGGAAGCTTCATTTTATCGGTGGGCAGCTTTGGCTGCAATTTACGTTGTCCCTTCTGCCAGAACCATGAAATCTCCATGGCATCCGAAGGTGAGCTTTATACTGAATGGTTTTCCCCGGAGCAGCTGGCTGACAAGGCCGCGGAGCTTGTTCCCCAGGGAAACATCGGCGTGGCATATACCTACAATGAGCCGCTCGTCGGGTACGAATATGTTAGGGACCTGGCCGCGCTCATCCATGAGAGAGGGATGGTCAATGTGCTTGTCACCAACGGGATGGTCGAGGAAGCTCCTTGGCGGGCGCTGCTGCCCTCTATTGACGCCGCCAATATTGACCTGAAAGGGTTCACAGCTGCGTGGTACAAAAAACTGGGCGGCGATCTGGATACGGTGAAGAACTCCATTATGCTGGCGGCAGAGCAGTGCCATACAGAGGTGACTACCCTGCTGGTTCCGGGAGAAAACGACAGTGTGGATGAGATCCGGGAACTGGCTCACTGGCTGGCAAGCGTGGATCCCGATATTCCGCTGCATCTGTCCCGGTTCTTTCCCAGGTATCAGATGATGGATCGTCCTCCTGAATCGGTGGAGCGGGTCTATCGCTTGGCGGACGAGGCCAGAGCATATTTGACTTATGTCTATACAGGGAACTGTTGATGAATTGGATAATAACAATATGATAAAGAGCAGATGTCAGATTGGACATCTGCCTTTTATATTATAGGGCATTCAATAATGAGCGCCTTTTTTGTATCCCGATTAAGGAGGCTGTTAAAGCAAAAAACGGTTGCTATGCATAGGGAAAAAAGGTAAACTTTTATTAATCATATTAGCAGGAGGGATTATTATGGGGAACTCCAATTATAAGGCAAACAATATAGGTGAATTTACAATAAATGATATCATGCAGGGTATTCCCGGCGGTTTTTTCATTTATCGTGCGGGCGGTAATGAAGAGTTGATTTATGCCAATGATGCGATGTTACATCTATTTAGATGCGAAACAAAAGAGGAGTTTCAGGAGCTTACCGGAAATTCTTTTAAGGGAATTGTCCATCCCGATGATTTGGAACGGGTGGAGGCGTATATATCACATCAGATTGAGGGCGATCTTCATGAGCATGATTATGTGGAGTACAGGATTATCCGGAAAGACGGGGAAATCTGCTGGGTAGAGGACTTTGGGCACCTGGTACATGATGAGACTGAGGGAGATATATTCTACGTTTTTATCAGTGATATTACGGAAAGAATAAAGAAGATGGACAGGGAGCGCATCAGCCATCAGAAGATGATTAACGCGGCAAGCAGTCGTGAGAGGCAGTATATGACGGCAATTACCTCTGATGCTATTGCAATGTATGAGGTGAATTTGTCTAAGGATCTGATGGAGGGTAAAGCGACACGATTTAAGGGAGATGAGGAGATATCCATAGCGGATGACATGGGGTTTTCCATGCCCAGCCGGTACTCAGAATTTGTGAGGTGTCTGGGAATGCGTGTGCCGGGCAACAGCAGACAGGATTATTATGACCATTGTTCACCGGAGTATCTGCTTAGTTGCTATGAAAAAGGTATGCTGGATCCTTATTATAATTTCTGGATTCAGGATGGCAGCGGAAGATGGATTTATGCCCACAAGATTTTCGTTATTTCCAAAAATGAAATCACCGGAGATATTGTGGCAATTGCATTGATAAAAGATTACTCGGAGATAAGAAAAGGACAAGACCAGAATACAAAGCAGATGGAAATGATACAGGCTCTCAGTGTGGATTATGCCAATGTTTACTGGGTGAATCTGACGAAGGACACCGTTCAGGCTTTTCGTATGAGCAATGAGATCATTAAAAATTTTGGGAATCGGTTTCAGGAGGGAAGCTACATAAAGCTTATCCGCTTTTATGTGGAGGCATCGGTATATGAGCCGGATAAGGAAATGTTGCTGGCATATGCTGCGCCGGAGCATTTGATGGAGGTATTGGAAAAGGAAAGTTCCAGTGCGGTAAATTACCGGGTTGTGAGAGACGGGGAAATTGAATATTATCGAATGACGGCTTCCCGGATTGAAAGTGACAGCGAGGATGTGGAGATAGCAATAGGTTTCAGCAATGTGGATAAGGAAGTCCGCCATGAGATGGAGCAGAGAAAACTGGTGGAGGATGCCTATGAGAAAGAACTGATGCAGCAAAAATTGCTCAGACGGTATGAACTGCTTTTTGTGAGCGCTGCGGAGGATGTTTATTCCCATCTTCTGAGGGTGGATCTTGAGACCTGGGAGACAATACAGATTGATGTAAGGCAAGGTAAGTTTACAAAGATAGACGTGGGAAACTGGGAAGACTACCTTGAGGCGCGGGTTGCGGAGGTGAGACCCGAAGACAGAGAGAGAGTTCGGAATACTTTCAACCGCAGTGCTTTTGAACGGGCAAAGACGGGTGATAAGCTGATATGCAGCTATGAGTCGGATTCGACAGATAATACAGAGACAATTAAATATTATACTGTTACTGCCAGGGTGCAGGGTGAGAAAGGACAGCGGTTTGCCACCGTCTTTTCCATTGATAACACGGAGCTGGTGGAAAACGAGCGCAAGCAAAAGACACTGCTGGAATCTGCCCTGGCGCAGGCACAGCAAGCCAATTTGGCAAAAACTACATTCCTTTCCAATATGTCCCATGATATGAGGACCCCCATGAACGCTATTATCGGTTTTTCGGCTATAGCAGCGAGCCATATAGATAATACGGAGCGGGTAAAGGATTGTCTGGATAAAATCATGTCGTCCAGTAAGCATCTTTTAAACCTGATCAATGATATATTGGATATGAGCCGGATTGAAAGCGGCAAGGTGCAGATTCAGGAGCAGGAATGCAACCTATCAGAGCTCCTTCATACTTTGGCAAATATTATTCAACCTCAGGTAAAAGAAAAGCAGCTTGATTTCTTCATTGACACTGTTGATGTTGCCAATGAAGATATTTATGCTGACCCTCTGAAACTGAATCAGATATTTATCAACATTCTGGGTAATGCGGTGAAATTCACCCCCGCAGGAGGGAGCGTTTCTTTTCGAATGTGTCAGAGACCCTGCGCAGTGCAAGGTTACGCCACATATGAGTTTTCCATTAAAGATACGGGCATCGGTATGTCGGATGAGTTCATAGAACATATATTTGAACCCTTTGAGCGGGAAAGCAGCACTCTCAAGTCAGGGATTGAGGGGACGGGACTTGGTATGGCAATCACCAAGAAACTCGTGGAAATAATGGGCGGCACCATTAGCGTAAGCAGTGTGAAGGGAGAAGGAACAGAATTTGTAATCATTCTGGATCTTAAACTGCAGGCGAATAGTAATAACAGTCAGAATATTGCAGAACTGGAAGGACTTCGAGCCCTTGTGGTGGATGATGATGTTGATACCTGTGACAGTGTTGCCGACATGCTGGGACAGATTGGTATGCGTCCCGAGTGGACAACCTCTGCCGAGGAGGCCGCACTGCGCGCCCGTAAGGCGTATGATGAACATGATCCCTTCCATACATATATTCTTGATCTGAATATGCCGGAGCAGGGAGGCATTGAGACAGCCGGAAAGATCCGTGAGGCGGCAGGAGATGATATTCCCATTATTATAGCGACAGCTTACGATTGGTCGGATATGGAAAAAGAGGCAAAGGAAGCCGGTATCACGGAATTCTGTAGTAAACCTCTGTTTATGTCGGATTTGAGGAGCGCGCTGCTTAAGGCGAATCATCTCACGGAGGAGAGTACGGCAGAGATGAATTATACCGACCAGGACTTCAGCGGTAAGCGTGTGCTCTTAGTGGAAGATAATGAATTAAATCGCGAAATTGCAACAGAGATATTAAAGGAAGCAGGATTTACGGTGGAAGAAGCGGTGGACGGCTCCGAAGCGGTATCCATGGTGGAGAAATCCGAGGAGTATTATTATGATATTATTCTTACTGACATTCAGATGCCTGTGATGGACGGATACGAGGAAGTGGTGGCTATCCGCAGTATGAATCGCAAGGATATTGCCACCATGCCTATTATAGCGATGACTGCCAATGCCTTTGAGGAAGACAAAGCCCTTGCCTTAAAGTGCGGTATGAACGGCCACATCGCCAAGCCTCTGGATATTAGTGTCGTGTTTAAAACTTTATCTGAGCATCTGAAATGATATCCAGCGAAATTTTAGAATTATGGTTCATTCTATATAAACACCAAAGTAGTCATAACCCCTCAGAACATTTCATACAATGTAAAAAAGTGTTCTGAGGGGTTTCTTTTTGAAAGATTATATTGAGGAACGTGCAATTCAGATTGCCAATTATATCATTGAGAATAATGCCACAGTGAGACAGACGGCGAAGGAATTTGGAATCAGTAAGAGTACGGTACATAAAGACGTAACAGACCGCCTTTCGCAGCTCAATCCCGCACTGGCGGCGGAAGCAAGAAAAGTATTGGATGTCAATAAATCGGAAAGACACATCCGCGGGGGATTAGCGACCAGAGAAAAATATCTGCATCAGCACAAATAAGAGATCTATGACGTGGGAGGAAACAATGGGACGATCTGCAGGACAGATGGTCCTTTCCTGCGTTACGGCTAATTCTGATGATACCATAAATATGTTTTGACAAGGGTTTTAGGGCTATCTTATAATAAGATATAAAGTTTTCAGAACTTCACATGAAAATATATGACGACATAAAATACCAGCTAAAGATGGGAGAGAAAACATGGAAAGAGAAACGGTTATCGTACTGGATTTTGGCGGACAATATAATCAGTTGATTGCCAGGCGCGTCAGGGAATGTAACGTGTACTGCGAAGTGCATCCCTACAGCTTAAGTCTGGATAAAATTAAAGAGATGAATCCGAAAGGCATCATTTTTACCGGCGGACCTAATAGCGTGTACGGGGAAGAAGCCGTGGTTTGCGATAAAGAGATTTTTGAACTGGGAGTTCCGATTCTGGGTATCTGTTACGGCTCCCAGCTTATGGCGCATTTTCTGGGCGGAAAAGTGACTACCGCTCCCGTCAGCGAATATGGCAAAACCGAAGTGACTATCGACGACCATACAACCATGTTTGCAGGCGTATCCGACAAAACAATCTGCTGGATGAGCCATACCGATTATATTGAAAAAGCGCCCGACGGCTTTAAGGTGACGGCGCATACACCGGTTTGTCCCGTTGCAGCTATGGAATGTCCTGAAAAAGGGTTGTATGCGGTACAGTTCCATCCTGAGGTTATGCACACTGTAGAAGGCATGAAGATGCTTGAGAATTTCGTACTGAATGTCTGTGGTTGTAAAGGTGATTGGAAAATGGATTCCTTCGTGGAGACGACTATTCAGGCAATCCGCGATAAAGTTGGCGGCGGCAAAGTGCTGTGTGCTCTGTCCGGTGGCGTGGATTCCTCCGTGGCAGCAGTGCTTTTGGCTAAAGCAGTTGGAAAACAATTGACCTGCGTATTCGTAGACCACGGACTGCTCCGTAAAAATGAAGGAGACGAAGTGGAAGCTGTCTTTGGACCGGACGGCCCTTATGACCTGAACTTTATCCGTGTCAATGCGCAGGAGCGTTTTTATCAGAAACTTGCAGGTGTAACCGAGCCGGAGCAGAAACGTAAGATTATCGGCGAAGAGTTTATCCGTGTATTTGAAGAAGAGGCGAAAAAAATCGGTGCAGTAGATTTCTTAGTGCAGGGTACCATTTATCCTGATGTAATCGAGTCGGGACTTGGAAAGTCGGCGGTAATCAAGTCCCATCATAATGTGGGCGGTCTGCCGGATTGTGTTGATTTTAAGGAGATTATAGAGCCGTTACGAATGCTTTTTAAGGATGAAGTGCGAAAAGCAGGGCTGGAACTTGGAATCCCGGAGCATCTTGTGTTCCGTCAGCCGTTCCCCGGTCCGGGGTTGGGCATCCGTATCATTGGAGAGGTTACAGCTGAAAAGGTTCGGATTGTGCAGGATGCGGACTATATTTATCGGGAAGAGATTGCCAAGGCAGGCGTGGACAAGAATCTCGGTCAATATTTCGCAGCGCTGACCAATATGCGCTCCGTGGGTGTCATGGGTGACTTCAGGACCTACGACTACGCCGTGGCGCTTCGCGCGGTGAATACCAGCGACTTTATGACAGCCGAAGCAGCACAGATTCCGTGGGAAGTACTGGGAACTGTAGCGAACCGGATTGTGAATGAGGTTAAAGGAGTCAACAGGGTGCTGTATGACTGTACCGGGAAGCCCCCCGCGACGATAGAGTTCGAGTAAAAATTATTATCATAGATTATTTTAAATGACAGATAGTTCATGGTTTATCTGCCATTATCCATAATACTTATATTTGTGGATTATGAAAAGATATTTTGTTGCCATAAAGTAGATATACTACTGAAGGTGGTATAGAATTATTTTGTAAAGAATAAAATATTAATGGAAAGTTTTATTGACTTTCCACTTTGTGCCTGCTAGAATGTAGGCACAAGGAAAGTTTACCACTGACCGATATGTGGTATATAAATGGTCGGGTTGAAGGTTTACCGCTGACCAATATGCGGTATATAAGTGGTTGGGTTGAAAGTTTAGTCCTTCGCCGCAAGGCGGAGGACTTTTTCTATAATGGAGACAAGCATATGAAGAAAACGGGATTTTATATAATACGCGATAAGTTTTTTGAGGACATATCAGATCCGTATCTAAAGGGTAACAAGGAAGGGAATAGACCCCATTATTACTGTTTTGAGGATACAAGTACAGGAATATATTGGATGATTCCTTTGTCTAGTCGCATTGATAAATATAAACGGATTGTGGAGAAAAAGGAAAAGGCAGGGAAACCTTGTGATATTATACACATTGCGAAATTAGATGATAGCCGTGAGAGTGTATTTTTGATACAAGATATGTTTCCGATACTTGAAGAATACATAGAACGTGAATATACGATTGCTGGAAA
>JAFLTE010000001.1 GCA_022510565.1 Lachnospiraceae bacterium | reverse complement strand
AGATGAGATATCCCAGTAAAGTAAGACCCCTTGAAGACTACGAGGTAGATAGGCTTAAGGTGTAAGTGCAGCAATGCATTCAGCTGATAAGTACTAATCGGTCGAGGGCTTAACCAAAACGAAGAGAAGTTCTAAGGCGGCAGAGGACGCCGCCAAGAACATCTACAGCTTCGTTTGGAAGAACGTAAACGTTCTTCCCATAGACAAACGAAGTAATTGTTTCAGGTGATTCAGGTTCGGTTTTGAGGGGATGTCCCTCAGGAGTTGTGTAAAGCGGCTCCGGAAAGAATGGCGAAGACATTCTTTCATAGTTTTGCGGAGCGTAAGCGAAGCAATACTAATTTTCCTCGATAGCTCAATGGTAGAGCACGCGGCTGTTAACCGCGGGGTTGTAGGTTCGAGCCCTACTCGGGGAGTAATAGAAGCGGCTGCATAGGCAGCCGCATCTATGCCGGAAAAGGCATGAAGAACGCGGCTCCATGGTCAAGCGGTTAAGACATCGCCCTTTCACGGCGGTAACACGGGTTCGATTCCCGTTGGAGTCATTTGCTTTAATAAAGCAAATTTTTTTGTATTCTGTGGAACAAAACAAGATGCAAAAGAATAATATAATGTGGTGACTTAGCCAAGTGGTAAGGCCCCGGTCTGCAACACCGTTATCGCCGGTTCAAATCCGGCAGTCACCTCTAAGAGATATTCCTGAGTCATCAATGGCTTACGGAATATCTTTTTTTGTCCTATAGGTAAATAAAAACTGCCGATACACGAGTTATATTCGTGTATCGGCATAAATTGTTGTTCTAAAAAATCTGTTTCAAAAGGTTTAATTTGACGGTCCGATCTTCTGATCATCTACTAAGAAGGAGTCGCCATCCTCTACGATACATACCATTGTCTTACCGGTGTTCAACTGAATCTCATTGCCGGAGTCGTCAAAATATCTTGTTGCACCGTAGTCAGAAGTCTTTGTCCAATTAACATGAATTCCTTTGCCGTTAGTAAAGTACCATCCGTCTCTGGTGGTGTCATGACACTGGAATGCAAGATATCCTTTCTCGTCACGAACCTCGAAATACGTATTCTGAATCAGAAGATTTTTAAATGCTAGCTGTTTACCGTTTGCTTTATCTATATGAGGACCTTCTGCTGCACCGGATAATTGCTGATATCTGTCATACAGGCCTGTCCCTTCATTATATACAAAGTAGCATTTTGTCACCGGATACGTGGGGGACATGTCCACTTTGTTAGCGGTAATCGCATTACTGTACTGCTCCAGAGTATTAGGCTCACCTGCGGGAGCAAATTTGTAATGTTGTTCATCGGCATAACCGGAACGGTACCCTAAGCTGTAGCCGAGTTTGTTAATATCTGCCATAAGGCCCTTGGTATCCACGTAAGCATTGTCGGTGGAGTTGCTTGTATCAGTGGCCCGCCAGAAATTACTGCTGGATAATCCGTCGATATCCTGAGTATCGGGACGATTAATAACTTCGTCTATGTAGAAAGGTCCGCCAAAGTGAACATAGAAAGCATCCCATTCAAAGGACCAGTATATGTAATAATCACGACAGCTTCTGACATTTCCGAGTCTGTCAAAATCGCTCCAATCCTGAAATACACCCATCAGTCTGGTGATGCTGCCCTCCACGTTGCATTCATATAGCACATCGGCCTGAGAGATACCGTACTGGGCTGCGGTTTTTGTATTGGGAATCATAACTGAAACCGGTCTGGTGTTGTTAACTTCCTCTGTGACCCATTCATTTGTGATTCGGCTACGAACCATTCCCTCTGCAGGAGGAGTATCGTCATCCGTTTTCTGTTCTTGTTCTTGTTGTGAATCTTCTACATTTTCCGGTGCAGGTATATCATCAATAACCTGCTCGACAACAGGCTCGACAACCGGTTCTTCCTGTTTACCGCAACCAAATAATAAAAGAGTAGAAGACAAGGCTACAAGGGAAAGAACTTGTAATCTTTTCATCTCTAATCCTCTCCTTCTTTGTCAATATAATGAGTGATAAATCAACTAGTCCTAGTATATCACAAGCAAAAGTGAGAGTCACTAGGAAAAAATTGAAAAAGTCCACAAAATGAGAATGAAATATGACAAAAAGTTTGGAAATATGCATAGTCACCTTTTATAATATAACTATTAATAATTGCATATTTTGGCTGTAGGTTGTATGATAATGTTATTGTAAAAAATAATGAATTATGTAAAAAATACGTTATAAATTATTGCGAAAGAGAGGAAGATATGAAAAAACTCATCGTGACAGGCGCGAACGGGCAGTTGGGACGTGCAATCAATCAGCAATATGCGGGCAGTTCGGAGTATGAATTAATTAACACAGATGTAGGGGAATTGGATATTACCAACATAGATCGTGTTATGGAATTCGCGCGGGACATACAGCCTTATGCAATTGTCAACTGCGCGGCGTACACGGCGGTAGAAGCATGTGAGACAGAGGAGGATTTGGCATTTCGCATCAACGCCATCGGGGCGAGGAATTTAAGTATTGCTGCAAGTGAGACAGGTGCCAAGTTAATCCATGTTTCCACGGATTATGTTTTTGACGGCAACGGAACAAGACCTTACAGAGAGACTGATCCGACGGGACCGCAAGGGGCTTATGGCAGAACCAAACTCGCCGGAGAAAATTTTGTCAAAGAATTCAGCGAGAGACATTTTATTGTGCGAACCGCATGGTTGTACGGCGACGGTAAGAATTTCGTTAAGACGATGCTGCGCCTGTCGGAGACCAACGATAAAGTCAGGGTTGTAAGAGATCAGGTCGGGTCGCCCACAAGTGCAGTTGAGTTAGCGAGAGCGATTGCTTATCTTCTTCCGACGGAAAATTATGGGTTGTTTCACGGAACCTGTGAGGGTGATTGCAGCTGGGCACAGTTTACGGAGGAAATCTTCCGCCTGGCAGGCAGAAAGACTGTTGTTGAGGCGATTACCTCGGAGGAGTATGGAGCGGCTGTTAAACGGCCCGCCTATTCTATTCTGGAAAATTATATGTTAAAGATGACGACGGATTTTATGTTCGCGGACTGGCATGATGCCATTGCAGAGTATTTGAAGAATATATAATTTAACGGATATATAAGAGAAAGGAAATATACACTATGCAGAAAGTAGCGTTGATAACAGGTGTTACGGGTCAGGATGGCTCTTATTTGGCTGAGTTTTTATTGGAAAAGGGATACGAGGTGCATGGATTGATTCGTCGCCACAGTATTTCCAATACGGCCAGAATAGACCATCTGATTAATTCCGAATACAATAAGGTGAAGTTTTTCCTGCACTATGCGGACACGACGGATTCCAGTAATCTTATGAGATTGATTGCGGAAATTCGTCCTACTGAGGTGTATAATCTGGCAGCACAGTCCCACGTAGGTGTATCTTTTGAGGTGCCTGAGTACACGGCGGAAGCTACGGGGGTCAGCACGTTAAAGCTTCTTGAAGCGATTCGGGTAAACGGCGGAACGTGTAGGTTCTATCAGGCATCCACCTCTGAGTTGTTTGGCGGTATTCCGGAGACAGCGCCTCAGAGTGAGAAGACACCTTTTTATCCGAAGAGTCCTTATGGCGTGGCTAAGTTATATTCATACTGGATTACGGTAAATTACAGAGAGTCTTATAATATGTTCGCCTGCAACGGTATACTGTTTAATCATGAATCTCCGAGGCGTGGAGAGAATTTTGTGACAAGAAAAATTACCCTGGCGATTGCCAATATGATAGCCGGAAAACAGGACAAGCTGTCTCTGGGCAATATGAACGCTAAGCGTGATTGGGGATTTGCAGGGGACTATGTAAAAGGTATGTGGCTGATGCTGCAGCAGGATAAGCCCGACGATTATGTGCTTGCCACCAACGAAACGCATACCGTCAGAGAGTTCGTGGAGGCGGCCTTTGGTGAATTGGGTATATCCGTCCGTTGGGAGGGAACCGGTGTCAATGAGAAAGGTTACGATGCTGCAACCGGCAAGCTGCTGGTTGATGTCAATCCGGAGTTTTACCGTCCTGCAGAGGTTGAGTTCTTATGGGGTAACTGCGAGAAAGCAGAAAGAGAACTGGGCTGGAAGAGAGAGACTGATTTCAAGGGTTTGGTTTCCATGATGATGAATGCTGATTTGGAAGAAATTGCGGGCATGAGCTGTGAGGAATATAAGAAGAACAGACAACAAAATAAGTAAAGTACTTACAGGACTTACTTTTAGAGAAAGGCATGGATATCTATGCTGTCAGTGATAATCATATGGACCTATATGTTTCTCACCACTTTCCTGATTGGATATGGAATATTAAGTATACTGACGCGATACATACCGTATCGTATCAGGTACATAGATTCTTATTTGATGTGTGGGCTTGTGGGTGTTACGGTGTACGCCCAGGTTTTCAGTTTGCTCGGAGGTGTCGGGTTGGCCGCCAATCTGGTTTTGTGTGCGGCAGGCCTGATCATAGCGTGGTGCGGCAGACGAAGTCTTCGCGGTATGCTATGGAAAGTGCGGAGTGATATGCGGGAAACCCGGATGGGAGAAAGAGGAAAGATGGTTTGCATACTGTTCCTCTTTTTACTATTTGCATACGGTACTTCAAGGGGCATTATTCATTATGATACAAGCCTGTATCACGCTCAAAGCATCCGTTGGATTGAGGAGTACGGCGTGGTGCGGGGAATTGGCAATCTGCACTGCAGATTGGCTTACAACAGTTCATCTTTTGCCCTGTCGGCGATATATAGTATGGCATATATAAACGGTCAGTCTTATCATTGTGCGGCGGGATGGATGGCTTTTGTGGTGGCGGCAGGATGCGTGAAAATATTCGGTTCACTCTGGGACAGGAGACTCAGAATATCCGACTTTGTGAGGGTGATGTGCATTTATTATCTGGTCAATATTTTTGACGAGATGATTTCGCCTGCATCGGACTACTTTATGGTGTTGACTGCCTTTTACATTATAATCCGATGGCTTGACTTGTTGGAAGAGGAAGAGCATTCTGTATTTCCCTATGCGATGCTAAGCGTGCTGGGCGTGTTTTTGATGACCGTCAAACTTTCGGCGGCGTTGATTCTTATATTGACGTTTTATCCTGCGTACTATCTTGTCAAAGAGAAGCACCTTAAGGAGATGATAGTCTATTTGGTTCTTGGCTTTGTGACGGCAGTCCCTTTTTTTATCAGAAATGTGCTGATATCGGGGTGGCTTGTCTATCCTATTACAAAGATTGATTTGTTCAACGTAGCGTGGAAAATACCCAAGGGCATGGCGGACTATGACGCGCGGGAGATTCAGGTTTGGGGCAGAGGATACGGGGATGTGACACGATATGATATATCCATACGAGAGTGGCTTCCGGACTGGTTTCGCGCACTGGCAGGAACTGATAAGTTATTTGTTGCAGCGGCGATAGTATCGGTGGTTGTGCTGTTTATATACGGCACCGGAATGGCGTGCGGTCTATGGAGAAGACGTTGGGACATTCTGATTGTGCAGGTTACTGCAGCAGGGTCGTTTCTTTTCTGGTTGTGTACCTCTCCGCTGATGCGTTATGGCTGTGTCTATGTATATCTGACAGTAGCGGTTGTCTGGGGTGGAATATACGATGTCTGTGTGACCGATGAAATTAAGGCGTTGAGAATGTGCGGTGTAGTTGCTGTGGCGGTGCTGCTTGTGTATAAAGGTGTGGCACTGGGCAGAGAGATTGTGTCCTCTTACGTGAACGGTTACTGGATCGCGCAGAAAGATTATGATAATTATGCAACATTGTCTTACGAGATTGACGGAATGACATTTTATTATCCGGAAAACGGAGATCGAGTGGGATATGATAGTTTTCCTTCGGTGCCGGTGAGGACAGAAGTGGAATGCATGGGACAGGTCGTTTCGGACGGATTTAAGGCTGCAGATGTAACGAGTGAATAAATTTAGGGAAAGAGACGAGAATGTCTCGGAAACGGAGAAAATATTGTATGAGCGGAACATTGAATAAGACGGACAAGATTTATGTGGCAGGACACAGGGGTTTGGTAGGCAGCGCCATTGTGAGAAATCTGGAGGAGAAGGGATATACCAACATTATCGGAAGGACTCACAAAGAGTTGGATCTGACCAATCAGCAGGCAGTTCGGGATTTCTTTGAGGAAGAAAAGCCGGATGTGGTTGTATTGGCAGCAGCCAAGGTGGGCGGCATCAATGCCAACAATACGGCGCCGGCTGAGTTTGCTTATGAGAATATGCAGATACAGTGCAATGTGATCAAATGCTGCCATGATTACGGGGTAAAAAAGCTGTTGTTTCTGGGAAGTACCTGTATCTATCCGAGGATGGCACCGCAGCCGATACCGGAGGATGCACTATTAACCGGACCGCTCGAGGAGACGAACGAAGCTTATGCAATCGCTAAGATTGCGGGACTTGAGATGTGCAAATTCTTTAAGCGCCAGTACGGGGATGATTTTATCAGCTGCATGCCTACGAATCTGTACGGACCACATGACAACTATGATTTGCAGGGTTCTCATGTTATGCCTGCTATGATTCGTAAGTTCCATGAGGCAAAAGTAAACGGAAGTCCTTCGGTAGAGTTGTGGGGCAGCGGCGCACCTTTACGCGAGTTTCTCTATGTGGACGATATGGCGGACGCATGTGTGTTTTTGCTGGAAAATTACAGCGGAGAACAGCATGTGAATATCGGTACCGGCAAGGAAGTTACCATTAGGCAGCTTGCCGAAACCGTGCAGAAAGTAGTGGGATATCAGGGTGAAATCATATGGAATAAGGATATGCCGGACGGCACGCCGCGCAAACTGACCGATGTAACGAAACTTCACGGACTGGGTTGGAGACATAAGGTAGAACTTGAAGAGGGTGTTCATCTTGCCTATGATTGGTTCAAGGAAAACGTGGACTGTGCCAGAATGTAGGCGATAACTTACAATTTACATGATACGCATTGTTTGGTATTATGTAAATGTGCAATATAACTACAAACATAACTTAATGCGCAAAGGAGTAAAAAGGGAATGGTACAAGAGAATATGGTGTCCGGTCAGGAACTGGAACAGGCAATCTCCTGTTTTATGTTAGAGTTGGGCATACCTGCGCATTTACGGGGGTATCAGTACCTAAGAAGTGCGGTAGAGATGTGCACGAAAGACATGGAGCTGGTAGGTAGTGTCACGAAGCTGCTTTATCCGGATCTGGCAAAGCTGTACAAGACCACAGACCAAAAGATTGAACGAGCAATCAGGAATGCAATCGAGGTGTCTTGGGAGCGGGGAAACAGCGCTTTGTTCGAGCAATTATTCGGTTACTGCAATTCAAATGAGTACAGCAGGCCCACAAACAGTGAGTATATTGCCACGGTGGCAGATTATATACGCCTGAAATATGGATTGTTATAACTGCCGGAAAAGGGAAGAGATGCGTCTCTTCCTTTTTTTGCGTATATGTGATAAAATGATAAGCGCAAAAGAAAAACAAGCGACGCGAAGCGGCATTTGTTTTTCTGCGCTTATCAACGAGCAAGCTGACTGCGAAGCAGGCTGAGAAGCGCAGAATGCGCGGGCTTGCGAGTATCTATAATTATGTGAAAGGCACGGTAGTCTGCATGAAATTGCTCAGTGTGGTAGTACCCTGTTACAATGAGGAAGAAAATATTAGGGATTTCTATAACGAATTGTTTCGCAACGATTCTTTTTTCAAGGAAAAAGAGCTCGAAGTAGAGTTGGTTTATATAGATGACGGTTCGAAGGATAAGACGGTGGAAGAGGTCAGAAAGCTTCGCGAACAGGACGAAAGGGTACATCTTTTGTCTTTTTCCAGGAATTTCGGTAAGGAATCGGCCATCTATGCGGGACTGCAAAAGACAAAAGGTGATTTTGTGGTGTTGATGGATGCGGATCTTCAGGACCCGCCGTCACTGCTTCCTAAAATGTATGAGTATATCGAGCAGGGCTACGACTCCGTGGCGACGCGGCGTGTCACGAGAAAAGGGGAACCGCCTATTCGTTCTTTTTTTGCGAGAATGTTCTATCGGATCATGAATAAGATATCCAAAACAGATATTGTAGACGGCGCAAGAGATTACAGACTTATGACCAGACAGGTGGCGGATGCAATCCTTGCCATGACGGAATATAACCGTTTCACCAAAGGCATTTTTGGCTGGGTAGGCTATGAGACAAAATGGCTTGAGTATGAGAATGTGGAGCGCAGGAAAGGTGAGACAAAGTGGTCATTCTGGAAGCTGTTTCTCTATTCAATGGAGGGTATTATTGCCTTTTCCACTGTTCCGCTTACTCTGGCGGCTGTGATGGGAGCTCTTTTCTGTGTGCTGGCCTTTATTTTGATTATTGTGATAATTGTTAAGACACTGATGTTTGGGGACCCGACTTCCGGCTGGCCATCGCTTGCATGTATTATTTTGTTTGTCGGCGGTGTGCAGCTTTTCTGCCTCGGAATATTGGGGCAGTATTTGTCCAAGACTTATATGGAAGTCAAGAAAAGACCTATTTATCTTGTAAAAGAGGATTTCTAAATGGCTGAGTTAGTCAGTATTATTGTGCCGGTGTATCGGGCGAATGCCTATATAGCAGGGACGATTGCCACGGTAATAAGCCAAACTTATAAGAAATGGGAACTGCTTCTCATAGACGATGCTTCACCTGATAACAGCGCTGATATTGTTCGGGATACGCTTGAGAGATACGAATGCCGAGACCTTATGGAAGAGTGGCAGGATTCTCATCAGGGAGAAGAAGACTGTCCAATATGGCAGAGGAATATCCGCTCTGCACAGGAGTACACCGACGGAACCGGGCGACGTATTGTGCTGGTATGTAAAGAAAAGAATGAAGGCGCCGCTGCGGCCCGCAATACAGGTTTGGACATGGCGCAGGGCAGATATATTGCATTTTTGGATGCAGACGATGTATGGTTTTCTGAGAAAATAGACAAGGAACTGCGCTTTTTGGAGGACAAACGCGCAGGTTTTGCGTTTACCGCTTATGAGTTTGGCGATGAGAAAGCGCGGCCTACCGGTAAAAAGGTGTGTGTACCGGAGAGCCTTACTTACAGAAAGGCTTTGTCGCGGACAGTGATTTTTACAACTACGGTGTTGTTTGACAGGAAGATTATTCCGGACAAGCTGCTTCGGATGCCCGCGGTGGAGAGTGAAGATACGGCAACATGGTGGCAGATTTTAAGGGCGGGATACACAGCGTACGGTTTGAACGAGACCCTTGCAATCTACCGCAGACCGCCGGGGTCTCTGTCTTCCAATAAGTTCAAGGCGATGAGACGTATCTGGAATCTGTACCGCAGACAGGAAAGATTATCAGTGATTTCCAGTGTATGTTATTTTGTCCTATGGGCAGTCAGGGCGACCGCCAGACGGTTGTAATCGGAACTTACGAACGAGGTGTGATAATGAAACGGATAGAAACATTAAAGCGACTCATCATATTGCAGCTATCCTTTATCGGATTACTTTTTCATACAGCCATTTATGCGTATTTCTGGTTTGAGGAATACTATCCGTATCTGCTCTATCACGGTAATGCGAAGTTCTTCTTTAAAGGACATGTTCTTATCATTTTAATATATTTTGTGTTGCTTTTTTTCTTTGCCAGCACCTACGGTGTGTTAAAGATTGGCTATCTCAAGCCCACGGATGTTTTCATTTCGGAATTTTTTTCATTGTTGTTTGCCAATGCAATTTCGTATTTCCAGATTTCCCTGATGGCAAACTGGATTGTGCGGATTAAACCGATAATGATAGCGATGCTCATACAGACGGCATTCTCGATTGTGTGGGTCTTTATATGTAATACTTGTTACTATAAAGCGTTTCCGCCCCGCACAATACTGATCATCCACGGAGAGCGCTCCATTGATGATATCGTATCCAAATTTAAATCGCGCAAAGAAAAGTACAAGATTGGCAAAAGCATGAATATCTCAGAAGGTATAGAGGCCGTCAAGAAAGAGATCATGGGAGAATACGGTGCAGTGGTGTTGTGGGATATTCCCGTTGCCGACAGAAATTATCTGCTTAAATATTGTTACAGCCGTTCGATTCGCGTATATATGATGCCGAAAATATCGGATGTTCTGGTAAAAGGAGCGGACCAGCTTCATCTGTTCGACACGCCGATTTATCTGACGAGGGAGTATGCGCTTAAGGTAGAGCAGCGGATTGCCAAGAGACTGATTGATCTAATTTGTTCCATACTTTTGTTGGTGATCGCTTCTCCGTTTATGCTGATTACTGCGATTGCAATTAAAGTATATGACGGTGGACCGGTTTTCTATAAGCAGATTCGATGTACCGTAGGGCGCAAAGAGTTTTACATTCTGAAATTCAGGAGTATGAAGGTTGATGCGGAGAAGGATGGTGTCGCCAGACTGGCCTCCAAGAACGATTCGCGTATCACGCCTGTGGGTAAATTTATTCGGGCAACGAGGATTGACGAACTACCGCAGCTTCTGAATATTTTAAAAGGCGATATGTCCTTTATCGGACCCAGGCCGGAGCGACCTGAGATTATAGATCAATACCTGGAAGAGATGCCGGAGTTTGCCTTTCGCATGAAGGTGAAAGCGGGATTGGCAGGATATGCGCAGGTATATGGTAAATACAACACGACACCTTACGATAAGCTGAAACTGGACTTAACCTATATTGAACAGTATTCGGTATGGTTGGATTTGAAGCTGATGCTTCTGACTTTAAAGATTCTGATTAAGCCGGAGAGTACCGAGGGCGTGGACAGTACACAGACTACAGCGCTCAAAAAAGAAGATGGAAATAGAGAGGTATAGCATGCGGGAAATCAGGTATGCCGATGAAGGCATGGATATGAAAAAATTGATGCTCCGTTTTATCGGTAAAATATGGCTTGTATTGCTGGCTGCTGTTGCGGGGGCCGTGATTGGAGGCGTTCTTTATACCGTGTCGCACATCGTTCCGGAGTCGGAGCGGGAATATCAGGCAATGGCTAAAATCTATCTGGATTTTGCGGCGGATGAGACGGGCGAGGTGTATCAGGCATACAATGGCTACACGTGGAACGATCTGATGAGGACGGACCCGATTCTTGATAAGACGATGGCGCACTTGCCGGGGGACTACACGCGGGATGAGGTTATGGCGGCAACAGAGGCGGAGATTTTGTCAGATATTCGACTTTTGACAATCTATATTACTGCCCACGAGCAGACACGATGCGATTCAATTCTAAGCGCTACGGAACAGGCCCTTACAGAGCTTGGTGATACCGCCAAGGAATTTAAGTCGATTGAGGTGATTCAGACCACAGAAGCATCACTGGTGGTGGCGGATACAAGAACGGTGCAGGCAGTGCTTGTAGGGATTGTGACAGCGGTAGTGCTGTTACTGCTTGGCATGATGCTTTATTATGTGCTGGATGACCGTATCGTGGTGGCAAGCGATTTGAAAATAGTGACGGATGTGTCATTTATCGGGTATTCCGGTGCAGGAGAAAGACTGGATAGAGAGTATAAGGATAATCTGGCGTATTTACAGGAACAGGCAGGGAGTATCAGCGTTCTTGCCGTTACGCAGGATGATATGATCACGCAGGAGAAATGGCAGGAATTGTGTGCGTCCGACGGTGTGGTAGTGATGGCAGATTACGGAAAAGTACATGCCGCATTTCTGTCATATATGATAGAGCAGCTTCAAGTCAGAGGATGTCGACTGATTGGGGTAGCAATCAGCGGTGCGGACGAGAAATTCCTCCGCAGATATTACGGGAGTGCTTTCGGCGGACGATAGCAGGAGACGGCTATGAGAATACAATTATTGGTGTCGGCGGTGGAGAAGAATGCAGCCGCTTTAGCTGAGCAAATGCATATACAGACGGATGCGGTTGTCGTCAACCAGTGCGATCGGTACGGCTATGAGGAGATTGCGGAGCATGGACGAAGGATCCAGGTTTTTTCCATGCCGGAGCGAGGTGTGGGACTGAGCCGTAACACTGCATTGCTACATGCGAGTGCGGATGTCTGTGTTTTTTCTGACGAGGATATTGTACTGGCGGATGATTATGAGGAGCAGATTCGGAAGGCATACCGGGAACTGCCCGACGCTGACATGATTTTGGTTAATGTGAAGGTGGCACCTGCCAGAAAGACTTACTGGAACGAGGATATTCACCGGATAACTTACCGCAATTATGGGCGCTATCCGGCTTACAGCATTACCGCAAAACACGATGCGCTTCTTCGCGCCAATGTACATTATTCCTTGCTTTTCGGCGGTGGTGCCAAATACAGTAACGGGGAGGACAGTCTTTTCTTGCGGGATTGTCTCAGAGCGGGTTTAAAGATATATGCCCACACGGTCTGTATCGGCGAAGAAACAGAGAGGGAGTCCACTTGGTTTAGCGGATATCACGAGAAGTTTTTCCGGGACAGAGGGGTTTTGTATCATTACCTATACGGAAATCTGGCGCTTCCTCTGGCGTTTCGCTTTCTGTGGGTACACAGGCGGGAAATGTGTCGGGATGTTCCGTTACGGCAAGCTTATATGTGGATGCAAGACGGCGTGCGCGAGGCGAAGGCTTAACGACGGAAAGGATAGTGGCAGACAATGATTCTGTATATTACGGTGGCAGCAGTCACGGTGCTGCTTGCGGGTATGGTGAATAATTGCCCGGTCACACAACCGTATAGAACGACAAGGCAGCAGATGTGCAATCGCGTCTGCATACTTTCTGTATTTTTGATTCTGTTTGCACTGTCCGCATGCAGGCTGAATGTAGGTAACGACTATGCCAGATACGTGGAATTTATGCATTTAGTCAACTGCAATGCTTATGTACCCACGGAGATTGGATTTAATCTTCTGGTGAAGCTGATTTACGGTTTGTCCGGATTTGAGAATTTTCTGCTGGTGTTCGCGGTATACTCGTTTGTCACCACTGCTGTTTTTCTGTTGGCCATGTATGAACAGAGCGATGACTTTCCGCTGACGTTCTTTCTGTTTATGACTCTGGGATATTACTTCCAGAGTTTCAGCACGGTGCGGTATTATCTGGCGCTGGCGGCAGCGTTTTACGCTATGAAATTTGTTCTGCGCAGACAGTGGATCCGGTTTGTGGTTATTATTTTGCTCGGGGCAACTTTTCACAAGTCCCTGCTTGTGGCAATTCCACTCTATTTTCTGGCATCCATGTCGTGGAAAAAATGGCAGCTTGCTGTGGCGGCATTATTTTGTACTACCTTTCTTTTCTGTCAGGATTTCTATTTGAAAGTGGTGGTGTTTCTGTATCCGACTTATGAGGATACGGAATATTTGGAGGGCGGTACAAGTTATATCAATATCTTAAGATGTGCGGCGGTGCTTATTTTTGCGGGACTGGTATTATATATACAGAGGCGGACGAAAGAGGAGAAGGAGAGGGACGCTGAAGAAGAGAGACGTTTTTGGTTTTATTTTTACCTCAATCTGGGAGCGCTTGTGCTGTATGTATTCTGTTCCTTTTTGCCGATTATATCCCGCATCGGATATTATCTGACAGTCAGTCACATTTTATTTTTGCCTATGCTGCTTAAGCGGGTAGACAATGTTCGATGGAGAAAGCTGTTTCGGTTCGGCATTCTCTTGGCGGCGATTTTCTACTTTGCCATATATATGAGCCGTGCAGGGGACGACGGCACTTTGATTCTGCCCTATAAGACTTTCTTCTTCAATGATATGGTTAATATCATGTCGGATGTCAACTGACGGTTTCAGACATGGATGTCAAGACGTATGGGACAGAAGACAATTGCGTTATATCAATATAGGGAGAACAAATATGACTTTCAGCATCATCGTAGTGTGCCTAAACGCGGGAGAGAAACTGCGTGTGACAATTGAAAGCATCTTAAATCAGACAGAGCGCGATTATGAGATTATCATTAAGGACGGCGGTTCTGCGGATGAAGTTACACAGACATATCTGAGTAAGTACAGACAAGACAATCTTGTGGATTCCGGACAAGATGAGGCATTCGCGCAGCGGGTCAGAGTGTATACCGGCAAAGATACGGGTATCTATGATGCCATGAATCAGGCGATACAGTATGTCCGTGGTGATTATGTCTTTTTCTTAAATTGCGGGGACAGATTCTATAACAATGAAGTACTCATGCAGGTCAAAGAGCAAATATTGCGCGCAGAAGAGCAGGATAACGAAGATGCGCATCGGCAGGCAGAGTTAAGGTCACCGAAGTATATCTTCTACGGCAATGTATATGAACTTAAGACATCTGCCTTGGTACAGTCCAATCCAACCATTGACGACTTTGCCTGTTACCGCAATCTGCCCTGTCATCAGGCGTGCTTTTACGACGCGACGTTGCTGCGGGAGAAATCCTTTGATATTTCTTATGCTGTGCGCGCAGATTACGAACATTTTCTGTGGTGTTATTATATGGCATGTGCTGTGACGGTTTATATGCCGATTACAGTGTCATTCTATGAGGGAGGCGGTTTCTCTGAGACAAAGGAAAACGAGAGAAAATCACGACAAGAGCACCGCGAAATCGTGAGCAAGTATATGCCTCCTGATAAAGTGCGCAGATATCGACGGATTATGCTGCTGACTCTTGCGCCGGTTCGGACATGGATTGCAAGAAATCCCGTCACGGCAGGAATTTATCAACAGATTAAGCGAAAACTATATAAGAGAGAATAATTTGCAAAGTAAATTTGTCACGTTACGCGCAAAAGCGCAGGAAAGAGGAAAGATATGAAAGTACTATGGGTATGTAACATTATGCTGCCTGCAATCGCCAAGCAACTCGGTGTTTCCTACAGTAATCGGGAAGGATGGCTGAGTGGACTGCTGGATCGTACCGTGCAGGAGCAGGGGTGGAATCGCATCGAGCTTGGCATCGCTTTTCCGACGGGGGAGGAAATAGGCAATATGCAACGTACGATGCAGCTCGGGGAAAATACGTCCTGTCGTTGTTACGGATTTTTGGAGGATTTAAGTACTCCGGAAATCTATGATGAGGGGCTAGAGAAAAGATTTGAAGAAATATTGGCGGATTTTGAGCCGGATATTCTGCATGTATTCGGAACGGAATTTCCGCATACGCTTGCGTGCGTCAAAGTCTTCGGACATCCGGAGAGGACTCTGATAGGTATCCAGGGCTTATGCGGTCCCTACGCGGAGGAATATATGGCGGACTTGCCCGCTAAGGTGCAGCGGCAGGTGACACTTCGCGACCGCATACGTAAGGACAGTCTTAAACAGCAGCAGAAGAAATTCAGAAAGCGTGCGGAGCACGAGAAGGCTGCACTTCTTCTGACAGGACATATTGCGGGCAGAACGGATTTTGATCGCGAGGAAACCGCTAAGATTAATCCGTCGGCACAGTATCATTTTCTGAATGAGACACTGCGGGGTATTTTTTATCATGACAGATGGAAAAGGACGGCATGTGAACCTCACAGTATTTTCTTAAGTCAGGGCTATTATCCGCTTAAGGGATTCCATTATCTGCTTCGTGCGCTGCCGAAAGTTCTTGAGCAGTTCCCCGACACCCATGTTTATGTGGCGGGCAATAATATTATTAATGTGGATACATTCCAAGACAGACTGAAGCTGTCGGCGTACGGCAAATATCTCAGAAAACTGATTAGGGAAAATCGACTGGGCGAACATGTGACTATGTTGGGAATCTTGAATGCAGAGCAGATGAAAGAGGAGTATCTGCGCTGTCATCTGTACGTACTGCCGTCGGCGCTGGAAAATTCTCCCAATTCACTGGGGGAGGCTATGCTTCTTGGTGTGCCTTGTGTGGCAGCAGATGTGGGCGGTGTACACAATCTTTTGACGGACGGCGGCGACGGGATGCTCTATCCGGCAGGTGACGTGGAAGCGCTAGCTGACAGAATTATCGAAGTTTTTACGAAGGAAGCCATCGTGGAGAGATTCTCGGACAATGCCAGAAAGCATGCCCGTGTGAACCATGATGCAGACCAGAATTATTACCGCCTGATACATATTTATCGGGAGATGATGCCATGACGTTTACGTTTGTGTCAAACTATATAAATCATCATCAGATTCCTTTAAGCAATGCTCTCTATCGGGAGCTGGGGGATGGCTATACCTTTATCCAGACTATGCCTATGGAGAAAGAAAGAGTGGATATGGGATGGGGCGTGGATGTAAATGAGCTGCCCTATGTGCGATGTCTGTATGAGTCGGAGGATGAATGCAGAAGAATAATTGCTGAAAGTGATGTGGTATGGTTTGGATGGTCGGAGAGGGAGGACCTCGCCGACTTCAGACTGTCTTCCGGCAAACCAACATTCCGTGTCAGTGAACGCCTTTACAGAGAAGGGCAGTGGAAAATGATTTCGCCCCGTGGTCTCAGGGCGAAATATAAGGAGCATATCCAATACCGCAAACAGAATGTATGTATGCTGTGTGCGGGTGCATATACCGCATCGGATTTTCATCTCATAGGCGCATATCCCAATAAGCTGTTTAAATGGGGGTACTTCACGCCTCTTCGCACTTACGGTGACGAGCAGTTCTGTAATATGAAACCGAACGACGGTGTGCTGCACATTGTGTGGGCGGGCAGATTTATTCCTTTAAAACATCCGGAATATGTAGTGCGCGTGGCAAAAGCGCTGCGTGACGCGGGACATAAGTTTTATGTGCATATGTTGGGCGACGGGGAATTGGAACCGGCAATCAGAAAAGAAGTGGAAGAAGCCGGACTCACAGAATATTTTAAATTTTATGGGTATACCGTGCCGGAACAGGTGCGCGATGTGATGGAGAAGTGCCACATTCATTTATTCACCAGTAATTACCTGGAAGGGTGGGGCGCCGTGGTGAATGAGGGGATGAACAGCGGGTGCGTGGAAGTGGTCAATGCACAGGTGGGAGCGGCCCCCTATCTGATTCAACATGGTGTGAACGGTCTGGTTTATCCGGATGATCGGTATGAGAAGATGGAGGCATTGGTGCTCGATCTTTTTCGGAATTGGGATGAGCGTAAACAAATGGGACGGGCTGCCTATGAGACGATTAGGGATACATGGAATGCCGACAATGCGGCTAAGAATCTGCTTCGTTTTGTAAGAGGATTAGTGGACGGACAGATTATTCCTGCCGAGACGGGACCACTTAGTGTAGCCCCGGTTATCAGTCCGCGCAGGATGTATCGGGCAATGACGGAATCACGATTGTAGGATGACCGGTGTTATGGGAGAAAAACGATGAACGAGAAGATCAGTGTGATCGTACCGATATACAATTCCATAGACTGTCTGGAAAGATGCGTGCAATCCGTTTGCGCTCAAACTTATGCAAATTTAGAGATTCTTTTAATTGACGACGGTTCCACGGACGGTACGGATAAGCTGTGTGAGCGGCTTGCCTCGGAGGACAACCGAATTCGTACTTATCACAAACAAAACGGCGGGGCATCTTCGGCGCGCAATATGGGAATCGGTCTAGCCGAGGGAGAGTACCTTGGCTTTGTGGACAGTGACGATTATATTGAGCCGGATATGTATGAACTGCTTATGTCGGCCGCCGAAGAACAGAGTGGACCGATTGTGCAAATTTCCAGAGATGAGGTGGACGAGGAGGGGAATCGTCTGCCGGACATCTGTATACCGCCCGAATCAGTACGGTTTTGCAAGGCGGAAGATTTCCTAAAGGACTTGTTGTTACACAGAGGCGACTGTTCTTTTTGTACCAAGCTGGTGAAGAGGGAGCTGTTTGAGAATCACAGATTCCCGGAAGGAGCGCTGAACGAGGATTTCAGTCTTTTGGTGGAGATGCTGCAGGAGATTGACGGCATCACGGTTCTCCCGAAGCAGTGCTATCATGTAGTGTGTCGCCGGGAGAGTACCACACGGAAGAAAACACAGAATAGTTTTTCCAAAGTATTTGCGGATAATATTGATAATGCGGATAAGATACAGAAGCTTGTGGATCGGAAATATTCTGCACTGCACAGTTATGCAGTGCGATTTAATCTGTATCAGAGACTGGACTATCTGCTTCATATACCGATTTCCTTGATGACAAAAGACAATATATTTTATCGCAGTGTAGTAAAATATTTGAGGAAGCATATTCATCATACCGTGACCAATCCTTATCTGACAGTTAAGAATAAAGTGTATCTGCTTCTTCTGACGATTGCGCCAAGAACGGTCAGGATAGTTCATGCAAAGAAGATGGCACGACAGGGTATTGGACAGACAAATTGACGGGAGATGACAGTAAGCCGTAATGAGACAGTGGCGGGACAGTGACAGAAAAAAGTATCTCATAGCGTTTATTTTAATCTGGGTGGTGCAGATGGCGGCTGCCTTTTATTTCTGTACACAAAAACAAGGTTTCCATGAAGACGAGTACTACACTTATTATTCCACCGCGCGCACGTACGGCTTCTATGTGGAGGACAGCCGGTGGATGGAACGGGAAACTTATCGGAATGAGTTTGTGGTGCTTCCGGAGGAACGGTTTCAGTATGGTCTGGTGAAGTTGGTTCAGTCTTGGGACGTGCATCCGCCGGTGTACTATTGGGTGTTTCACACAGTTGCCTCTATGGTACCCGACGTGTTCTCTAAATGGATTGGTCTTTCAATTAATCTATTTTTTCACGGAATAAACATCATATTACTGACACGATTGTCATATCTGATTGTCGGACGGGACAGCAAGCTGCCGCTATTTGTAACATTGTTTTGGGGATTGGGTCCTGCGGTTTTGAGCGGTGTTGTATTTATCAGAATGTATGAGATGCTGACGATGTTTACCCTTCTGTGTGGCATCTTGCATATACATACGGTGCAAAGAAATGAAAAGAAACTTCCTGTGCTCAGGTGTCTTGTGCCTATGGCAGCAGTGACGTATCTTGGATTTTTAACACAATACTATTATTTCATATTTCTCTTCTATTTGGCGATTGCTTTCTGCGTATGGCTTTTGTGGCGGGACCGAAATATACGTAACTGTCTTCGATACGCTATCAGTCAGGGAATCGCTTTTGGGCTTGCCTATTTGACGTATCCGTCCTGCCTCGGACAGATGTTTCGCGGCCAAAGGGGTGCACAGGCTACGGGAAATTTTTTTAATTGGTCGAATACTGCGGAGCGAATCGGTTTTTTCTATGACTTGATGAATCGCTATGTATTCGGGCATTTACTGACGGTTCTTTTGCTGCTCATACCTGTTTTGTCCGGGGCAGTTTACCTGTGGAACAGACATGCTGTGAAGGATGAGACGGAGCGAACAAGTGTGACAGATGATGGGCAGCAGACTGTAGAATTTAGTCCCTGTTTCTGGATGTTGGCGTTTACGATTGTCGGATATTTCCTGACGGTGGCTAAGACGGCGCTTCTTTTCGGAGAGACATCCAACCGCTATCAGCTTCCAATCTACGGTATTGTGGTGCTTGTGGTTTTTATGACAATCGGAGAGCTGTGGCGTGTGCTGATTGCTTATTATCCGGAGTGTGGCAGATATAAGAAGTACACGGAGACGGCAGCCGTGATTCTTTGCCTTGTGGCTATTCTGTTGGGGCATTGGAAGGACGGTATGATGTTTCTCTATCCGGAGGATCGTGAGCAGATTGATTTTGCAAAAGATTGTGCGGCACGGGACACACCTGCCGTTTATCTGTACCGTCCGGGTGAAGAGTGGTGCGTGTGGGATGTGACAGATGAGCTTTTTGCCTATCCCAAGGTATATTTCGCCGTGGCGGAATATGAGGATATACTGAGGGATGAGAGCATACAAAATGCCGACTCCGTGATAGTGTATCTTGCACATGGCGCAGATGCAGAGGAGCAGCTTGACAGGATCCTTGACAGTAATCAAAATCTGACAGAATACCGCCTTATGTTTGAAGAGAAATATTGCGACGTGTATTATATGTATGGTATAATAGCGCAGTAGAAATGAGCGTTTTTTTAAACGGAGGATAAATCATGTTAAACAATAAAACAATCCTGGTTACCGGAGGTACAGGTTCTTTCGGTAAATGCTTTACAAAATATGTGTTGACACATTATCAGCCTAAGAAAATCATCATCTATTCCAGAGATGAATTTAAGCAGTGGCTTATGGCGGATGAATTTAAGGAATATGAAGACAAGCTTCGTTTCTTTATCGGTGATGTGAGAGATTTGAGCAGACTGAAAAGAGCCTGTGAAGGTGTGGACTACATTATTCATGCGGCGGCGTTGAAACAGGTTCCCGCTTGTGAATATAATCCTAACGAGGCGATCAAGACGAACATTCACGGTGCCATGAACGTAATTGATGCGGCATTGGATTGCGGAGTACACAAGGTTGTGGCATTGTCTACGGATAAGGCGGTCAATCCGGTTAATCTGTACGGCGGCACGAAACTTGTATCGGACAAGCTGTTTGTGGCAGCCAATGCCTATGCGGGGACAAAGGATATCAACTTTTCCATTGTGCGTTACGGCAATGTGGCCGGAAGCCGCGGTTCAGTTATTCGTGTATTTGATAAATTAATCAAGGAAGGCGCATCCGAACTTCCGGTCACGGATGTCAGAATGACCCGCTTCTGGATTAGTCTGACGCAGGGTGTGGAGCTTGTGATTAAGGCGTTGGCGGAGGCAAAAGGCGGCGAGACTTTTATCAGCAAAATACCTTCCTTTAAAGTTACCGATTTGGCAGAGGCGATGCTTCCGGGATGTGGAATTAAGGAGACCGGAATACGTCCGGGAGAGAAGCTGCATGAGATTATGGTGACAACCGAGGATTCGTATACGACTTATGAGTATGATAAGCATTTTATAGTATATCCTCAGATGGTATGGAACAACAAACAGCAGCCTGATTTGAGCGGGCACAAGGTAGAGGAGGGCTTCTCCTACAGTTCCGACAACAATACTGAGTGGTTGTCAGTGGATGCGATCAGGGAATTGTTAAAGGACGTGGAATTAGAAAAATAAGGATAAAGCTGACGAGGGGACATGTAGGGATGCATGTCCCCAATCAATAACTACAACTACGGTTTTGGTTATTCATGGAAAAGTGATGAAAGGATGGAAGAATCGATGGAACAATCGATGGAAAAACCCGCCATCGAAGGCGGCACGCCGGTTAGGGACACTAAAATCTATTATGGGCATCAGTATATTGATGAAGCGGATGTTCAGGCGGTGGTGGATGTGCTGCGCCACCACGACTTGACCTGTGGTCCGAAGATAAAAGAGCTGGAAGATAAGCTGTGCAGCGTGACAGGCGCAAAGTATGCCGTAGTGTGCAGCAACGGAACCGCAGCGCTTCACATTGCGTGTCTGGCGGCAGGCGTGGGTGAGGGTGACGAGGTCATCACAACTCCGATTACCTTTGCGGCATCTGCCAACTGTGCACTATACTGCGGTGCCAGACCGGTCTTTGCCGACATTAATCCGGAGACATACAATATTGATCCGAAGAAGGTGGAAGAGGCGGTCACGAGCAAGACAAAAGCGGTGGTTGCGGTTGATTATACGGGACAATCCGCGGAGCTTAATCCGTTACTTGATATTTGCAGGGCAAATAATTTAGTTTTGATTGAGGATGGTGCACATGTTATCGGCACGAAATATAAAGGCAGGGCAAACGGCTCTATAGCCGATATGACCACCTTTAGTTTTCATCCGGTTAAAACTGTCACAGGAGGAGAGGGAGGCGCAGTACTGACTAATGATGAGACGTTATATAAGAAGCTGCTTCTCTACCGCGCCCACGGTATTACAAGGGATGAGAGTCTGATGGAGCATGAACCTGATGGGGCATGGTATTACGAGCAGGTGGCACTCGGATACAATTACCGTATGACGGACATACAGGCAGCGTTGATTATCAGTCAGCTTGATAAGCTGCCGATGTTTTCTGAGAGAAGAAAGGAGATTGTGGCAAGATACAATGAGGCTTTCGGTAAACTGCCGCAATTGTTTGTGCAGAAGGAGATTCCCGAATCGGATACCACGAGGCATCTGTATATGCTGCGCATTGTTCCAGAAAAACTGACCATAGACAGAAGGCAGTTTTTTGACGCACTCGCTGCAGAAAATGTATGTTGCAATGTGCATTATATCCCAACCTATTATTTCCCGTATTACGAGAAGCTTGGGTATCGGAGAGGCTTGTGCCCGAACGCTGAGAAGTTGTACGAAGAGATTATCACGTTACCGCTCTACTATGCTATGACCGATGAGGATGTGGAGAGTGTTATTAAGGCTGTGACGAAGATTGCGTCATACTATGCGGAGAGGTAGTATGCAGACAAGAGAGATGTCAACCAAAACACAAATTATATATATTGCTACGGTATGCCTTATCACGCTTTTACTCTGGCTGAGTAACGAGGGCAGTAGGCCGTTGGTTTACTCGGGCAGCGGGTTGGTGCATTCGGTGGGACTGATTGATGGGGAAAGCAGTCTGGTGATACAGGAATCCGTGGCTGTAAACGGCGTAGTGGCAAGTACACCTAAGTATGTCCTGAACAAAGGAAGTTATACGGTGGAGCTTTCCTACATATCCGAAAAGCCTGATTCTGTTCTGGAGCTGTGGGAGCAGGGCAGAAAAGTGGCAGCGTGGACAATTGATCCGGAGCAGACATCACTGACTGCTGATTTCACATTGTCTAAAGATGCCAAACAGATACAGTTTCAAATAAATTACAGCGGAAACGGTGCTCTGACTGTGAAGAGTTTGCGCCTGACACCGT
The DNA here is from genome assembly GCA_022510565.1 of Lachnospiraceae bacterium. GTDB lineage: Bacteria > Bacillota > Clostridia > Lachnospirales > Lachnospiraceae > UBA3282. The sequence continues at coordinate 295,863 of JAFLTE010000001.1, read as the reverse complement.
ATACGATGTTCTATTCGGATACATACTTTTGTATTGCGATTTTTCTGGTGTGCAGTTTGCTTGTATGGCTGTATATGACAAGAGTCAAGGCACGCCTGACGCAGGAGAAGATTGTAGATTACGCCGTCATTCTCGGTGTGGCCCTGCTTGCCACGACACCGATGATGCAGACCTATCTCTACAACGGGGACGATCTGTGCTATCATCTGGCACGACTCGAAGGACTTAAGGACGGTATTTTAGATGGACAGATTCCGGTGAATATTCTGCCGGAAGGATTGCAAGGCAACGGTTATCTGAATGCGATGTACCCGTACCTGTTTCTGTATATCGGAGCACTGTTGCGAATCTGTCGGGTGTCCATTGGATTGTCTTATAAAGTGTTGATTTTCCTGTCGAACCTGGGCTCGGCAATCTGTGCCTATACGGCGGTGAAGTCAATGACGAAATCCAGGCGCAGTGTTATGTTGGCTGTAGTGTTGTATACACTGATGCCTTATCGGTTTACCAATATTTTGTCCAGAGGAGACTTGGGTGAGACGCTGGCATTAATTTTCTGGCCGCTCATTATCGCAGGACTTTATCACGTTATTATGGGCGAAAGGAAACGCTGGTATTATCTGGTTATCGGATTTAGCGGCATACTGCAGAGTCATATATTAAGTGCAGCATTTGCGGCGGCTATCTGTGTGCTTACTGCGCTTATATATTGTGTGCGCATTGTGAAGGAGAAGAGATATATAGAGATAGGTAAGGCGGTAGGGATGTCTCTGCTTCTCAACATGTGGTATTTGGTGCCGTTTTTATATTATTATTTCGGAGAGAATCTTAGTACGGAAGTGCTTAGGTGGAGCGGATATTTCGAGCAGTCTATTAATCCTTCCAATCTCACTCAGAGTATCAGTCTGTACAATAAGCAGTATTTTACTCTCGGGCTGGCGCTGTTAGGATGCGTGGGAATAGGTGTCATATGGCTGATTTGTGAAAAGCGTACCGACAGGACGGCTAAGGACGGATATCTGTTATATTTGCTTGTGCTCGGATGTATTCTTATCTATATGATTACGGGGTATTTCCCGAATAAGGCATTGCTTGCCAATGATTTGTTTAAAAGTATTGTCACTATGATTCAGTTCCCGTGGCGTTTTTTGGGTCCGGCATGTACATGCTTTGTATTCGTAGGAGTGGTCGGACTGTCCGAATCAAATATATTGAAGCCCTATCGCAACCTCATTTTTGCCATGTTGGTATGCTTAAATCTTCTGGTGATTATTTCGGTGCCGACGGATAACAGTCATATGCCTTATGTCGGTGCACAGGCCGAGGCTTCCAAGGGGCATGAGAGTAAACTGGCATCGAATATCGGATTATTTTATCCCCACGAGTGGCGTCTGGAGGGCGCGGGGGATGCACAGTTGACAACTAATGTTGTCACTTCCGGTTCCGGCAATGTGTCGGTTCGCGATTATCAGAAAAAAGGAACAAGGGCTGAGGCTGTATATACAGCCTCGTCGGATGATAGTTTTATAGAGCTGCCAATCCAAAATTATATGGGATATCGCGCCTATGACGAAAATGGAAACAAGCTGCGGATAGAGCAAGGTAACGGCGGCAGAATGCGGTTTGCAGTGCAGGGAGACGGCGTGGAACATACAATATATGTCCGTTATGGAGTACAGCCTCTCTTTATAATGGCGAATCTGCTCTCTGCATTGACAATAGGGGGTATCATACTGCTTTTATGGAGACAAAAACGAAGACACGCAACATGACGCAGGGCAGTCCTGTTGCCCATATCATTTCATTTGCGCTGCCGCTTATGGCAGGCAATGTCTTTCAGCAATTATATACGGTAGTTGACACCATGATTGTGGGCAAAGCATTAGGTGTGGATGCGTTGGCGGCGCTTGGGGCATCGGATTGGCTCAACTGGACGATGCTTGGTATCATACAAGGGCTGACGCAAGGTTTCGCCATTCAGATGGCACAGGATTTCGGCGCAGGACAAACTAAGCGGCTTCGGCAGACAGTAGGTAATTCCGTGATACTTGCGGTACTCAGCACGCTGGTTTTATTGGTAGTGGGACAGGCGGTGGCTGCGCCTATGCTGGCTTTTTTGCATACTCCCACGGAAATTACAGGGAACGCGCTCCTTTATCTGCGGATTATGTTTGCGGGCATCCCTATTGTGATGAGTTATAATATGCTGGCTTCTATCCTGCGTGCACTGGGAGACGGCAAGACACCGCTTCGGGCCATGGTTGTGGCATCTCTGGCAAATATAGCGCTTGATCTTCTGTTTGTCCTCGGTTTTCACTGGGGTATTGCGGGAGCCGCCGTGGCGACGTTGATTGCTCAGGCAGTATCCGGAGTTTTCTGCCTGTTGGTTATCAGAAAAATTTCTGTTTTGTCCTGCACAAAAGATGATTTTCACCTGCAGGCACAGACAGCGGGCAGATTGTTTATCCTTGGCTTGCCGCTGGCATTTCAGAACAGTATTATTTGTATAGGTGGCATGATTGTGCAGACAGTGGTGAATGGATTCGGCGTTGTCTTTATTGCCGGCTTTACGGCCACCAATAAACTCTACGGCATTCTGGAAATTGCAGCTACATCCTATGGATATGCGATGACAACTTATGTGGGGCAGAATATGGGTGCAGGGGAGTACGCGAGAATCCGCAAGGGCGTGCGCTCAGCGCTTTGGGTTGCAATAGTGACTTCTGCAGTAATTGCGTTGTGCATGTTGCTCTTTGGACATACCATATTGGGGTACTTCCTGTCGGGAGACGAGCAGGTGGTGGATCAAGCGATGGGGATCGCTTACAGATATCTAGCGATTATGAGTGTATGTCTGCCGATTCTGTATTTACTGCACATTATTCGTTCGGCATTGCAGGGTATGGGAAACACGGTGCTGCCGATGGCTTCCGGTATTGCGGAATTTGTCATGCGTGCATTGGCGGCGCTTTTGCTGCCCCGCATAATCGGAGAAAGCGGTATTTTCTATGCAGAGGTGACGGCGTGGGCGGGAGCGGACGTGATTCTCGTGGGCAGCTATTTCTGGGTGCTGCGGCAGCTTTTTAATAAAAGGAATGAAAAGTATCAGGCAGTGAAAGCAAATTAAATATAGAAAAGAGGGATATAGTATGAAACCGGATATCAGATGGCTGGATGATCCGCAAACATTTAGGGTGGGTCAGCTTCCGGCACACAGCGATCACAAAATTTATGCAAATATGAATGAGATGGAACGACAGCAAAGTTCACTTTGTCAGTCACTAAACGGAACATGGCAGTTTGCCTATTCCGTCAATCCTAAGAGCCGTCCGACGGACTTCTATAAGAAGGATTATGAGGCGGGGCATTTCGATGAAATACAGGTGCCATGCCATATTGAGATGGCGGGATATGACAAGCTGCATTATACCAACGTGCTGTATCCGTGGGAAGGCAAGGTGTACCGTCGTCCGGCGTATGCTTTGGGGCAGGATAGAACGGAAGCCGGTTCTTTCAGCGAGGCAGACTATAATCCTGTCGGCTCATATCGCAAGGTGTTTGATTTGGATAAAGGGCTTATAGGTAAGCGGGTATGCATTCGATTCGAGGGCGTGGAACAGGCAATGTATGTGTGGCTTAACGGGCAATTTGTGGGCTATGCAGAGGACAGTTTTACCCCTTCGGAATTTGATTTGACACCTTATATAGAAGAGCAAAATAACGTGCTTGCAGTGGAAGTATATAAGAACAGTACGGCGGCGTACTTGGAGGATCAGGATTTCTTTAGGTTCTTTGGAATCTACAGGAATGTGACCCTGTATGCAAAGCCGATGATGCACGTGGAGGATCTGTGGGTGAAGCCTTGCTTGTCGGAAAACCTGACAAGTGGAGTCGTAGATGTACAGATACAGATATCCCGGGCATTGTCGGAAACAGCACAGTCAAAGGGCCGGGTGAAAATTGTTTTACAGGATAGGGACGGGCATTTGCTTGCTGAGGCAAGTGCAGATGCGTCATTAGCTGTAAAAGCATCTCTGCCTTTAACCGATAAGGTCACACTCTGGGACAATAAGAATCCGTATCTGTACCAATTACTCGTCACCTTAGAGGACGAACAGGGTAATGTGGTGGAAGTGGTTCCTTGCGCAGTCGGATTTCGACGTATTGAGATACGCGATAAGGTTATTTTATTTAATGGCAGGAGATTGATTATCAACGGAGTCAACCGACATGAGTGGAGTGCGGAGGGCGGCAGATGTATTACCATGCAGGATATGGAATTTGATATTGAGTGTTTTAAGCGCAATAATATCAATGCGGTGCGCACCTGTCATTATCCCGATCAGATACCGTGGTATGATTTATGCGATCGCAACGGAATTTATGTGATGTCGGAGACGAATTTAGAGAGTCATGGTTCGTGGCAGAAGATGTTTGCGGAGCCGTCATGGAATGTGCCGGGCAGCGTGCCCCAGTGGAAAGAGGTGGTTATCGACAGGGCGAGGAGTAATTTTGAGACTTTCAAGAATCATCCGTCGATTCTGTTCTGGTCGTTGGGCAATGAGTCCTACGCGGGTGACAATATTGAGGCGATGCAGCGCTTCTTTAAAGACAAGGATGACAGCAGACTGGTGCACTATGAGGGTGTTGTGAATAATCGAGCGTATGAAGATACGATATCCGATGTGGAGAGTCGTATGTACGCCAGACCTGATGACATTATAGAATATCTGGAGAATGAACCGAAGAAACCTTTTATCCTGTGTGAATATATGCATGATATGGGCAACTCCCTCGGCGGTATGAAGTCCTATATCGATTTGTTGGATCGTTTTGATATGTATCAGGGCGGATTTATATGGGACTATATTGACCAGGCGATTTTTGTGGAAGATAAAGTGACAGGCAGGAAGGTGTTGCGTTACGGCGGTGATTTTGATGACAGGTCGAGCGAATATGAGTTCTCAGGAAACGGTATTGTGTTCGCGGACAGAACTGAAAAACCGGCTATGCAGGAGGTGAAATACTATTATGGATTGCACGAATAAATTAAAGGTAATTGTGGGCGATGCAACGATAGGTATGCGCGGCGAAAATTTTTCTTACATCTTTTCCGGTGCAAGAACCGGTATGGAATCTCTCGTCCGTGACGGCAAGGAGTGGCTCTACAGAGCACCGATGCCCACTTTCTGGAGAGCGTTGACGGACAATGACAGAGGCAATAAGTTTGCGCATAAAAGTGCTATGTGGGTCGGCGCAGACTGTTTTATCAAATGTGTGGGCATTGTGGTGACGATAGACGACAAGCAGGTTGTGGTTCCGCTAGCGCCTGCCAATAATGTATACGGTGGTGACGTGGAGGCAGAACGTGCAACAGTTACCTTTGTATATGAGACGATTACAGTGCCTGCGACGCAGGTTACAGTGACATATGAGGTGTACGCGGGCGGGGATATTCATGTTCGTGTGCATTATGAAGGTAAGGAAGGTCTGCCGGAGCTTCCTGTATTCGGTATGCGGTTTATTATGCCTACCTGTGCTGACAGATACCGTTATGAAGGATTGTCCGGAGAGACTTATCCTGACAGAATGGCGGGCGGAATTCCCGGTGTGTATGAGATAGAGGGACTGCCTGTGACATCTTATCTGGTGCCGCAGGACTGCAATATGCATATGCAGACGAAGTGGGTGGAAGTGTATCGCAGTACGGTACAGGATAATTCCTGCAAAGAGGAGAAAGAGACCGGCATCCGTTTCCGGGCGGAAGACGGAGAGAATTTTGCATTTGCGTGTATTCCGTATACTGCTATGGAATTGGAAAGTGCAACCCATCAGGAGGAACTTCCGCCGGCAAGAAGAACGGTATTAACTATTCTTGGTGCAGTGCGCGGCGTGGGTGGCATAGACAGTTGGGGTGCGGACGTAGAAGCACCTTACCATATCAGCGCTGAGAAAGATATCGATTATGGATTCTGGATAGGCGGGGTGCAGTAATACCGGAGAGTTTATTGCTTGTCGCCGTTACGCTTGCTGACAAAATACAGATTATGATATACTAAGCGCGTAATATAGAGAACAGGACTACCAATATGAAACTTAGCATTATTGTGCCGGTCTACAACATGGCCTCTGACCAAAAACTGGAATATTGCATGGACTCGCTTGTTAATCAGACTGTGGAGGATTATGAGATTATTGCGGTGGACGATTGCTCCACGGATAATTCTTTCGCAGTCTTACAGGATTACGAGAGGCGTTTTCCTGACAAAATTCGGGCGATTCACTCCGAGGTGAACAGACATCAAGGCGGCGCAAAGAACATCGGGTTGAGAATAGCTCAAGGTGATTGGATTGGGTTTGTAGACAGCGATGACTGGATTGCACCGGATATGTACCGTAAGCTGATTGAGAGAGCGGAGGCGACGGGCGCTGACCTGGTGGGATGCGATTACTGTCTGACGGACGAGCATTCCATGAAAGTCGGGCAGATTGTTCCGAATAACAAAAAAGAGCAGAGCGGAATTTTGGATGCGCAGAAAAGGAAAAGCCTAATCTTGGACGGGGGAAGTCTTGTGGTAAAAATTTTTCGCCGTTCCATGATTATGGAGAATGAGCTTTGGTTTCCGGAAGATATTTTTTATGAGGATAATGCCCTCGGCAATTCTTATTTTGTGTTGGCGAAGCATTTCGAGTATATTGAGGAACCGTTGTATTATTACTATCAACATGATGCGTCTACAGTACACACGATTTCGGTTAAACGGTGTGAAGACCGTATGGCAGCAGGGCGATTGATGCTGGAAGAAGCACGAAGACACCAATATTATGACGAGTATTTGACGGAACTGGAGTATAGCTTTACACTTCTGTTCTATGTCAATACGTTGTTTACCTATATGGCGGGAGTAGATAGGGTCAGATATAGTTTTGTCAAGGCCATTGGCAGAGAAATGCGGCAGACTTTTTCAGACTTTGAGAAGAATCCCTATTATCGGGAGCGGACGCATGCGGAGGAGCAAAAACTGATTCGGATGCAGCAGCGCTCCACGCTCTTTTTTATATTGTACTATAAGCTGTTGTGGGCATATCGAAAATGGCGCAAGGCCCATCAAAAATAGAGGGCATGGTTACTCATATGGAAAGGCGGAACAGTTTGGGCGGGAAGTCGGAAATAATCACACAGAAGATAGGTATTCGCGCGGACGCTAACGATACTATTGCCACGGGACATATTATGCGATGTATTACAATTGCGAGGCAGTTGATTTCTGCAGGATGCGAAGTCATTTTTTTTACGGCGGATGAATATGGTGGGAAGCTGCTGGCGCAGGCAGATATGCCTTATGTGTGTCTGCATACGGAATGGAATCATATGGAGGCGGAGACGGAGACGTTATGCGAAGAGCTTGTGAAGGCAAATTGCCAGAAGCTTCTGGTGGATTCCTATTATGTAACGGAAAAGTATTTTCAGACTCTTTCCCACCTGTGTCAATTGATTTATATTGATGACTGTTTCGAGAATATATATCCGGTGGATATGCTTATTAACTACAATGCATATCATATTCGGTTTCCCTATCAGGAGACTTATGCGGGAAGGACACGGCTCTTGCTTGGTACTCAGTATGTACCGCTTCGTGAGGAGTTCGGAGATGCCGCATGTACAAACGATGTCCTGCATAATAACAACGGTGCGCAAACTGCGGCGGGTACACACATCCTGCTCAGTTCCGGCGGCGGAGACCCGTGCAATGCGCTGGTGGGAATTATGGAGACAGTTACGCAGGACGAGACATTTAAGGACGTGACTTTTGATGTTGTGGTCGGCAGGTTCAATCGCTATGAGGAAGAATTGAAACGTCTGGCGAACATACACCCGAATATTTGCCTGCATGAATATGTGGCGCACATGGCGCAGTTGATGAGTGGATGCACAGCGGCGGTATCTGCGGCGGGTACGACTTTGTTTGAACTATGTGCCACGCAGACACCTACAGTTTTTTTTGCCAGTGCGGACAACCAGCAGTATGACCATGAATTCTTTTCTCAAGAAGAAAGAATGTTGTATGCCGGAGACATACGTGAAAATCGGGTTCAGTGTTTACACGATATCTGCAGCGGTTTGAAGCGGATTATAAGTGACGAAGCTCTACGTGATAAAATGAAACGGAAGTTATATGAAGTGACTGACGGGAGAGGTGCATACAGAATTGCGGAAGAAATTATTCGCTTAAATTAGTCTTAATGAATTGTGTGACAAACGGAGGAAATAATGGGTGCAATAGCAATCATAACCGCACGGGGCGGAAGCAAAAGAATACCGAATAAAAACAAAAAGAATTTTCTCGGGAAGCCGATCATGTGCTATTCTATAGAGGCGGCGCTTGCCTCTGAGCTTTTTGAGGAGGTCATGGTGTCCACCGATGACGAGGAGATTGCCCAGATTGCGCGGGGTGCAGGTGCAAGTGTACCCTTTATGAGAAGTGAGGCTACAGCTAATGATTTTGCTACTACCGACGATGTCCTGACAGAAGTGCTTTCTGAATATGAAAAAAGAGGGCGGACCTTTGAATATATGGCATGCATTTATCCGACGGCACCTTTTGTAACAGCGGAGAAATTACAGAATGCCTTTCGGATTCTGCAGGAACAGGAGGCGTGGAGTGTAATGCCGGTGGTGCAGTTTTCCTTTCCGCCGCAGCGATGTGTTGTGGTGAATGAGGAAGGCGAGCTGCAGATGAAATGGCCTGAATATGCGCAGACCCGTTCTCAGGATTTAGAGCCTTATTTTCACGATTGCGGACAGTTTTATCTATGCAGGGTAAAGCAATTTATGGAATACGGTACAACCGATCTTCCTCATATGCTGCCCATCATTACAAGTGAGTTGGAAGTGCAGGATATCGATACGATGAATGATTGGGAGATAGCAGAACTGAAATATAAGAAAATGACAGGAATGCCATAAAATGAGATATTAATATAAAGGAAACTACCTCATATGAAAAAAGAAATTCAAATCGGGAGACACCATATCGGGAAAGACAGTCCGTGTTTTTGTGTGGCGGAAATGTCGGGTAATCACCTAAAGGATTACGGCAGGGCCGTGGAGATTATTCACGCGGCGAAGGAAGCCGGCGCGGACGCTGTTAAGTTGCAAACCTATACGGCGGACAGTCTCTCTATTGATTGCGACAATGAATATTTTCAGATACATGGCGGACTGTGGGACGGTATGACAGAATATAAACTATATGAGGAAGCGTCTACGCCCTGGGAGTGGCAGCCTAAGTTAAAAGAACTGGCGGAGAGTCTTGGCATGGAATGCTTTTCCTCTCCGTTCGATGCGCTTTCCGTGGATTTCATGCATGAGTGTGGTATGCCCGCCTATAAAGTGGCATCTTATGAAATCAATGACATTCCGCTAATCAGGCGTATTGCAGCGCTGCATAAACCTGTTATTCTGGCTACGGGTGTAGCTACGGCGGAGGATATAGAGCGAGCGCTTCAGGTGTGCCGGGAAGAAGGCAACGAGGAAGTGATGCTTTTGAAATGTGTATCTGCTTACCCTACGCCTTATGAAGAGTGCAATCTGGCGATGATTCCCACATTAGCGCAGACTTACGACTGTATGGTGGGATTGTCGGACCATACGATGGGGAGTGTGGTGCCTGTGGGAGCGGTAGCTTACGGCATTAAGATGGTAGAAAAGCACTTGACGCTTCGGCGTGCCGACGGCGGACCGGACGGAGCCTTCTCCATGGAACCGGAAGAGTTTAAGGAAATGGTGAAGAATATCCGTATTCTGGAAAAAGCAATGGGAGAATCGGAGTATAAACTGACACCGAAGCAGGAAAAGGAAAGACAGGGTTCCCGCTCGCTGTTCGTGGTGCAGGATGTTAAAGCGGGAGAAATATTTACACCGCAGAATGTGCGTTCCATTCGTCCGGGATGCGGACTGCATACGATGTATTATGAAGAAGTGCTTGGGAAAAAGGCAGTTCAAGATATCAGTCGTGGCACGCCTCTGGCATGGGAGATGCTTGATAAAGATTAAAAATTATTTATCGTTTTGTTCTGCCATATGCAGGGTCATTAAGTCAGTGTATTTTAACATACAGATACCGTCCTCATAGGAGCCGATGGCATCTGTATTTTCTTGCCCTGAAAGATTTGAGGCAATCAGCTTCGGGAAGTTGACTCCGCAGCTGTATGCGTGGGGATAACCGCCGCCGAAACGCGGATTGATTTCGGAGATATAGTACTTGCCGTCCACACAGAATATATCCATATCCACGGGGCCTGCCAGAGATAAAGTTTCGGCAGTTTGCATTACCAGAGAAAAAAGTGCATCGTCCTTTATCGACACGGATTTTTCCGTCTCGCCGGCGCGCATCCGCAGTTTTTTCTTGGCAAAAATTGATACAGGTTTATGGGAAAGCAAATCCACATAAAGGTCGATACCGTATTCTTCGCCTTCTGCGAAAGATTGAATCAGCAGGCTTTCTGAACTGTATCTACACAGTACTTCCAACAGTTCCATCTGTTCTACTTTTTGAATACCTATGCTGCCGCAGCCTCGGCTCGGTTTTACGAACACGGGAAACTCCATCTTGCCTGCTTCGTAACTATTCCGAAATGCAGTCAAACTGTCGTAGGTTGGCAGCGCAGGAAGATTATGCTTTGTCAGATGATTATAAAAGGCGAATTTATCCCGACACAACTCCACTGTATCTGGTTCGGAAACAATCGGGCATATTCCGCGTTCTGTAAAAAGTTCTTTATTGGATGCGATTAGATAAAGTTCATCCTCCTGAAGCGGCAGTATGGCATTAATCTTTTCATCCGCACAGATATTCAGAATTGTATCAAGATAGTTCGGTGCAGTCATGCGGGGAACAAGATAATGTTTATCGGTTTCATATAGTGCGGGCGCATAAGCGCTGCAATCCGTTCCGACCACGCGCTCGAAACCGTTTCCTTTTTCCCGGAAATACCGTACCAGTTTGTTTCTCGTTCCACAGCTTAAAATCAAAATATTCATAGAAGAATTTTCAGCCTTTCTCGTGTGATGAACCGGGTCATCTTTGTAGAGCTTCGGGATTCGGATTTATCCCTGTCACACTTCCCTGCACATAATCCTCCGGCGTCCACTTTCTGCGCACCTGCAGAAGCTTCCCGTTTCGTCTGATGTAGACGGCAGGGAAATACTGAATGAAAAGAGGGTTTAAACTCATCGTATAACCGCCAACATTCTCATAGACAATCCGGTCACCGGTACACAGTTCGGCGGCATTTTCGTAGGTGAAAATACGGTCGCATTCCATGCAGGTAAAACCGCTGACAATCTGTTTGTCTAGAATTGGGCGATTGTTTTCTTCCTCTGTCTCCATGATATGAAACATATGAGAAGTTTTAATCATCGTAGCGTCAATATTAAAACGACTTCCGTCCGTCATCACGTACCGGGTGCCCTTGATATCTCTGGTATCGTAGACGGAAGTAACGAAGGTGGTACATTTAGAGATTAAGGATATGCCCGGTTCCACAATGAGCTTTGTCTGTTCCGGAGAAAAACATCCGGATAATTCTTCGGCTATCACAGGAAAATAATCGGGGTATTCCGGTCTGCCTTCCATACCCCCGCAGTAACCGCCGCCCAAATCCACATAGGAGAGTGTCAGGTTGAATTCTCTCTGTAATTTACATGCCATCTGTGCAATGGCGCGGAAAATACCGACGCTGCGGGATTTACTGCTGGAGTGCAGATGCAAGCCCGCCACGGTCACATTACCCATCTTAGAAAGTGTTTGCAGTGCGGAGGCAAACTGCCCCGTCTCATAGCAGAAACCGAAGCGACCGCTTTCTTCGCCCATGGTTGTTTCACCGGGACACATTTTTTCCAGATCAAAATTGACGCGGATGCCTACGGAGAAGCGTCTGTTCGGATATTCGGCAGTCAGTTCCGTAAGCCAGTTAAGTTCCTGCTTGGAATCCAGATTCACATAGCCGCCCGCAAGCAGTACTTCACGAAAAGAAGAGTTGCTTTTGTATGGACCGTTGTATATAATCTGCCCGGCGTCGTAACCGAGATGTCTTGCAAGCAGATATTCGTCCTCCGAAACAACTTCCGCGTATGCGCCTTGCTCCCTGACAAAAGCGACGAGCCATGGCAGGGAATTGGTCTTGAAGGAATAGCCCACCAGATAGTTGTTCCAGTTTGCCGCGAGGGAATCCGTCAGCATATTATAGTATCGCTGTAAAATTTCTTCATCTATCACAAAATAGGGTGTTTTAATATTTTCCATATTCAAATATTACCCTATTTTGGTTGTGGATACAAGTGGGACGGTGGTAATTACCGTGTTTAATTTTATCAAATTTGCGAAAATGATTAAATTGAAATTGCTAATGAATAAATTGAATGATATATTGTATTTACACAAAGATGATGACTTGGTTTATATACAAATATAAGGGAATTGACAACTATGAAAGAACGAATCTATGTATGCCATACTTTTTATCATGTCTACGTGGCGTGTTTGAAGGAGCTGGCGCTGCCGACAGAAAAGCAGGGACAGGCGGAGCTTGTACTAAGTACTATGTCCAACGATTTCGGTACACTGCCGGAGCGGGCGAAGAAGTGTCGTCTTTTTGCGGCAGTATATTTGTTTGATGAGAAGGAAGATACCGAATTTCCCGAGCTTGCTAAATACCATAAAGACAGAGGCAATATTGTCGTCAACATGCTTGCCCGCATCAAGTATACGAAACTGCTTGGTAAGCTGCAGGAACCCTATGTCCCGGTAGATTTCAAACAATACAAAGATATTTATGTGTTCTGCGATTCAGACCCAATCGGTTATTATCTGAGTTATCGGAAGATTTATTATCATGCGTTGGAGGACGGTCTTAATTGCATTCAGTATTATGATACGGCTCGCTACGATAATCGCGGACATTTCGGGCTGAAAGCATGGATGTCGGCCAGAAACCTGATTTTTATCCAGAACGGATACGGTAAGTATTGTCTGGATATGGAGATCAATGATAAGAGTGTAGTGCCTTATCCGTGTAAAAAGTATATCGAAGTGCCGCGTGCCGCATTGGTGGAGCGTCTGACGGATGAGGATAAGGACGTTTTACTCCGGCTTTTCCTGGAGGATATGGATACTCTGACGGAGAAACTGAATCGCGGTGCGGAAGAAAAGATATTGGTGCTTTCCGAGCCGTTATGTGATCTGGATACCAGGAAACGAATTTTTTCGGACATAATAGAGCAGTACGGTATGGTGGACGGCAGACAAGGACAGATTTTGATGAAGCCCCATCCGAGGGACGAGCTGAATTATGAAAAGGAATTTCCGCAGCATATTGTCCTAAGCGGGTCTTTCCCGATGGAAATGTTGAATTTTATTCCGGGACTCCGTTTTAAAAAAGTTATATCCGTTCTGACGGTACCGAATGGCATCCGGTTTGCGGAAGAAGTCTTGTTTCTGGGTGAAGATTTTCTGGATCGTTACGAAGCACCGGAACTGCACAGACAAAATGAGCAGATTTAAGGTTAAGTGAGCAAATGAAAAACAGAGTAAACCAATTAGAGGAAGGGTGCTCAAAACCTGACAAGTTCCTTCAAGTAATAGTATAGTTCGGGATTGGAAGTTCTCACATTAACGCTCAAATCTCCGTTGCCAAATACTACGCCGAAACCGTAGGCAGCCTGTAACATGCAGACGATTATCAGAAATAGGGCAACGGTTTTCAGTGTGCCTTTGTTCATGGCTCTTTCAATCCATGTAAGCATAAGGATTGCTGCGGCAAACCAGATTCCCCAAATCATGTCAACCATATACCTCTGTAAAAAGCCTGCGCCGGTAACGTCTACTACACTGAGGATTACCGTAACGGCGACGGAAATCATTGTTAAGATGTAAATTCCTTTTTCCCGGAGCAGTTTTCTGCTGCTGCGAACGGACAATAAAACCCATAAGAAAGCATTGCTCGCGAGTATACCGCCGTAAGTATATTCGGAGTTTAACCTGCCCATATAGGAGGCGGATTCTATCTGTGTTCCCTGTATAAACGGGAAGTCGCTCTCAATCACCGGAGGTCTGAGAATATAATGCCACAGACCCAACAGTGTCTGAGACAGATTAAAACTTCGTTTGGTCATATCATTGCTGGTCAGACTGTAGGTTGCACCGAAATCAAGGGGAGATCCAAATCTCGCCGCATTATAGTACATAATTCCCGCTGCCACAAACAGATAGGGCAGACAGATGCTTACCGCGTCTTTCACGGACTTTTTGTTTATTATATCTTTCCAAAACAGCGGAATTGCCAATGCAGAAAACAGCAGCATCTGAGGACGGCATCCGGCAACCAGCGCCATGCACAGAGAACCCACGAACAGACAGCACATTCTGCCCTTTGTCGTTTCGGAATACTTACCTTTGAGCCAGAACCAGAGACCGGCCACCGTGAACATATTTGCTGCCATAATCGGCGTATCGTACAAATCCGGTCTGGCGATGACGAACAGATAATTTCCGCAGCAGACGGTCAGGGTGCAAAGTATTAAATACAGAAAATACGGGGTGCGGTTAAACCATCTTTTGATTATTTCCCGGTAAAGGGCGAACACTGCCAGAATGAAACCACAATAAAACACGAATACAGCCACATAATTAGGCATATGATTCCCCGATAACAGATAGACGGGAAGATATAATAAAAGCTCCGGTACAACTCCGAAATAAACATAATATTTTCCGTCGTAATAGGCGTAATCCGCCAGATAGTCTATCCCGTTTGCCTGCAGATAAATGGTGTCATAAGGATTTTCCACGTTCAGCAGTCCTTCCGAAGGCACCGTATTCAGATAAAAGTGTCCCTCCGCCATGACTTCCGCCAGCTCCTGATATTGTCTGTGATGGGGCCAGGGGGAAGTAATGCAGATTGGATTTACATGTGTAAGCAGCCATGCCATTCCCATGAGAAAGACGATTACCGCAGCGGTAATGATTCGCTGTTGACCTGTTCCTTGGCATACTCGTGTCTGCCACTTGTTCGTATGAAGCAAATAATGACATAAGGAGAAAACTCCCAAAATCAGCAGAAACCTTACAGGGCTGAACAGAAAGGGAATGCGTGCGTTGGCACAGACTCCGCTCACCGTTACCGTGCTCCCCGCGGGAACAACTAATTGTACAGCTATACTTTTGACTTTCCCAGCGGGATGGACGTTGGTGTAAAAGCTTCTGGGGATTCCCGGAATCAGTATCTGCTCCGGTAAGTAATAGGGGTAATAATTTCCTTCGTCCGTAAGAGATACCGTATAAGAAACGGGGATATTTTCCGAGAAATCAACCGCCAGAAACAGATTGTGTAATGTCATGTTTACATCATCAATATACAGAGTCAGAATGCCGTCCGGCACGAGGTATTGATCGGAGTCCTCGCTTATCGCCGCGCCGCCTTCTATTCCCACGTTATCAAAAACGACTCTGTTCCTGTAAAAAAAACTTGTCCATCCCGAAAAGTTACAAACAATCAATTCTATTACAAGTGCTCCGACAATAAGCCGAAGGAGAGGTATCCATTTTGTTTTGTTCATGTTTTCTCCATTCCGTATATGTCCTAATCATACAAATTATACAAAAAGAACAGGAATTATGCTATAATGTTTTTGAAAAATTTGGATCTGAAGAAAGGTATTCGTTTATATATCATGAATGCGCGTAAGATTACTTTTAATCAGGCTGTTGTTTTGACAATTGTTTTCTTATGTCTTTTGACTGTGTTGATTCAGGGTACAGCTCTGTCATCTGTACTTTCGGGAAGTGTTGTAATAATCATATGTATTCTGATTTTTCTTATCACCGTTCTTTTTCTTTTTTTCTTATACAAAAAGAATAAACTGAGAGAAGAGCATATGGTGTTTGCCATTATATTTACAGGTATGATTTTTCATTGCTGTTATGTTTTGTTGACCGGACTATACGAAAGGCAGCATGACGAGGGAGTATATACCGGCATAGCCAGCAGTCAGATTAATCCGGGACACTTGGGCTATATTGAATATATTTATAAATTTCGCAAGCTGCCGGATATGAATCCCTATGAGCTTTTCTCTTATTATCATCCGCCCCTTCATCATGGGCTGAGTGGCCTCTGGCTGATTTTATTGACATCGCTTGGTATGGCGGAGGAATTGGCTTTCGAAAATCTTCAGGTGCTTCCCCTGCTTTATTGTGGTTTGTTCATGTTTGTCACTTACCTGATTCTGAAAAAGGCAGGCGCGAAAGGACGTGCACTATATGCGGGATTGTTTCTGGTAGCCATGCATCCGACGCTCGTACTTATGTCCGCCAGCATCAACAATGACATGCTCTCTACACTGCTGCTGGCATGCTGTATTTTGTCTACGCTGTGTTTTATCCGTGAAAGAAATCTCAAGAATCTTATGTGGATAGCCCTCTCCGTCGGCGTTGGTATGTTGTGTAAAATCAATACCGCTGTCATGGCCTTTCCGATTGGGCTGGTCTTTTTGACAGACATGATTGAAGTGATTCGAAACAGGGATAAGAACGAAGTTATCGCTCGTATTAAAAACTATATTCTGTTCGGGCTTACCGCTGCGGTAATCGGGCTGTCGTGGATTGTCAGAAACCTGATACGGTTCCATGAAAAACCGGGAATTTCATCCGCTACGGAAGATTCCGTAATGTATACGGGGAACTACGGTGTATGGGAAAGGTTAGGAATTCCCGCTCTTGCGGATTGGCATTTTGACTTCCCGTTTCACCCGTTAAACGGGGATGTCATTCACAACACATGGGTCATCATGTTTCAGACTTCGCTGTTTGGCGAGATATACCCCAAGGGGCTTGAAGGCATATCGCTCGTTCTGTGTCGTATTGTATATGTCGCAGCGATTATATTTGCTCTTTTGTCTGTAATTCTTTTTCTGTATTTACAATATCGGAAGCTTAGAAGTTCGGTGCGGACAAATATGACGGATGCGATTTTTCTTACTTCCGGCTATTTGATTTTTCTGTTGAGTTTGTCCGCCTTTGCATTGAAGTATCCATATACGTGCAGCAGTGATTTTCGCTATATTGTTATTTGTCTGATATACATTGCAGTCGGGCTGGCCGACGACGGGCCATTCTGTCAGGACGGAACGAGAACCGTCGTTGTATTCCGCGTCATTAGAATCGGAGTATGTGCTTCCCTGATTCTGACTACAATAGTCTACATGATATGGTTGTGGAGCGGCACGATATAATTGATTTATGCGGCGGTTTATGATAAAATACAATGATATTTTTTGGTAAAATAAGGATTCGGGTATTGCATGAGTAAAATATTAAAAAAGCTGTTGATTCTGCTTGATGCTAAACAGAAAAGAATAATGGTGCTTCTGGTTTTCTTGATGTTAATCGGAGCTGTGCTCGAAATGCTGGGCGTTTCTATGATTCTTCCGGTCATGAATGTGGTGTTGGAAGAGAACGCGGTGGACAAGCACGCTTATCTGCAGGTCATCTGCCAAGTTTTTCATTTGGAGAATACGAGGAGCCTCATGATTTTTGTCATGACCGCACTCATTGTAATTTTTGCGGTTAAAAATATTTTTCTTTTTTTTCAACAGAAAGTGATGCTTAAATTTGTGTATACGAATCAGTTTGCCACGTCCAGAAGAATGATGATTAACTTTATGCAGCGTCCCTATGAATATTACCTGAATGCGGATACTGCCGTTATTCAACGAAATATCACCTCGGATGTGAACAATATGTATGGTCTGATTCTGGCGCTCTTGCAGCTTATCAGCGAGAGTATTGTCTTTATCTGTCTCGTAGGGGTAAGCCTCGTATCGGATGTGTGGATGAGCATTACGGTGACAGTGCTGTTAGTAATTGTTCTTCTGGTCATCAAATGCATTTTGAAACCGATTATGCGCAAGGCAGGAGAGGAAAATCAGGATTATTACAGTGGATTATATAAATGGATAGAGCAATCCGTCTTGGGAATCAAGGAAATTAAGATTGCGAGACGGGAGCCTTATTTCATCAATGAATATGCCAAATGCGGTGCCGGTTATGTCAGCGCGGTACAGCGGTATAACCTGTACAATGCGACCCCCAGACTTTTGATAGAGACGGTGGCTATCGCGGGCATGATTTTTTATATGATGATGCGGCTTTTGCAAGGTGCCGAAGTGGTGGATATCATGCCTCAGATTACATTGCTTGCAATTGCGGCAATGCGGCTTATTCCATGTGCCAATCGAATCAATAACCATTTGACCTCAATTTCTTATTTTGAGCCGTTTTTCATGGGTGTCAGTGACAATTTGCAGGAAGAGATTCGGGATGAGAGTATCGATTATAATGAGGAAACCTATCGGAAGAAGCAGAATGTAGAGAAGCTGGAGATTAAAGATAAGATTGAACTGAAGCAGATTACTTACAAATATCCCAATACGGATGTGTTGATCTTTGATCATGCGGATATGGAAATTCCCATCGGTAAGAGCGTAGGTATCGTAGGTACTTCCGGTTCCGGTAAAACTACGGTGGTAGACATTATGCTTGGGCTTTTGCGCCTGCAAAGTGGAGAAATTCTCGCGGACGGCGTGGAAGTGCGCGAGCACTATGCCTCTTGGCTCAAAAACATCGGCTACATTCCCCAGACAATTTTCATGGTGGACTCCACAATCCGCAAGAATGTGGCATTCGGTTATGCGGACGAGGACATTGATGATGATAAGGTATGGGAGGCGCTTAAAGAGGCACAGCTTGATGAGTTTGTAAGAGGACTTCCGGAGGGATTGGACACCGGTATCGGTGAACGGGGCATTCGCATATCCGGCGGACAGAGACAGCGTATCGGTATTGCCAGAGCCCTTTTTGAAGATCCGGAAGTGCTTGTGTTGGACGAGGCAACTTCTGCGCTTGATAACGAGACGGAAGCTGCCATTATGGATTCCATTAACAGACTGCACGGGCGTAAGACATTGGTTATCATTGCCCACAGATTACAGACGATTGAGAAGTGTGATATGGTCTATCGAATCGAGAACGGGAAGGCGGTCAGAGAGAGATGAAAAAGCTTTGGGACTTTTGCTGGGGCATATATAAGAAGTATGAGGAAGCCATGAACTATCTGATTTTCGGATTCCTTGCCTTTGTGTTAAATTACTTTCTGTATTTTGTGTTTGCAGGTGTACTGAATATACATCATCTTATTTCCACTGCATTGTCATGGGCATTGACGGTGGTATTTGCCTACTGGACGAACCGCAAGTTTGTCTTTAAAAGCAAGAACAATGATGCGAAGTCCCTGCGTGAAGAATTTGTTTCTTTTGTAGGTGCCAGAGCTGCGACGGGATTGTTGGAGATAGGCTTGATGTTTCTCATGGTGGATTGTGCCAATCTGAATGAGTATATATCCAAATTTGTCTGTCAGGTTCTCGTGATTGTAGGGAATTATTTTCTTAGCAAGCTGTGGATTTTTAAGGAAAAGAAATAACGGAACATAGAAATGGACAGAGGGATGACTTATGCAATCAAAACGACAGGCAAACTTTGAGTTGCTGCGTATAGTGGCGATGCTGATGATTATTGCTCTCCACTATCTGAATAAAGCGAATTTTACCACGGCGTTTGCAAAAGACCCGTCCGTGGTGAATTATGCTGCGCTTTTGATCGATGCCTTCTGTGCTGTAGCGGTGAATTGTTATGTTTTGTTGAGCGGATATTTTCTGGTGGAGTCTGCATGGAAACCGAAGAGGATAGTATCTTTGGTGGCGCAGGTTCTTTTTTATTCGATACTGGTATCGATACCATTTATGCTGACTCATTATGGTGGGCTTTCTTTCAGCGGTTTGTCAATCTATGACTGGCTGCAATTTGTGCTGCCAATAGAGACAGAGCACTATTGGTTTGCAACCGCGTATCTGATCATGTATGCGTTTGCCCCGCTTCTGGCGGCAGGTGTACAGGCGGTGGAGAAACGTACGCTACAGATTGTCATTGTAGTGCTTGTATTTTATTTTTGCGTATGGAAATCTATCATTCCTGTGGTGTTTGCCACAGACCGTTACGGTTATGAATTCGGATGGTTTTTATTCCTATTCCTTATCGCGGCATACATCCGTCTATACGGCTGCCCTGCTTTGGATAAAAAGAAAAACGCAGCGATGCTCTATGTCTGTATGGGACTGTGTATGTTTATATTGTCTGTGGTGTCGGGCAGGTTGGCGCAGACGATAAAGGCTTTTGCAAATTATATGATGGCACCGACGAATTACAATCATATTCTATGCCTGTTTGCCTCTGTGGGCTTGTTCATGCTGTTCAAAAATATGAAGCCGTGGGAAGGCAGGATTGCGGAGATTATCAGGCGGTTGGCGCCTTATACTTTCGGAGTCTATCTGCTGCATGAGCATATACTTGTGCGTTATGAGTGGATACAGTGGCTTGGAGTCGAGCGTGTGCGGGGCAGTTTGTTGTTTGTGCCGCATATGATTGTGTGTATAGTGCTTGTGTATGCGGTAGGTACAGCAGTAGATTTTGTGAGGGCACAGTTGTTTACGTATGCAGCAAAGTTCTTTCATAACAAAGGAAAATAAATTTGGATATGAATACAGACATGACAAAGAACGCGGCCTTTAAAAATTATATAGAGAACGGAGTGTTTATTGTCCTGCTGGTGTTCTATCCGCTCGTTCTTGTAAATCAGGGATTGGATGTAGCGGATACCACTTACAGTCTGGCCAATTTCCAATATTTTGCATCCATGGACGGCACATGGATGGTGGCGACTTTTCTTGCCAATGTGGTGGGATATCTGCTGATGCATCTTCCCTTGGGCGACACTCTGCCGGGGATATATTTCTACACCGCACTTATACAGTCGGTTATTGCGTTGGCAGTATACCTGATTATGCGAAAGAAAATTCCCGCGCCGCTTGTTTTTATCGGGGAATGGATTGCGCTGGGACTGTGCTGGTGTCCCTCTGTCATTTTGTACAATTATCTCACTTATCTTCTAATGTCCGTGGGAATGCTGCTGTTATACGGCGGTATTCTGAAAGACAATCGGAAATATTATATAGCGGCGGGAATCTGTCTGGGCGCTAATGTGGCGGTGAGGATGCCCAATGTGGTGCAGGCAGCGTTTATCGTGGCATTGTGGTACGGTGCGTATGTCTGCGGAAGAACATTCAAGAAGACTGTTTGGGATACGCTATGGTGTGTTTTGGGTTATGTCGTCGGATTTGGGGTACCTTTTGCTGTAATCTGCATCAAATACGGAATCGGTGCATATCCTGCCATGGTACAGACCATGTTTGCCATGACCGAGCAGGCGGTGGACTATAAACCTACCGCTATGGTGGCGGGGATGTTCGGGGATTATGCAGTCGGCCTCTTTTGGCTTGTTTTTGCGGGAATCTGTATGATAGGAGGATGGCTGCTCTTTGCAGTGCAGCGTAGGATTTTCGGAGATAAACGCGGTGTAGTATATGCGTGCAAGGCGGTCTATATTGCAGTGCTTTTGGTGCTCCTGCGTTTCTATTGGGGCAAGGGCGTATTCAACTTTCATTATTATGAGTACAGAAGTATGTATTATCCTGCAGTGATTTTACTGTTGGTGGCTGTTTTTGCGGCGGTGTATTGTCTGATTAAGAAGAACATGGGAACAGAACAGAAATTACTGGCGGTTTTGGTGTTGGTGCAGATATTTGTGACACCGCTGGGCAGTAATAATGATTTGTATCCGATAATCAATAATTTATTTCTTGCCGTGCCGTTTCTGTTGTGGGTTGTAAAGCCCAAATCCTTCGTGTGGAAAGTGCCCTTTGTTCTTCTGATTGTATTTATTCTTGTGCAAAGCACGGGCTTTCATATGTCATTTGCTTTTCAGGACGGCGTGGAGGGCGAAGCGCGCGACACAGTGCTGACAATGTCGCCCAAAGTGGCAGGTATTTACACCAATAAAGATAATGCCGCATGGCTTGAAGAGTTGATGCAATATGTACAGAGCGCGGAGCTGTCGGGGCGGGAAGTTATTTTATACGGGGAGCTTCCGGGGCTTGGTTATCTGTTGGATATGCCTCCGGCATTATCCACGTTCTGGCCGGATTTGGACTCCTATCGCATGGTGGAGTATGAGCGGGATATGGCGCAGTTGACAGAGCCTCCGGTGATTATCGTCGCTTCACCTATCGCAGCTTATCTGAATGAGGATGCGGATGGTATGAACTGGTTCGGAACGGACAAGGATGCGCTGGATGCAGATAGGAAACTGCAGATGCTTATCGTCTATATGAACGAGCACTCTTACTGCGAATCATTCAGCAACGGGCGTTATGTAGTTTATGTGACAGAATGATATATATATGGTATAATCGAGCTGCACTGTAAATGAAATTATGGAGATTCACAATGATCAACTTCAACGTACCTCCCTACACGGGAAAAGAAATCGAATATATGAAAGAGGCTGTCGAGAATCAGAAAATCTGTGGCGACGGTCCCTTTACCAAGAAGTGCAGCGAATGGATTGAGGCGCAGACCGGTACAGCGAAGTGCCTGCTTACCACATCTTGTACTCACGCTACGGAGCTGGCAGCGCTTCTTGCGGATATCAAAGAAGGAGATGAAGTGATTCTTCCTTCTTATACCTTTGTGTCCACGGCGGACGCTTTCGTGCTGCGGGGTGCGACAGCTGTTTTTGTGGACATACGCCCTGACACGATGAATATCGATGAAAAACTGATTGAGGATGCCGTTACGGAGCGGACACGGGCAATCGCACCGGTACACTATGCAGGCGTGGGTTGTGAGATGGATACCATCATGGACATTGCAAAGCGGCATAACCTGATGGTAGTTGAGGATGCTGCCCAGGGTATCATGGCATCCTATAAAGGTAAAGCGCTTGGCACATTCGGTGATTTCGGATGTTTCAGCTTCCATGAGACGAAGAATTTCAGTATGGGTGAGGGTGGTGCGCTCCTCATACGTGATGAAAAATATATCGAGAATGCTGAGATTTACCGTGAAAAAGGTACTGACAGAAGTAAGTATTACAGAGGTCAGGTGGACAAGTACCGTTGGCAGAATTATGGTTCCTCTTATCTGCCCAGCGACATGAACGCCGCTTATCTGTATGCGCAGCTGGAGCTCGCAAAGGAAATAACACAGGCGAGGATGGACAGATGGAATCAGTATAGGGGGCTGCTTACACCTCTGGCCGAGGCAGAGAAAATTGAGCTTCCGTATATACCTGAGCATTGTGAGCATAACGCCCATATGTTTTATATCAAGACAAGGGACATGGAAGAGAGAAGCAGGCTTATAGACTTCTTGAAGAAACAGGATATTCTGTCGGTATTTCATTATGTGCCGTTACATTCAGCCCCGGCAGGACTCAAATTCGGAAGATTTCACGGGGAAGATAAATATACGACCAAAGAGAGTGAGAGGCTGCTTCGTCTGCCCATGTTCTATACATTGACGGCAGATGAGACAGAGTATATTGCGGAGCAGGTGAAGGCGTTCTATCGAAATGCGTGATAAGATATTAAATAAATACGGAAACTGCATATTGACGTTGGCGGTCATGGCGCTCAATGTACTCTTAATGGGCATTTTTTTCGATTTCTATTACGACTTAAACGACGACACCATGATGCTCGATATTATGGCAGGAGTATACACAGGAGTTCCTGACGGACACAATATGCAGACGCTCTATCTATTGGGTGCATTGATTGCAACGTGCTATAAGATATGGGGGACGGTTCCGTGGTACGGTCTGTTTTTATGCCTATGTCAGTTCGGATGCCTGTATCTGATTGGCGTGCGGCTGTGTGACCTATGGGACGGTGTCTTGCGGCGTGACGGAAGAAGGACGTTCGGCGCTAAAATTTTGCTTATGCTCATGCTGTCCTTATTTCAGTGGGGGATATGCTTATCCCATCTTGTAAATGTGCAGTATACAATCACTTGTGCAATGTTGTCTGCGACAGCTATTTTTTTGTTTGTAACAACAGATGAGGGACTGGGTATACAACAATTTATAGAAAAAAACAGTATGGCGATTTCACTTGTCATCACGGCATATATGCTGCGCTCGGAAATGCTTTTACTGACATTTCCTTTTATCTGTCTGGGCGGATTATATCGTCTGACGTGGAAAAAGAAAATATGGACGAAAGAAAATCTGTGTAAATACGGCGCGGTACTGGGCATGATGCTTGGAGGAATGTTGATGGCAGGCGTGGTGGACTACGCGGCATACGGCAGTCCCGAGTGGAGGGATTTTCGACAGTTTTTTGATGCCAGAACCACAGTCTACGATTTTTATCCGCAGCTGATTACGGATGAAAGCTACAGTGAGGACCTGACGCAGCTCGGTGTTATGCCTTATCAGCAAACACTGCTTAATAATTATAATTTTGGATTGGATGATGAGATAGACACAGAGCTTCTTACGAAAGTGGCAGATTATGCCACGGGTACATTGAGAAGCTCCAAAGACTGGGGCGCGACCATGCGCGACAAACTTTACGCGTATATTTACCGGCTGACTCACGGTCAGGATGCACCGTATCACGTCATGGTATTCTGGGCATATGCGGCGGTTTTTGTGGCGGGATATTTGGCGTATCTGAGGAATGATGTGACAGAGAACGGGCAGGCTTCGGATAAGAGGGATAAGCGTAGATTTGCTTTTATCTGGCAGCTTATTCTGCTTGGCTTTGTGCGGACCGCGATATGGATGTTTATTTTGATGAGAGAGCGTGAGCCGGAGCGGATTACCCACTCCTTGTATCTGGTGGAGTTCGCCTTGCTTGCGGCGATGCTTTCTCGGGAGCTGTGTGACATATGTCGCCGGGGGAAAAGGGGCGGTGCCATCCCCTATATGAAGTATGGTTTGGGAGCACTTTTTGTACTGATTACGGTAGGCGGTATGGTGGGAAGTGTGACGAATACACGAAGCAATCAGGATGCACGTGCACAGATGAATGCAGGTTGGTATGCCATCGACACTTATTGCAGGGAGCATAAAGAGTGTTTCTATCTGGAAGACGTGTATTCTACAGTGTATTTTTCACGGCGGATGTTTGCGGATGTGGACAACAGCTATGCCAATTATGATATTATGGGCGGCTGGATGTGTAAGAGCCCGCTCTACCGCGAGAAACTGCAGCAATATGATATTGATTCTGCTGGTGATGCGCTGTTGAATAGAGATGACGTATATCTGATTATATCTCAGGAGGAGGTACTGTGCGGACGTGAGTCTGAGTTTATGGATTTCTACCGGGCACAGGGCGTTGAGGCCGAATTGGAATGTATAGATCTTATTGACGATAACTATCTGGTATACCGCATTACCGGGCAGTAGTGTTGTGAGTGGACAGGACTTAAGGAGATTAATACCGTATGGCAGCAGATGCTACAGTACACTTGCGTCCGATGAATATCGATGATACGGATAAGATTATCACATGGCGCAACCAGGACTTTGTGAGAAAGAATTTTATCTATCAGGAACTGTTTACAAGAGAAGGGCATTTATCTTGGCTCCATAATCAGGTCGAGACCGGGCATGTGGCACAGTTCATTATCTGTCTGACTGACGGCAGGGAGATAGGAAGTGTCTATTTGCGGGATATAGACAGGGAACAAGGTTCCGCGGAGTACGGAATCTTCATTGGAGAAGAAGATGCACTGGGCTGCGGCTACGGTACGGCTGCAGCGAAAGAGGCGCTTGTATATGCTTTTACGAAGCTTCATCTTAATAAAATATATCTGCGATTTCTGGCGGATAATATCGGAGCCGGGAAAAGTTATGAGCGCGCCGGATTTCGTATAGCGGAGCGCACAGAGACAGTAACGACAATGCAGGGAGAGCGCAAGGTCTGCTTTATGGAGATCGAGCGTCGCAGATGGGAAGAGATAAACGGACAACATGTTTAGAATGGAGAGAAGAGATGGGTAAACTTGTCAGTTTTGTAATACCGTGCTATCGTTCGGAGCAGACGCTTAATAAGGTTGTGGAAGAAATCGATGCGACGATGAAAGTCTTGGGTGGGTGTGAGTATGAGATTGTACTTGTCAATGACTCATCACCTGATGATACCTACGAAGTGATTCGCTCATTGTGCGCAAAACGTCAGGATATATGCGGCATTAATCTGTCCAGAAACTTCGGACAGCACGCAGCACTTATGGCAGGCTTTCGTTATGTACATGGAGACGTGGTAGTCTGTCTGGACGATGACGGTCAGACTCCGGCAAGTGAGGTTGGAAAGCTGCTTGAAAAAATTGATGAAGGATACGACGCAGTTTATGCAAAATATACCAGAAAGCAGCACTCGGGATTTCGCAATTTTGGTAGTAAAATCAATGAGCTTATGACGAGAGTGATGCTCGGAAAGCCCAAGGACTTATATTTGTCCAGTTATTTTGCCGTGAGAAAATATGTGGTGGACGAGATGCTTCGCTGTACGAACCCGTATCCGTATGTGATTGGGCTTGTGCTTCGCACCACGAAGAAGATTGCCAATGTAGAAGTGACACATCGTGAAAGGGAAACGGGAACTTCCGGGTATACGATTGGGAAACTGTTTGGGCTGTGGTTCAACGGCTTTACGGCATTCAGCATCAAACCGCTGCGAATTGCCACGGCATTAGGCTGTCTGACTGCCTGTGCGGGATTTCTGTACGGATTCTACACGGTGGTGAAGAAATTTGTAAACCCAAATGTACCTATAGGATTCAGTGCAATTATGGCGGCACTGGTTTTTATCGGAGGCATGATTATGCTGATGCTCGGTTTGATCGGGGAGTATGTCGGGCGAATATATATTTCTCTCAATAATTCCCCCCAATACGTAATTAAGGAATGTCTCAATGCAGATGATGAATGATAAGGAATTTAGTATAAAGCTGAAATTAAATACAGTGGCTTTCCTAATTGCGACGGCGGGGACGCTTTGCTTTCCCCAGATGCTTAATCTGAAAGAAAATACACTCGGATTTACCAACAGTATTTTCTCTGTTTTTGTGTGGATTTTGTGCCTGTATGCGGTCGATTTGTCACTGCATACCATTGACTTAAGCGACATGAGAGGCTGGAAGATTGCGGCGGTCTTGTCCTTCTTTTTTACTACAGCGATGTTATTCGGGGTTCGTTTGGAAGACGAAGGCAATGTGAACTTTAAGGATTGGAAGTTGTGGGTATCCCTGCCGATTTTGACTTGCCTTTTTACGATTCTGATACGGAAATTTTGGAACTTTTTGGGAGGAATGGAAGAGCGCAAGAGAAGATTGTCTGAACATATCAAACTGCCGGACACACCGGCGAAAGCGGCAAAGTATGCGAATGTCCTGACTTTTCTTTTTTTGCTTTTCTGCTGGCTGCCGATGCTGCTTGCCGTGTACCCCGGCTTTTTTGTTTATGATGCCCAGGAGGAATGGGTGCAAGTGGCATCCAGGACATTTAACACGCACCATCCCCTTGTTCACGTGTTGATGCTTGGAGGGATTGTCTGTGCTGTGCACAAGGTCACGGACTCGTACAATCTGGGGATTGCCTGCTATATGATTGTACAGATGATAATTGTGGCAGGTGGATTTACCTATTTACTTTGGTTTATGCGTAAGAAAAGGGTTTCCAGAGCAATACGATTGCTTTCGCTTTTCTATTTTGCCTTTTTCCCCGTTATCGTCATGTTTACGCTATGTTCCGCTAAGGATGCGCTATTTACAGTGGCACTTTTGATGCTCCTTTTGTCGCTATTGGATATGGGAAATAACGCGGAAGATTTCTTTTCGTCAAGAAAACAGGAGATTTTTTTTGTATTGAGTGCTGTGACCATGATGCTGTTCCGCAAAAATGGCATCTATGCATTTGCGGTTATGGCATTGGTTCTTTTGCTTTATCATAAAAGATATTTGAAAAAAATATTAATTTTACTTGCAGCGGTTTTTTTAACATATTTTCTGGTAAATATCGGGCTTACAGCAGCACTTCACGCTGAGGGCGGGGAGAAGCAGGAAATACTCACGGTGCCCATACAGCAGCTTGCAAGGACATATAAGTTTAACCGAGAAGCTTTTGAACCCGAAGATATTGCGGCATTACACGAGATCTTGCCGGAAGAGGCGCTTGTCCTGTATAATCCAAAGCTGTCAGACCCCGTGAAGGTACACTTTCAGAATCAGGCGTTTGCCTCGGATAAATCAAAGTATATCGGATTGTGGATGCGTATCGGCTTAAAAAAGCCGCTTTCTTACATTAACGCGTGGCTTGTAAATTCCTACGGTTTCTGGTATCCTGACACGGTCATTGATGTCTACTCAGGCAACACGGTATTTACATTTACCTATCAGGACAGCTCGTATTTCGGCTATGAGGTGGAGGAGCCGGGATTTCGTGACAGTAAGATTCCGTGGCTGGATGAAGCCTACAGAAAACTTGCGTTGGAGATTTCGCAGGAGAAAATACCTATTTACTCCATGCTGTATTCACCGGGCGGAATCTTCTGGGGTATTGCATTCGTGTTTGCGTATGTTTTGTATAGGAGAAAGTACCATTTGGTAATTCCGTATCTGATGGTAATTCTTGTCTGGCTGACGGTACTTTTAGGTCCCACCTATCTGCCGCGCTATGTGCTGATTTTCTGGTTTGGTCTGCCTTTGTTCGTGGCGATGATGATGGAGGAAATATAGGTTTGTAGAGGAGGGGTGTATAGTGTTGAGAGAACTTCGATTAATCAGTCTGAGAAAGAACTTGTTTATAAGTATTGTCGCTGTTGGTATGGGCAGTCTTGGTTTGGCGGCTTTAATACATGATTGGAGAAAAAATGGGGACGGTTTCTCGCAAAATATGTCGATGTATATAGCCTCATTTGTTTTTCTTGCTGCAGGTCTGCTTCTCATTATCTTGCCGGTGAGCGGCGTTGGTCAGAAAACTTTGCAAAGATACTGTGCGCAGAGCGGGAATCTGGCAAAGGTGGAGCAGTTCTATCGCAGTACACCACCTGTATATGGTGTGCGGATAAGCAGAGAGTATGTTTTGGCCGCAGGGACTAAGACGAATTTTCTTTTGACATCCGATTTGTTATGGGTGTATATGAATGTGAGCGTATTGCCGCCATACTTCAAAAAAGAGACTTATATTCATTTCATGCCCAAAGACGGCAAAGCGGCGCAGTATAAGGTAAAGAACGAAAAGCAAGCTAATGCAATATTGGAGTATGTGCAGAAAACACTTCCGTGGGTTTTTGTGGGCAGCTCCAAACAACTGGAAAAGATATATCAAAGTGACAGACAAAGTATGATAAGAGCCGTAGAAGAGCGCAAGGCGAAGGATACAGCGTAATTTATATGTAACAGATAATATATACAAAAGAAAGGGAGATGTGAAGTATGTTTAAAGAACTAAAAATGATTAGCCTGAAAACCAATCTGATAACCTTCATTCTATTGTTTGCCGTAGGATGCGTTGGCTTATGGGCAGAATGGAAAACGATTCGGACTGTGGTTGGCGGAACATCCGATCTGGATGAACTCACTGCAGATCAGATTCACGATGCCATGTATGTGGAAGGCACTGTGTGGGGTATTTACGATGCATATGCCAACACAACGAAGGGAACGGACCTAGTCAGCCAGGAGTACATTATTCCTGTCGGAGAAAACGAGTATATGGGTATGGTTGTAAAACCCAAGTATATCGATCAATGTGACGCGCTGATGGATGAAACATGGGCGTATCTGTTTGATGAGGTTGATACGATTACCGGGCAGTTTCGTGTAAAAGGCACGATTCTTTCCATGAGCGACGACAGCTGGCGGTATTTCCGTGAAGTATTGAAAGAGGACGGCATGGAAGACATGGATTTGGCGCTGCGCTATTATCTGGTGGTAGACCAGTATGGCGGTGCGGAAACAGGAGAGCAGATCATAGCCATAGCCGTATGGCTTATCCTGTGGGGAATAGCATTTTGGACTTTGATTTCCGCGCTGACGGGAAGATATCAAAAAGATTTGAAAAAATACTGTGAGGAGACCGGTGCCGAGTCAAAAGTGGAACAATTTTACCGGAATACAGCCCCGATACATAACTTGCGGCTCAGCAGAGATTATATTCTCGGTACCGGAGAGAAGACTTGTTTCCTGCCTTCGGATGATTTACTGTGGGCATATACTTACATAGAAAAGAGAAAGAAATATGGTGTAATCACAGTGAGTAAGCACGTTTCCATAAAATTCTGCTCTAAGGACGGCACACAGCGCCAGCATCCTGTGGGAAGTGAAGAGCAGGGCAAACAAATTCTGGAGCAGATTCAGACAGTGCTTCCGTGGGTTATTGTTGGTTATTCCGATGAACTGGCAAAAACTTACCGCAGCGACAGGCAGAGCATGATAAAGGCCGTAGAAGAGCGCAAGCTGCAGAGTGACAGCGCATTCGGTTTGTAAAATAAGGCTATTCATGGTATACTAGACTGTAAAAGAATTTTTCCGACAAGGTGTGGAAATGAACAGAATTGTTTATAAAAGTCAGGCAATCCGAACGACTGTCTGGATTATTGTGTTGTGTGTAGTGATTTCGCTGTGGCCGCTTCGTCTTGTAAGAGAGACGATAGTTTCCGACAGCAGTCGGCAGATGGTTATGGAATCCGAGGCGGTTACTGCGGACTATGTAGTTCAGCAAATGTTTATTGCCCAGTATGACAGGCTGAAAAATATCGATATATATTTTACCCGCGGAGAGATTGGGGAGACGTTCAATTTTGTGTTGTATGATGCCAGGATGAACATAATCATGCAGCAGATTATTGATACAAAAGGCATGAAGGATATGCCCGGTTTCTGTACGGTGCAGGTCAATATCGATGTGGAGGTCGGAAGAGAGTACTATTATCTTGTTCAAGGAGTTGATGCTCCCTTTTATGTGGCGTATGAAAATACGCAGGATTCGGGCAATATATATAACGGGACACTCTACTACGAAAACGTGGAAGATACGGAGCATTGCATGATAGCGGCCTATGAGTACGAGGTTCCCCTGCGCAAAGGCAAAACATTGCTGTTTGATGTGATTCTGCTACTGACGGCTGTTTTAGTGACTTATCTCACCGGAAGATATTACGGTAGGAGACCGGAAAAGAATATATTGGTGACGGTGGAACAGACGGTCAAGACTGTGTGCAATCCTCTTATTGTGATTGCAGCTGTGGCGGCTTTTGTGTCCGTGTGGCCTTGTAAGCTGTTTACATCAGATGCTGTATCTATTATGTTCTATGAGCTAAGTATTGTACTTGCGGCGGTAATTTTGCTCTATGCCGTCAACCATAATAGGACAAGCCTGGCTACAGACCGCACAGTGCTTGATATTCTTGCAGAAAATTGGCGTAATTACCTGCAGTCGGTGTTTTTTGCAGGTGCGTTATGGGCGTGCTGTAACTATATGAACGGACTTTATGATGTTCATCATACCGTGGCGTATAGGCAAATGCTGATTTTCTTTGCTTTGTCGGTGATTGTGACCTATAAGGGTAAAGACTTTTTTAACATTGTCAATCTTATATATATCGTGGCAGCATCTGTTATCGCGTTTCGGTATTATAGCAGTGTGGTGGCTGCGTTGGAGAATCCCGATAAATGGGCGATTCGGACTGTAAAACTCACTGTATGGGCAGGTATCTTAGCGGGCTTTGTCATCATCGGCGCAATCCGTTTTCTGGTGCAGGGGCGGATTCGGGATATTTCCGTGTGGTACACCCTTCTTGTGGCGGTATTCTTCGCTCTGATTATATGGTATCGCAATACGAGAGGATGGCCTATTTATCTGGTATGTGCCTTTGGACTGTTCTATCTGAATATGGCAGCATGGGATCGGAAAGCATTGTTGCTTCGCAATATATGTAACGGTATCTTGTTTCATTTTGGAATGATGGTCATTTATTGCCTGCTGCATAGACCGTATATGTTTTTTATATATTCCAGATATCCTTTTATTTTCCATACGGTAACGGTATCAGGGGTATATTTGGCACTTGTGGTGAGCGCGGCATTGGTAAAATTCTTGGATGCGTACAGAAGACGTCCAACGTTTGCGTATGTATATAAGGAATTGATTATTCTCGGTGTTTCATCGGTGTATTTGCTGCTTACGCTGTCCAGAACCGGCTATTTGGCAATGCTGGCTATGGCGGTGGTTACGATTCCGGTTATGTGCTTTTCTCTCAGACGCAGATGGTATTGTATGCTGCAAAGTACGGGGATGATTATCTTGGCAGCCATGCTCTGCTTTCCTATAACCTTTACGGCACAAAGGATAGTGCCTTCCGTTGCTGCGAGACCGATACTGCATGAAATAGAGGAACTGCCAGTGGAGATTATGCATGGCAGATACATGGATTCTCGTTATTATATGACTATCCAGCGGTTCATACAAGTATTTCAGATAAAGATATTGGGTATTCCGGAGGAGGAGAGTCTGAAGGCAGTCTTTATACGCAGTGATGCAGGCGAAGATGCGTTCCAAAATACAATGTTGGCTAAGACGGAGGATATTTTGCTGGCGTCTGCAGAAGATGTGACTGTGGATGTCAGTGTAGATGAGAATTTAGAATATTCCGAAGAGGAAGATTCCTATGCCAACGGAAGAATGGAGATTTTCAGGTTATATTACAATAATTTGAATAAAGTCGGGCACGACGATATGGGTATTATGGAGCCGAACGGCAATTATAATGTCCATGCGCATAATATTTATCTGCAGGTAGCTTATGACCATGGTATATATGTGGGCATTGTATTTATATTGTTGGGCATCGGTACGTTAGTGCAGTCTGCCGTCTACTATCATAAGCGCAAAGCGGACAGGGTTTGCGCGGCATTGCCGCTTGCTATATTGGTTATGTTTGCCGTTGCGGGACTTACAGAGTGGATTTTTCATCCATGCAACCCGACGACATTCTGTCTGTTGACAGCGATGGCACCCCTCCTTTTTGACAGACATAGGACAGCGTAGGACAAAGATATGGAAAATAATAAGAAAAAAGTGTTTAATGTAAAAATCCTGTATAGAAGAACATTCTTGATTCTATACGATATTATCAGTATTATTTTTGCGAGTTATCTGGCGATTATCATGCGTTATGAGTTTGTGGTCAGCGCGATACCGTCTCATTTCATGCGCCCGATAGAGCGATTCATGCCGATTAATATTGTGATAACAATCGTTATTTTTTATGTTTTTCGTCTGTACAGCAGTCTGTGGGCGTTTGCCGGAGAGACGGAACTGCAGAATATTATTGCTTCCTGCGTCCTGTCTACTCTTGTAAATGCGATTGGACTGCAGTTCTTCAAAATTTATTCTCAGCCGGTGCCGAAAAGTTACTATTTTTATTATATGTTTCTGCTGATCACTTGTATCTTTGCGAGTCGTTTTTCCTATCGTTTCTTCAGAGGTCTGAAACATAAACAACAGAATAAGAAAAATAGGATTTCGGTCATGGTGATCGGCGCGGGTGAAGCCGCAAATGTGATTATTAAAGAGATTGTGAACAGTAACTTCTCCACCATGGTTATTAAGTGTATCATTGATGATGACAACGGAAAATGGGGAAGATATATTCAGGGAATCAAGGTCGTGGGAGGACGCGAGAAGATTGTAGAGTGCGCGGATGTCTACGAGGTAGATGAGATTATCGTAGCGATGCCTTCGGCAAGCAGGGCGGAAATCAGAAAGATACTGGAAATCTGTAAGGACACCCACTGCAAGCTGCGCTCCCTGCCCGGAATGTATCAGCTTGTGAATGGGGAAGTCAACGTCAGCAAGCTGCGTGACGTGGAGGTGGAAGATTTATTGGGCAGAGATCCTGTCAGTGTGGATATGGAATCCATCCTCGGCTATGTACAGGGTAAGGTAGTGCTTGTCACCGGCGGCGGCGGTTCCATCGGCAGTGAGCTGTGCAGACAGATTGCGGCACATAAGCCGAAGCAGCTTGTGATCGTGGATATTTACGAGAATGCGGTTTATGATATTCAACAGGAACTGAAGGTGCGATATCCGGAACTGGATTTGGTGGTACTGATTGCTTCCGTTCGGAATACCAACCGCATGAATTATATTTTCTCTCAGTATAAACCTCATATTGTATATCATGCGGCAGCACATAAGCACGTACCGCTCATGGAGGACAGTCCTACCGAGGCGATTAAGAACAATGTGTTCGGTACGTTTAAGACAGCACAGGCGGCGGCAATGAGCGGCGTGCAGCGTTTTGTGATGATTTCCACGGATAAGGCGGTAAACCCCACCAATATTATGGGTGCCAGCAAGCGTATCTGTGAGATGATTATCCAGACCTTTGACAAACATTATGAGACGGAGTTTGTGGCGGTTCGGTTCGGTAATGTCCTGGGCAGCAACGGAAGCGTTATTCCGCTGTTCCGCAAGCAGATTGAGGCGGGTGGTCCGGTGACGGTAACACATCCTGATATCATCCGTTATTTTATGACAATACCCGAGGCGGTATCTCTGGTGCTGCAGGCGGGGGCCTATGCGAAAGGCGGAGAAATCTTCGTCCTGGATATGGGTGAGCCTGTTCGAATATTGGATTTGGCGGAAAATCTTATTAAGCTGTCGGGCTATCGTGTCGGTGAAGATATCAAGATTGAGTTTACGGGTCTGAGACCGGGAGAGAAGTTGTATGAAGAACTTCTGATGGACGAGGAAGGCATGCGGGATACGGCGAATAAGATGATTCATATCGGTAAACCGATTGAATTGGACGAGCATGCGTTTTTTGCGCAGTTAAAAGAACTGAAGGATGAGTGCCAGATTGAAAGTTCGGACATCAGACCGCTTATCAAGAAAATTGTTCCTACCTATCACAGTACGGAAGGAGATGTTTGTTAGTGGACAGAAAAAGAATTTATCTATCATCCCCCACTATGCATGGCGAAGAGCAGAAATATGTGCAGGAGGCATTTGATACTAACTGGGTGGCACCTTTAGGACCTAATGTCAATGCTTTTGAGAAGGAGATGGCGGCATATACGGATTGCGGTTATGCGGCGGCACTCAGTTCGGGTACGGCGGCGATTCATCTGGCATTGAGACTGCTTGGCATACGGCAAGGTGATGTGGTGTTTGTGTCCGATTTGACTTTCTCTGCCACCTGCAATCCTATCGTTTATGAAAACGGAACGCCTGTGTTTATCGACGCAGAGCCGGATACGTGGAATATGTCTCCTGAGGCGCTTAAGAGAGCGTTCGATAAATATCCGAATCCGAAAGCGGTAGTATGCGCGCATTTATACGGAACTCCTGCGAAGCTTGATGAGATTATGGCAATCTGCGAGGAACACGATGTGCCCTTTATCGAGGATGCGGCGGAATCCCTGAGCAGCACTTACAAGGGACGACAGACGGGCACCTTCGGTAAATACGGTATCTATTCCTTTAACGGCAATAAGATTATCACCACTTCCGGCGGCGGTATGCTCGTGTCCAAGGAAGAGGAGGCAGTGAAAAAGGCCACATTTCTCGCAACGCAGGCGCGTGACCCCGCAAGACATTATCAGCATTCACAGATAGGTTATAATTATCGTATGAGCAATATCACGGCAGGAGTCGGCAGAGGGCAGCTTCTCCACTTGGAGGAGCATAAGTCACTCAAGAAGGTAATTTATGAAAAGTATCGTGAAGCTTTTGCGGATGTTCCTGAAATTACTATGAATCCGCTCAACCCTGACGGGGATGCCAACTGCTGGTTATCCTGTATGACGATTGCAAAAGATTGCAACATAACACCTGATATTATAATGGATGCACTGGAAGAGATTAATGCAGAATCCAGACCTATCTGGAAGCCGATGCATTTGCAGCCTGTCTTTGCGGCATGTGATTTTATACCGCATCATGCGGACGGCAGAAGCGTGGGCGAAGATGTTTTTTACAGAGGTATGTGTCTGCCCAGTGACATCAAGAATACGAAAGAGGATATGGAGTTGATTATCAGCGTTGTCAGGCATTGTTTTGGCAGATAAACCGCTCAAAAAAGAGATTGGGTGATTTATTAAATAATATACGCTATTGAATGGCTAAGCGCTGAAGCGGAAAGGAGGGCATATGTATCGGAAATATATCAAACGATTGATAGATATTGTTGTTTCGCTGTGCGGTATCATTGTGCTCTCTCCTGTCTACTTGATACTTGGAATATTGGTCAGGGTGAAATTGGGAACACCGGTTATTTTTAAGCAGGAACGTCCGGGGAAAGATGAAAAGATTTTTACTCTCTGTAAATTCCGTACTATGACGGACAAGCGGGATGAAAACGGAGAGCTCCTGCCGGACGCGGTACGGCTTACAAGGTTTGGCAAAATTCTGCGTTCAACCAGTTTGGATGAATTGCCGGAACTTTTTAATATCTTAAAAGGAGATATGAGCCTGATCGGACCCAGACCCCTTCTTGTGTCCTATCTGCCCTATTATTCTGAGCGGGAAAAGAAGCGACACAGCGTAAGACCCGGTTTGACGGGACTGGCGCAGGTTAGCGGACGCAATTTTATCGACTGGGACAGGCGGCTTCAAAAAGACGTGGAATATGTGGAGCTTTTATCTCTGCGTATGGATATTAAGGTACTTTTCATGACTGTGCAGACGGTGTTTGGACAGATATTTGGACGCAGAGACGAAGTGGCGGAGGATACGAACGCTGTGGAAGGAAATTTTGCACAGATTCGTCAGGAGAGATTGAGAGAAACGGGGAAGTTGACGCTATAGCAACGTGCGAAGCAGTTCAATATGGAGGTTAGTTTGAATATTTTAATATTAAGTGCAGGAACAAGGAATAAGGTGGTACAATATTTTAAGAAAGAAGTAGGAGAATCGGGCCGGGTGGTTGCAACGGATTGTAGCAATCTGGCACCTGCTGTCTATGATGCGGATAAGTTTTATCTGGTGCCCAGAATCACAGCACCGGATTATCTGGACTCTATATTGGATATCTGTAAAAAGGAACAGATTGAAGGCGTGTTTTCCCTGATTGATCCGGAACTTAGCCTGCTCGCAAGGGAGAAGGAGCGCTTTCTGGAAATTGGAGTAACGCCTGTTATTTCACCTTATGAGTTGGTGGAAACCTGCTTTGACAAGTACCGCATGTACCGGATGCTTACCAAAATGAATATTCCTACCGGTAAATGTTATGTGGATATGGAAGCTTTCTATGAGGCGAAGGCTAAAGGAGAGATATCCTATCCTGTCTTTGTAAAACCTGTTAAGGGAAGTGCCAGCATCAATATCAATCAGGTAAACAGCGATGAAGAGATAGAGCTCCTTTTCCGGCTGTATGACGATCTGATGATTCAGGAATATATGAACGGGCAGGAATACGGTGCGGACGTGTATGTGGATATGAAGTCGGGGAGATGCACCTCTATCTTTGTCAAAAAGAAAATAAAAATGCGTGCCGGTGAGACGGACAAGTCTGTATCGGTGAAGGATCCGAAACTGTTTTCAATGTTACAGAATTTTGTGGAACAATGCGGCTTTCGCGGTATGATAGATATTGATATCTTCCTGATAGATGGGGTATATTACATTTCAGAGGTGAATCCCAGATTCGGCGGAGGTTATCCCCATGCCTATGCCTGCGGAGTCAATATGCCGCGCCAGGTGCTTGTCAATCTTGCGGGCGAGGAGAATGAGCCGCAGATTGGAGCATATCAGGAAAATATCTGTATGATGAAGTATAATGAGATCAGCATACAGGATATGAACGGAGAAGAAATCGTTCCGTAATGGATGAAAAGGGTTTGAACATGGACAAAAGAAAGAAAATATTGATATTGGCTAATTCCTGCGGCGGTCTGTGCGATTTCAGGGATCAGTTCCTGGATAAGCTGGCGAAACAATATACTGTGACAGTCAGTGTACCGGATGATGTCAAGAAAGAGGAGCTGGAAGCTCGGAACTTTCGGGTATATAAGACGCCGATTAACCGCAGGGGAATCAACCCGATCGAGGATTTTAAGCTGTGTCTGGCCTATGGAAAGTTAATGAAGGAAGTAAAGCCGGATATGGTGCTCACCTATACAATTAAGCCTAATATTTACGGCGGTTTGTGTGCCGGACTACGGCGGTTTCCCTGTATTGCAACGATTACGGGATTGGGTGGTGCTTTTGATAAGACAGGACCGCTTCTTTGGCTGGTTATTCTTATGTACAGGCTGGGACTTCGCAGGGATGCATGTGTTTTCTTCCAGAATGAGGAAAATAGAGAAATCTTTCAAAAATACAAGATTCATGGCAAAAAAGACAGACTGGTTATGGGTTCCGGTGTCAATCTGACCCGTCACGAATATAAACCTTATCCGCAGGGAGAGGAAACGCATTTCCTGTTTGTTGGAAGGGTGATGAAGGAACGGGGTATTTTGGAATATTTGGAAGCGGCGAGACGTTTACACAGCGACACAGTATTTTTTGATATTATGGGATATTGTGACGAGGACTATCAGGACATGCTGGACGATCTGGAAAAGCAGGGCGTTATTCGACAGCTTGGTTTCCAAACAGAGGTGCGGCCTTATTTGGCTTCGGCAAGCGCTATTGTAGTGGCATCTTTCCACGAGGGAATGTCCAATGCGCTGCTTGAGGCGGCGGCCACGGGAAGACCTGTAATTGCCTCTAAAATCAGTGGTTGTCTGGAAGCTTTTGAAGAAGGTAAGACAGGTTTTGGTTTTACACCCGGACATGCAGACGAATTGATAGAAGCTATGGAAAAATTTCTTGCACTTTCCGTGGAAGAGCGAGGTCAAATGGGGCTTGCAGGACGTAAAAAGATGGAGGCGGAATTTGACAGAGAGAAAATAGCGGATGCCTATATGGAAGAAGTAGGTTAACGCAGAAATGAGGGATAACATGGGATTATATGAAAAAATTGTTGCAGGAGAAGAAAAAGTATCATTGGTGGGTCTCGGCTACGTAGGTATGCCGATTGCGGTCGCTTTTGCAAGGAAAATCAAGGTAGTGGGTTTTGATTTGAATGAGGAGAAAATTAAGCTGTACCGGAGCGGTGTGGATCCTACTAATGAAGTGGGCGACGAAGTGATAAAAAACACGACAGTGGATTTTACAGCCGATCCGGCAAAGCTTAAGGAAGCAAAATTCCATATTGTGGCGGTGCCTACTCCCGTAAACAGCGATCATTCCCCCGATTTAAGACCGGTAGAGGGAGCCAGCAGAATTCTTGGACAGAACCTGACGAAGGGTTCTATCGTCGTATTTGAATCCACGGTCTATCCGGGTGTCACAGAGGATATCTGCGTGCCCATCCTTGAAAAAGAATCGGGATTAAAGTGCGGCATAGATTTTAAGATTGGATATTCTCCTGAGCGTATCAATCCCGGTGATAAGGTACATAGGTTGGAGACGATTACCAAGATTGTATCCGGCATGGACGAAGAAACACTGGATACTGTCGCAAAAGTCTATGAACTGGTAGTGGAAGCGGGTGTTTACCGGGCAGAGTCCATCAAGGTTGCTGAGGCGGCTAAAGTGATTGAAAACAGTCAGAGAGATATCAATATTGCGTTTATGAATGAATTGTCTATCATTTTTCATAAAATGGACATTGATACACAGGCAGTTTTAAATGCGGCGGGAACCAAGTGGAATTTCCTGAAATTTGCGCCTGGTTTGGTAGGTGGACACTGTATCGGTGTAGATCCATATTATCTGACTTATATTGCAGATCAGCTTGGATACCACTCAAGAATTATTCTGGCAGGCCGCAGAATAAACGATAGCATGGGCAAGTACGTAGCTGAAAGTCTTGTGAAGAATTTGATCAAGACTGACATTCCGGTCAAAAAAGCGAAAGTGGTGATTCTGGGATTCACCTTTAAGGAGAATTGCCCCGACACGAGAAATACCAAGGTAATTGATATCTATAGGGAGCTCGAGGAATATGGTATTCAACCGTTAGTAGTAGATCCGGAAGCGGATGCAGAGGAAGCGAAGCGCTTATATGGCATTACCTTTGGTAGTATGGAAGCTGTAAAGGATATGGATGCGGTTATCATCGCGGTAGCACATAAGCAGTTTATGGAGTTCACCAAGGAGAAAATCAGCAGTTTCTATGATGCAGGGCATGCGCAGAAGGTGCTGATGGATATCAAAGGTGTGCTTGACAGGAAAGAGTATCTCACGGAAGATTTTCTGTACTGGCGGCTGTAATTGTTTGGAAAGGAGCAGACGGATAAATGGGTTATCAACATATTACGTTTGAAAAGAACAGTGTATTTCTTGTTACCGGGGGAGCCGGGTTTATCGGTTCTAATATCTGTGAAGCGCTAATCGATATGGGTTATACCGTTCGTTGCCTGGATAATCTTTCCACCGGTAAATATGAGAATATCGAACCTCTGACGAA
Organism: Lachnospiraceae bacterium; assembly: GCA_022510565.1. GTDB lineage: Bacteria > Bacillota > Clostridia > Lachnospirales > Lachnospiraceae > UBA3282. Next base: position 255,377 of record JAFLTE010000001.1, on the reverse strand, counting down.
GCATGAGAAGTTTACCTTTATCAAAGGGGACATCAGGGATTTGGATACTTGCATGGAAGCGACCAAGGGAGTTACCTATGTGCTCAATCAGGCGGCGTGGGGAAGCGTGCCGCGCAGTATCGAGATGCCGCTGTTGTATGAAGAGATTAACATCAGGGGAACGCTCAATATGATGGAGGCTTCCAGACAAAACGGTGTGAAAAAGTTTGTGTACGCATCCAGCTCTTCGGTCTACGGTGACTCTGTAACATTGCCGAAGAAGGAAGGACAGGAGGGCAAAGTGCTCTCTCCCTACGCCCTGACCAAAAAGGTAGATGAGGAGTACGGCAGACTATATAAAGAACTGTATGGATTGGATACCTACGGACTGCGCTATTTCAATGTGTTCGGACGCAGACAGAACCCTGAGGGTATGTACGCTGCGGTGATACCGAAGTTTATCCGCCAGCTTTTGCACGGAGAGGTACCGACCATTAACGGGGACGGCAGACAGTCCAGAGACTTTACTTATATCGACAATGTTATTGAGGCTAATCTGAGGGCTTGTCAGGCTTCCGGAGATGCGGCAGGACAGGCTTTCAATATCGGTGCAGGCGGCAGGTTATTTTTGATTGATATCTACAACCATCTGTGCAAGGCGCTTGGTAAAGATGTGGAGCCGAACTACGGCCCGCCGCGCAAAGGCGATGTGCGGGATTCCAACGCGGATATCAGCAAGGCGAGGGAACTGTTGGGCTATGACCCGGAGTACGATTTTGAGAAGGGCATTGCACTTGCAATCGATTGGTATAAGCAGAATCTTTGATATATTGATTTAAGGTGCAACGGAGGAAGCCGTGATATGAGCATGAAAATAGCAGTTCGTATGGACGATATCACTCCGGATATGAACTGGGATAATTTTAATTTCTTTCTGAATCTGTTTGAGCAGACAGGGATTGCACCGTTACTCGGGATTGTGCCGGATAATAGAGATAAGTCGCTTGCCTGTGAAGCAGAGCATGATGATTTCTACAGTACTATGAAGTCGCTTGAAAATAAGGGATTTATTCTTGCGATGCATGGATGCCATCATGTATATACTACAAAGCGTGGTGGGATTTTTCCTCTGAATCAGCAGTCTGAGTTTGCCGGATTGCCCTACGAAAAACAGAGAGAAATGCTGAAGCGCGGCATAGAAAAACTAAAACAGAATGGGATAGATACGGATATTTTTATGGCACCGGCACACTCCTATGATAAGAATACGTTAAAGGCATTGAAAGAAGTCGGATTTACAAGAATAACTGACGGTTTCGGGAAGATGCCCTATATTTACAGAGGTCTCACTTTTTATCCGATTTCTTTTATGATGAGCCGGAGCTTGAGGCAGAAGAATGGGGCTACAACCCTTGTGCTCCACTCCAATACGGTTACAGAGGCGGATAAGGAGCGGTATACGAAGATTTTTAAGGAATACGGAGAGAATATGATTTCCTATTCAGAGTATTTAGAATTGGAGCCGGTCACAAGGACTGTTTTCGGCAGGGCTTTAGAATATCTGCTGGCGAAGTGTAAATATTTACTGGTTCGACTGAAAAAACGATTCTGAGTTTTCTCGAAAGCATGCTGTAATCCGATAAGCGTATAGAAAGGATATGTCAAAACATGAAATATAAAGTAGTTGTGTTCGGTGTGAAAGATACTTCCGAGAACATTGTGGAATTTATTCAAAATACGATTTGTCCTGTAGACTTGGTGATTACGATAAGTCCTGAAGTGACGAAGGTCAATCAGGTTTCCGGATATAAGGGGCTTTCCTCTTTGACCGAAAAATATGGTATAGCTGTGCACGAGGCGGACAGTTACTTCCTCACCGATGAAAAGACACAGAAATTTTTAAGTGAAAACGAATTTGATATCGGCATTTCCATGGGCTGGCAAAGATTGATTCCGAAGTCCGTTCTGGATTGCTTTAAGTACGGTATCTACGGATTTCACGGAAACTGTGGATATTTGCCCTTCGGCAGAGGCCGCTCTCCGCTTAACTGGTCGATTATTTTGGGGGACACGCGATTCAATCTGAATCTGTTTCGGTATGATGAGAAGGCAGACAGTCCCAATGTGTTTGCTACGGAGATGTTCTCCATTACACCCCATGATGATATCAGAACGGCACAGTATAAGAATATGATTTGTTCCAAGAATCTGATACGCAGACTGTTAAAGGCTTACGAGGAGGATCATATCGTAATTCGCACGGATTCCAAGGATTATGATTCATGGTACAATAAGCGGACGGCAGTGGACGGTAAGATTGATTTCCATGCCAGGACACGGGATATTTATAATCTGATACGAGGCGTGGCAGCACCATTTCCGGGGGCTTTTGCTATGTGCCGTGAGGAGAAAGCGATTATCTGGGAGGCCCATCCCTTTGACGAGATGATTGATTTCTCGGCCTATGCTCCGGGAGAGGTAATTGATATATTTGACGGCAAACCGATTGTGCGGACGGTAGACGGTTCGCTTTTAATCGACCGATATGAGTGCGTAAATGAAATAGTAACGGGTGATATTTTAATATAAAATAACGCGAGTGACTATTTGGAAAGATAAAGGGATAGTAATCATGTCAGAAGCCATACGCGTACTACATGTTCTCGGCGGCACCGGGCTTGGCGGGGCGGAGAGCCGTATTATGGACTTGTACCGACAGATGAACAGAGAAGAAATTCAATTTGACTTTCTGGTGCACAGCAGCGCAGTTAACGGTTTTCGCGAAGATGCGCCGGAGCGTCAGGCGCAGTTCTATGATGAAGAGATTAAGCAGTTGGGCGGTCGTATCTATGTGCTGCCCAGGTTTAGAGTATATAACTATCTGAGCTATAAAAAAGCAATACAGGACTTCTTTGGTAAACATCATGAATTTCGTGTTGTGCAGGGTCATATGACCAGCACGGCGAGCATCTATCTTCCCATTGCGAAGAGATACGGTATCCCGATTACTGCAGCCCATGCGAGGAGCGCGGGTGTAGATAAAGGTCTTAAAGGGATTGCAACAAAAATACTGCGCAAAAACTTATATAAGAGGACAGATTACTGTTTTGCATGCTCAGAGCTTGCAGGATTCAGCGTTTATGGTAAAAAGCAGGCAGATGAGGGGCGGGTCAAAATTATATACAATGCCATTGATGCAGGAAAATATGTTTATCAGCCCGAAAAAAGAGAGCAAATGAGAAAAAAACTGTCGGTTGAAGGCAAGCTGGTATTAGGTCACGTAGGGAGGTTTTCTACACCTAAGAATCACCCCTATCTCATTGAAATTTTTGCATCTCTTTGCAGTATGCGAGAGGACGTTGCGTTGGTCCTTCTGGGAGACGGACCGGATAAGTCTGCAATAGAAAAAAAATGTGAAGAATTGGGAGTCAGAGAAAAAGTTCTGTTTATGGGAAATTGTAAGCAGCCTGAGGATTATTATCAGGCATTTGATTTTTTCCTGCTTCCTTCATTATATGAAGGGCTGCCGGGTGTCCTGGTGGAGGCACAGGCGGCGGGACTTCGCTGCCTGGTATCGGATACGGTTACCAGAGAGGCGCAGGCAACGGATTTAGTGACTTATATGGATATCCGAAAGTCACCCTCGGTATGGGCCGATGAAGTTCTGAAACAGGCGGATTATGACAGACGTGATACTTATCGGGAGATAGCGGAAGCCGGATTGGATGTTAAGAGACAGGCGGAAGCATACAGATATTTTTATTTAAACGGAGATACTTCTAAATTATGAAAAAGATTTTACTAATCGTACCTGCTCTGCATCAAGGCGGCTTTGAAAAAGTGTGTGTTGCGACGGCGAGGTTGTTGCAGCCGTATTTTGATGTGGTGATTGCTATTTTTGATTCACGCGATATAGCGTATGATATCAAGGGCATTCCGGTAGCTGATTTGCGTCTTCCCAGCCGGCCGGGGAAGGTAGGCAAGGTGCTCAATGTCATCAAGCGTGGATTGAAACTGCGTGTGCTTATGCAAAAGGAACATATCGACATCGCTTACAGCTTCGGACCGACGGCAAATCTTGCCAATATAGCATCCGGCGGCAAGGCGGAAAAATGGCTTGGCGTCAGAAGTTATATGGATATGTGTCACCCGGGACAGATTCGTCTGTTCTGTCGATGTGCGGACCGTGTTGTCTGCTGCTCGGATATGATTTGTAATGAAGTGCGGGACAAATATCGGTGTGATAAGGCGGTCACTTTGAGCAATCCGTTTGATATACGGGAAGTGAAGGCGCTGTCTGTTAAGGAAGAGGCGCAGATTCCGTGGAGTGAAGGGCGCATTCTCATTTCGATGGGACGGGAAGATACGGTGAAAGGTTTCTGGCACCTGATTAAGAGCTTTTCTCTCGTGCATGAGAAGCTTCCCGATACGAAGCTCATGATTATCGGACAGGGAGAGTTTCAGGACTACAGGAAACTGGCTTACGGGCTTGGAATCGATGATGCCGTCTATTTTACGGGACTTAAGAAAAACCCTTACCCCTACTTGAAGAAGGGAAGCTTGTATGTGCTTACTTCCTACTATGAGGGGTTTCCGAATGCTATGGTTGAGGCTATGGCCATGGGGCTTCCCGTAATCGCAACAGACTGCATGACGGGTCCTCGTGAGATTCTGGAGGAAAAATATGGTATACTGCTTCCGAATATGAGCCCCGACGAAGATTTTAACCCGCAGAATATCACTGTCGAGGAGCAGAATCTGGCGCAGGAGATTGTAAGGCTTTTAGAAGATAAGGATAAGATGGAACATTATTGTCAGATGTCGCTTCAACGTGCCGGAGACTATACAGCGGAGTCCTATGTTGAGAAGATACGGGAATGGGCAGAGTGAGAGAAAAGGTTGCGGATTGTTATGTCAACTGGTATAATAAATAAAATGTAGCATTGCCGGAGGAAACGATACATTATGGCGCGTAAGATAGTCTTTCATTTGAATTGTTTGGAGCAGGGCGGCGCAGAGCGCGTAGTTACCAATCTTGCCAACCGATTTGCAAGCGAAGGCTATCAAGTCATTATAGCGACGGAGTGGTATGGTGAGAACGAATTTCAGATTGATTCCGAAGTGCGACGCGTCCATGTAGGGCTGCGTGAGGGTGATGAGAAGAAGAATCACATAATTCAGTTTCTGCTCCGAATCAAGTATTTGCGGCAGTTTATCAAGGAAGAGAAACCGGATATTCTTATTCCCTTCGCAAGGAAGGCGCTTTACAGAGGGCTCACAGCAGCGTATTTTATTAAGATTCCGGTACTGATTTCTGTTCGTACCGATCCCGCGGGGCATTACGAGGAACGCAGCGATAAGATTCAGATTCCGATTTTGTTTCCGAGAGCCGACGGCTGCGTATTTCAGACCGAAGGTGCCAAAGAGTTTTTCGCGCCGAGGCTGCAGGACAACTCCCGAATTATCTTAAATCCGATAAATGACAAATATATCGGCGTACCGGAGCCTGAGGAGCGGAGTAAAACAGTGGTGCAGTCGGGCAGATTGGTGGATTTTAAGAATCAGCCCATGCTGATTCGCGCATTTGTAAAGGTGCATGAGAAACATCCCGATTATGATTTGAAAATATACGGGGGTGATTCCTATGACGGCACGAAGGAGATATTGGAAGATTTAATCCGGCAAAACGGGGCGCAGGATTATATTCATCTGATGGGTGCCAGTGACAGCTTGGAGAAGGATTTGGCGGATGCGGCGCTTTTTGCATTTACCTCTGACTGGGAGGGACTCCCCAATGCGTTGATGGAAGCGATGGCTTTAGGACTTCCGATTGTTGCGACCGACTGCCCCTGTGGCGGGCCTCGTACAATTATGACTCATGAGGTGGATGGTCTGCTTATTCCAATCAAGGACGAGCAGGCTTTAGTGGACGGCATCAATCGTCTGATTGAGAATCCGGAGTTGGCGAATCGCCTTGGCGGGCAAGCCAGAGAGATTGCAAAGAGGGCTAACGGGCAGGCGGTCTTTGAGCAGTGGAGAGATTATATCGAGGAACTGTGTGCGCAATATAAATAGTATAAGCAGAGGAGAAAGGAATGTTTTCATACGACGACTACAGAGAAATTATCAGAATTATACAGTCCACAGGCAGACAGTGCGGTTACGCGGACGCGCTTCATCGGGACAAGTTCATTATTATGCGCCATGATGTGGAGTACAGCGTGGACAGAGCTTATCAATTGGCCAAGGTGGAGCAGAGCATGGATTTTGTCTCCACGTTCTTTTTCCAGTGGACGAACAACTCCTACAACATTCTTTCCAGAAGAAATATGGACATGATTAAGGATATGCACGAGAGAGGACAGCATATCGGCTTACATTTCGCTTTAAACGGCATGACGGACATGCAGCAAATTCGCAGGCGCATTAAGATGGAAATTGATATATTGAGTGAGATGTTCGGCTTTCAGATTACGGAGTTTTCGGTGCATAGACCCTCTAAGGATGTGCTCAGGGAGAACATTAAGCTTGATGGTATTCTTAACGCTTATCAGGATGAATTCTTCACTTTTGCCGATTCGATTGACGATAATACTGAGTTGAAAGTTAAATATATGTCCGATGCCAATCATATATGGCGTTACGGTTATCCGGATCAAGATAATATCACACGTTATGATAAGGTTCAGATCTTAACGCATCCGTTTGCATGGTGCAAAAAGGGGTATGATAATTTTGATAACTATAAGTCTCTGATGCAGGAAAAATATATAGAATTGGTGGAGTCTATAGACAACGAGTGTAAAGACTTCGGCGAGTATAAAGAGTATTTTATGGAGAAGAATGTACAGTAAGCGCTTGTAAAGCAGCGCAGGGTGTGATATATTGGCTGCAAATTAAATAACGGATGGTATGTATATGTGCGGAATATGCGGGTACGTCAGTAAAAAGAACATTACTTCGGAACAGTTGAAGGTCATGAATGATACGATGTATCATCGAGGACCTGATGACAGCGGTGAAGAAATTTATGAGATGAAAGATGGGTGGCAGGTTGGCTTTGCCCAGAGAAGGTTGTCCATTTTGGATCTGTCTGTGCTGGGACATCAGCCTATGCACTCATCTGATAAGCGCATATCTGTTGTATATAACGGTGAGATTTATAATTATCGTGAATTGAGAGAAGAATTGGCGGACTATCCTTTTAGATCCAACTGCGATACAGAGGTGATTATTGCCGCCTATTTAAAATGGGGAATTCGGTGTGTGGAGCGGTTCAACGGAATGTTCGCGATTGCACTGTATGACAGAGAGACGCAGGATGTCTATCTGGTACGTGATCGCATCGGCAAGAAACCGCTCTATTATTGGTATGAGGACGGAAATCTGGTATTTGCATCGGAGCTAAAGCCTATTATGAAGTGCCCCGGATTTACGGGTGAAATTGAAAAACGCGTGTTATCACGCTATCTGTTTCATCAGTATATTAATGCGCCGGAGAGTATTTATCAAAATGTCTATAAAGTTGAAGCCGGAGCGGTCCTGCGCTTCTCTCTGGGTAAGATTAAGACTTGGAAGTACTGGGATGTAAAGAAAGTATATCACGAGGCACAAAGAAATCTAATCGGCGATTATGGAGAGGCGAAGGAGCAGTTAAAGGAACTTTTGAAAAAATCCGTTAAAGCGAGGATGATTGCGGATGTACCTTTGGGAGCATTCTTAAGCGGCGGTTACGATTCCTCGCTAGTCACGGCGATTGCGCAGGAGTCATCGATGAGTCCGGTGAAAACTTTTTCCATCGGTTTTCATGAGGAAAAATACAATGAGGCGAAATATGCTAAGGCGGTGGCTGAGCATTTGGGCACGAATCACACGGAGCTCTACATTGAAGAGCAGGATATGTTTGGTCTGGTAGAGAGCATTCCGAAGTATTATGATGAACCATTTGCTGACAGCTCGGAAATAGCTACAATGATGGTGTCCAAGCTGGCCAGAGAGCATGTGACGGTCGCTCTGTCGGGGGACGGCGGCGATGAATTCTTTTGTGGTTACAATGTATACGAGAACGTCATTCTGGCACAGCGTTTGGATAAGCTGGGGGCAATGGTGCACGGTGTATGTACAATGCCGATCGCAAGACAGCTGCACGTGGAGGACAGGCTGCCGTTTAAGGTGCGTGTAATTGCGGGGAATCGTGAGAAAGAGAGCAAGACTCAGTTCGGAGCAGGCAATTATTTGGACAAGGCAAGGGCTATGGTCAAGCTGCCTGCGGACGGAAGTCAGATGCTTCCTATTCATTATTTGACGGAAAGTAAGTACCATGTTAAGAATTGGCAGATTAGAAGAATGCTGTTAGATATGGACACCTATCTGCCGGGCGATATACTGTGTAAGGTAGATAGGGCTTCCATGAAGTATTCTCTGGAGGCGCGATGTCCCATTTTAGATAAGGACGTGATGGAGTTGTCCTATAGGATTCCGCACAAATTTAAATATGCGGGTGGTGACAAGAAACATATTTTGAAGGATATCGCTTATGACTATATTCCAAAGGAATTGTTGGACAGACCTAAGGTGGGGTTCGGTGTTCCCTTGGACAAGTGGCTCCGTGGTCCGCTGCGTGAACAGCTGTTAGATTACAGTAGTTATGATTATCTTAAGCGGCAGGATGTTTTTGACGCTGACTATGTATCGAACATGATTGCGCGCTATATTGATACGGGAGACGCGGGACCTGCGACAGGAGAAAACTACTCTAAGCTGGCATGGTCGTTTTTTGTTTTTCAACAATGGTATCAGACCTATCACGAGTAAAAAAGTGTGTTATATAACCCGTGAAATACTATAAAATATAAAATAACACAATAAAAAAATGATTTTTCGTGAAAAAAGGGGTCAGAAAACAGATGAAATTGTCGATACAATTCAAAAATCAAAAATAAACTCTAATTTAATAAAAAAGAAATTTTTGGCGAATTTTGCAGGAAAAAACCGCCAAAACTTGCAAAATATGTGTTATTTAATCATAAAATGAAGGATTTTATTCAAAAGCATGAAAATGAAGGAAAGAAAAAAGCATATTGCTTTTTATATCGGTTCTTTGAATAAGGGTGGAGCTGAAAGAGTCTTCGTAAATTTGGCTGATTACTTTCGGCAGGAGGGATATCGGGTGACGATGGTTACCCAATATCGATATGCGGATCAGGAAGAGTATGTTTTACCGCCGGGGATTAAGCGTGTACTTTCGGATTTGGAAGCCGCCGAATTAAGTAACAGCCGTCTTGTTAATTTCTGCCGTCGCTTGCGTAAGCTGCACCGTGTATGGCAAAGTGAACAGCCTGACTTAGTGCTGTCATGTATCGGCAAAAATAATTTCATGGCAATTGTCACTACGATGTTTACAAAGACGAAACCGGTCGTATCGGTGGTCGGCGAGGCGAGAGAAGAGTATCCGAGCAGGCTGATGCATATGCTGGCTAATTTTCTGTTTCCGCATGCCGCCGGTATCGTGCTGCAGACGGAGCGTGCAAAATATTTCTTTAATAAGAAGGTACAGAGACGCGTGGTGATTCTGCCCAACTCGCTAAACCCTGATTTCATAAAGCCTCGGTATGAAGGAGAACGGGATAAAAGGATTGTGGCGGTGGGGCGTCTGGACGCCAATAAAAACCATGAGATGATGCTGCGCGCGTTTGCGGCGCTTGCCGATAAATATCCGGAATATACGCTGACTATTTACGGTGAAGGAGAGCTAAGAAATTATTTGGAAGATTTAGCGGGACAGCTGGACATTTCACAGCGCGTATTCCTGCCGGGGATAATTCCCGACGTGGCGAAGCAGATTGAGCGGGCGGCATTGTTTCTTATGACTTCTTATTCGGAAGGTGTTTCCAATGCATTGATTGAGGCGCTGGCCAGCGGACTTCCGGTTATCTCCACGGATGTGCCCAGCGGCGGCACGACGGAACTGATTGCGGACGGTGAGAATGGTTTGATTATTCCGGCCGGAGATACGAATGCTTTGGAAAAGGCTATGGACAAGCTGCTCGGAGAGCCCGCGTACGCCGATTCCTTGGGCAGAGAGGCGGCCAAGATTCAGAGGCGTCTTGCCCCTGAACGTGTAAATCTCCTATGGCGGCAATATTTTGAAGGGATTATAGGGTAATGAAACAAGGCAAAGTGAAGATTATCATACAGGCGGTTGTTTTTTGTATCATATTTCTTGTTCTGCTTATTGCCGTATCCTATATCGTAAGGACCAACGGCGATGTAAAAGATCGGTTCTCGGGCTTTTATGCTGAGAAAGATAATACGCTGGATATTGTGATGATTGGATCCAGTCCGGTTTTCCCTTACTATGCCGCGCCGAAGTTATGGGGTGAGACAGGAATAGCGATGTATCCCCTGTCTTCTAATGTACAGCGGCCCGTGGCTATGAAGTATCTTGTGCAAGAGGCCGAAAAGTCCCAGTCGCCCGAGCTTTATATTTTCGAGATGCGTATGTTTACCATGGAGGATGAGGGTCTTAGCGACAATATGGCATACACACGCGGTGTGACGGACAATATGAGATATTCGCATTTGAGAATCCGGACGATACAGGCTATGGTACCCGAAGATCACGAGGAGGGACGCATCAGTTTTTATCTGGATATTATGAAATATCATACCAACTGGAAAATGCTGACCTTTCCGTCAGAATGGGCAAATATGACATATCACAAGGCAAACCCGTTGAAAGGCTATTTCTTTAAAGATGAGGTGGGACCTCTGCCACTGCCTGACTGCGGAGGAGCGGGCGGTACGACTTCGATTCCGCCGGAACAAGAGGCGTACCTTACAGATTTGATGAATTTTCTGAAGGAAGAGGGAAAAGATGCCCTGTTCATTGTTTCTCCTTACGGGGAGTCTTTGGAGGAGCAGCAGATGTATAACTATATGGAAGAGCTTGTATCTTCCTACGGCTATCCGTTCGTGAACATGAATAATTATTATGAAGAAATCGGAATTGTCTTTGAAGAGGATTTTGCGGATTACGGCAGCCACACTAACGCTGTAGGAGCGGAGAAATGTACGGATTTTCTGCGGGAATACCTGCAGGCGAACTATGACTTCACGGATAAGCGCGGTAATCGTGCATATTCATCGTGGGATAAGTCCTATCTGCTGTGGCAGCAGGAAATGGATACAGCACGTGAGAAGATTCGGGAGAGAATTGCTAACGATGATTATGCGGTGATCACAGAAGAAGGGGAATAGATTTATGTGCGGAATTGCCGGATTGTGTAATTGGGGCGATAGTTGGCAGCAAAATATTGAACGGATGAACAAGAAGATGTATCACAGAGGTCCGGATGCCTCGGGTATCTGGTCATCCGATGAACACACGGTGGTTTTTGGTCACAGACGTCTTTCCATAGTGGATTTGACTCCGTCGGGTGCACAGCCCATGGAGTCGCATAACGAGCGCTATGTTATAGCGTATAACGGTGAAATTTATAATTATCAGGCAATCAGAGAGAGACTGATAAAGGAAAATAAGGTGACTGCTTTCAGAGGAACATCCGATACGGAAGTTCTTTTGGAGGCTTTTTCTGCATATGGACTTCCGGACACGCTTAACATGGTTAAGGGTATGTTTGCAATTGCCTTATACGACAAAAAAGAACGCACGTTATTCCTGGCTCGAGATCGTGTAGGGGAAAAACCGCTTTACTACGGATTCGTGGGTGATCACAGGTTTGTGTTTGCCTCGGACTTAAATTCCGTCACTGCGCTGGACGGCTTTGACAATCCTGTAAATACGCAGGTTTTGGACAGCTATTTCCGATACGGATATATTCCCGCACCTTATTCCATCTATGCGAATATCTACAAATTACAGCCCGGAAAATACCTGGAAATTAAATTTCCATTTAATAAATATGAGATAAAAACTTATTGGTCCATGCAGGAAGCAGCGGTTTACGGACAGCAGCATCTTTTCCGGGGAAGCGAGGAGGAAGCGGCAGAGGAGTTGGAGCGTCTGCTCCAAGAGTCTATACGTGGGCAGATGGTGGCAGACGTACCGATTGGGGCATTCCTCTCGGCAGGAATCGACAGTTCTACCATCGTCTCCCTGATGCAATCCCTAAGTGACAGGAAGATCAGGACTTTTACCATAGGTATGTGGGAAAAGGATTTTAATGAGGCTGAAATTGCCAAGGAAATTGCTTCACATCTGGGTACGGATCATACGGAACTCTATATTACCGAGCAGGATGCCAAACAGGTCATCCCGAAGCTGGAAAACATGTTTGGTGAGCCATTTGCGGATTCCTCCCAGATTCCTACTTATCTGGTCAGTAAGATGACGAAAGAGCATGTGACGGTAGCCTTAAGCGGCGACGGCGGAGATGAACTCTTCTGCGGTTATTCAACCTATGCTTCCATCGAGCGTATCTGGCAAAAGACAGCAAGGATTCCGGCAATGATTCGGAAACCGGCAAGTAAAGCGATTCTATGTAGCCCGAAGGGGAAAAGCGGCTCTCTGGCAACGAGGGCGAGGCTGCTCGGCGCAACAGGTGTTGAGGATATGTACAGACGCTCTGCAATCGGAGAGGGAATCAATCCGATCTCACGGGATGTACTGAGAGAACTCACGACAAATGGAAAATACAGCGAATGTACGACCGCCATGGATGCTTATTCCGACGGTCTTCTGTCGGAGCCGCTGCATAATTTGATGCTGATGGATATGCTTCAGTATCATCCGGACGATATTCTGGCTAAGGTGGACAGAACCGCCATGGCGGTTTCTCTGGAAACGCGGGTACCGATGCTGGATAAGGATGTGGTGGAATTTGCGTGGAGCCTGCCGATTTCTTATAAAAAGCAAGGTAATGTTACCAAAAAAATATTACGTGATATTTTATATCAATATGTACCGAAAGAATTGGTGGAACGACCCAAGACGGGATTTGCAATCCCCCTGCATAAGTGGTTGAAGCAGCCCGGGCTGCGGGAATGGGCAGAAAGCCTGATTGACAGAAACACCATAAAAGACCGCGCGTTATTAAATCCGGATACGGTATGGATGATGTGGGAAGATTTTATTGAAAGGGATATCTGGAGACAGCAGATATGGCATATCCTGATGTTTATGGCAAGCGGATTTTAATTCGGCAGAAGTCGGCAGTTTTGAAGAAAGGTGTCAGGTTAGGGTGTTGGTTTATGGAAATTCTTAAATCTCACAGTCCGGTGAAAATACCGGAGGAAGAACAGAGAGAATTGCTCTCAATCATTGTGGCAATCTATAATATAGAAGAATATGTGGAGAGATGTGTGACATCGCTTATAAGTCAGAGCTACCGGAATCTCGAAATTATTCTGGTAGATGACGGCTCCACCGATGAGAGCGGGCAGATTTGTGACAGATTGGCCGGGCATGATAACCGGATTCGGGTGCTCCATAAGCAAAACGGCGGTCTCGCTGACGCAAGAAATGCCGGAATGGCCATAGCAAAGGGCAGTTTTATCGGCTTTGTGGACGGAGATGACTGGGTCGATGCGGATATGTATGAGAAAATGCTTGGTGTCCTGTTGGAGCAGCATGCCGATTTGGCGGTTTGCAGATACAGACGAGTTTACAGGGACCGTACGGAGGACGCCTCCACGGACAACGTATTTCTGTTTGAAGGACAGGAGCTTTTGCAGGTTTATGTAGAAGAGCGTGAAGAATATGATATTCAGAATGCGGCATGGAATAAACTGTACCGGAGAGAATTATTAAATAACATGAGTTTTCCGACAGGGAAATGGTATGAAGATATCGTTTTTATAACGAAGGTTTTTAGCAATGCAGACAGGTGCGTTTACCTTGACACTGCCTGTTATAATTATATAATAGACAGAGAAGGAAGTATCATGAATATGCGGATGAATTCCCGCATTTTTACGGATTTGATTCCTGCGTATCAAGAGAAGACCGAATTCCTGCGGTCCATCGGAAGACAGGATTTGGCGGATATTCACGAGTACTTCATTTATAAGCGGCTTTTGCTTCTATATAATCAGTTTTATAGAGAGTCATTTGCCGAGAAGAAGCAGTTTCTCAGAGATATAACCGCAATTATTGTTGAGTGCGCGGGCAGTGACCGCAAACATTATGAGAATGTTTATCACTGCCGTATTGCAAATCCCAACGAAAAGAGAAAGATGGATTTGTTTTTGAAATCCCGGTGGTTGTACAGAAATGTTATGAGAGTAAATGAAGCGGTGATTCTTCCGATGAAAATGAAGATGCGGCGGTAGGAGGGCAGTTATGATTATCATCCAGATGATGGGCGGATTAGGAAACCAGATGTTTCAGTATGCGCTCTACTGCCAGCTTAAGAGTATGGGAAAAGATGTCAAAATGGATGATGAAGCGGGATTTAAGGAAGACAAGCAGAGAGATCCGGCGCTTGCTCCGTTTGGTATTACCTATGAGAAAGCGACCACGGAAGAAATTATTAAAATGAGAGATTCCTCTCCCGCGTTGACCGCAAAGGTGCGAAGAAAGTTGTTCGGAAGGCAAAACCATTCCTATTTTGAAGAGAGCAAGCGCTTCCTGCCCAAGATTTTTGATTGGGATAACATATATCTGGAAGGCTATTGGCAGTCCGAGAAATACTTTCCGGATGTAGGGAAACAGTTAAAGGAAGAATTTGGATTAGAGCGCCTTAGGAATTGTAAAGAAGAGGGATATGGTCTGTCGGCACAGGCAGAGAGTTATTTGGAGAGGATAGAGGGAACAAACTCCGTCAGCATACACGTCCGCCGAGGGGATTATCTTCTGCCCGCAAATCAGGAATTGTTTGGCAATATTTGTACAGACGGTTATTATGAAAGTGCAATGAAAGCGGTATCCGATAAATATCCGGATTGTACTTTCTATCTTTTTTCCAACGATACGGATTCAGAGTGGACAGACGGATGGGTGGAGGCACATTCGGTCAGCAGAAATGAGATTGTTCCTGTAAGACTTCCGGCGGATAAAGATTATGAGGCGCTTATACTGATGAGCAGATGCAGGCATAATATTCTGGCAAACAGCAGTTTCAGTTGGTGGGCATCTTATTTAAACAGTCATCCCGATAAAATGGTGATTGCACCGGAGAAATGGCTTAACGGCTGGGATTGCAGAGATCTTTACAGAGCGGACATGATTCAAATGGATTCTGGCATGTAACGCTTGTTATTTAAACGGATTTTGGAGAAGAATGAATGGATAAGCAGGTACAGGCAGCGAAAAAGGTAACCATGTTTAAGAAAATCAGTTATCTTTTTGACAGAAAACAGAGATTACAGTTTATAGGGTTAGGATTTCTGATTCTAATAGGCGGTATCTTGGAAACTTTGAGTGTTTCCATGATGATACCGGCAGTACAGGCTATGATGGAGCCGGATGCCTTGGTTAAGAGTGAGACGGTTCAGAAGATTATCGGTATACTGAATATAGATATGAGCAAATTTGAAATGTCTAACCAGATTATTGTCATTCTGCTCGGAACGCTGATATGTTTGTTTATTATCAAAAATGCTTATTTACTGTTTCAAACCTATGCGCAGACGACCTTTATCACGCGCAACAGAAACAGAATGATCAGTCGTGTACTGCGGGAGTTTTTGAACAGACCCTATGAAGATTATCTGGGTGCGGATATTCCCACCGTATTTCGTCTTACGGACAGCGATATTCCGAACACATTTCAACTGCTGTTGGTATTGATTCAGCTGATGACGGAGACTTTCGTTTCCGCCTGTCTTTGTGTGGTGCTGTTGGTGATCAGTCCCGTCATGACAATATTTATTGTTGCCATTTTCCTGGGAATGACCCTGCTTCTTTTTAAGATTCTAAAACCGCGTCTGAATAAAATCGGCAGAAAAAATCAAGCCATACAGTCCAGAATAGCCAAATGGCGTATTCAGGCTATTTATGGCCTTAAGGACGTCAAAGTATTAAACAGGGAAGAATTCTTCGTCAGGAATTATTATGAAAGCGGGAATATTGGTGCTAATGTGTCAAGAAATTATGCGGTATTAAACAGTCTTCCCAGATTGCTGATTGAGACGATCTTTATTGTCAGCATGATTAGCTATATTATAGTATTTTTGCTGCGGGGCGGAGACATGAATGTGCTGATTCCGCAGCTTACCGCTTTCGGAGTTGCGGCAATTCGCGTTATGCCGAGTGCGAACAGGATTAATACTTATATTTCGGAAATCGCTTATGAGCAGCCCTGTTTGGATTATCTGTATGAAAATCTGAATGAGAGCATGAAAACGGATGTAAACGGCAGTGTGACAGGTTACGACAACGAAATTGGAAAACACAAAGAAAAACTGACACTGCAGGATAAAATTGTTTTGGATCACATTTCCTTTGCATATCCGGGAACGGATAAGAATATTTTCACGGATGTCCATATGGAAGTGAAGAAAGGACAGTCGGTCGGCATTATGGGTCCTTCCGGGGCAGGAAAATCTACCATAGTAGATATTTTATTGGGACTTCTTCACGCCAATGAAGGAACGATCACATGTGACGGATGGAATATTTTTGACAATTACGAGTCATGGCTTGCGCAGATTGGATATATCCCTCAGTCCATCTATCTGGTAGATGAATCTATCAGGGACAATATTGCTTTCGGTATTGATGCGGATAAAATCGATGATAAGCGAATCTGGGAAGTGCTGGAGGAGGCGCAGCTTAAGGAATTCGTGGAAGGACTTCCGGAAGGACTGGATACGACCATCGGTGACAGAGGAGTGAGAATTTCCGGAGGACAGAGACAGCGTATCGGTATTGCGAGAGCTTTATATCACGATCCGGAGATACTTGTTTTCGATGAGGCAACCTCTGCGCTTGATAATGATACGGAGCAGGCGGTCATGGATGCCGTAAACAGTTTCCATGGACGCAAAACAATGGTGATTATAGCTCACAGATTAAATACGATTGAGAAATGTGATGTGATATATAAAGTAGACGACGGACAGATTAAGCTGACTACGCTTTCTTCCCAGAGCTGAAGGCGCAGATTCACGGAAAGGCATGGTTATCGGTTTGGAAAACAAACAGAAATTGCAGCTTCCCAACGTAACGCTTGTGGCAATGACCAGTGTGCTTGTGAAAGAAACGGTCAAAGCGATGCAATACAGTATGCGGGGGATTGAATTCGGTGATGCTGTTATTATCACCCATAAGAAGCCAAGGCATCTTCCGAAAAATATCAGGTATAAACATATTGATATACTGGACGATATTGACAGATTTAATTATGAGACCGTTTACAATATGGGAGATTATATCGAGACGGATTTTGCATTGCTCGTACATTATGACGGGTTTGTAGTAAATCCTGACATGTGGCGGGATGAGTTTCTGGACTATGATTATATCGGTTCTCCGTGGCCGTTGCCGGCAGAGGGGGATGATACGACTTATCGTGATATTTACGGTAATATATGCCGGGTGGGCAACAGTGTATCTATCCGAAGCAAGCGGCTTATGGATTTTCCGAGGAAAGCAAATGTACCGTGGGTGAGTGAAAAGGGGCTTTACAACGAGGACGGTTTTATCTGCTGCAAAATCAGACACCTGTTGGAAGCAGAGGGAATGCGAATCGCGCCTTTAGAGCTTGCCAAGTATTTCGGCCATGAATCGATGATACCCGAAGTGGCGGGAATCAAACCGTTTGTGTTTCACAAGTGGCATGGGACCAATGCCGGATATCCTGATTTCAGAAGGAAAAGAAGAGTCCGTCTTTTTTTGGGCAGACTGCACGGACGGCTGCATGAATTCCTAAAAAGAAAAAGAGGGATTTCGGAGAAAGGATAAAACCATGATATATGACTGTTTTCAGTTTTTTAACGAGTTGGATCTTTTGAAGCTACGAATGCATATCCTGTCTCCGGTTGTGGACAGGTTTGTGATAAGTGAAGCGACAGAAACGTTTTCCGGATTGAAAAAACCTCTTTATTATGAGGAAAACAAGGAGATGTTTTCAGAGTTTGCGGATAAAATTATTCATGTAGTTGTGGAAGATACGCCTGAAGGCTATACGCATGATCGGGATACCTTTCAGAAAAATGCGGTTGGCAGAGGGCTGCAGGGCTGCAGTGAGGACGATATCATTATTTTCAGTGACTTGGATGAGATACCGAATCCGGAGAAAATAAAAGAAATCCTGGCGGATTTTCGGGACGATAAAATCTATCATTTCGCACAGCGGCTATTCTACTGTTATTTGAACATGGAAGAAGTGTCGGGCAAGCTGCTCTCCTATGCGGGAGAGTTTGAGGGCGTAGAGCGGAAAAAGTGGATTGGCACGAAAATGTGCAGCTATAAGCTTATAAAGGAACAGGGGCTTCAGCTGGGTGAGCTGCGTTTTCCGGAACGTAAAGAGATTGGAATCCGCGTAGAGGATGGCGGCTGGCATTTCGGCTATATGGGCGGACATGGAGAGAGCGATGTGAAAAAGCGGGTTGCCCAGAAGGTGAAGTCAGCGGCACATCAGGAGTATAACAGCCGTTCCGTGTTGTCCGAGGTGGAAGACAGAATTAAGGACGGCGAGGATATTTTCGGCAGACAGGCAGAGTTTGTCAGGGTTGAGATAGACGAAAGCTTTCCGGTGTATCTGCGGGAGCATCAGGGAGATTATGCCCACTTGATATTACAGGAGGAATCCCAAGGCGAAAAGAGACGCCGCCACACGCAGGCAAAAATCAGAAAGCTGATCATGAAATGTGGTCGGGGTGTAAAAAGAATTTTGAGAAAATAGGGAAATAAACGATATGACGAAAGTTTCCATATGCGTACCTGCCTATAACAATTTGAGCTGTGTCCAAAGATTGTTGAATTCGATTGCCGGACAGGATTATACGGATTTTGAAATAATCATCACTGATGATTCCACAAACGGAGAACTCGAAAATTATATCCATACCATACAGAGTGAAACAGCTCATGTTCTGCCAATCGGAATGCAGGCTAAAATCAGGTATCGACACAATGCAAAACCGCTGGGTCATATTTTTAATTGGAATGAAGCATTGTCTTTGGCTGAAGGAGAATATATCAAAATCATGTTCAGCGACGATTGGTTCAGTCGGGCGGACAGTCTTGGCAAAATGGTCGGGATGCTTGAAGATAATAAGGATGCATCCCTTGCTTTTTGCGGGACCGGACAGGTGTTGCTTGGAGGAGACAAGGAAGAACTGTTAAGGGAGCGAGCGGCTTCCGAAGCGTTTATCGGGCAGCTGCGGAAGGATTATCGGTATCTTTTTCTGGGAAATGAAATCGGAGCACCGAGTGCGACGATTTATCGGAACGACCAATTTCGTTTTGATGAAAAGAGCAACTGGGCATCGGATATGTTTCTCTATTTTGATATTCTGGAGAAGAATCCTGTTTTTGCGTGGACGGATGAAGCACTTATCAATATTGGAGAGCATGAGGAGCAGTATACCAATATGTTTCGTGAGCGGGATGAGCGCAAATACGAGGATTATCGGTATATGTACGAGAAATATGAGCTGTCTGCAAATGATGATTGTAAGGAGTACTTTTTGCGGGAGTTTTTGCTGCCCTACGGGAAGGGCAGTAAAGCTGCAGCCGCGTGCGGAATAGAGCCCGGCGTGTATCGGAAGGAAAGAATAAAATATCTCCGGGATGCAAAGATAAAAGCATACTGGAATGCAGGAATCAGGAAAATAGGGAAAATACTGAAATGATCGGAACTGAGTTTTTAAAGGGGCAGGGACTGGGCAATCAGTTGTTCTGCTATGTGACGGCGAGAGCCGTTGCGGAAGAAAACGGATATGAATTCGGCACGGCAGGTCAGGAAGCATTTGCCGTCAATATTCACAACGATAAGGGTATGTACTTTATGGATGTGGATTTAGGATATGCCATTACTCCCGAAGAGAAAGAACGCTTTAATATCTTTCGGGAAGAGGAAACCAGACTTTACCTCGGCAATTCCAAGCACGATATGGAACATGGCTGCTATGTCAGCGGCAGGGACGAAAAGATTCATCATGTGGAGGACAATACGTTGCTTTACGGCAACTTACAGGATGAGTCATATTTTATCAGATATATTGAAGAAGTGAAAAAATGGCTCCGGGTTAAGCCGGAGTTTGATTCCTATGAATACAGCCGCGAAAATCTCTGTATCATCAACATGCGTGGCGGTGAATATACCGGAAGTCCGGAGCTGTTTATCGATAAAAAATACTGGATTCACGGTATCAGGGAAATGAAGAAAATCCGTCCTGACATGGAATTTATGATTGTGACGGATGATGTGGAGGCAGCATGTAAAATGCTTCCGGGTATTCCGGCTTATCACTTTGACATCGGGAAAGACTATGTCACCCTGAAGAATGCACACTACTTGTTGTTGTCCAATTCCTCCTTTGCCTGCCTTCCGGCGCATACAAGCGAAACCCTGAAATTCGCTATTGCCCCTAAATATTGGGCAAGGCACAATGTATCCGACGGATATTGGGCTTCGGAACAGAATATCTACAGCTTGTTTCATTATATGGACAGGAAGGGAAGGCTCTTTACCGCGAAAGAATGCCGGGAAGAACTGGAAAATTACAAGAGGACATCCTTAAAGTATGCAAGGCGCAGCAAAAGACCGGACGGGGTAAGGCATTTTCTTCAGGTGATTAGCAGCAAATTCATCTATTACAGATTTTACTTAAAGAAAATTCAAAGAGCTTTAATCAGACGTGCATCGGCTGTTTGGAAAGGACGGACAGACAGGTGAAAATCCAAAATTATTATGAGGGGATGTGGGAAAGAAAAATTCCCCAGATTCTCTTTTATATCGGTTTAACGATTGAACTTGTGATGGTCATTATCGATAAAAGCCGTTATATCAATCCTATAGAAGGGCAACTGTTCCGGATTACCTTTCTGTTTTTTGCGTGTAAACTACTCTCGACTAAGTATTCCGCCAAAGAGTGGGTTTGTATTCTGCTGTTGGAGACGGTTGCTTTCATTTCCTATCGTGTGTGTGGGAAAAATGACTTAATTCGCCTGGTGACTTTCGTGGCTGCCTGCAAAGGAATGGATTTAAAGAGGGTACTTCGTTATACATTCTATGTAACATTGCTTGGCTGTCTTGCAATCATACTGCTCGCTGTGACGGGCATCTACGGGGAAATGACCTCGACGCAAGTCTTTGGACATGTAGGACGTGATGAGTTGGATGCCGCCCGCTACTATACCGGGGAGCCTGTGTATGAAACCCGATATACATTGGGGATGGGGCATCCGAATGCGCTTTCCTGCATGTTTTTTATGTTGGTTGCCTTAGGTATCTATGCCTGGTTTGAGCGTATGAAGTGGTACGATTATCTGTTTATCATGCTGCTCAATATAGGAGTTTATGCCTTGACGGATTCCAGGACAGGGTTACTGATTACCTCTTTGTTTCTTGCGGGCGCATGCGCAGTGACATACTCTAAATTGTTGCGTGAAAAAATATTTATCTATATATGCGGACTTCTGGTGTTCGTCTTATGTATCGGATTTTCCGTGGATGCGGCAGTTTGTGCGCAGAGAGTGCGGGACCTTCAGTGGAATGACTATTTCCTGGGGCGCCATGAGGATAACAGGCACATTGAGATTTTATCAAAAATCGATGAATCTCTCACCGGCAGAATTGTTTCCCTTACGGATTCGGAGAGAAATGACGGTATGATTGAGACGTGGTCGGCTTTTTCTTGTCCCGAAAATATGGATTACTACTTTGATATGGGCTGGGTGAAGGTGTTCTACCGCTACGGTATCGTGCCGGGGATTTTGTATTTGGTTGTGCATCTTATTCTTCTGTGGCGTCTGTATAAGAACAGAGACGCCTGCGGGCTCGTATTGTTTACAGCGTTTGCCGTATATACAGTGATAGAGGCTCATCTTATTTCCGTATATCTTGGCAGGAATTATCTGCTTATCATAATGGGGTACTATCTGCTTCAAACAGATAGGAATAGTTTAGGTAATATATCACTGAAAGGAGTGTGAATATAAAATGGAGATAATAGGACTGTTTTTTCCCGCAATCGTAAGTGTGTGGATAAAGCACACGAGAAATACGCACCTTACATGGAATATGCCCAAGATACTGTTTGAATACGGGATTTATGTGTTGATAAACGTTTTGATAACCGGATGTACCATTACATACGGATTGGGTTTGTCGGGTGTAACTTCCGACGCTTTCAACAGCTTTCCCTTTTTTATAAAATATACAATTATAGCGTTGGTGGCGGCGATTGTAGTTCCGTATATAGAAGAGATTATCAGGAAATATATTAAAGTTACATTGACGGTGAGGAGTTACGATGAACAAAAGAACACTCATATGGAAGAGCATTAGTAGAATACTACTGCTTATTGTTTTTTTTGTAGTGATTATTGTACTGAGATCGGCGAATTGGTTTTTACAAAATTTTAATGAGGTCGAGTTTTCGGTTGCGTTGTACCAGTTGCTTAGCCCGTTAAAAGGAACTGAGGCAGGGGTACTTAGCGATTATATCAACGAATGCCTTTATCCATCGTTCTATTTTTCGGTGATATGTGTAATCGTTTATACGATTTATGACATGATGGCAGGAAAACTCTTTCTGGAAATGGCTGTTCAAATCGGAGCTAAAAAAATATGCATCAGAGGGAAGAAAAGCAGATTCACGAATGCAAGGAAGGTAATCGTCTTATGGAGCGTCATTGCAATTCTTAGTGTATGTGTTTGGAATAGAGCCGTAGCGGTAGGTATTCCGGAATATGTAGAAAGTGTGACAAACGTTTCTCACATCTTTGAGGAGGAGTATGTCGACCCTGATGCTGTTTCGATCATATTTCCGGAGAAGAAGAGGAATCTGATTGTAATATATATGGAATCTATGGAAACCACCTATGCCTCAACACAGGACGGGGGAGGAAAGGCGGTCAATTACATCCCTGAATTGACAGATCTGGCGAGGGAAAACGTGTCTTTTTCCAATGGCGATGATCTCGGTGGAGCAGGCGGGGTTGCGGAGACGGGCTGGACTATGGGTGGACTGTTTGCAAGTGCAACCGGAGTGCCATATAAACTGCCGATAGGCGAAAACAGTGCGGGAGAGTATGAAAATTTTGCACCGGGGTTGAAAGGTTTGGGTGAAATTCTAAAAGAAAACGGATATAATAACTATTTCATGTGTGGATCGGATGCGGGGTTTGGCGGACGTTTGGCGTTCTATAGGCAACATGGCGGTTATGAAGTTTTGGATCATTATACTGCCAAGCAAAGCGGGATTATCCCGGAGAACTACCGTGTGTTTTGGGGTATGGAAGATGAAAAACTTTATGAATATGCAAAACAGGAACTTTTAGAAATTGCAAAATATGAAGAGCCTTTTAATTTTATGATGTTGACAGTGGATACGCATATGCCCGACGGCTATATGTGCAGCCTGTGTGATGATATGTATCCCGATCAATATGAGAATGTATTGGCGTGTGCCAGCAGACAACTCAGTCAATTCATTGACTGGCTAACGGACCAGGATTGGTATGAAAATACGACAATTGTAATAACGGGTGATCATTTGAGTATGAAAGCAGACTTTTGGGATGACATCTTTGATTATCAACGTAAAATATATAATTGCTTCATAAACCTTCCGGAGGGTCTCTGGGCTGAGCAGACAACAAACAGAGAGTTTTCCGTTTTGGATATGTTTCCTACGATTTTGGCATCCATCGGTGCCGATATAGAGGGGGACCGACTGGGGCTGGGTACCAATCTGTTCTCGGAACAACAGACTTTACCGGAGCAGATGGGTTTTGAAGAATTCAATAAAGAATTGAGATTATATTCGAATTATTATTATATGAATTTTATAGTCGGAAACAGAACGCATACAGGAGAACTTATACGGTGACGGGAAAGTGGCAGCAAAATGGGGGCATTATGAGTATACGCTCAAGAATCGGTAACGCGACATGGATTGTTTTTGCGTGTATAGCAATATTTATAGTGTTAAGCACTGCGTGGATTCGCAGAACATACGGCGTTTTGCCTCTTGCAATGGTCGATGAATCATTCAGAGGAGGCTTGATAAATAAGAGAACTTTGTTCGCAAAACATGTTGTTTTACCGACAATTGTTATATTTTTTATTTTATTGACGGTGCATATAACCTTGAAAAAGTTGAACAGACGGATCATAACGTATATCACGGCGATATTAATGGTATTATCCGTATGTATTGCGGCAGTGGGCTTGGACGTAGGATTTTATCTGAGTCGTCAATACAGAATGAATCAGGAGCAGTGGTATGATATCGATAATGTGATAGTACACGCATTGGGGAGTATTGACAATTGTGTGTATACAAACTCAAAGGAAGCGTTAGAGAACAGTTACAAAAACGGAAGCAGATTGTTTGAATGTGACCTGATCTTGACATCGGACGGACAGATTGCGGCCTGTCATGATTGGGAGTCCTGGAATCGGGAGACTTATGTGGATAATTCTGAGGATATGGGTTATATACCGACTTTGGAAGTTTTTATGAATAGTAAGATCATGGGTAAATATACACCGTTGTCAGGCACAGACATTGTATTGTTTATGAAAGAACATCCGGATGTCTATATCATTACGGATACGAAATATGGAGAACCGGATAAAGTGACAGAACAATTTCAGATGTTGGTGGACGCTGCAGTAGAAAATGATTGTGGGGAAACTTTAGATCGGTTTGTAGTGCAGATTTATCATGCATATATGTATGATATTGTAGAAAGTATATATCCGTTTCCCAATTATGTTTTTACATTATACGGTGAAGGCTACAGGGGAGAAGCGGAGAAAATGACGGAATATGCAGAATATTGTATGCTCCGGAATATTGATGTGATTACAATGAATGAGATGTACTATCATGACGAACTGTTGGATATCTGCAACCGGTATGATATACGTATGTTTGTGCACACAGTGAATAATCAAGATGAAATCCAATCATTCCGTGAGAAAGGTATCGGGGTATATACCGATAACTCTTAAGATTGAATTTTCCTCCAAAAAATGGTATGCTAAATTGATATATTATTTTAGCAAAACGGACAGGAGTGTCTGGGGGTCAATGAACCGTAAAACAAAAATAGTTGAGGGATACTGGCTGCTCTTCACGGACTTAGTCAGTATCATCATTGCTTACAGCATTGCAATTTTAATACGTTTCAAAAGATTCAGATGGGTAGATGAGCCGGAACTTCATTTTATGGTGTGCATCTGCTTTCTGCTGTTCTGTACGGTCTACAGTTTTCTGCTGGACTGGAACAGAGAATTCTTAAAACGGGGAATCCTCGTCGAATTTAAAGCTGTGGTTAAATTTAATCTTTTTATGGCGCTGTCGGGTATGGCGCTTCTGTTCGTGCTGCAGCGAGGCTTTGATTTTTCACGTCTTGCGATGGGATACTTTGTGATTTTGGATGTGCTGATTGTCTGGGGTGTAAGAATCGGCATGAAAAAAGCCCTGCGCATTTATTTTACGTCCAAGTCCAATATCGTCAAGGTGATGATCGTCACGAAAGATTCCGTTCTGAATACGACCGTGTCCAGACTGAAAGAGGCCATGGATATCAATTATGAAATTGTGGCGCTTGCCTGTGTAGATGCCAATCGCAAGGGTGTGATTGTTGACGGAATCAAAGTCAACGCCGATGGGGATAATGTGCTGGATATGGCGAGGCAAATTCCACTTGATGAAGTGTTTATCAATTTGCCGGAAGAGGATAAGGACTATGTTCGGCATATCATCTATGATCTGGAATCCATGGGTATCGCGTGCCATTACAATATTGATATTATCGAGCGTCCGCAGAAGGAAGTCAGAGTAGGTAATTTTGCGGGTTATACCGTAGTGACTTACTCCGTGAATTATTTTGATTACAGAAGAATGTCACTCAAGCGTTTACTTGATATTGTCGGCGGTCTGGTGGGCTGTATTCTGACGGTGATCATGACACCTTTCGTGGCACTTGCGATTCGCATTGATTCGCCTGGACCTATCTTTTTTGCACAGACAAGAATCGGTAAGAACGGCAGACGTTTTAAGATATATAAGTTCCGCTCCATGTATGTTGATGCGGAAGAGCGTAAGAAAGAACTGGAATCGCAGAACGAGATGCAGGGATTAATGTTTAAGATGGATAACGACCCGCGAGTTACGAAGGTGGGACGCTTCCTGCGCAAGACCAGCATTGACGAACTGCCCCAGTTTTTTAATATTGTAAAGGGTGATATGAGTTTGGTTGGGACAAGACCTCCTACGGAGGACGAGTTTGAACAGTACAATTCCCATTACAGAAGGCGGATTAGTATGACACCGGGACTGACCGGTTTGTGGCAGATCAGCGGGCGCAGTGAGATTGTGGACTTCGATGAAGTAGTGAAACTGGATTTGGAATATATCGATAACTGGACGCTGGGACTTGATATTAAAATACTGTTTCGGACGATATGGGTTGTGTTGACGGGGAAGGGCTCGAAATGATGAAGGAAGACAGAATGAGAGTGTTGATGGTGGGCCCTGACAGAAGTGTGCACGGCGGAATATCCGGTGTGGTAAACAATTATTTCGATGCAGGGCTGGATCGGATGATTGAGTTGTGCTATATCGGCACGATGGTGGAGGGCACGAAACTTGCGAAGCTGCTGCAGGCGGTGAAGGCATATCTGCATTTTCTCGTCAAGCTGTCAAAATATGATATCGTCCATGTGAATATGGCATCGGATTCCAGCTATTATCGGAAATCTGTTTTTATCAGAACGGCGAAGGCATGTCATAAGAAAGTGGTAATCCACCAGCACGGCGGTAATTTTCCGGAGTTTTATGAGAAGGAATTAAGCCACAAGGGCAGAGAACGGGTGAAAACAGTACTCTCCATGGGCGATGCGTTTCTGGTATTGGGTACGGCATGGAAGGACTTTTTCGGAACGATTATTGAGCGTGACAGAATTACGGTTCTGCCGGATGCAATTCGTATTCCTAAGCGCGAAGAGAAACAGTACGGCAGGCATAAAATTTTATATTTGGGAAGACTGTGTAAGACAAAAGGCATCGGAGAATTGCTGACGGTTATGCCGAAGCTTCGGGAACAGTATCCGGATGTCCGGCTGTATCTTGCAGGTATATGGGAAGATAAGGAATTGCAAGAACAGGCAGAGGCGCTTAAGGAATATGTGACGGATCTGGGATGGATTAGCGGAGCGGAAAAACAGCGGTATTTAAGAGAGTGCGATATTTTTGTGATGCCGTCTTATTTTGAGGGACAGTCCGTATCCATTCTGGAGGCAATGGCCAACGCCTGCGGTATTGCAGCGTCGAAGACGGGCGGAATTCCCGATATGATTATAGAAGGTGAGACGGGAATTTTCGTTGTGCCAGGGGATACCAAGACGCTTGAGGCAGGGCTGTTGAAATTGCTTGCAGATCCCGAACTGTGCCGTACACTCGGAGAGAATGCCCGAAGAAAAGCAGAGGCGGAATTCTCAATCGACAACAATATGAAGCAGCTTCTTGCCATATATGAGACGATTAGCTGTAGGGAGCCGCATTATGAGAAGTGATGAACCGTTAATCAGTGTGATTGTTCCTGTCTACAACGGGCAGGATTATTTGGAAAACTGTATCCAAGCTATTGAAAACCAAACGTACGGAAATCTTGAGGTGATCATTGTCAATGACGGCTCCACGGATGCAACCGGTACAGTATGTGAAAAAATTCGGACAGATTATGACAATGTACATGTTCTGACATTGGGCGATGAGGGGGTTTCCGCAGCGAGAAACAGAGGCATCGAGGCAGCGCAGGGAAGCTTCATTACCTTCGTGGATGCGGATGACAGGATACGCGTCGACATGTTGGAAAAATTATATCAATGTATACTCGACACAGACAGTGATGTGGCAGGATGCAGTTTTTTCATATGGAGCAATGAGGAGGAGTGGAACAGAGGTGCA
Organism: Lachnospiraceae bacterium; assembly: GCA_022510565.1. GTDB lineage: Bacteria > Bacillota > Clostridia > Lachnospirales > Lachnospiraceae > UBA3282. Next base: position 227,339 of record JAFLTE010000001.1, on the reverse strand, counting down.
TCCACAGAAAGGACAGTCGGGCAGACCGTAACGTACAATGCGGACAGGTATTTACAAGAAGCCCTTCTGTGCGGTAACAGTCGCTGTTGGAGCAAGCTTTATCGGAGAGAGATATTAGACAGAGCGAATTTTCCGGAAGGACTCACGATTGGTGAAGATATGCTTTTTCTTGTTAGGATGCTCCCCTGTGTGAATAAAATTGCCGAGACGGACTATGCAGGCTACGGATATTACAGAAATCCTTCGGGTGCCATGAATCGGGAATTTACACCGCGCTATATGGATCAGATTACCTGCTGGCAGCTTGCCAGAGAAGAGATTCTGCGCATGGATGCAAGCCTGGATGCACAGGTGACGGCGCTTACCATGATGGGGATTATGCTTACCGCGGGAAAACTTGCCCTGCTCCCTGAAGGGCAGAGGCGGGTGCATAAAGAATATGTGCAAGTCTGCCATGAGAAATTGAAAGAGACAATGCAGGTATCTGGGGCTGTCGGCAGATTGTCGGCGGGTTATCGCATGAAAGTCAGGATGTTCCTGCTATGTCCCGGCCTGTATTTAAATCTATACCATTTGCTCAAAAGTGTACTTTGAGTGACTGCCGAGAGTAGAGTCCGATACGGATTCGGGAGGAGAGTCATATAATATATGCCGAATGCCAAATATAAAATCAGTGTAATCGTACCGGTTTATAACAAGAAAGATTATCTCGACGAATGTATAGAGAGCATCCTTTCTCAGACCTATGGGAATTTGGAGCTTTTGCTTGTGGATGATGAGTCTACGGACGGAAGCGGCGCAATCTGCGACAAGTATGCGGATGCGGATGAGCGTGTGAAAGTAATTCATCAGAAGAACGGCGGCCCCACGGCGGCGGTTGTGAGCGGAATGCGGGAGGCTGTGGGCGACTACTATACCTTTATTGACAGTGACGACTATGTCAGTAAAGATATGCTGGAGCGTATGTCGGAATGCCTTGTTGGCATAAAAGGTGAGATTGTCTGCTGCAATCACGTATTGGAGAAACGCAAAGAGACAGTTCCGGTTATTCAGCCGTTACCTCCCGGCGTCTATGAAGGTGAAAAACTCAATGAAGAAATCAAGGACAAGCTGATGGGGCAGGAGAACAGGATTATTCCTATGTCCCGATGTATGAAGCTGTGTGAGAAATCGGTGTTTGCGGGTAATGAACAGTACTATGATACAAGACTTCGTATGGGAGACGATTTCAACCTGATTTATCCGGCGCTTCTCGCCGCTGAGAGAGTCGTTATTATGGAGGAGGCATTATTCTATCATTACCGTTACGTGGAGGATTCCATTGTGCACGGGTATGATCCGAATAATGCTGTGAGCGTTATAAGATGGTATGAAGCGATTCTGCGGATTGTCCGTGACAGGAAAGTTCCCGACGGTGAGATGAAGCTTAACAGGGAATACTGTTATATGATGCTGTACGTTATGAAAAACGAGCTGAGAAATCCTGCGAAAGATTATTTACAGAAGATACAGAACATCTTTACAAAACCGGAAGTGCGGGGCAAAATCGTAAATACGAAGCTTTCTGTCAGAAATAAGGCAAATGCGCTTTTGTACCTCGGTATGAGATATCCCAATAAGCCACTTTTATGCATTTTACGGATGATTGTGAGATGGCACGATAATTCCGGAAAGAAAGGACAAGACTGACACAATGAATGATCAAATTGTGATGTATTTGCACGGCGGCAGCGGCAATCATGGCTGCGAGGCAATTATAAACAGTACCTGCCATATGTTGGAGGACCTTCCCAAGCTTCTCGTGACTAACAGCGAGACGGAGGATAGATATTATTCTTTAGAGCCTCTGTGTGATATTCTGCAGGAGAGAAAAATTGCGGAGCACTTTTTTGCGCATGTATGGTACTATGTGTGGCGTGCCGTGTTCCGCGATCCGGAGTCCTTTATGCGATATCGATTCCGCGAAGTTCTGGGTAAAAACCGGGCTCCTCTGTATATCTCTACGGGCGGCGATATGTACTGTTACGAAATTTCTAAAAAAGAGGCCATCGTCGCAAACAGCACATTCGTCAGAGCAGGGGCTAAGACTGTCTTATGGGGATGCTCCATAGAGCCGCAATTGTTGGAAGACCCGGCAGTGGTTGATGATATGAAACGCTATGCGCTCATCACACCTCGCGAGTCCATTACCGAACAGGCATTGCATAAAGCCGGCATCACAGAGAATGTTAAACTCTTTCCGGACCCTGCCTTTGCATTGGAACCGGAGGAGACGGAGCTGCCGAGCCATTTTGTGCCCGGCAAAACAATCGGAATCAATATCAGTCCCATGATAGTCCGCCACGAGGAAAAAGGCGGAATTACAATGGAAAACTACCACAATTTAATAGAGCATATTCTGCAGGACACTGACAATTGCGTGGCATTAATTCCGCATGTCATGTGGCGTTATAATGATGACAGACTGCCCCTTAAAGAACTCTACCGCGGGTACGAAGCCAACGAGCGGGTGCTTCTTTTCCCGGATATGTCATGCCGGAAATTGAAGTATATCATCTCTCAGTGCAGGGCGTTCATCGGTGCCAGAACGCATGCGACGATTGCCGCCTATTCGAGTTGTGTGCCGACACTGGTAGTGGGTTATTCCGTTAAGGCGAGAGGTATTGCTAAAGATCTGTTCGGCACTGAAAAGCATTATGTTCTGCCTGTACAGTCATTGGAGAATCCGGAGGAACTGATTCGAGCGTACGACTGGATCATGAACCGGGAGCAGAAGATCAGGAATCGGCTTGAGACAATTATGCCGGAATACTGCGCTCGTGCGAAAGAAGCCGGGCAGGAGGTGCGCAAGTTGTGGGAAGAAATACATGTACAGGAGGGACACGATGAAGCGGCTGGTTAGCAAATTGAATTTCTCATATGTCATTGCATTTGCCCTCACCTTTTTTGCGCTGTCTGTTTTTCTTGTTACGGAACCTTCGCTCTCGGCAGCGGGCGACATCAACATAGCAGAGTATCTGGGCTCTTCCAAAATTGTCTCGGGATTTTTCTTTATATCACCTGCGCTGGCAGGTATCTTACGCCTTTTTAATGCCATATATACGGCGAATTGGTGGGCGCTCTTTTCCATTGCGGTCATGTTTGGCGGACTGTATGTGTTTTTGTGGTTTTTGAATAAGAGGGCTGCCCTGCAGGAATGGACTGCTTTGTTATTGACGGACGGACTGTTCGTTTTGTTTTTCTGGGAGTTGATGTTAAGGTATGAAATCAATTTCACGCAGACAACCATTATAGCAGGTTTGTCTGCTGTTCTGCTTATATTGGACAGCTGTTATGAGTGTGTCGATGATAAGTCTTCAACACGTAAATCATCTATTGTGAAAATAAGTTTGGGTGTTTGTCTGTTGTTTGTCTCCGGCTCCATTCGATGGAAGGCGCTTGCTTTAATGCTGCCCTTTGCGGTGATGTGTCTGGGTTATTTCTTCGTATTTCCGTACACGCCCTCTAATCTAATCGAATCTCTGCGTTCTTCGTGGAAAACCAAGAAAAAATTACTTATGCTGGCGGGCATGGTTATACTGGTCGTTTTTATGTCTTATGGGCTGCACAAGTTGTACGGTATTATAAACCCTGATTTGGGCGAATATGTGAAGGCCAATGCCTTGCGGGAGGAAATATGTGATTATGCGGATCGATATCCGGACTATGAGCATCATGCAGAAATGTATCAGGAGCTGGGGATTCGGCAGTCTTGGATAAATATGGTCTGCACTTTTATGACAGGGGATGAAAATTATTTTTCCTCCGAAGATTTAAATAAAATGGCTGCATTAAGGCAGAGCAGCCATATGACGGTACGTAACTTTACCGGTTCTTTAAAGGGGCATACCGTTATGTGGATCAGTCTGGCGGTGTTGTTGGTATTCATGACACTGCTTCGCGGTAGAAAACAGTTTTACATTCCGCTGTTTGGGTGCATTTTTGCTTTTATACTTTGCGGACTGTATTTCATTATAATCGGGCGTATCGAATGGAGGGTGACGAGCGGGTGTGTTCTGGCGTCCGCACTTTCCTATATCGCCATGATGTCATATCAGCCCACCCGTACGGGAGTCAATAAATTTAATCTGAAGGCGAGAATAGGATTACTTGTTCTGGCTTCAATTTTCTTTGTAGTCGGCTGTGTCTGTGTCAGATTTGAAAAAGAGTTCTCGCTTCCGAGAGCAGCCGTGACAGATGAAGAACGTGCTGGTATGCTGGATTACATTGATATGAATGCCGATACGCTTTATCTCGATGTAGAAGACACTCTTCGCTTTTACAACTCTTATAATCTGTGGGCAGCCCACGAACCGGAATATATAGACAATGTTATCTCTCTGGTTGCTCATTTTATTATAGGCGAGAAGGAAACGCTTGCCGCAGCGGGAACGGATAATCTAATCAACGATATGTTGACAAGACCTAACATTTACGTCAGATACTGTTACTATGAAACAAACGGTATTTTTCTTAACTATCTGAGGGACTATTATGATGAATGTATATCTGTCAGTGTCGTGGATGGGTACGGCAGTACCAGATATTTGCGGTATTCTCTGCCTATCGGTGCAGTTGTACAGGCAAGTGCGACTCCGGCACATGGGGATGTGGTTTTTGAAGTAGTGGATGAATTTCCCGACGATTCTTACGTGATTACAGCGGTACAGGTGAACTTCCGGCAGGATGCGGCAGACGAAAACGTATATCAGGATTATTATCTGAATGTTACGGACGCTGCAACCGGAGCACTGTATTCTTACGGTTTAAAATCGGACGAGTCGGGCTGCAGCGGGAAAGTGTTGTGGATGGATGAAACTTGGAGTTTGGATGCTGTATCGGTTTCCTTAGTCGGATATGACTCAGACGGCACTTATCACGCAATCGCAGATGTAACGGAAGAATTCGTGTCACCGCTTCGTGCTTTGAATGGGTCTTCCCGGGCAAAACATTGAATTTTTGCCGTAGAAATGCTATTCTAAAGGCATCTGATACATGACAGAAAGAGAATCAATAACGATATGGGCAGAGTGAAGCAGACCGAAAAAAATATTTTCTTCGGTATTATCGGCAATTTCATGATTCTGGTTGTAGGACTTATCCAGAGAAAAGTTTTTATCAGCGTGCTCGGGGAGACACTGCTTGGTATTGATGGCCTCTATACGGATATTTTGGGCATTCTGTCACTGGCAGAGTTAGGGATTGGCGCTGCACTTAATTTCAGCCTGTATAAGCCTGTAGCCTCCGGAGACCGCGAGAAGATTAAGGCGTATATGCTGTTTTATAAAAAAGCGTACCGTGCAATCGCATGTGCCGTTGCGGCAATCGGGCTTGTCTTGACACCCTTTTTGCCCTATATCATAAACGAGGAAAAAAGAGGGGATATTTCGATAGTAAATCTTACGGTTTACTATCTTGTGTTTTTGTTCAATACGGTCAGTACCTATTTTGTGGCTTACAAATACAGCCTCGCCAATGCGGAGCAGAAGAATTATATCCAGACCAACATATTGACCGTAACCAAGATTGTAACTGCTTCCGTGCAGATTGCAGTCCTGTGGATTACAGAAAATTTTTTGCTATATCTGCTGACCAAAGCGGCGGTGGAATTGATACAGAAAATTTTTGTCAGCATCTATTTTAACAGACTCTATCCGTACCTGCTTGATAAAGACGTACAGAAATTAGATAAAGAGGAAACGGCAGCCATCACGAAAAAGAGCAGGGCGCAGATGTTCCATAAGATTGGCGATGCGGCGAGACTTTCAACAGACAGCATTATCATCTCTTCCATGATAAATGTCGAGTCTGTGGGACTTGTCAACAACTACAATGTGATGATCAACTATGCGTCCACTTTTGTAAATATTATTTTTGATTCTGCGATTTCCAGCTTCGGAAATCTGGTGGCTACAGAGACACAGGATAAGCAGTATCGTCTGTTTAAGGTGTACAGATTTTTTGCCTGTTGGATATACGGCTTTGCGGCTGTCGGATTCTGGCTGCTCTTAACACCTTTTATCACGGGGCTTTATCTGGATAAGAGCTGGGAATTGGGAGCGGTTATTCTGACATTGATTCTGATAGATTTCTACCTGAAGGGCAGCAGGGTAGTTCTGTTTAATTTCAAGACAGCGGCGGGCATTTTTGAACAGGACAAGTACCTGGCATTTATACAGGGAATTGTCAACTTGGTGATTTCTATAATCGGAGTGAAATGGATTGGCCTTGCGGGTGTTTATGTGGGCACGGTGGTTTCCGGTATTATAGCCAATTTAGTCCGTCCCGTAATTATTTATAGAGATTGTTTTTCCAGAAGTGTACGGGATTATTTTACAGATTCTTTGAAATATCTCTGTGCGGTGCTGGGGATTGCCGTATTGTTGATTCCCGTTAAAAGCGCCGTGCTTGCACAGGTGAATATTTTAACCTTTGTTTTGATGGCACTAATTGTCACGGCAGTCTACAATTTGATTTTCCTTTTGCTTTTCAGAAAGACATCGGAATTTGATTATTTATGGAGTCTGGTTTCAGGAAAGCTGCCGTTTCTGAAAAGCTTTATGACAAAATAAGTAAGAGAAGAGAGTGTGTTCCGAAAGGGAGATTATTATGATAATCATCAGAGCCATGGGAGGCTTGGGAAATCAGCTTCAACAATATGCGCTGTATAAGAAATTGGAGAACATCGGTAAAGACGTCCGCATGGATATCTCATGGTTTAGAAACGCTGACACACAGGCCAGGATGCTGAAACCAAGAGATTTGGAATTGGACTACTTTGAAGGGGTATCATACCATGTTGCCGAACCGGAAGAGATAAGGGGGGTCCTTGGACGACTGTGGGATGAAAGGGAAGCTTTTATCTCCAAAGTGCGCAGGAAACTGTTGCCTGCTTCTGCTCCTTGTTTCTTGGAAAGCGACATGTACCATAGAGAGGTATTTGGGCTGGATAACAAATATCTGGTGGGATACTGGGCATGTGAGAAGTATTATGCGGATATTTTGGAGAAATTGCGCAGTGAAATATGTTTTCCGCCAAGTGATGATACAGAGCTTGACGATAAGAATAAGACCGTGATGAACAGAATGGAGCAGACACAATCTGTCAGCGTACACATCCGCAGGGGAGATTATCTGGAGGGTGCGAATTCCGATCTCTATGGTAATATCTGCACAGAGGAATATTATGATGCGGCAATTGCTCATATGAAAGATAAATTTCCTTCCGCAAAGTTTTTCTTTTTCTCGGATGATATTCCTTATGTGAGGGAGCATTATCGGTCCGATGATTATGAGATGATAGATTGGAATCACGGTAAGGACAGTTTCTATGATATGATGTTAATGAGTCGGTGTAAGCATAATATTTGTGCCAACAGTACATTCAGCTTTTGGGGAGCAAGACTCAATCCGTATGCGCATAAGATTATGATTCGCCCGTCGATTCACAGAAATAATCAGGTCTGTCCGCCGGAGCGTATGAAAGAACTATGGCAGGGATGGACCTTGATTACACCGCAGGGAAATAGGATATAGAAGGTTAGGATATTATGCCGCAGGAAAGGCATGGGTGTCAGAATGGAAAAAGAGATAAACAAAGGATTGGATATCAGTAAACTGACAATAGAAGAAATTGTGTTTTTTGCGTTTTTCATTATTTTATCCGTCACCAAAGGATTGGGTTTCTATGAATGGCAGAAGATGTTTATTCTGCTGATTATTCCCGCCTTCTTCTTCGGATTATTAAAAATACTGATCTCACGCTATACCAAACGGCAGCGTGCGCTTGTCATCATTCTGCTGCTTATCACCGCGATTGTCTGTTATGAATCCGGAGAAGTGGGCATCCTGTTTGTGATGTTTACGATATTAGGTATGAAGAATATTTCCGTGGATAAAGTTCTGCGGCTGGGACTGTGGGTGTGGACAATATGCGCAGTTCTTATCAGTGTCGTCTCATACTTTATGATTGAGCATACTGTATACCGTGTTGACAGAAAACTGGGATTAGGCTATATCTTTCGTTGGAGTTTGGGATTTACGCATCCCAATACGCTTCACTCCACCTATTTCGCTCTGTGTGCCTACATCATATATAATTTGCGGGAGCGGTTTGGTTTCAAGCAGTTTATATTGCTGATGCTTGGCAATATTCTTGTTGTTTTCTATTCCGTAAGTTATACGGGCTTTGCTCTGGTTACGATACTTTTAGTGGGAGGAATATATATTACCGTCAGGCCGAAATTTAATATATTTGAAAAAATAATTGTCAATTTAGTTCTGCCGTTTTTTCTCTGCCTTTCTTTCGTCCTTCCCCTTATGTTCTATCGTTTCTTAGAAATACAGAGGTTGGATCGCGTATTAAATACAAGAATTTATTGGGCAAATGCTTACTTGCAACCGGAATGTATGAGCTTTTTTGGAGTCAGGATGTCATATTTGTCTCAGATCTACTCCTATCTGTCCATAGACAACTCTTATATATGGGCCTTGGTACATTACGGCGTGATTCCGTTTGTCCTGTTTATGTTGGCATATTTTGTGTTGATTTTTGACTGTAGTCGTCGGCAGAAGACCAGGGAACTTCTGTTGATTGTATGCTTCTTGGGAGTGGGATATATGGAGCCGTTATTGTTTAATACGTCCTTTAAAAATATTACACTTCTGTTTTTAGGTGAACTTCTGTTTCGACAAAAGGAAGGCGCTGAAGAGTATTGTCTGATTCCGGCGCTGCGGAGCAAAACGGAAGCATTAAATGCTTTGGTCTGCGCCAAAATACCGGAGCGAATATGGCAGTTAAATCAGATTCCCGTATGGATAAAAGCGGCATGGAAAGCTCGCCGTAAAACAATCACCGTGGGAATAATTGTCGGTGCATTATCAGGTGCAGTTGTATTCGGTATCTGCTATTCGAGTCCGAAGGGATATGTTGTGCCGAGGCAGAAGACAATTTGGGAAGATAAAACATACATTACCTTGGACGGTAAGGACGATCCTGAATATGATGGTTATAAGGTTTTAAACTATGTAGACGCAGAGACGCCTATGCAGCTGGTTGACGGAGAATCTGTCACTTTAGAGTGGGCAAGGTATCTGACGGGCAGCATCCTGATCGGCGGGCTGGTCGGGTACCTGCTCACAGTGGGCGGTATCTTTATGCGGAAAGAGGAATGGTGACATAATGGGAAAAGAACAACTGCAATATTGTACCATATTAAAGACGAATATCAATGTGACCGATATGGAGAGCACCATCTCCTATATCACGTCCAATTTGGATGTGCTAAGAGGGGATTATATCTGCGTGTCCAATGTGCATACAACGGTTATGGCATTTCGGGATGAGGAATACCGAAATATCCAAAACAGTGCAGCGATGGCATTACCCGACGGACAGCCGCTGTCAATTGTCAGCAGAAAGAGGGGGTACCGAAGTGCGAAGAGGGTAGCCGGACCGGATATGATGCCCGAGATTCTTAATCTTTCTCAGGAAAGAGGGTACAAGCATTATTTCTACGGCAGTACGAAAAATACATTGATGCAGCTGAAGAAAGAACTTCTTACAAGGTATCCTAAGCTTGAGATTGTGGGCATGTACGCGCCTCCGTTCCGTGATCTGACGAGGGATGAGGATGAGGAGATTGTACGTAGAATTAATGAGAGCGGCGCGGATTTTGTCTGGATAGCACTGGGCGCTCCCAAGCAGGAAAAATGGATGTATGAACACAAGAACAAGGTCAATGGGTTAATGATTGGCGTGGGGGCTGCCTTTGACTTTATTGCGGGTACCGTGAAGCGCGCACCTATGTGGATGCAGAAGCTGTGTTTGGAATGGGTTTTCCGCATTATGCAGGATCCAAGGAGAATGATTCCGCGATATTTGAACACGAATTTTACCTTTCTGTATCAGGTTCACCGAGAAACAAAAGCCTTGGAGAAGTATAACCAAAATGTTATCGGACGGCAGGACAAGAGACCGCTTCGTATCGCCATGATTGGGCATAAGAGAATTCCGTCAAGGGAAGGCGGAATCGAGATTGTGGTGGAACAACTCGCCGTGCGCATGGCGGCATTGGGACACCGCGTGGATGCATATAACCGATTCGGACATCATGTATCCGGCAAGAAATATGAGCAGGAGTACGGTTGGAAGGGCAGGAAATTTTATAAGGGAGTCAGAGTATATATCATACCTACTTTTAAGTCCAGCAGCTTAAATGCCATTGTCTATAGTTTTTTCGCAACGGTCAGAGCATTGTTCGGCGGATATGATGTGCTTCATTACCATGCAGAAGGTCCATGTGCCATGCTGTGGCTGCCGAGGCTGTTTCATAAAAAAATAGTGGTAACTGTTCATGGTCTCGACTGGCAGCGGGCCAAGTGGGGCGCTTTTGCCTCCGGTGTAATTAAGTTCGGGGAGAAAATGGCGGCTAAATATGCCGATGAAGTCATCGTGCTGTCTGAGAATGTGAAACAATATTTTGCAGACACATATCATAGACAGGTTACTTACATCCCCAACGGCATCAACAGACCTGAGAAATGGCCGGCGGAATTAATTACGGAGAAATACGGTCTTCATAAAGACGGCTATATATTGTTCCTTGGCAGAATTGTACCGGAAAAAGGGCTGCATTATCTGATTGAGGCGTTTTCCAAGATTGACACGGATAAGAAACTGGTGATTACCGGCGGCAACAGTCAGGCGGTGGAATATATGGAGCGGATTCATCGGATGGCAGCCAAGGATGAGCGTATTATTATGACAGATTTTGTGCAGGGTCAGATGCTTGAGGAGTTGTACTCCAATGCCTATGCCTTCGTGCTTCCCAGCGATGTGGAGGGCATGGCGCTGAGTCTGCTTGAGGCCATGAGTTACGGCAATTGCTGTCTTGTCAGCGATATTTGTGAGAATACGGAAGTCGTAGAAGACAAGGCGTTTGTATTTCGTAAGGGTGATGTCAAGGACTTGCGGCAGAAGTTGAAATATATGCTGGAACATCCGGAAGTTGTACACGCCTATGCAGATCAAAGTGCGGATTTCATCTGCGCTAAATATAACTGGGATGAGGTTGTGGATGAGACAATGCAGTTGTATCAAAATGTTGTGCAAAAGAAAAGTGTGGGGCAAAGTCTGAAATGAAAGTTTTAATGGTGAATAAGTTTCTTCATCCCAATGGCGGGTCAGAGACTTATATCTTTAAGTTAGGCGAACAATTGCAGGAGATGGGCCACGAAGTGCAGTATTTCGGTATGGAGCATGAGGGCCGCGTAGTGGGAAATCGTATAGAAAGTTACACATCCGATAAGGATTTTCATGGCGGCGGATTAGGGAAACTGCTCTACCCTTTACAAATCATTTACTCCACGGAAGCCAAGCGGAAGATGCGCCGTGTGCTGCATGATTTTCAGCCGGATGTGGTGCATTTAAACAATATCAATTTCCAGTTGACACCGTCAGTCATCTATGCGGTCCGTGATTATGAGAAAAAAAGCAGCAGGAGGGTACGTATCGTATATACTGCGCACGACTATCAGTGGGTATGCCCCAACCATATGATGAGAATCCCGTCAACCGGGGCAATCTGTTTCGCCTGTCGGGGAGGGGATTATGTGCAGTGTACCAAGAATCGATGCATTCATAATTCCGGAGTAAGGAGCCTGCTCGGCACGATTGAGGCGAAGTACTATGCGAAACGCGAAACTTACGGCATGGTGGATGTGATTGTGTGTCCCAGTGAATTTATGAAGAAGCAGCTTGATACGGATCCGCTGCTGGCGGATAAAACGGTTATGATGCATAATTTTATTGAAACGAGTGCCCCGCAAAACGGCGCAGGATATGACGGGCGGGACTATGTTCTGTATTTCGGTCGTTTTTCGGAGGAGAAAGGCACGAAGACTTTATTGGAAGCCTGCGAGGCACTGCCGGAGATTCCCTTTGTCTTTGCGGGGACAGGCCCTCTGGAGGACAGTGTAAACAAGGTGCCCAACGTAGAAAACAGAGGATTTGTGACAGGAGAGGCACTGCGGGAGCTGATTTCCGGCGCACGGTTCAGCGTATATCCATCCGAATGGTATGAGAACTGTCCCTTTTCCGTGATGGAGTCTCAGATGTACGGCACCCCCGTACTGGTTTCCGATTTGGGCGGAGCACCGGAGCTTGTGCAGGCAGGCAAGACGGGAGAACTGTTTAGGGGCGGCGATGTGCAGGAACTGACGGAGCATATCGGCACACTCTGGAACGATCTCGAATTGTGCCGGAGGTACAGTGCAAACTGTAAAAATATAAAATTCGATACAATCCATGAATATTGTGATAAAATAGTGAGGAAAGTGTATGCGGTCGACTGTGAACAGGACAGATAATACTCAATATAAAGGCATTGATGTATTGAAGTTTATTATGGCATTGTTTGTAGTGATAGCACATACGCACCCGCTATATGAGATAAACGATGTGCTGAATTTCCTGACTGCCGATGTTATAGCAAGGACAGTGGTGCCTTTTTTCTTTGCAGCGACAGGATTCCTGTTGGAGAAGAAAATCGCAAGCGCAAATGTGTCAACAAAAGAAGTGGTCGGCGGGTATATACGTAAAATCCTCAGTTTATACTGTATTTGGACAATTATTTATCTGCCGATTATTATTTGCGATAAAATACTGGACAGCGAAGAGTCACTGATGTTTTGCTTATTCACGGTAGTACGTGATTTCCTGTTTGTGGGTTCTTATTCACATCTGTGGTACTTGTTGGCGGCAGTGGTAGGAGTTGCTGTTGTATACGGGTTAAAGAGATATGTAGGAGATCGGGTAACAGGAATTATTCTGATTATATTATTTGCCGCAGGACTCCTTACACAGTCATATTTCGGACTGTTGAAAAATGCCGTTGATGCGGGCGGTGCTCTGTGGAAAATAATGAAAATGGTTAAAAAGGTTATGGTGACTTGCCGAAACGGGCTCTTTTTCGGCAGCATCTTTATCTATATGGGAACATGGATTGCCAAAAACAAGATTTCGTTAAAACGGTGGAAAGCTGTTGTCGGCTCGGTGGTATGTGTGCTGCTTTTCAGCGCGGAGGCCGGATATTTGTTTAAAATCGGATTTGTGAGAGAGCAGGATATGTATGTGATGTCGATTCCGTCAGCATTCTTTATAACAATGCTTGCAATACAGATCTCTGTGAAGGGCGATACGCTTTGGCTCAGAAAAATGAGCATGAATATATACTATGTTCACCTTATTTTTAAATTTATCTATACAAGGTATCTTGAGCCTCAATCTGAATACAACATAGGATTGTTTTTGTTTGTTATGATTGGAGCATTGGCTACGGCTTATTTGATGTACAGATGGGAGATTATTCATGGCAAGAAGAACTTTATACGGCACGGTCATCGTCACCTATAGGTGCAACGCCAGATGCAATATGTGCGATTGCTTTAAAGACCCTACCAGACCCGACGAGGAAATTACATTAGAGGACATTAAGAAGCTTCCGGAGATGGCATTTACCAATATTACCGGAGGAGAACCTTTTATCAGACAGGATATCCCCGATATCGTGCGGGAACTATACAAGAAATCTGACAGGATTGTCATTTCTACGAACGGATATTTTACGGATAGGATTATTGCGCTGTGCAAGGAGTTTCCGAAGGTGGGAATCCGTATCAGCATCGAGGGTCTGCAGGAGACGAACGATGCCATCAGGGGTATTCCCGACGGTTTCAACAGAGGCTACGAAACGTTAAAGACGCTGGTGGAGATGGGGCATCCGGATGTGGGATTCGGTATGACGGTGCAGGATATGAACTGTGAGGATCTGGTTCCGCTCTACGATATTTCCAATGATATGGGTATGGAGTTCGCCACGGCGACCCTCCACAATTCTTTCTATTTCAGAAAAACGGACAACAAGATTGACGATAAATATAAGGTGGCGCAGAATTTCGAGAAACTGATCAATGAACTGCTTAAGAGCAAGTCGCCGAAAAAGTGGTTCCGCGCCTATTTTAATCATGGACTGATTAACTATATATACGGCAATAAGAGGCTTCTGCCCTGTGATATGTCCAAGAATGCATTTTTTATCGATCCGTTCTGTGATGTGATTCCCTGTAACGGCATGGAGAGGAAGGCTGTCATGGGCAATTTGAGGGAGCAGACGTGGGACGAGCTGTGGAACTCGAAACAAGCGGATGAGGTACGCAGATGTACGAAGAACTGCGACAGGAACTGCTGGATGATCGGCAGTGCGTCTCCGGCGATGCATAAATATGTCTGGGTGCCCGCATGGTGGGTGATTAAGCATAAATTCCTAAAGGGTGGCCGATACAGCCTTAGTGAAAATAAGTTTATTCGGAGGGTATAGGTCATGAATAAATGTGGTAGATTTTTTTACGACATGAGTAAAAAACTTGTCACATTGATTTTTGGAGCTATTATCATATATTTAACGTTATTGAGTTTGTGGAGTACCTGCGTAGAAGCGCCGGCGTATCTTATTGATGCAGAGGGCAATGAAATACGCAATCAGGAATTTGTGTACTTTGTTTCTGATAATCCTGTGCGGATGATATTTATTGTGGCGGCGCTTATTATTGTGTTTTGGGGTCTGTATCTGGTTTCGCAGCGGGTCAAGCTGTCATTGAATGTGTTCCTGTTAGTGAAGATAATTTGTGCAGGTTTTTTCATAGTGTCGTTAATATTTATATTGTCAACCCGATATGAGCTTCGCAGTGACCCTGCGAAGGTAATGAATGCTGCGTATGAGTTCATAAACGGTGATTTTCATCAGTTTGAGCCGGGAGAATATATTAATAAAAATCCGCAGCAAATTGGGTTTATGCTGTATATGTGCGGACTTATTCTGATTTTTGGTGAAGCCGCCGGGCTGGTTATGCAGATAGTCAACGCTGCGGCTATAGCAGTTGCGTATTATTATATAGCGAAAATAGTGTATTTGTTTTGGAATCAGACGAAAGCAGTAATGGCAGTTGTTGTATCAATGGCGGTTTCGATACCGATGATATTTTACACAACGTTTGTGTATGGAAATATCGTTGGCTTTGTGTTTGTAGTTATGGCGATCTACCAGGAACTGATGCTTTTCCAAGATGAGAAAATACACAGGATATTTTTGACAGCGATATTTGTGCTCCTTTCTATATTTCTTAAAAAGAATTTTCTCATAGTAATGATAGCAATGCTTATTTTGGGCATTATAGAATTTTTCTACAGAGGGAAAATACTTTTGATGTTAAAATTTGCGGGCATCATTCTGGCGTTTTGGTTCATTGGAAATCAAATTATAACCATGGCCATGAGTTCTGCTATAGGTTATGACTTGCCGAAAGGTTTACCTGCAACTGCGTATATTGTCATGGGAATAGAATACGGGGGAGCATCTCCGGGTGCTTATAATGGGCGGAGTGCCGAGATATATGCAGACAATAACTATGATTATGATGCGGCAAACCGGGCGGCCAAAGCGAAGATTGCCGATATAATGCAGGGCTATATGGACGATTGGAGAAGCGGACTTCATTTCTTTGGCATGAAACAAGCAGGTCAATGGAATGAACCGAGTTTTCAGTGCTTTAAGATTTTGTGGAGCAGACAGTCGGCTGTCGGAGAATCGAACTTTATTCGCAATCTGACAAAAGGCAGAATATCCTATTTGCTATTGGAGATATTCAATATTGCACATACCTTTATCTTAGTGGGTGTATGCGCCTATATATTTATGTTCCGTGAAGACAGGAAATTGGCGGAGTTGATATTTGCCGTTATCTTGATAGGCGGTTTTCTGTTCCACACTTTTTGGGAAGCAAAAAGCGAATATACGCTGCTCTACTTTTTGTTGTTGATACCATATATGGTTAAGGGATACGGATGCCTGTTTCGTAAGTTATCAATGAAATTGGAGAAGGTACGAAGTAATCAGCTTGATGTACCCGGTCTTATCAAACGAATGCTGATTGTGATATGCGCTATGGCAGTTATGATAGCGGCAGGTATATATGTTGGCAGGATGAAAACTTTTCAGTATGTTTTTGCACCGCGCAGCAGTCAGGAAAAACTGGAACAATACGAGCGGCAGATAGAAGAAATAAAGAACGGAGAAGCATATTTTAACTAAAGGTGTGGGAAAGAACAATGATTAAAAAATTAGGTTATATTTTTTCTAAAACAGATAAGATCAAAATCGGACTCCTGATGGTTATCGTGATAGTGGGAAGTTTTCTGGAGTTGCTTGCCGTGTCTATCTTCTCACCTTTTATTGACTTGATTATGGATATGGACTCTCTGGAGAAAAGCGATATCATGTCCTATCTCTATCATTTGTTCGGCTTTACAGAGATACGGAACTTTCTTGTATTCCTTGCGGCAACAATCATTGCTGTTTATATAGTCAAAAATGTATATGTCATTATACAAAAAAATACAATATACAGGTTTTCATACCGTATTCAGAGAACGATGTCCACAAGACTTTTGAAGTCGTATATGAGAGAGCCGTATACATTTCACCTGAATAAGAATATATCCGTCTTGCAGCGTAGTATGCAGGAGGATACAGATCAATTTACCAAAGGTATTATTCACAGCATGGAAATGATAGCGGAAGTGTTTGTATGTATTGCTATCGGTATTTATCTGTTTATTACAAGTAAATCAATCACCATTATTATAGCAGGACTTTTACTGCTCTGTCTGGCGGTATTTTCCTATATTTCCAAAAAGTATTCCAGCGCGTGGGGAAGACAAGGTCAGCAATATAAAGCGAAAATTTATCAGTGGATGAATCAGTCATTAGGCGGTATTAAAGAGATTAAAGTACTAAACCGGGAAGACAACTTTATCAGACAATATGATAATTATTTTGCAGGATATGTCAGAGTTTTAAGATTAAACCGGCTAATCGGTGTTATTCCGAAACACATCATTGAGATGGTGTGTATGACCGGTCTCCTATTGGCGGTTATTTTTAAAATCTATTTCGGACAAAAGGATTTGGAAGAATTTGTGCCGCAGCTGGCAGTGTTTGCGGTAGCAGCGTTTCGTTTGCTTCCTTCCGTAGGAAAAATTAATGAGCATTTGTCGGCAGTATTGTATGCACTCCCGTCGCTGGATCTGATTTATAATGATTTGCAGGAAGTGGATAAACTGGAGATTGTAGAAACAGAAAAGAATAATGAATGGAAGTTTCAAGATAAAATCGAGATTAAAAATGTTACATATGCATATCCCGACGGAGATGTCAATGTAATTGAGCACGCAAATTTTATTATTGAGCGTGGAACGACAGTTGCGTTTGTCGGTGCGTCCGGTGCGGGAAAGTCCACCATGGTTGATATTTTGTTGGGGCTTTTGGCTCCCCAATACGGCAAAATATATGCGGACGGTATGAACATATATAAAAATCTTCCCACTTGGCAGAAAGAAATCGGATATATTCCCCAGACAATCTATTTGTCGGATGACACAATCAGAAATAATGTGGCGTTCGGTGTAGATGAAACGGAGATTGATGAGCAGGCTGTTATTCATGCTCTGCAGCAGGCACAGTTATATGATTTTGTGGAGTCTCTGCCGGAGGGGCTAAACACCTATGTGGGAGACCGGGGAGTGAGATTGTCCGGCGGACAGAGACAGCGTATCGGCATTGCGAGAGCGCTCTACCATAATCCCGAAGTTCTGGTTTTGGATGAAGCAACCTCGGCGCTGGACAGTGATACGGAAACGGCGGTTATGGAAGCGATTGAAAGGCTGCAGGGACATAAAACCATTCTGATTATCGCTCATAGACTTACTACTATCAAGAATGCCGATGTAATTTATGAAGTGGGTAACGGGAAGGTAGAAAGAAAAGAGAAACAGGAAGTGTTGAAAACAGAATGAAAATAAAACGTTGGATGAAAGATATAATTGCTCTGATTGATTACGGCTTATATCGGATAGGAATCAGGAAATGCAGTATTAAGGTGCATTCTATAGAGGAAACCATTGATGAACTGATACATACCGACAAAAGTATGGTCAGATTCGGAGACGGTGAGATTACTATGATTCGAGGAAGAAGCCTTAAACTGCAGAAGGTGGAGCCGGAGATTATCGAAGGCCTCAAGCGTATAGTGGGATATCAGTATGACGACCTGATCGTAACGATACCGGAGATTTTCGATGACCTGTCAATATACAGGAAAGAAAGCAGACAGTTTTGGAGAGACCATCTTTTATTCAGCCGCAAGGTATATGAAAGATATTGCAATCAAGATAGAGCATACTATAATACATCCGTGTCCAGATTTTACTATGCATTGGAAGATAAGAGTAAATGCGGTGAGTGGATAGAAGGCATCCGTCAAATCTGGAAGGATAAGGATGTAGTTGTGGTGGAGGGAGAGAGAACTCACAACGGAGTCGGAAATGATTTACTCGATACTGCAAAGTCTGTGGTGCGAATCATAGGTCCTGCCAGCGACGCTTACGGGAAAATGGATGAAAT
This sequence comes from Lachnospiraceae bacterium, assembly GCA_022510565.1. Taxonomy (GTDB): domain Bacteria; phylum Bacillota; class Clostridia; order Lachnospirales; family Lachnospiraceae; genus UBA3282. The sequence goes on along the minus strand of JAFLTE010000001.1, from coordinate 208,782 downwards.
CATTGCCTGTTGCAGGCAATATCCCAAAGACAGGCTGTTTCTGGTATCGCTTGGAGTGGCAGCTAAATTTTTTACGGAGACAATGTTTCTGGAAGGTTACAGAGTGCTTGATATCGGTAATCTGGACATGGAGTATGAATGGTATCTGAAGCAGACCAAGCTGAAGGAGCCGATTCCCAAGCACGATGTTGTAGGTGAGAAAGCCAATGAAGAAGCGGGCTATGGAGAGTATTTGAAACAGATAAAGCAGTATGTAAAATGAAATGCCGGCAGGATATTGCGGAGCAGAGGAGAAGCGAAATGAGAATCATGTATTTAGCGCCTCGTTATCATACGAATCAGAGTGCCATTATGAAGGGCTGGCAGCAACATGGAGATGAGATTTGCTTCTTGAGCCACTATGCGGGTAAGAGTGAGGATTATTCATGGATAACGCCTGAGATTATCGGATATTCTAAATTATTCAGGATGATAGATTATGTATATGTGAATGTTATCAAGAGAAACGATCCGTACGGAGGCAATTGGAAATTAAAGTGTGGGTTTCCTCCCATAGGGAAGCTTTCTTATTGGATTAAAAAATTCAACCCTGATTTGGTTATTGTCAGGGAGCGCTCCGTGTACAGTATCTGCATGAACTTACTCTGTAACAGACATCATGTTCCGGTCATTCTCTACAACCAGAGTCCGTTATGGGATACTCCGCATACGATGGACCTAAAACATAAGTTAGTATGGAAGCTGGTTCCACGTTATCGCATCACCCCTGTTTTGCGTAAGAACATGACAGATACTAATCTGGTGAAAGAGGAGAATGCATGGTTTTTGCCTTTTGTGATGGAGCCCCAGATGGCACCTGATGAAAAGGTATACTTTCGTGACGGTAAAATAAATATTTTATCAATCGGAAAATATGAAGTAAGAAAAAATCATCTGATGCTGATTGAACTCATAGAAAAACTGGCAGATAAGTATTCCGTGCATTTAACGATAGCGGGAGAATGCTCGAATCATTTCCATGAAGAGTATCTGAACAAAGTCAGAACATATATTGCAGAACACCGGTTGGAGAATTTGGTAACGCTGCATGTAAACTTAGATCGTGCGCATGTTTTTGAGTTATATGAGACCAACGATGTATTTGTCCTTCCCAGTACGGACGAGCCGGCAGCGGTTTCCCATTTGGAGGCGATGGCCTTTGCCCTGCCTGCTGTCTGCAGTACAGGAAATGGAACGGCTTCCTATATCACGGATGGGGAAACCGGATATATATTTAAGGATAACGACAAGGATGATTTAGAAGATAAGTTGCAAAGACTGATTTGCAGCAGGGATAACATTGTTAAGATGGGTGCGGCAAGTTATATGCACGTGAAGAATAACTTTCAGTTTGATAACTATTACAGTCAAATACTCAAGATATTGGAGAGGCAGTCTGATCATGGAAACGGATAAGCGAAAAAGAACAGGGAATGTTATACTCGAATATGGGATTTTGTTGTTGATAGGAGTTGTTTTTTATTTCTTTCTGGGAAATGAGTGGCTGAGTTTGACAAGTGATTCTCCGGGGTATATATATTTTACCGGTGGTGAAGGGATCATGCCGCTTTACCCTGTGTTCCTCCAAGTAATGAAGGCAATATTGGGTGAGAAATACTATCTGGACGGTGCAGTGGTTGTTCAGTCAATGCTTGCCGTGGTTTGTACAATGATGTTCGTAGTTTCATTAAAAAGACGATTTGGACTGAAATTGTGGGAGGAGCTGCTTCTGTATGTGGCATGCATGCTCCCGTTTTCCATTTATTTGCCGGAGTTTGGTATCACTCACCAGATTATGACGGAAGGGCTAACCTATCCGCTCTTTTATATATATTTCTTGTTTCTCCTTAATTTTGTGATGGACAGAAAATACTCTTGGGGTATTGCACTTATTGTCATGTCGATTGTTCTTATGCTGATCAGAAGTCAATTAATGCTGTTGCTGTTATCCACATTTACGGCGTATATCTATGTAGTCATCAGAAAGCTGGCCGCTAAAGAGAATGCAAAAAGATTCATAGCTATATTTGTGGGGGTGCTCGTGGTGGCAAGCGGCACTTTTTTGGCATTGGTTGGAAGAAATCTGCTTAAAATCCCTCAGTTCACCACTGTTCTGATGATACGTGGGTTCTTTGAGGCTGATTACGAAGATAAGGACTTGTTTGACACTCCTGAAATGCAGGAAATATTTGAGAAGGTTTACCAAGCAGTGGATGAGAAAGAGTACCGCTATGTTTATGCGCGGCAGGATTTATATATGTGGCAGGAGTTGGTTTGCGATCGGATTCCTGCAGCTGCAAATCCGGAAATCGGTCGATACTTAGAGGAGCATCCGGAATCAGGATTGGATTATAAAGAAACTATTCGTAAGTTGGGCGGCACGGTGTTGCTTAAGCATTTTGACAGATATTTATATCATACGTTGAGATTGATGATACCCGGATTTATCGCAGCGGTGTTTTGGCAGATAGGGCCGATTTACCTTCTGTGTCATTTTATAGCGTTATTTCTCTATCTGTATGCTATAGGAGGGAGTGTATTTTGCCTGAGACATAAGGAAAAAAGTCCGGAAGCGGAATTCATGTTGACGGTTGTCGGGTTTATACTTGTTATGATAATCACCGTCAATATTATGTTTATCGGTTTGCAGCGTTATGTGGTGTATGCAATGGGCATTTTCTATTGTGCGGCATACTTGTTGTTTAAGGAACTTGTAATATATGTTATACTGAGTAAAACAAACTTGCAAAACAGAATTTGGAAGGAAGAGCATGAAGAAGGCTGATTTATATAGAACATATACCGAATTAAAGGATATCTGCCGGAAATATGAGAGCATGATTGTACTCATAGTGTCAGCGATTGTCATTGGAGGGGTCTTATTCGGTACGGGCAATATATTGACCGGTTGGCACTGGGTTGACGATCATGAGATGTATCGGATACTTAAGTTGTACAAGAACCGGCATGTATCGTTGACGGAAACTATCTCACTTTTCCTGAAAAATGATTTTAATATACGCTGGCGGCCGTTGTATTGGATTTTACGGGTCGTGATGTGTTATATATTCGGAGATAGTCCGGTCATATATAAACTTATACTATGTGTAATCGGTATGGCAGTCTATGTGCTCTTGTACCGGAGTGCCAGAAACTTGCAATGCTCAGCATGGTTTTCTCATTTGTTTGCATTGGTAGTACTGATGGGGCGGCAGTTTGAAGTATGGTACCGCATAGCAAATCAGGAAAATATAGGGATGCTTTTTGGGGCAGTGTGCATATATCTTCTGACAAAACAGTACAAAGACAATGTATTTAGTCGGAAGACGGATATAGTGATTGTAGTTATGGCATGTTGTTCCGGTTTGATGAAAGAAAGTTTCCTGTTGTTACTTCCTGCAGTTGTCTGGCTGCGCCTGGGACTGGAAGCTGCCCGTAATTTACAGTCGCCTAAGGATATACTCAATATCCTAAAAAGGAACATTCTGTTTATTATCATACCGGCGGCGTTTTTCCTGATAAACATATATGTTATCGTTTCTTATGTCGGCGTGAACCAAATCGGATATGCAGGCCTGGATGAAAGTTATGGCATCAAAGAATATATCTGGGCAATGCTGCGTTTGTGTAAGGACTCTTTATTTTCATATGTATTGCTTGCATGTATCATATTAGGTATTACATTGCTATGGCTGGGCTTCGTATTTCTAACTAAAAAAGAAAAGCTTCATATCAATTTTCTATTATTGGTTTTGATTATATTCGGCGGTTGCATTGTGGTGACACAGATGATTCTGCACGCAAAGAGCGGTATGTGGAATAGATATTTACTGCCCGGGGTCATAGGATTTGCCATACTTTTCGTTGTCTGTACAGATTTACTGTTGGAGAATGTGAGGTATAAAATTGCGATAGGCTTCATCATAGGAATATTTCTGATTAGCAGGTTCAAGTTGTCGATTATAAATATGAGTCTTGATTATGCGCAGGAAGCAAAGGCAATTAATCAGGTGTATGACATTGTCCTCGACAGAACCGATGCTGACTCTCGGATTGTAAATGCATTTAGTGATATAGAAGCGGATGGTTCTTTTGGCGTGTTTATGGAATTGCAGGGAAGACCTCATGTGTATAAATATGATTATGAAAAGAAACAGGTAGCAGATGTCTTCGGTGAGTATATAGGAGAAAGCATTAGGTTGGATGAGGCGGATGTCCTGGTTTTATGGGGGGGGGTAGAAAATGAAGAGGAAAGTGACGCTCTGCTCCAATCCCTTGGGAATTGGGATAAAATTAACGTAATGGAGATATATAACGTATATATTAAAAAATGACTCCGTATTAATTTTTGAAAATCCGGTATGTTGATGCCGATAGGCGCAAGGTTAAAGGAATATGAAAGAACGGGCTAAATGTTTAATTATTATTCCCGCTTACAATGAGGCGGGGAATATTGAAAAGGTAATTGATAATTTAATAGCAGATTATCCACAGTACGATTATGTGATTGTCAACGACGGCTCCACAGATGCGACTAAGAAGATTTGTGAACGGCATCACTATAAGGTACTTAATCTGCCCGTCAACATGGGGATCGGCGGCGCGGTGCAGACCGGATACCGATATGCATTAGAGAATGAGTATGATTTGGCAGTGCAGATTGACGGTGACGGTCAGCATGATGTCGCATTTCTGGACGGTATGATTCAATGTATGGAGGAAGAAAATGCCGATTGTGTCATCGGCTCCCGCTTCGTCAAGAAGGAAGGCTTTCAGTCCTCCGGAATGCGCAGGACCGGTATACAGTTTCTTAGTATATTGGGATTTATTCTTACGGGGGTGCGCGTGCGGGATATAACAAGCGGGTACCGGCTTGTCAACAGAAGATTTATTCAGATTTTTGCACAGGATTATCCTGCGGATTATCCGGAGCCGGAAGCATTAGTGATAGCGGCAGTGCACGGAGGCAAAATTAAGGAATATCCTGTTGTCATGCGTGAAAGAGAAAACGGGACAAGCTCCATTACCCTTAAAAAAGCGATTTACTATATGGTAAAAGTAACACTGGCGATGCTGATTCGAAGACTGAGCTTCGGGGTAAGGAGGCAGAAATGATACCGCGTACATTACAAATTACTCTTTCTGTAGCAGTAATCTGTTATTTTATACTGATTCTATTTTATTTAAAAAAGAAAATGCTGGAGCTTAAGTATACACTCCTCTGGTTGGTGGCGGGAGTGGTCATGGGAATTATGATATTTTTCCCGGAGACGTTAGTATGGTTTGCCAGACTGCTCGGTATTGAGAGTAATATGAACGGACTCTACGTCCTATGTATTGCTTTTATTATCATGATTCTGATGACACTGACCTCTATTGTGTCCAGACAGCAGATGAAGATCAGGACGCTGACGCAGGAATTCAGTATGCTGGAAAAGCGGATACGTGAATTGGAAGAACAGCAAGACTCCGGCGGGAAAAGCAGAGAATCCGATTAATGAACTAAAGAATATAGATTCAAATATTCCTGAAAGTTCAAATTCTGATTAAATTTCAGCGCCTGCTCTCTACAGGAAGAGGAAGTTATATCTGTCCGATGTTCCAAGGACAGAATAGCTTCCTTTAATTGTTCTGTATTACCCTTCTCCACGACAATCCCACATTTGTCGGTGAGACTTTCGGAACTTCCGCCGGTATTGAAAGTGATCACGGGAGTACCGCAGGCAAGAGCCTCCAGATTGGTGGTGGGGAAATTATCTTCCAAGGTAGGATTAACATACACATATGCGGAACTATACCAATTTACAAGTTCAGCTTGAGTGGAAGTTCTGGTAAGTGCGGTGATACGTCCCTCATATTTCTTCTGCAGGAATTTCTGCTGCTTCTTATTTACACCGATTAAGACAATATGATATACAGTACTGTCCAACATATCTGCCAGTTCCGGAAAATACTTCAAACCCTTCCTTTGTTCCCACACATTTGCAACGCCAAGTACAATCTTACGGGTATCCTTCCTGTTCGGGGTAACAGGCTTAAACAAATCTATATCAATGCCATTATAAACAACCTTAACCGGATACTCCCGCAAGTATGATTGCTTCACGATATCAGCTAACCAATTACAGGGAGTGACAATAGTCATATCCGGCACATCGGTAAAAATATTTTTCTTGTTGAGATAGTTTTGACGGCTGTTATCCTTGAACAAAGAATAAGGATATTGACGACGGTAAACAGGACAGTGGTGGCATCCGGTTTGCCATTTCTGACATCCGGAATACTCAAAGAAAGCACATTGACCCGTCATGGGCCAGCAGTCGTGAAGCGTCCATATTACAGGGATATGATGTTGCTTAATATACTTAAACAACATACCCACATGAACATAGAAACCGTGGATATTATGAAGATGAATTAAGTCGGGCTGTACCGTATCAAGCCATTTCAAAAAACGTCGTGTAACCGCCTTGGAACCAAAACCACTCTTCCCCAAGAAAAAATTGATCAGGACATGTTGTAAAAAATCCAAGCGATTGCCGATTTTATATTCCCGGGTATCAGAAGGAGCATTTCCGCGGCCGTATACAACATATACATCGTGACCTTCAGATAGGGCAAGTTGATATAGAGAAGCCATAATCTTCCCTGTGCTGCCGGTTCCGTAGACAGTATTGATTTGTACGATTTTTGCAGAATGTTTCTTTTCCACGTTAGGCTCCTGTTGCTTTGAGGGAATATGTATTATTCTTAGTATAACATAAAATACCGGTATATAAAGATGTTTTCTGTTGTTAATTAAGTGGTTAGTAGAGAGTAATTGTAAAATAGGACAATATGTGGTATAAATAGTATAATATTGTAAATTCCTCGGAAGGAAATAAATGATATGAAAATATTGTATTTATCCACTTGGGATTTTGCCGATGAACAGTCAGATGGAGTATGTAAAAAAATCAAGTCTCAGATCAAAGTCTTTGAAAAGAAAAGTTTTCAAGTAGATTTTATTTATATCAGAAAAAATGATTTAGTTTATAAAGAGAATGGCACCGAGCGTATCTTAGCCCATGTGGGCAATATTAAGAAAACGCCGGCCTATATAAAAATGTATCGCCATATAAAGGACAAGCAGTATGACTGGGTTTACACTCGATATGGAATGATGGATACTTTCTATTATCGCGTGCTGAAAAGACTGCATCATAATGGGGCAAGAATATTGATAGAACTGCCTTCCTATCCATATGCAGGTGAAAAGCCAAAGGGAATTGCATATCAGTTTATGTTTTGGTGGGACGCCTTATATTTAGGGAAGTTAAAAAATATAACCGACAGGATTTTGACATATAGTAGACATGAAGTTATCTGGGGGATACCGACTATTCAAATTATGAATGGCATTGATTTATCAGAAATTCCACCTGCTGTTAAAGTAGAAGAAGATGATGATACCATCCATCTGTTGGCGGTAGCGTTAATGCAGCCTTATCATGGATATGAGAGATTATTGTATGGCTTAAAGCAATATTATGATGCGGATGGCAGCAGGAAAATTGTTTGTCATTTTGTTGGAGATGGACCGGAGAAAGCGACATATGAGAGAATTGTATCGGAAGAAAATTTAGATGATTATGTGATTTTTTATGGTAGAAAAGGCGGCAAGGAACTGGACGAGATTTATAATAAATGCGATCTGGGAATGTGCTCTTTTGGATATTATAAAGTAAATGCATCATTGTCAAGTCAACTAAAAGTCAGAGAATATCTGGCAAAAGGCATTCCGATTATTTGCGGTGTGGATACAGATATTTTTCGAGTTATCGACAGAGAATATTATTTACAATTTTCCAACGATGATTCTTATCTTCAAATGGAAGAGATTATAAGTTTTTATGATAAAATTTATCAACAATCAGATAAACAAACGGTTGCGATAAAAATAAGAAAAATGGCAGAAAAGTATATAAGTATTGAGGCAACTATGGAGCCGGTGTGTGAGTATATACAGTTGTAGGATAGATATAGGATAACAAAGTAAAAAGGATTGGAACATAATCATGAATGAAATTGTGCATATTGTGGGAAATCGTCCGCAGTTTATAAAACTGGCGCCTTTGTATCATGAATTGGAGCGGAGAAACTACGAGCAATGTATTATTCACAGCGGACAGCATTATGATGCGGGTTTGTCAGACATTTTTTTTAAAGAACTGAGTATCCCACAGCCGTATATCAATTTAAAAGTTGGTAGTGGAACTCATGCTGAAATAACTGCAGGAGTAATGTTGGGATTGGAAAAAGAACTGATTAATATTAGTCCTAGGTTTGTTGTTCTTTATGGTGATACAGATACTACCTTAGCAGGTGCGCTGACGGCAGCCAAATTAAATATACCGATTGCCCATGTTGAAGGTGGGATAAGGACTCATTATAAAGGCAATCCGGAAGAATATAATAGGATTGTGGCAGATCATTTGTCAGATATTTTGTTTTGCCCGGATAAGGTGTCGTTAGATAGTGCTGAAAAGGAAGGAATGATAGCAAAGGCATATTTAACAGGAGATATTATGTATGATACTTTCCTTTCGATGGATTCAGGAGTGGAAACGACAGAAGATGAAATTATACTAATGACATGGCATCGACAGGAAAATACCGACAGAAAAGACAGAATGGAAAGTATTATTCGTTTTATTAGAAAATTGGATGGAAAAATCATATGTCCTATGCATCCAAGAACACAAAAATGTTTAAAAAATTTTGGATTGTGGGAAGAGGTTTGCAGCATTGAAAATTTGAAGATTATTGACCCTGTCGGATATTTGGAAATGATTTCTTTGATGAAAAGGGCTAGGTTAATTGTCACCGATTCGGGAGGTGTGTCTAAAGAATCATCATTTGCGGGAGCTAAATGCTTATTTATGTTGGAAGCAGATATATGGGACGATTTAGTGAAGCACCATTGGATATTGAAAATGAACCCGGAAGATGAGGCGAGTGTAAAGGAGGCCTTATTGTTTAGTACGAGGGCAGCGAGAGTAGCGGAAAGTGAACGCCCTAAATTTTACGGGGACGGACAGGCTGCTGTTAAGATGGTAGATTTATTAGAAAGTAAACTAATTATTTAACCTGTGGGGAATATGAATATGAAATACGCATTAATAGGCTGCGGCAGAATATCACCCAATCATATTGCAGCAGCAAAGAAAAATAATCTTAAAATTGTAGCAATATGCGATGTGGTAGCTGCAAATATGAGAGATAAAAAACTTAAATTTGATTTGGATGATAATGTGATGCAATACACTGATTATCGGGAAATGCTTGCACGGGAAAAACCGGAGATGGTGGCGATTGCAACGGAAAGCGGCAAGCATGCGCAAATTGCTCTGGACTGCATGGACTATGGATGCAATTTGGTTATAGAAAAACCGATTGCTTTGTCTATTGCAGATGCGGACAGAATTATCGAGAAGGCTGACAGACTGGGATTGAAAGTATGCGCGTGCCATCAGAACAGATTTAACAAATCTATTCAGAAGATAAGAGAAGCTGTAGATAAGAATCGGTTCGGAAGAATGTTTTACGGAACTGCCCATATTAGATGGTGCAGAGATCATGAGTATTATGATCGGGCAAGCTGGAGAGGCACTTGGGAGCAGGACGGTGGGGCATTGATGAATCAGTGCATTCATAATATTGATTTGCTTAGGTGGATGATGGGAGACGAAATTGAGGAAGTCGTGGGCATGACAGATCGTCTTCATCATGATTATATTGAGGCGGAGGATCTGGGTATCGCGCTCATTAAATTCAAAAATGGTTCCTATGGAATTGTTGAAGGTACTACCAATATATATCCCAGAAATCTGGAGGAGACTTTGTATTTATTCGGGGAAAAGGGCACAGTTAAGGCGGGAGGCCAGTCGGTAAATGTAATTGAGGAATGGCGATTTTCGGACATGTTGGATGATCCTGAGGAAGTAAAACAGAGATTTCATGAAAATCCTCCGAATGTGTATGGCTATGGACACACACCTTTATATGCGGATGTCATCGCCGCAATTGAAAATGATAGGAAACCTTATGTAGATGCAGAGGCTGGGAAGCGAGCGCTGGAACTGGTTTTAGCGATTTATCAATCTGCGGCAACGGGAAGTATTGTGAAGCTTCCGTTGACAAGTTGTCAGACGGTTGATTTTCAAGGAAGGTTTTAGGTATAAAGGAGTATGCAAAATCATGAATTTTACATATGACGGCTATTGCTCTTTATTATCGTTGATTGAACAAAGCGGATACGAAATTGTCAATTATAATAATTGGGAAGATACAAAGCGTTGCGTAATTTTGCGCCATGATGTTGATAATGATTTATCGAAGGCATTAAAGTTGGCGCAGGTTGAACAATCAAAAGGTGTAAAAAGTATATATTTTATTCTTGTCACAAGTGATTTTTATAATATTTTTTCAAAAGATAATAGTAAAAAAATTTCGGAAATTATAAAATGTGGACATCAAATAGGACTACATTTTGATGAAACGATATATTCAATACAATCCGAGAATAAGAATGATGAAGTTTGTAGTAAAATTCTTTATGAAGCAAAGCTTTTGGAGATGGCAGCAGACACCCCGATAAAGGTTGTATCTATGCATCGGCCGAGTAAAGAAATGCTGATCGAGAAACTTACGATACCGGGTATGATCAACGCTTATGGTTCTCCGTATTTTGATGAATTTAAATATTTATCGGATTCCAGAAGACATTGGAGAGAACCGGTAGAGGAAATTGTTGCATCCGGTAAGTACGATAGATTGCAAATTTTGACACATGCATTTTGGTATGACGCGGAAGAAAAAGACATTCATGATACAGTGAAATTGTTCATAAACTCTGCTAACAGACAACGATATGAAGCATATGGGAAGAACTTTACAGATTTGGCTTCGGTAATGGGAATAAATGAGACATGTTAGAAATTAGTGTACAAAATATTTTAGAATATTTAGAGCAAAATGGATACGATGTACGATATGTAGGCAGTAAAGATATTGTATTAGAAGGATATTGCCAATTAGACAAGCTTAAAAGTCATAGCATAACATGGATAAAAAAAGCTTCTGACGATATAAAGTATGATTTGTCGAAATTAACAGGCGGCGTTGTTGTGACAGATAACAAGATTTCATATGTTGGAAAAAAAGTGGGGGTTATTATAACTAATGCACCTAAAGCTGTTTTTTTTGCAATCTTAAATTATTTTTTTGTGGAAACGGACTTAAAACAGAGCATAGGTAAAAATACGGTTATTGGAGACAAAGTAACTATTGGTAAAAATGTGGTTATAGGCAGTAATTGCTCTATCGTTGGGGATATCACCATTGGGGATAATACAATAATATCAGATAATGTAGTGATAAAAAACCGAGTAGTTATTGGAAAAAATTGTGAGATACAAGCATTGACAGTTATTGGTGAGGATGGTTTTGGCTATTTTGAAAGAGCCAATAATCAAAAAGTTATGATACGTCATCATGGGGGAGTTTTTATAGGTAATGATGTTTTCATCGGATCACATGTCAATATTGCTAGGGGAACCATGGATAATACGATTATTGGAGATGGTGTGAAAATAGCTCCCTCGACACATATTGGACACAATAACCACATTGAACAGGATGCAATTGTTATATGTGCACAGTTATATGGAAGCGTACATGTCGGGGAAAATGCTTACATAGTTGGTAGTATTGTTAGGAATCAATGTAGTGTAGGAGAAAATACTATGGTAGGCATGGGTTCCGTTGTAACTCAAAACATAGATAATAATAAAGTGGCAATAGGAATACCTGCCAAGGTAATACGAGAAAGGTAAGGCTGGAACAACGTATATGAATAAAGAGGAAATGAAAATAGGCGACAGTGCTTCTGTATCCAAGACATTAACAGAAACAGACGTATATAATTTTGCTAATATTTGTGGTGATTTTAATCCTCTTCATGTTGATGAAAAAGAGGCAGAAAAATCAAGATTTGGTAAAAGAATATGCCACGGCATGTTGGTTTCCTCCTTTATTTCAACTGTATTAGGGATGTACCTTCCGGGGCCCGGTAGTGTATATTTGGAACAAACGCTTAGGTTTTTATTGCCGGTTTATATTGGTGATAAAATTACAGCAAATGTTGTGGTGAAAGAAATTAAAAACAAGATTGTAAAGCTAGAGACAGTAGTAGTGAATCAGAATGGTGAAGTGGTTATTAATGGTAGTGCCAGCATAATGATTTAATGAATATTTTGTGGGAAAATAGGGCGGTATAATGGCCTATAAAGGAGGCTGCATGATGAAGACAAAGGAAAGAATTTGTGTACTTACCTATCAGACAGTCCATCGCAAAACAATGGATACACTCTTTCGATTGAAAATCAATGGGTATGAAAATGTATGTGTATATGCAAAACCATTTCATTACATTAAGAAATATACTCCATTAATTGTACATCGCCCTGTGGTAGAGGAATTTGATTGTTTTAATAGTCCTGCATACTCTGAGATAATATATAATTTAGGATATGAGGTTCGGAACATTGACTCTTATGAAGAAATCGATGAGGTACCAGCCACGGTGTTTCTAGTATGTGGTGCCGGACTGATTCCGGCAGAAGTGTTGCATAAATATTGTATAATCAATGCCCACCCCGGATATATACCGGTAGTTCGTGGATTAGATGCATTAAAGTGGGCCATAGTAGAAGGGAATCCTATAGGGGTTACTACTCATGTTTTAGGTGATTATGTGGATGCTGGAGATGTTATAGAACGGCGAAAAGTACCAATTTACAATAATGATACATTTCATACGGTTGCCTATCGGCAATATGAAATGGAGATTCAAATGCTGGTTCGGGCAATTGAACAGGTAGGTAATATTTCATTCTTCTCAGATGGAGAAGATTATCCTGTGCATAGGCGCATGCCCAATGAAATAGAGAAGGGTTTATATCATGAATTCGAAAATTATAAAAATCGAATTTGTTAAGAGGAAATATAAATGGAATTTCGAGACTTAAAAAAACAGTATCAATTGCATAAATCAGAAATAGATTCCGCCATACAAAATGTTCTGCTAAGCGGGCATTTTATTGGGGGCAGTCCGGTGATACAATTGGAAGAAAAATTGGCAGATTATGTTGGAGTAAAACATTGTATCACCTGCGCCAATGGTACTGACGCGCTGCAGTTGGCATTGATGGCTTGGGGGATCGGGGAAGGCGATGCTGTCTTTGTCCCTGATTTTACATTCTTTTCTACAGCAGAAGTAGTGCCATGGGTGAAAGCCACCCCTGTTTTTGTGGATGTTGATAAAGATACGTTTAATATTTCCCCATATTCTCTGGAAGAAGCAATTCATGAGGTTATTAATGAAGGAAAGTTGACCCCTAAAGTAGTTATAGCTGTGGATTTGTTTGGACAGCCGGCAGACTTCCCTGCTATCAGGATGATAACGGAAAAATACAATTTACTACTTTTGGAAGACGGGGCTCAAGGATTCGGTGGCAGAATCGGAGAGAAAATGGCGTGCAGTTTTGGAGATATTGCAACAACTTCTTTTTTTCCCGCAAAACCATTGGGATGTTATGGAGATGGTGGTGCTATATTTACGAATAATGATGAATGGGCGAAGTTGATGCAGTCCTATAAGGTACATGGTAAAGGAGAAGATAAATATGATAATGTGCGGATTGGGTTGAATTCAAGATTAGATACCATACAGGCAGCAGTACTCTTGGCTAAGTTTGATAGCTTTGTAAATATGGAAATAAATGCTGTCAATCGAGTGGCAGAGCAGTATTCGCAATGTTTATCAGATGTTGTAGATGTGCCAAAAGTGAAGGAAGGATTTGTTTCCAGTTGGGCGCAGTATACCATTAGAGTTGCAAGCGGCAGAGACAGATTGAAATTTGTCCTTGCAGAAAATAGTATCCCAAGTATGATATACTATTCTAAGCCATTGCATGAGCAGATGGCATTTAAGGAGCAGCAGAGGATATATTGCAGACTTGATAATACAATTGAGTTGTGTAGAGAAGTGTTGTCGTTGCCGATGCATCCGTATATGGAGGATAGGGATGTTGAGTATGTTTGTGCTACTGTGAAGAAAATTCATAGTTAGCTTAGTTTGACACATATTAGAGGTATTAATGAAAAAACTATTTTTAGTAACAGAAACATTTCCTTATGGAACCGCAGAGAAAACTTTCATATTACCTGAACTTCCGGAATTGCTCAAATATTATGATGTAACAATCATCTCTCACGCGTCGGAAACGGTAGTCAATGACATAGAGAATATATCTGTCTTACCGCCGGAAGTAAAAATAGTAAATTTGGATATAAAAATGCCGCGATATCGGCAGATTAAGTATTTCATCAGATTTTTCTTAGACAGAGATGGGTTAAAAGAAACAAAGGAAATATTGAAGAGTAGGAAAAATATTCTGCAAAGATTATATCAGTCGATCGGCTTCTATGGATTAGCCATGGAAAATTTTCGTTTGATGGACAGCATGAGTTTGTTGGTCAAGGACGAAGAAGCTATATATTACAGTTATTGGTATTTCTATTATACTTATAGTGTGACCAAGAACAGAAAGCTGTTTCCTAATATGAAACTGATTACGAGAACGCATGGCTTTGATTTGTATGATGAAAGATATACAGGGACGAGACAACCGTTTAAGCGAATAATGGATAAAAATATTGATAGAATTTTTTTTATTTCACAACAGGGAAAAGGTTATTATTTGAATAGATACAATATAACTGATTGTGAGAAATATATTGTCAGCAGATTAGGGACAATGAGAACAGGAGATTTATCTGATACCGGCAGACGAGAGAATGAGAAGTTTCGTTTAGTAAGCTGTTCTTCTGTTATCCCGTTAAAGAGAGTGGATCTTATTGCCCAAGCACTATATGAGCTCACAGACGAAATTGAATGGATTCATTTTGGCAGTGGTAGCGAGTTTAATAGGTTAGTTGAGCAAGCAGATGAGTTATTAAAAAGCAGATGTAATATATCCTACCAGTTTAAAGGTTTTGTTTCTAATCGACAGATTTTAGAGTATTACAGTACAAATTATGTAGATTGTTTTATATCAACCTCATCGTCAGAGGGGATACCGATTTCTATTCAAGAGGCAATGTCATTTGGAATACCGATAATAGCCACAGCGGTCGGCGGTGTGCCGGAGCTTATAGAAAATAATGGTATATTGATGAATGCAAATCCATCCAGAGAAGAAGTGTCTAATGCAATATCGAGGATGCTTCATCTGAATAGACATGAGTATGAGTTTCTCAGAGAACAGTCCTTCAGAATTTGGCAGGAAAGATATAACGCGGAAGTGAATCGAGTAAAGTTTGTTTGTGCTATAAATAAACTATATAATTGAGGTAGTTAATATATAAAGAAAATATTGCCCATATGTTTTTGGAGGATTACCTAATGCAAGATATACTTTTAAGTATTTATATACCAACATATAATAGAGCGGATAAGGTAGTTAAACAAATAAATTATGTTTTAGATGAGATAAAAGGACTTGACACAAGCAAAATTGAAATAGTTGTTAACAATAACTGTTCAACGGATGATACAGAACAGAAGGTATTGAGTGTTATTGAAGGGATGCCGGTTACGTATCATAGAAATGAAAGTAATTTGGGTATTGTAGGAAACGCATATGCGGCAGTAAAATTAGTTCATGGAAAATATTTTTGGATGATTAGTGATGATGATGAAATATGCACAGGAGCAATAAGGAGGGTTTATGAGCTTATAAATTCTAATCCTAAAATCAGTTATGTTTATTTAAACTATTCAAATATGATAAATATTGAAGAACCAATTTATGATGGACCAAGTGGACTAATAGAGAATGGGGCGAAACTCATTATAAATCAAAAGGTGGATAAAATAGGCGTTTTGATGTTATCCACTAGCAGTATATATTTGAAAGAAGGATTGGAGAAAACGGTGAGAGATTTGCCCTTATCCGAGTGTGAGAGCTATGGTTGGTCTGAATATGCGGCACTAGCTAGTATTAAAATGGGCTTTGCATATTTTGACGGTCAAATTTGGGTACACATGGATGCCCAAAATAAAAGTTGGAAAAATATAGAATATTATGCCCGAATGGGAAGTATAAGAATGTTTGAACGATTGACAAATATTGGTTATACAAAGAGTGATATTGCAATTATTTATAATAGTTACATTTCTGTAAACATAATTGCCGAGCAAATAATATGGTTATTAAAAGAAAAAAAATTTAAGATGTTTTTATCTAATTTTTTCTTCTGTTTTAGAAAAGCTCCAGTTAAAGTAATATGTATATGTTTCAGCTTATTATTTAAATGCTTTACCTTATTATTAAAAAAATTAAAGATATAAGAGTGAGAAAATTATGAAAGTTGTTATTTTGGCAGGTGGAAAAGGAACACGTATAAGCGAGGAGTCGGTATCTAAACCAAAACCTATGATAGAAATAGGTGATAAACCTATATTGTGGCATATCATGAAGATTTACTCGTCTTTTGGTTATAATGATTTTATCATTTGCTGTGGCTATAAGGGCTATGTTATCAAAGAGTATTTTGCAGATTATTATCTTCATATGTCCGATGTCACATTTGATTTCAGGGAACAAAACAGAATGCAGATACATAATAATGATGCGGAACCGTGGCGTGTAACATTAATCGATACCGGGTTGGACACTATGACGGGTGGTAGAATTAAGAGGATTCAGAAATATATTCCACAGGGTGAAAGCTTTTTGATGACATATGGTGATGGTGTCTCTGACATAGATATAAATAAGCTGGTTACTTATCATACCGAGAAGAAAGTTGTTGCAACGATGACGATTGTCCAACCGGACGGAAGATATGGAGCGGTGGATGTAGATAAAATTTCGGGGAAGGTTAAGAGCTTTGTTGAAAAACCTGTAGGAGACGGCGGATGGGTTAATGGCGGTTTCTTCGTTTTGGATTATAGAATTTTTGATTATCTTGATGAAGATGCTATGGTTTTTGAAAAGGAACCGTTGGAAAAATTAGTTAATATCTCCGGATTGGCGGCATACAAGCATTATGGTTATTGGCAGTCAATGGATTCCTTAAGGGACAGAAATGTGCTGGAAGAAATTTGGAAGAAAGGAAAGGCTCCATGGAAAAGATGGTAGGTCAAAGAAAGGAAAAAGTTGTAATATTAGGTGGAGGAATAGCCGGAATTGCTGCTTCTTATTATTTAAAAGAGCAAGGTATTAAATCTGTTATATTGGAACGGTCAAATTGTGATGGAGGGCTATGCGGGAGTTTTGAGATAGATGGTTTTTGGTTTGATTATGGTGGACATGCTTCTTTTACCAAGGATGAAGAAGTCCGGCATATATTGGAAAAGGATGTAAATATTCAAAAGGGAATATCATCAGCGATAAATTATGATAAAGGACGGTGGATTAAACATCCGGTACAGAATAATCTTGCAGCGTTGCCTACATCAGAAAAGATTAGAATAATTAGCGATATGGTTAATCGAAACGATAATGGTGTATATCGCAATTATAAGGAGTGGCTTGTATCAAAATATGGGAGATATTTTGCAGAGAATTTCCCATGCAAGTATACCAGAAAATATTGGACAACGGATGCTGAGAACTTAGAAACAAAGTGGATTGGCCCCAGAATGTATACACCAACATTGGAGGAGGTTCTCTATGGAGCCTTTGAGACTGATACTACACCGGTACATTATTCAGGAGAATTACGTTATCCGATAAAAGGTGGATTTAAACGGTTCCTAGATAAGTTTTCAAGTGATTATAATATGGAATTTAATCAGGAAATTACTCAAATAAATGCGGGTGAGAAATACGTCGAAACAAATGGAATAGAGAAAATATATTATGATTATTTGATTTCTACATTACCGCTTGATAAAACAGGACAATTATTTATAGGTGCACCGAATAAGGTGATAGAGGCTTGCGAAAATTTAAAACATACTTCTTTAGTATTGGTCTCTCTAGGAATAAAGGGAGAAATAGAAATTCCTGATGCTTTTTATGTATATGATGAAGATATTATTGTGAGCAGAGGATATTCTACGAGTAAATTTGGAAGAGAAAATGCTCCTGAAGGTAACAGCACTTTACAGTTGGAAGTATATTTTTCTCCTTTTAAACCACTTACAGAAAGTATAGAAGAAATTAAGCGAAAAGTAATTGAGCAGTGTATGGAAATGAAGGTGATAAAAAAGGAAGATATCTTAGTAAGTGATGTTAGGCTTATAGAATATGCGAATGTCATTTTCACACAGGGTATTTACGATAACAGAGAAGTAGTTCATGCATATTTAAACAATAGCAACGTGTATTATGCCGGACGCTTCGCAGATTGGGATTATTTATGGGTTGACCAGACAATACTAAGCGCTAAAAAAGTGGTAAATAATTTAGTAGCGAGGATTAATTTAGATAAAAAGTGATGGACAGGTGCTATTATGGGACGAGAGGAGCTAAACCAGAATATATGCTGAATTCTTATAGCGTTTACAAAGGGTGATAGGGAAAGATGAATGAAAGATTTGAATTTTGGAGAAAAAAGAGAGTATTGTTAACTGGACATACCGGATTTAAGGGAACGTGGATGAGCCTTATGTTAGAAGCTCTGGGAGCAGAGGTTTGTGGGTATGCGCTTCCTTTAAGCGAGTATTCTTTTTATAAGAAATCTGGGGCAGCAGTGACGGAACACAATGAAGGCGATATTGCTGATAGGCAAGCATTGGAACGGGTAGTTACGGGATTTAAGCCTGAAATTGTGATTCATTTGGCATCATATTCTTCTTTGGACGGTAGCGACAAAATACCTGATTATATTTTACAAACCAATATTATGGGTGTCGTGAATTTGCTGGATATTTCCAGAAGTTTAGAGTACATCAAAAGCATTGTAATAGTGACCAGCGATAAATGCTATAAGAATCTGGAGTCAGAGAAACCATATACAGAAGAATGCGAGTTAGGAGCCGAAGATCCCTATTCGGTAAGCAAGGTAGGGCAGGAGTTAATTACCAACTGCTACCAAAAGACTTTTTTTGAACAAAGTAGAAGGGATGTCGGTATTGCCACTGCAAGGGCAAGTAATGTAATAGGCGTAGGGGATTACAATATATCAAGGCTGATGCCATACCTACTGGACAGTTTTGTAAACGGCAGAACACCACAGATTAGAAATCCGCACTCCATAAGATCGTGGCAGTATGTGTTGGATGTTTTGTATGGATATTTATTACTGGCGGAGAAGCTATATGAATCTGCTGGGATTACTACGCAGTATAACGGTGCATATAATTTTGGACCTGAAGAAGATGGATTTGTACAGGTAGGGCAAGTGGCGGAAATGGTAGGCAAGCGTTTTAGTAATACGTCGTATGCAAGACTGCAGAGTACGTGTAGTATCCTGAAAGAAACAAATATCTTAAAACTAGATAGTACGAAAGCAAAAACAATATTAAACTGGAAGATTCAGAAAAATCTGGAAGAGGCTATTGCAATTATCGTCGACTGTATTAAGAAGGAAAAAGCCGGGGTTTCAATGGCTGATCTTTGCCATGCACAAGTGTGTGAATATCTAAAGGGAGTTAAGTAAATGTATAAAGAATTGATTTCGGAGCCAAAAGAATTTGCCAGACGTGTTCGGGTAGATGTAGCCAAAATTAACCATAGAACAAGAGATTCTCATATTGGCGGTGGTTATTCCGCTGTGGATGTAATGGCAGTTCTCTATACTCGTATTTTGAAACTGAACAGACAGAATCTTCAGGATCCCAATAGAAATGTATTTATCCTGAGTAAGGGACATATTGCTACCACTATGTTTGCGGTACTGGCACATGCCGGATTGATTCCATATGAGGATTTGGATAAGCATCTTGTCAGTGGAGAAAATTATGCGGGACATACCCGAAAATATACTGTTCCGGGAATTGAAATGTCGGCAGGTTCTCTGGGGCATGGATCCTGCGTCGGTTGCGGTATGGCATATGGAAAGCGAGTCCAGGGTTTAAAAGGCAACGTATATGTTCTAATGGGAGATGGCGAATGCAACGAGGGCTCAGTTTGGGAAAGTGTTATGTTTGCTGCCAGATTTAAACTGTCAAATTTGGTTCTGATTGTGGACAGAAATCATCTGCAGTCGTATGGTAGTGATGAGCAGGTTTTGGATATGGGCAATCTGGAAGATAAATTCCGAAGTTTTGGCTGTGATGCGGTAACAATTAACGGACATGACTACGAGCAGATTCAAAGCACGTTAGAAAGCGTTGCTTCTGAGATGCCCGGAAAACCTCTGGTCATTGTGGCGGATACCGTAAAGGGGAAGGGGGTTTCATTCATGGAGGATAAGCTGGAATGGCATTTTAAGTCTCCGAATGAAGAGCAGTTGAAGCTGGCGCTGGAGGAACTGGGAGAATGAGAGCAACGTTTGTTAATACACTTGCAGAGATGGCAAGGGTTGACGATAAGATTATGTGTATTATTGGGGATACGGGATTTTCTGTCTTTGAAGAGTTTGAAAAGGAATTCGGAGAAAGATTTGTAAATGTCGGTATTGCCGAACAAAATTTTGTCAGTTTCGGTGCTGGGCTTGCAGCTATAGGGATGAAACCGTATATCTACAATGTGGTGTCGTTTATGACGCTTCGTGGCGCGGAACAGATTATGCTGGATGTCTGCTATCAGGAGAATCCGGTGGTATTGGTTGGAGTGGGCGGCGGATATGCTTATGCAACGGCAGGTCCAACCCATCATGCGTTACAGGACATTGCTATGATGTCGGTATTGCCGAATATGACAGTAGTGTGTCCGGGAGATCCTATAGAATTGAGAGCTGTCATGTTAGAATCAAAAAATTTTGGGAAACCACTCTATATACGGATTGGGCGAAATGTAGATCCGATAGTGCATACGGGTGATATTGACTTCCAGATTGGCAAAGCCATTAAAGTGAAGGAAGGAACACAAGCCGTTATTTTTTCAACCGGAGTCATGTTGCCGGAGGCTGTCAAAATGCAGGAGATACTAGAAACAAGAGGCTTTTCTGTTGGTTTATACAGTATGCATACCGTCAAGCCTATAGATAGAAAAGTGATACTGGAATCTGCGTGTGAGGGAAAGGCAATTTTTACCGTAGAAGAACACAGCGTAATCGGCGGTCTGGGTGATGCGGTAGCAAGAGTACTGTTAGAAAATATGGAAAAATATCCGGTTAAATTTAAGAAATTTGCTGTTCCTGATGTGTTTGCACCAGTTACCGGAACAAGAGAATACCTTGATGAACTGGTTGGGCTTAGCGTTGGCAAAATGGTAGATGAGATAGAAACCATGTTGGGATAAGTACAATTGCGCAGGATGAGAGAAGGGTATGGATATTACATGATAATTAACGATATTTTTAAAGAATATTGGGATAACAAAAGTCAGATAGAGATAAGTATACAGCAGATGAAAGATGAACTGAGTGATATGGCTGAGAGGATTGTGTTGTATGGTGCGGGCAGCGCCGGAATCGCTTTTCTCTATTACTTGCGGGATGTAGGAATTAACCCGCTATACTTTGCAGATGGAAACCCTCAAAAATGGGGAACAATTTGTGAAGGAATATCGGTAATTGATTATAGAAATATTGTGAAAACAGTAGGAGAAGATGCTCTTGTTATTGTGACAATCAATACGGACGGCAAGAAATATTGTAAAAGTTTCGATGAGGCTCTAAGAGTAGGGGGGCATACGGGGGTTCACAAAAACTTGAAAGAAGCCGGCTGTAAAAATGTAGTTGATTATACATATTTTCGGAGATGTAGGATGTTGTTCCGAGGAGATAAATATAATCTTCCATCCTGTTCAGATGTGTATCTGATGGAGCAGCATGAAGATGATTTATGTAAAGTGTATTCCCTTCTAGCGGATGACAAGTCCAGAGAGGTGTTTGAAAAACTGGTAAGATTCCGCATGTTGGACGACAGCATACAAATACCTACCGAAATACAGGACAAACAGTATTTTGAATATGACTTTTATCCTAAGAGTAAAGATGAAATTTTTGTAGATTGCGGTGCTTATAACGGAATAAGTTTGGGCACTTTCTTAAAAGAAAATGATTATAAATTCAAGAAGTATTATGGAATAGAGCCGGATCGGGACAATTTTGTTAAATTAGAAAAATACATAGCAAACTTGCCGGTAGAAGTGCAGAAGAAGACTGTTATCACAAATAAGGCAGCTTATGATAGCGTTGGAAAAGTACATCTTTATAATTTGAATGGACCGGGAAGTTTCATATCCGAAATAGGAAAGCAGGAGACAGAGACAATTCGGATTGACGCTCTGTTGGATGAAAATGGTGCATCTTACATCAAAATGAACATAGAAGGATCTGAGCTGCAGGCGCTGAATGGAGCAGAAGAAACAATAAAATCCTATCAGCCGAAACTGGCCATTGCAGGATATCATAAAACATGGGATTTATGGAAAGTACCGCTGTTGATTTATGAAATGAATAATAAGTATAGATTTTATTTACGTTCCTATATGAATAATGTGTCATTTATTTTTTATGCAAAATGAAAAATATATGTAAGTAGTAAAAGTGAAGATTATAGAAAAAAGAAACTGTTTCAGCGTTAGACAGAACAATCTTTATTGACAGTAATTTAATTAAAATATACAGGATTTATTTTAATGAATCAATAGATATGGGGGATGCACTAAAATGAATTTTGTACAGGAGCAAAATATTATAGAGATAGCGGTACATTTGGCGGGCAAAGTGCTGAGCGGAACGTATTTAGTGACAGGAGCAACAGGAACGATAGCTGAGTATATCATTAAAATTTTATTGAAATTGGATGATGTAAAGGTTATTGCAGTATGCCATGATAAAAGAAAAGGTCACACGTTGTTTCAAGATTATTTGAGTGATAATTTAATAATAACACAAGCTGATATTACTGAAGAAATACCTGATAATTTTGGTCAAGTTGATTACGTGATTCATGCGGCAGGGATATGTTCGAACATGATATGCAAGGAGTTCCCACAGGAAGTAATTAACGTAAATGTATGTGGGACTTATAATGCTCTAGAATACGCTAGGAGAAATAATATAAAGAAATTCTTATTTTTTTCAAGTGCATCTGTATATGGGAATTTGTCATCTCAGATATATAGAGAAGAAGAGTGTGGAGAAATTGATTTTTTAAATACTCAAAATGTTTATGGATTAAGTAAACGTATGGGTGAAACTTTGTGTGTTACATATAAAAATTGCTTTCCTATTGTGATTGTGCGCCCATTCCATATAATCGCACCTAGGATTATGGCAGATAATAGTTCAATGTTAGGCGAATTTTATGAAAAGATTATAAGTGGAAATACCATTGAATTAAATGCAAATGGGGAGGGGTTGAAAAGAAATTTTACATGGATTGGAGACATGGCTAGAATGTTTCTGGAACTTATGTCATGTGGGGAAGGAGTGTATAATGTAGGCAATCCGTATGGAACAATTACAGTAAACGACATGGCAGATAGGATGATGAAGATTATAGGAAAAAAATGTACTTTAAAGAGAAAAAAGTCGGAATCAATAAAAGCAAGTAATTTGCATAATATGACACCTGATTTAGAGAAAATATCAAAATTAATACGTTGTGACCAATGTATGAATATAGAAGATGCCTTGGAAATTTGTATTAAATGCTATAATTAATCTATATAACAAGAAGTTATATGAGAAAAATTTCAAGTATACTGTATCTGAATGCATTATGGTCACAAACTATAAAAGAAAGGAATGTATGTGTATTAGCTTCTAAATACATCATATAAGAAGAACATGGAGGATGAATTTCTGATATATGGAGGAGGATATTTAGGTCTTTTGTTGTGTGATTATTGTTTGAATAAGGGTATTTTTCCTAAGGGGATTATTGATAGGAGTCCTGATAAGCAAGGTATAAGATGGCGTAATATGGTTTCTATTATGTCACCTGATTACCTGAATACACTTGACAGAGGAACTAAGATTATCGTCGCTCATTCTAATCATGGTAATATTTATGATGAAATCAGACTTTTTCTTAATGATAAAGGATTTAAGAACGTTGAACACATTTATGAGTTTGCACAGCGGGATGAAGTCGCTGATTTATTTGATGAGCAGAAATTAGTGTTAAGAATACATTCAGAAAAGGTGAGAGAAAACAGTGTAAAAATCAGTGCAGTAGGTAAAATATGGGACGATGAAATTTCACGCAAGGTTTACACACAGATCATCTCAGCCTTGGAAAGGGGTATGGTAGATGGAATAGATATACTGCCATTGAGAGAGCAATATTTTCTAAATGTTTTTTCTAAAATAGATAATGAAGTTTTTGTAGATATCGGTGGTGGACCGACAGGAGATGTCTTGCAAGAATTTCTTGAGAGAAATCGGCAGTATTGCAGATATTATTATTTTGAACCTGATGAAAATATATATACAGTCAAAACTAAGTTTGAAAAAAATGAGCAAATTATTTTTAATAAACTGGCAGTGAGTGATACGGAAGAAAAACTGTTTCTTAAGAATTTTATGGATATGAATTCTGTAATTGACAAACAAGGCGAACAGGAAGTGATCAGTATTTCACTTGATGCATATCAATTCAAGGAATCACCCACATTTATAAAAATTGATGCTGAAGGGTATGAGCGTCGTATCTTACAAGGGGCAGAACAGACTATACTAAGCTGTCGTCCTATTATAGCCTGTGCAACATATCATTCAGAGGAAGATTTTTGGGAAATACCATTATATTTATATAATAAATTGAAAGATTATCGTTACTACATAAGAAGTTATTTAAATATCTCGGAAGTAATATTGTATGCGATTCCGAAGGAGAGATGGGTTGGTTATGAAATATAAAGAGAGTAACGGCGTAAGATTCTCCCAAATTGGACTGGGAACAGGGCGTTTCGGAACCAGAGTTGCAGAGGAAAATGCCTTTTGCATGCTTGATTATTATTTTGAGCATGGGGGCAATGTGTTGGATACTGCAAGAAATTATTATGAATGGGTTGAGAATGGACGCGGTAAAAGCGAAGAGTGTCTTGGAAAATGGATGGAGATGCGGAAAAGCAGAGGCAGTATTTGTCTTGTTACAAAGGGAGGAGTTAAGAATAACGGAAATATATGGGAAATTAACCTATCGAGGGAAAAACTCCTTAACGAAATCAGGCAGAGTATGAATGCTTTGCGGACGGATTATATTGATGTGTATCTTTTGCATAGAGATGAAGTAGAACGTCCCATAGAGGAAATTGTAGAGACAATGCAGCAATTGAGAGAACTCGGAAAGGTAAAATTGCTGGGAGTCGCAAACTGGCGATATGAGAGGATATGTAAAGCCAACGAATATGCCCAGTCACACGGGATGGAGCCTTTTAAGGTTATACAGACATGGTGGTCATTGGCAGAGTATAAAAAAGAAATGTGGAATGATGATAATACAACACATATGGATTCACAGACATATGATTATTTATTAGAAAATTCTTATCTTGGAATGGCATATACAAGTCAGTGTAAGGGGTATTTTCAAAAAGCAATACGGGTAGGAAGGGAGAATTTGGATTCATTTTTGCGGGAACGTATTGAAACAGAAAACAATATCAAGATTCTGGATTATATTAGAGAATACTGTAATAAGGAAGAAATAGCGCCTACTGCAGTGGTGTGTGGATATATTACAAATAATCCGGTAAATGGGATTGCACTGGTAAGCACTTCAAATATGGAGCAACTTGAGGATATAATGAAGTGGAGTGATTATGAACTCCCGAGAGAAATAATAAATGAATTGGATTGTTTGAAGGAAAGCATATGAAAAATATAGTAGTCTTGGGTGCAGGTGTTGCAGGGATATCTGCGGCATATCATTTGAAAAAGGCAGGGGTAGAGTCAGTAATCTATGAGCAGGATGATGGCTATGGCGGATTGTGCAGAAGTTTTCAAGTTGATGGCTTTACTTTTGATACTTTTGCGCATATCAGCTTTGATCCCAATACTGAAGAATATTTAGAGAATACAACGGACCACTACACGCACGCACCGGAGGCATTGAATTTTGACAGTGACAGATGGCTGAGGCATCCTGTGCAGAATAATTTGGTGGGTCTTCCGGTAGATGAAAGAATTAAACTGATACAAGGGTTTATTGAAAGGGAAACTGATGGTGAGGCAGCTAATTATGCCCGGTGGTTAGAGAGTGTATATGGGATAGGGTTTGCACATACCTATCCTTTTCGATATACCAGAAAGTATTGGACAGTAGAGCCGGAGCAATTAGAGACCAAATGGGTGAAAGGCAGGATGTACGAGCCCAGCTTGGAAGAAGTACTGCGTGGTGCAATGACGAAAGATACACCGGCGGTTCATTATTCTAAAAAGGCACGGTATCCTAAGCAGGGAGGTTTTCAAGCCTTTTTGACCTCTATGGTTAAGGAGTGCAATATTGTTTATCAAAAGCAAATATGCGGTATCAATTGTGCTGAGAAGAAAGTAGTATTTCGGGACGGGACAGATGTGCTTTATGATTATCTGATTTCTACCCTTCCCATCAATGAGGTTTGTGGCTTTATGGCAGACGTACCGGAGGAGGTTATGAAGTCAGCGGAGCGGCTAGACTATACGACCGGTGTAATGGTGTCGCTTGGGTTTAATCGACCTAAGGTATCGCCTGCTTTGTGGTATTATATTTATGATGAAGATATATTGCCTGCGAGAATCTATTCTCCGGACTGGAAATCACCTCATAACGTACCTGAAGGATGCAGTGCAATACAGGCTGAGATATATTATTCCAAATATAAGCCTTTGACAAAATCTATGGATGAAATCATGGAGGAAGTAATAGAGCAGCTCCTCAGATTGAAATTGTTTGATAGGAATGATATTATAGTAAAAGATGTGCGTATGAAGAAATATGCAAATATCATGTTTACGCCGGGCATCTATCATGCGAGAGATATCATTCATTCTTTTTTGAATACAAAGGGCATATTTTGTGCAGGACGTTTTGGAGAGTGGGATTATCTCTGGACAGGGCAGAGCCTGTTAAGCGGAAAGAAAGCCGCTGAAAATGTGATTAATCGTTTCCAATGATGGAAGAAAGGGTTATAAAATGACTGTATCAGAATATATTTTCAATTTTATTCAACAAAAAGGATGTACCACGGTTTATATGGTATCCGGAAGTTCTGCCATGTGGCTGACGGATTCTCTGTGCAGGAATAAAGATTTACAGGCAGTCTGCTGTCATCATGAGCAGGCGGCTGCTATGGCGGCGGATGGTTATGGAAGGGTACACAATGATATTCCGGGTTGTTGTTTGGTGACAATTGGACCGGGAGCCACCAACGCCATTACAGGTGTTGCTCAGGCTTATCTCGATTCCTCGCCTATGTTTGTGCTTTCAGGACAGGCGAATTCACGTTTACTGGATTATGAAATAAAGACGGGAATCAGACAGCACGGCACACAGAGTTTAAATTTGGAACCGATTGTTTCACCCATTACAAAATATTTTGCGGCGGTAATGAGGCCGGAAGATATCAAGATGCACATGGAACAGGCCTATTATCAGGCAATGAGCGGAAGAAAAGGGCCTGTATGGATAGATGTGCCGGTAGATATTCAAAACCGGCAGGTGCCGGAGGAAATGGAAGGTTTCCTTACGCCTGCAGAGAAAATGGCACGAAGCATTGATTATCAAAAGATAGCGCAGTTGATAGCAGGCGCTAAGAAACCTCTTATTTTAGCAGGGTATGGCGTGAGGTGTGGACAGGCAGTAGCGGAATTGAAAGAGTTGAGTAGTAGGATTCAAGCTCCGATTGTAACTTCCAGAGGTGGCATTGACGTAATTGATTCTGATAGCGAGTGGTTTGTTGGACGACCGGGCGCTTATGGTGACAGAGCGTCCCACTTTGCAATTCAGCAGTGTGATTTATTGCTGATACTGGGAAGCAGGTTATCCATCTCTACCATTGGCTATTATCCGCAGAGACTGGCTGAAAATGCAGTCAAGATTATGATAGATATAGATGAAAAAGAATTGGCAAAAGAGGACGTGCCGGTAGATTATAAGTATCATATAGATGTGAAAACATTTATAACCGCTTTGTTAGAGAATCTTACGGATTCTGTTCCTGAGGAACGTCGGCAGTGGAAAGCGCATTGTACGGAAATGCGTATGAAATATCCCAATGTGAAACCCGAATATCAGAAAGAAACACCCCTTAACGAATATTGGGTAACTAAGAAGTTGTCGGATTTAGCGGACGGACAAGCTAATATTGTTGTGGATACGGGAAGTGTATGCAATATTGTGTCCCAAAGCTGGAGATTAAAAGAGGGACAGCGATATCTGATATCAGGTGGGCTATCTTGCATGGGATTTTGGGCAACGGCGATTGGAGCCTTCCAACAGGGGAAACAGCTGATTGCAATTACGGGAGACGGCAGCGCCCAGATGAACATTCAAGAACTCGCAACCCTTAGTTATAATAAGATTCCTGTTAAGCTTTTCATTTATAACAATAATGGTTATATGTTGATTAGACATAATCAGCATAATTATATGGATGATCGTTTTCTAGGCGTGGGTCCTGACAGTGGCTTGCAGACTCCAGATTTTTGCAGGGTGGCAGAGGCATATAATGTTAAAGCAGTACAGATTACCAAAGAGGAAGAATTGGAGCGTAAGATACAAGAGGTGCTTGAGGAGGAGGAACCGGTAGTATGTGAAATAATGGTACAGGAATTTGCACCCATTGAGCCGAGGATTGCTTCCAAGGTTATGCCGGACGGATCGTTGAAGGCTGCTGAGTTTGATGATTTATATCCGTTTTTATAACAGCAAGAGGGGAATGGATAAGTGGAACATAAAAAAAGAATTAGTGGTATGGATGCAGTTAGAAGTGTAGCAGCAATAATAATATTAATTTATCATTATCCGAATCATTTTGGGAATTATATGACTTCTGTTCCCTTTGCGACTATTTTAGGGATAATCTATGACTATGGTCTCTATATGGTTGAAGTGTTTTTCGCAATTTCTGGTTTTGTAATGTTTTATAATTGCTATGACAAAATAGTAAACAAAGACATACAATTTTGTGATTACATATTAAAAAGGATATATAGATTATATCCTTTATTTTTGATAACAACTATCATTGTTGGTGTTGAACAATTAATTATTTGGATTAATTGGCACAGTGTTGCAGTACATACGTCAAATGATATTTTTAGTTTTATATTCACGATATTTTTAATGAATGCCGGAATTATTACTAGAGATATTGGATTTAATGGCCCTGCTTGGACAATTCCCTGTGAAATTTTGTGTTATTTGCTATTGTTTGTATTGATAAAACTAGTTGATGGAAAAAATAAATATTGGGTAGGTTGTGGTGCATTATTTATTATTATGTTGGCAGAATTTGTTTTTCCCCAAATGAATATAGCTCTATTTAATAGCATTACAGCGCGAGGAATAAAAAATTTTTTTGTTGGAGTCTTACTATGTATAGTTTATGAAATGATTTATAATACACGTTTCAGAAATGCGTTTGCACTGATATCTCTAGGAATAGGTATTAACACATTTGGGGCAATATTAGCGGGAGATGAAAACATTATGGTGAGCAAGGGGGGGGGGAATAATAACATATGTTTTTGTCCCCAGTGTGCTTTTGTTTGTAACTCTTATTAATTTGAAAGTGTTTTTATTAGACAACAGAATTATAGGTAAATTGAGCAGTATGTCATATTCAATTTATCTTTGGCATTTTCCTATTCAATTGACATTTATACTTTTGAAATTATTGGGTTTTCCTGTTTTATTTGAGTCTAAAAAGTTTTTTATAATTTATATGGTAATAGTAATGACTGTATCCTTTTTTTCCGAAAAGATACTTGAGAAAAAGCTTTACAGATGGTGCCTATCGCTCTTGGGATAAAGAGTATATGACATATGGATATGCTTGTATTCATTAAAAAAAGGATATAATGTTTCATAAAATAAAGCATTATAGGGGGGAAAAACGCAATGATAATACGTGCAAAAACCAAAAATCTATTCAGTGGTAAAGAGCTGACAGCAAAACAAAAGGAAAACAGTGACAGAAATATGAAGGAGCTGGAGACGGGACAGACAGTTTTGCAGTCTTATCCCAGAAGGCTTGTATTTGAGTTGACCAATGCCTGTAATCTGAATTGTATTATGTGTGGCAGAAATGTTGCTGATTTTAAGCCGACGGTATTTGACATGGATGTTTTCCGTAGTTTTGAGCCGTTGATGGATACTATTGAGGAAGTTACCTTGATGGGATGGGGAGAACCTACCATTCATCCGAATTTTATTGAGATGTTGGAAATCATTGACAGGCATAGTGCGCGAAAATACTTCTGTACTAATGGTATGAATCTTAAGAAGATTAAAGATGCTATTTTTGACTATAATGTGGATGTATTTGCGGTAAGTCTGGATGGTGCTACCGATGAAACGAACGGACGTATTCGGAGAGGATCTAAAATAGATGTGATAACGGAAGATTTGAAGGATATTGTACGAATCAAAAAGGAACGAGGTTTGCAATATCCTTGGATTAATTTTGTTTTTTGTGCAATGCGCTCTAATTTGCATGAACTTCCGAATCTTGTGCGTCTGGCTGCCGAGATAGGCATTGAGGAAGTTAAGGTTGTATATCTGACTGTTTTTGGCGATGACTTGATGAACGAAAGTCTGTGGGGACATGAAGCAGAAGTAAGCCGAGTTTTTGATGAAGCCATTGCCGTAGGAGAAGAACTGGGTATCGTATTGAAACTTCCCCATATTCCCGGGCAGGATGAGGCAGGAGAAAAATTACATAAAGATTGTTTTGTGGCATGGAGAGACTTCTTCCTGGGATCGGATGGCTTTGTGCGCCCTTGTATGTCCACTCCCGTTCAGTTCTTTCAGTATGATATGAACAAGAATTTTATGGATATTTGGAATGCCCCTGAGTATCAGAAATATCGCAGCGTGGTAAATGACATGCAGCACATGGATGATCCCTGTAAGCGCTGCTACCAGTCCTCACATTGTAATTGGAATAGAAAAGAATCATTTATTCAGGTTGGAGAGCATTTTTCACCGGATTGGGAAAAGTAGAAGCCTTTAGCGGTTTGGTTATATGAGGATACATGATGATACGTAAAATAATTGATGCCCTGCGTAAGCTCTTTCAAATTTTAAATCGTAATCAAAAAATCTTAGGCATAGTAGTCCTAATATGTTCTTTTATTACGGCTGCACTAGAGACACTCGGGGTTTCTATTATTGTACCGTTGGTGAATGCGCTTCTGCAGCCTGAGCAGTTGTTTGATAATTTGTATGTTAGGAATGTAACGGATTTTCTGGGAATCCATACAAATGAAGGCTTGATTGTTCTCGTTATCTTTGCGGTTGTCTTGGTATATATATTTAAAAATCTATTTTTTATTTTTTTCTGCTGGTTAAAATACAAATATTCCTGTAAAGTGCAGCGGGAGTGCTCTGTATTTATGATGCAGTCCTATATGAATCGTGGATATAGTTTCTTCCTGAATCGGAACGTTAACGAATTAAGACAGGGAGTCTTCGAGGATATAAATTCTCTTTTTCAGATCATAAATGGCTTAATCCAGACGGTCACACAGTTGATGATAGCCGCATTTATTTGCATTTATATGTGTTATGCAGACTGGCAGATCGCACTCGGAGTCGTACTGTCGGCACTTATATGTTTGTTGATTATTTTTGTTTTCTTTAGGAAGCGAATGCTGCAGGCGGGAATGCAGTTTAGAAACTATAATATATTGGCATCGCAGGCATTGCTGCAGGCATTTCAGGGCATTAAAGAAGTTCTGGTAATGCGGAAACAGAAATATTTTGTCAAAGAGTTTGAAGAAAATACAAGTAAGCGTCAGAATGCTACGGTAGTCCAAAGTATAGGCGCGGAGATTCCGGCTTATATTATTGAAGCGGTCTGTATCGTTGGAATCATGGTTATTTTAGGAATTAGAATCGTGAATGTTTCCAATCCGGAAAATTTTGTGGCGGTATTGGCTTCTTTTGCAATCGGTGCATTTAGAATTCTGCCGGCGCTGGGTAAGATATCCAATTCCATTAATATGATTTCGAGTGCCGTGCCGGGATTGAATGCAGTATATGAGAATATCGTGGATGCACGTCAGTATAATGATAATTTCTATAATGCGGAAGTCGAAGATGAAGAGAAGTACCGGGATTTGACTTTTGAAAAATCTGTTAATATACGGAACTTAACATTCTCCTATAACAGTGAGCAGAAGAAAGTACTGAATCAGCTGAGTCTGGAAATCCCCAAGGGGAAATCAGTTGCATTCGTCGGAGAGTCCGGTGCCGGCAAGTCTACACTGGCTGACTTGATTTTGGGAGTTTTAAGTCCGGATGAAGGAGAAGTACTTCTGGATGATGTCAATATCAGAAAGATTCCGAGCTTATGGGGACGGTTGATTGGCTATGTCCCCCAGAGTATTTACCTATCCGATACATCCATCTGCAAAAATATTGCTTTTGGGGTTGAAGAGTCCAAGATAGATGAGAATAGTGTTAAGGCGGCGTTGGAGAAGGCCGATTTGTTGGATTTTGTGTTAGGTCTTCCGAATGGAATTCATACTGAAGTGGGTGATAGAGGTGTGCGTCTGTCAGGCGGACAGAGGCAGAGAATCGGTATAGCCAGGGCTTTATATCATGACCCGGAGATTTTAATTCTGGATGAAGCGACTTCCGCCCTTGACAATGAGACGGAGAAGTCCGTTATGGAAGCAATTGACTCTCTCCATGGTAAAATGACCTTGATTATCATTGCCCACCGCCTGACCACGATCAAAAACTGTGATGCCATTTATGAGATCGTCGACGGCAAGGCTGTTGTGAGGACGTATGAGGAGCTGGTGTGAGAAACAGTCTCACAGGAAAGGGATTATGCAGTCACTTTCCCGCTATCATGATATATTGCGCAACAAAATATCTCCTGCCCATTGGTTTATATATCCGTTTTCATTGCCATTTCCAAACACTTTGGTCACACGTTTTTTGCAATTTGCACACTCAAGAAAATTTTCTAAATTTTGTTGACAAACCAAACGAAAAGCAGTACAATCAACTCACTAAGAGTAATCAATGAAGTATGCACATCGCATGTTCAAGGCAATTTCTGCCACTTTACTCAAATCAATATAATTTAATAAGTGGCAGAGGTTGTTAAGGTGTGCCGGGATTGGTTTCTGATTTTCTTCTGCCTGTACGGAGGAGGAAGCTTATGGGGAAGAAGGACAACAATGACGAAAAATATACTCTAAGTCAAGCAGTAAAGAAATGGGCAGAAGAAAACGTATTTAAGGGAAATATATTTCAAGGAAAACTGGTTGATGGAAGTCTTTATTTTGTACTTTATATGGTTATACCAATTATAATAACGTCAGTATCATTAATTGCACTGGAGAATGTGAATTTCATAAATATTGCTTCTTGCTATCTAACAATTTTTATAAGTTCATTAGGATGTATTTATGATGCTATTAACAGATGGGAAGATGGGGATAGTATTGAATGTAATAGAAAATTAATTGTAATGGTTGTTTTTTTGGCTTGTGTTACGATTTATTGTTTGGTAGTAATTTTTGGCGTTTTGTTTGCACAAAAGGATTTGAGGAATGATTTTTTTCTTTTAGCATATGTTTGCAGTAATGTGATAGCAATGATGGATTTAATTAATTGTATTAATTTAAAATTAGCAAAGCAAGATACTGTCTAGTGAAGGAGGGTGAAGAGGAATGAGTATACAAGTATATTTAGTGGTAATTTTTATTTGCTTTTTAGGAGGACCAATCTTCGTGGGTATTATGGGAAGAAATGTATATAGGCAGTATTACTCTGCGCAAATGAAATTTGATATTGATTTTGACGAGATGGCAGAAGCAGAACAGAGATTAAGAGATTTTATGCAGGATAATAACATTGCCATAAGTGATAATGTTATTGATGATGTTGCACAGAAACTTGAAGTCATAACAGGGGGAGTATCGAATACTATTCAAAACAATGCTGAATTAATTATAATAGATGGAAAAAAAGCAGTTATATTGAAGGATAGTTTAAATGCGCAGGAAAGAACATTTTGTTTTGCACATGAATGTGCTCACTTAATTTATGGGGATCCTGTTCCACAAACGCGCCCTGAAGGAAGAGATAAGGATATAATTGAACAAAAAGCTGATTATTTAGCAGCGGCAATGATTTTACCTCGTGAAATTGTGTGTAAGTTTTTGGCAGATAATAATTATGATGGATTGTCTTCTTCTAAAAGGGTGAAACTTATTGACCGGATGAGTAAGAAATATAATGTTAAAGACGTTGTACTTATGCGTAGAATTCAGGAAGTGAAAGCATTAGAATCCCTGATATAAATACAAATATTTAGAAGGAAGTCAAATTAATAGAGTTACTGCAGAGGAAACAATTATGCAAGACGAACTGGAATTACACGGACAATGGTATATCCCACGGACTGATGAAACTTTCTCGGGGTCTCTGTTCATTCATAAGGAAAAGAAGCAGATTTATCTTCATATTGTCTCAGTGGCAAAAAATGGGGAATTCATGGCTCCTATGAAAGCTTGGGGCCATTGTGATTTGATCAAAGGTGAAATTAATACCGGAGGTAGCATTCTGCTGTACGATTGTAACATAGGCAGCCTAAATAATAGGATTGGACAGAACACAACTGCTATAGTCGAGGTTGGAGCGGCATTTTGGCATTTGAATATAGATAATACGGATGAACTTTGTTTCCGAAGAGTTGATGTGGATTTTGGCGACATCGTCGAATGGAGCGGCATGTGTTCCTATGAAGCGGATGCTTCGGGTGATAAGTTCGTCTGGAATCGTAAACCGGAAGTTTGTTTTGCTATACATGAGAATCTCTGTTTGCGAATTGTCCCGTATCAGGGTAAGATTTCCATGTGGTCTTTCCAAAAAGAATATCGATTATCCCAAGGTGTGGCCATGACATTGGAATATCAGACAGATGCTACATGGGAGCAAATTCGACTGGACATCAGAACATTAAGTGACCTGATAACGTTTGGCATGAACAGGGCGGTTTATCTTGAAAAACTTGAGTATTATCATACTTCTCATAAAGATGAGGATATATTTCCCGATTATATTCATCCTGCGGATGCTTTTGTGGGAGATCGCGTAGAGGGCAAGACGATTCCCGGCGGAAGTTGGGAATGGCTGTTCTCGATGCAGGATTTAATCACAGAAGATTGTAGATGTCTGCGTAATTGGTATAACAAATATGAAAAGCTGAAACCGGTGGTAGAGCTGTACGAAGCCGCCCATAGGTTTCGGGGGATTTCGGTGGAAATGCTTTTTCTGAATCTTGTACAGGCATTGGAGACTTACCACGCCAGATTTGTATGTGACTCATTGAAACAGTATATTACAATGGTAGATGTTTTCCTGAGGGAAACATATTCTTTGCAAGAGGGGGAAGACTGGAATGAGCATGTGCTGGCATATCGAAACTTATTGATTGCACAGGATGAGAAAAAGAGCAAGAGTATTCATCTCAAAAGCCGTCTGGGATACTTGTTTCTTGCTAATTTTAAGTATGTTTTTTCCTATCTCGATTATCGTAAGGATGATTTTATTCAATTGGTATTAGATACCCGCAATTACTATACCCATTACGCAGAAGAGAAAAAGGACAGAACCTTTCCGGTTGAGAAACTGCCATACGTAAACGGTATTCTCATGGGAGTTCTCCAATATTATCTGTTACAGGAAATTGGAATTAATAATAAGAAAATTGAGTATGTGGTCGGAAATCAGATGGAGAGAGTGATGAGATCCTTTGACATGTTTGGCAATTAAAGGTCCCTATCCGATTGCATATTCCCTCTGAATAAGGTAAAATTTCCTGTATGAACAAAGTATCTTTATTAGTGACAACTTATAATGTGAAGGACAATCTGGCAGTCACGCTGGAAAGTATTGAGTCACAGGACTATACCGACATAGAGGTTGTGATTGTTGACGGGCAGTCTACGGACGGAACGGTCGATGTGATTCGAGAGTTTGCAGAGCGTCATGCCAATAAAGGACCAATCGACTCTCCGGATGATTCTGCATCTGTCAGTGTCCGCTGGGTTTCCGAACCGGACCGAGGACTGTATGATGCCATGAATAAAGCATGGGGCATGTGCACCGGAGATATCGTGGCAGTGTGCAATGATAGGCTCTGTATGTCCGATGCGGTATCGAAACTGGTTCGTGCGATTGAAGAGGGCGGCGCAGACTGCATAGGAGCTCATGCGGATTTGGTCTATGTGGACGGTGAACGTGTTGTCAGGACGTGGCACATGGGTGAAGGAAAACTCTCGCAGGGCTGGATGCCGGGGCATCCGACTCTCTTTCTAAAGCGGGAAGTGTATGAGCAGTACGGCATCTATGATACCGGTTACCGCTGCGCAGCGGACTATGAGTTTATGGTTCGCTTCCTGAAGGATGAGAAGAATAGACTGGCATACGTGCCGGAAGTATTGATTGCCATGTTCTACGGTGGGACAAGCAATGCAGGTCTTGGCAATTATCTGGTATCTTTTAAGGAAGGTTACAGCGCACTTAAACAAAACGGCGTGCCGCATCCGCTCCTGATCACCTTGAAGAGGACAGTTCGGGTACTTAGGCAGTTTTGAAACTATACGACACAACACCCCATTCCGCCGTGGCAGCAGGACCTGTTTCACGGCGGGGTCGGTTATGGGGTGTGTCTTTGAAGATTTTATTTAATTATTTCAGTTAAGAGGTTCATTGCTTCCGTTCTGGGAATAAGTTCCGTTCTTGTAAGCAGCCTCCAGTCCGGCCCACTCTTCCTCGGTAAGTTCTCGTGGAATGGACATAACAGGTATCTCTTCTTCATCGAGTGTATCGGCAATAGCAGCTGTAACGGCCATATTGTCGTTCGATGGCTGGAAAATGCCCAGATATTTCAGCTTGTTTATCAGTGTAGTACCGGAAATTTTATATTGTGCGATTGCATTGCAGCCCTTCTGGAAGGTAAACTCCTCTGCGCCGGTTTTGTCCGCACCCGATACAACAAAGGCCATGAGTCTGACGGTAGCTCCGTTCGGGACACCGCATGCACCGAGTTCGACTGTTTTACTACAGCCTAACGTAATATCTCCTGTACATTTGACTTGAACCCACTTGTTTGAGGAAGGGTCACGATATTCGCAATAGATTCTTGCGACGAATCCTCCGTTGTTGGTTAGTTTAAATTGGTCGATTGTAGCCATAACTTGTCACTCCTTTTATTTTTATTTGGGATGCATCCTTTACGATGCAATCATACCGTGTGTGTATGGAATGGATTTGGAGTGAAATCAGAATAAAATCAGAAATTTATCTGTCCTGTTTCAATCTGTAGTAGTCGGCTGTTTCCCTGTTTCCTGCTTGTTCATAATATGTAATCAGAAATCCCGTCATTTCCAGAAAGCGTATATCATAATAAGCTTCATACGGGGCAATCCAGTCATAATATTCGTCGTAAAATACGGAACCTCGGTACAGCTCTACGGCCGCACCCCATGCTTCTGCATGTTCTCTCTGCTGATAGAGTTCCTCGAACTCGTGCAGATCGCAGCATAGTCTCCTGCAGTCTAAATAGATTTCTCCATGTTCCATTATGATTGGAAAAGACTCTTCTCCCATGCGTAGATTTCTTAAATAGCGATTAACTTTATACAGACTGTCCATAGCGTTTGTGAATGGTGTGTCGGGCCATAGAATCTCCGCCAACGCTGTATTTTTAATCGGACCGCCGCCGTTGCATAGCAGATAGGCAATCAGTTCTTTGGCTTTTTTGTTTTGAAAAATAACCTGCTCTCCGTTTCTTGATACGGACATGTTGCCGAAGCACTGAATACGAAATTCCCTTTGAAATGTCGGATGTTTTGATACTGTTGTGTGTGGGAGGGAGGTGGCAGAAGCTGTCGAATATTTTATGGGATCCTTATCGCTTTTTTCCGGACGAAGTCGAATTTCATTATCCTCTAAGAGGCAGGAAAGTGTATTGCCTTCCTGAATACCAAGTTGCATGATAAAATCTTCCGGTATATTGATTTGCCATGTTTTGTAGATTACAATACTTTTTTGATTCATGTGTATTCACTCCTTTTCGTGTTTTGGGAGCCTGCTCCCGTTTTGTTAAAAATGTAAAAGTGGCAGATAATAAAATAGCAGAGATGAACTATATAATTAGTATAATGATGCGATGACTTTAAAGTTGATAAATATACATAGTTTAATAAAACTAGCGGAAAAATTTGCGGCAGATTGCATATTCTTCAAAAATAAGGTAAAATATGCTATGTGAGATTTTGGTATACGGTAGATAGGAGATATCTGTAATGAAAATAGCGGTAGCGGGAACGGGATATGTAGGTTTGGTAGCGGGTGTATGCTTCGCGGAAAAAGGACATGACGTTATATGTGTGGACGTGGATGAGAAGAAAGTTAAGCTGATGGAGTCCGGCGTGTCCCCGATTTATGAGGAAGGGCTGGAGGAATTGATGCGGAAGAACAATGCTACGGGCAGACTCCACTACACTACTGACTATCGCAGTGCCTATAAAGATGCCGAGGCTATTTTTATCGGTGTGGGTACGCCGGAGCAGCCGGACGGTTCCGCCAACTTAAGTTATATTGCAACCGTGTCCAGACAGATAGCGGAGTCAGTGGAGAGGGACTGCCTCGTTGTCGTTAAATCCACCGTTCCTGTGGGAACAAATGATAAGGTGGAGCAGTTTATTAAGGATTTTCTGAAAAAAGATGTAAAGATTGAGGTGGCTTCCAATCCGGAATTTCTGGCGCAGGGTTCCGCAGTGCGCGATACGCTGCATGCTGCCAGAATTATCATCGGTACAGAGAGTAAAGAGGCGGAAGCGGTCCTTAAGAAGATATATGAGCCCTTCGGCCTGCCGATTGTATCGGTCGGCAGACGTTCTGCAGAGATGATTAAGTATGCCTGCAATGATTTTCTTGCACTGAAAATATCATACATGAACGATATCGCCAATTTGTGCGAGCTGGTGGGTGCGGATATAGATGCGGTAGCGGAGGGAATGAGCTATGATAGCCGAATCGGCGCGAGATTTCTAAATGCCGGTGTGGGTTACGGCGGAAGCTGTTTCCCCAAAGATACCAAGGCACTGAAATATATTGCAAAGCAGCACGGTTATACACTGCGCACCGTGGAGGCGGCAGTGGACGTGAATGCGGAGCAGAAGACGAAACTGTTCTATAAGGCAAGTAATCGGATGATTACATTTCAGAATCTGAAAGTTGCCGTATTAGGGTTGGCCTTCAAGGCAGGTACCGATGATCTGCGCGAAGCTCCTTCCCTTGATAACGTGCAGCTTCTGTTGGAGAACGGTGCGAACATCTATGCCTATGACCCTGTTGCGACAGATAATTTTCAAGCGAAGTATCCGGCAGGCCCTAACGGGAAAGGTACGATACAGTATGTGACAAGTCCGGAAGATGCGCTGTGTGATGCCGATATTTGTTTCATTTTCACGGAGTGGGGAGAAATTAAAGCGATTGCGCCTGAGACATTTAAAGAACGGATGCAGATACCGCTCGTGTATGACGGACGCAATATTTTCAGTGTGACGGCAATGAGAGATGCAGGCGTTGAGTATTACAGTATCGGTCGCTGACATAGCGGGAGGGGACATGAATCCATTAAATATCAGCAAAACCTATCTGGTGACAGGTGGGGCGGGCTTTATCGGTTTTCATCTGTCTAAGAGCATCTTGGAGCAGGGCGCGCGGGTCATCGGTTTTGACAACATGAATGATTATTATGATGTGCAGCTTAAGAAGGCCAGGCTTAACATTTTAAAGGAATATGAGAACTATACTTTTATTAAAGGCGATCTAAGTAATAAAGAGGATGTTTTCCGGATTTTTCGGGAGTATGCACCGCAGGTGGTTGTTAATCTGGGAGCGCAGGCGGGTGTGCGTTACAGCATAGATAATCCGGATGCCTATATGCAGTCTAATGTGATGGGTTTTTTTCATGTTCTGGAGGGGTGTCGGCATTTTCCGGTGGAGCATCTTGTCTATGCATCGTCCAGTTCCGTATACGGCGGCAATGAGAAGATCCCTTTTTCTACCTCGGATCAGGTGGACGAGCCTGTGAGTCTGTATGGTGCGACTAAGAAATCCAACGAATTGATGGCGTATGCTTACAGCAAACTATATCATATTCCGGTGACGGGACTCAGATTTTTTACCGTTTACGGACCTTACGGCAGACCGGATATGGCATATTATAAGTTTGCGCAGAAGATTCTGGCGGGAGAGCCGATTCAGATTTATAATAACGGCGATATGTATAGGGATTTCACCTATGTTGATGACATTGTGCAGGGCATGGAGAATATTCTGTGTAATCCGCCTGAGCAGAATGCTAAAGGGGTAAGTTATAAACTGTATAATATAGGTAATCATAAGCCTGTAAAGTTGATGGATTTTGTAGCGGTGTTGGAGAGAAATCTAGGCAAAACGGCGGTGAAAGAGTTTCTGCCGATGCAGCCGGGAGATGTGTATCAGACATATGCGGATGTTTCGGATTTGATGCGGGATTATGACTTTAAACCGAATACAACCATTGAAGAAGGAATCAGCAAATTTGTGCAATGGTATCGGGAATATTATAACGTATAGATCGAAATCGATTGAAGAAAGTTGTGGAATACTTACAGACGGAAAGGCATAAAGCATGGAGGCAAAGAAAAGAGATATACCGGTAGTGTATCTGGTAGTACCCTGTTACAATGAGGAGGAAGTTATCGAGAAGTCGGCACAGGTTTTGGGCGATAAACTTCGCCGTCTGATGCGAGACGGACAGATTGCCGCGGGCAGTAAGATAATGTTTGTCAATGACGGCAGTAAAGACGATACGCTGATGCTTCTGCACCGGATTGCAGCTAAAGATGCGCTCTTTTCTGTGGTTAGTTTGGCAGGTAATTACGGGCACCAGAGCGCCATATTGGCTGGCATGATGATGGCGAGAAAATACGCCGATGCAGTGGTGACGATTGATGCAGATTTGCAGCAGGATATTGAGGCGCTTGATAAGTTTCTGGCAAGCTACATGGCTGGCAGTGAGGTCGTATACGGTGTGCGCAATGACAGACATTCTGACGGTGTCTTTAAGAAGGGCACGGCAACGTTGTATTATAAACTGATGCATCTCTTGGGCAGTAAGGTGATTACCAACCATGCGGATTATCGTCTGATGTCCAAGAAGGCGTTGGAGGCCCTCGCAGAGTACAAGGAAACGAATCTTTTTCTGAGGGGCTTAATACCG
This sequence comes from Lachnospiraceae bacterium, assembly GCA_022510565.1. GTDB lineage: Bacteria > Bacillota > Clostridia > Lachnospirales > Lachnospiraceae > UBA3282. The sequence goes on along the minus strand of JAFLTE010000001.1, from coordinate 167,119 downwards.
ACCATGGGATTTCCCTCCGATGTGGTGTATTTTGATGTCAAAGCGAGAGAGGCGGGCCATTCCAAGTATACTTTAAGTAAGATGATGACGCTGGCGCTGGACGGCATTACATCCATGAGTGTAAGACCTCTTCGGACGATTAGTGCGCTTGGCTTTCTGGTGTTTGCATTCAGTTTTGTAATGAGTATCATCAGTTTGGTTGACTGGGCGATGGGCAATAATGTGCCCGGATATACGACAACCATGATAGTATCTTTGCTGATGGGCGGTGTTATGCTGCTTTCGATGGGGATTATAGGAGAATATATCGGCAAGATTTATATGGAGACCAAGCATAGACCGCGGTATATTATTGACACATTTGTGTGGAGAGAGGATGCGGGCAGTAGCGATGCCCGGAGTGATACCGATAAATGAAAAAACACAAACAGGAAGGACAAGATATAAATGCTTCGAATTGATATCCACGCAGACGATTATGCGTTGACTGTAGGCACATCCAGGGATATGCTTTCCTGCATGGAAAAGGGGCAGCTGGACAGCATTAGCGTCACGCCGAATATGTCTTGTTTTCAGGAGTGCATGGAGATGCTTTATCAAGCCATTCCAACATTTCCGTTTCTCCCCAAAATGTCGGTGCATCTGGACTTTGTGGAAGGGCACAGTCTGGCAGGAGTAGAGTGTGTGCCGTTGCTTGTAAAAGAAGGCAGTGATTTAATGGGGTTATCTTGGGGTGGGCTGTTTATTTCGTCTTATCTGCCGTGGAAGCGCCGGACGGCGAAAGAACAACTCAAAAAAGAGATTAAGATACAGATTGAGACAGCGCAGGCGGCAATTAACCATGCCATGAATATAGCAGAAAAGCAAGGAATTCTCTGTGAGCAGAAAAAATTACGGATTGATTCTCATCAGCACACCCATATGATTCCCATCATATGGGAGGCCTTAACTGAGGTAATTCAGGAGGAACGTTATGAGTTAGAGTACATTCGTAATTCTAAAGAGATGTTATGGGCATTTTTTTCAGAGATTTCGCTGTGGAAGACATATCGCCCGGTTAATTTTATCAAAAATATACTTTTATCTTTTTATTCTCATAAGGTGGAGCGTTATACCAGAACCCATAATTTAAATCCAATGTATTTATGGGGATTGATTATGAGTGGACATATGGATTATGACAGGATTGTCATGTTGTATCCGAAAATAGCGGCGCAAGCAGAGAAAGACAATCGTGGACTGGAGATAGTCTTTCATCCCGGCCGGATGCTTCCTGAGGAGGTGTCGGAGGAAATTGGCGATAAAGCGGCAAGCCATTTTTATCTGCGTGAAGACCGGTATGTGGAGATGAAGGCAGTCGGGTTAATGAAATCGCTCCAGCTCCGTCACTTCGTCCCATAAGATATCCGTGAAGTAGAGGGCACCGTCTTCGGTAAGGTGGTCTGAATCGGAGAAAGGCTCCAGATTATCGTAAAAGCGCGGATCATGAGAGTAGTCATAGTAACTGACATTCGTATCATCTGCAATCTGATTGATTGTTTCATAGAACTCAAGAAGAAAATCCTGAGGCACCAGATCAAGATAGTATTTTGTAAAAGGTGTCGTAATCAGCACGGGCGTAATATTGCGCTCCCTGCAGAATGCGATGATCTCATACAATTCTTCAATACGTTCGGGCATAAAGTACTCTTCTTTGTTATCAAAATGTCTGCTGTAGCGTTCCTGTGCCCGTTTCGCAATCTCTTCCTCGTCAATTCTGTTGTTGGCCGCATGAGCGGTCAAGACAGTATTTAAATCCGGCAAGAGTTCCAGGATATCCTCGCCGGCGGACAGAATAGGCAGTTTGTGGGTGATGATGTCCACATATAGGTCATAATCGGGAATGTTTTCCGGCGACAGAAAATGATAGTAGCGCACACTCATCGCCTCCGCTTCTTTACTGTTTATGACTTCACTGTTGAATGAGAAATAGGATATCGGAATAAAGAGTACACTGCCCTCCTGCATATGGTCTTGAAATTCTTTCAGCACAGCAAGATCATAGTCGAAGCTTTGACTTACATTGGCAAAGTTAAAGCATGAGTACCCCTTTGCGGATATATCATCATAGAGAAGACCGTATGCACCGTGGGAACTGCCCACATTGCCGATTTGTATAATCTCGTCGCTCTGCCTCAAAATATCAAACTTAATGATGTCCATATATTTTCCCGCGTCAATCTTCTTATAGGGTATATTCAGCGCATAAATGACAAAAGCTGCCGCAGCGGGAATCAGTATGCATTTTAATATAAAGCGTACAATATCATATTTCTTTTTCATACTAAAGCTACACCTCTCTAGAACTGGAAATAGATGAATTCGGTTGCCACTCCCTTGGATGAAAACAATGCAATCACAACCAAAAACAGCACATATACCGGCCATCTTATGAAAAATTTCTGCCGTGAAAATGCTGCGATCACATCGCCCTTCAGGGAAGCTAAGTCGTATGCCGCAAGCACTGCTGCAGATAGAAGCATACCCATGGCGGCAACTCGTGAAACACTCAGGCATATGATACCGGTATGCAGGTAGTTCATCGGCCTTTCGATATCCCAGAAGAGCCTGGAAATAATCCATATTGCATCCTGCATACTGTTGGCCCTAAAGAAGATCCATGAGAAACACAGCAGGGCAAAAGTGACAGGAAGCTGCCATAAGTGACGGCGGCGCTCGACTATTTCTCCCTTGCGTGTCTTCGGATAGACCAAAGTCTCAATAATCTGTAACAGACCGTGGAAACCGCCCCACACAATGTATGTCAAGCTGCTTCCATGCCAGAATCCACTCACCAGAAAAGTAATAAACAGATTCAGACAATGTCTCCATTTCGGCACTCTGTTTCCGCCCAGCGGAATATATACATAGTCCCGAAACCATGTGGAGAGAGAAATGTGCCATCTGCTCCAGAATTCCCTAATGGAAAAGGAGTAATACGGACTGTTGAAATTCGTCATCAAATCGATGCCGAACAGCTTGGCGCACCCGATGGCAATGTCGGAATAGCCGGAAAAATCACAGTAGATTTCGAAGGCGAACATGACCGTGACAACAATAAAGACAAGTCCTACATAAGATTGTGCATAATCATATACTCCGTTGACGACACCGGCATAAACGTCGGCGATCACCAGCTTTTTAAAATAACCCCACGCCATCAGCTTCAAGCCGTAGGTTACGTTCTCGTAGACGAAAGGACGCTCTTTCTTATATTGGGGCAACAGGCTGTCCGCTCTGCCGATGGGACCTGCCAGAAGCTGTGGAAAAAAAGATACAAAGAGCGCATAATAGCCAAAATGCCGTTCTGCCTTAATCTTGCCCCGATAGACATCAATCAGGTAGCCCATGGACTGAAAAAAGTAAAAGGAGATACCGGCGGGAAGCAAAATCTTGACGGTAATCGGCTGCATGGTAAGTCGGCCTGCATCCGCCAGAAGGTTAAGCCTATCGATGACAGGACTTGCGGTCTTATAAAAAAGAAGTATCAATATAAGCGGTAGAATGCCGTACAGAAGACAGCGTTTTTTTGTTTTAGTCGTGCCGGCTTTTTCAAGACTGCGCGCCATCGTGTATGTCAGTGCGGTCGTTGCCAGAAGCAGTACGCCGTAGCCGATATGCAGATTCATGTAAAATACGTAGCTTGCAATCAGCAAAAAAGCCCACCTGTATTTGTGGGGTACAAGATAGTACATAATAAAAACAACTATAATAAATATACCAAAAGACACGGAGTTAAATAACATATACCGCCGCCTCCATCAATCGGCTATAGTCATTCTACTTTATTTGGATAAAATATGCAAATCTCGAATACTGTGCGTAAAAGTTGTTTCTTTAGAATGGTATTTATGATATAGTTTTAAACATGGGAATCACGTCATTTTATTTTTTATGTTTTTTTGCATTCATTTTAATAGTGTATTATGTTATTCCGAAAAAACTGCAGTGGGGATTGCTGCTTATGTGCAGTGTGGCTTACTATCTGCTCAGCGGTAACGGTATGCTGATCCTCTATCCCGTTGTATCGGTGACGGCGTGTTACGCAGGGATACGGATGATGTCAGTCACATTTGCCGAAAATGTGAAAAAGCGAAAAGGCATTCTTATATTGACTATAATAGTCAATGTCGGCATTCTGGTTGTGCTTAAGTATGTTAATTTCGGAATCTATACAATCGACGGTATTGCCAAGATGTTTGGCAGCTCCGAGGAACTGATTAAGAGCGTGGATTTTCTCATTCCGCTTGGTGTGTCTTTTTACACGTTTTCGTTGCTTGGCTATGTGGTGGACGTCTATTACGGACTGGCTAAGCCCCAGAAGAATTATTTGAAGTTGATGCTGTATGGGATGTATTTTCCGGTAATTATTTCCGGACCGATTCTCAAGTACAGAGAGCACGGCGAACAGTTTTTTGAACCTCATGCTTTTGATTATGTGCGTGTGACTCGCGGTCTGCAGCGTATGGTGTGGGGATTTTTTAAGAAACTGGTGATTGCGGAGCGGCTTGGTATGCTGGTGGATACGGTGTATGGCGGATACATGGATTACCCGGGCGCATATATATGGATTGCCACAGTGTGCTATGCATTTCAGCTTTACACGGATTTTTCAGGATGCATGGATATTGTACTCGGTATGTCGGAGAGTCTGGGCATTATTCTGCCGGAAAATTTTCAGACGCCCTTTTTTGCCGGCAGTATTGCTGAGTACTGGCGCAGATGGCATATTACGCTGGGCGTATGGATGAAGGAATATGTATTTTATCCGGTGATGCGTACTAAATTTTATACGAATCTGAATCAATCATGGAGAGAGAAATTCGGCAAGAAAAAGGGCAAGCAGTACGCCACATTTGCAGCCATGTTCATCCTGTGGCTGACAGTGGGTATCTGGCACGGCGGCGACTGGAAGTTCGTGATAGGTTCAGGATTGCTTCACTGGTTCTATATTGTAATGGAGGAGCTGCTTACGCCGCCCTGCGCGCGCTTTATGGAAAAGTTTCATATCAACCCGAAGGGAAGAGCGGTGGGCATCGTGCGTATTGTCAGAACCTTTTTCCTTGTGTGTATCGGCGATTTGTTCTTCCGTGCGGCATCGGTGGGGGATGCTTTTGCCATGCTGAGAAAGGCGGTGTCCGTGTGGAATCCGTCCGTGCTTATAAACGGTTCTTTGTTTGAATTGGGGCTGGAACGAATCGAGGCAGTTATCGCGGCGGCTGCACTTTTGCTGCTGTATTTGGTGTCCCTTTTACAGCAAAAAGGCTCTGTCAGGGAGCAGGTTGCGCGCATTCCGCTGCCCATTCGCTGGATGATATGGTATGCGCTTTTGTTCGGTGTGATTCTCTTTGGCTGTTACGGTCCCGGCTACAGCGCGAGTGAATTTATTTATCAGGGATTTTAATGTGAATTGCGTTGCAAATGAGCAAACAAGTTGCTCTCCAAGAATTACATTGCAATTCTTGAACAAATCATTTATTCTTTATATAGTATCTATGAAAGGCTGCGTAAGATATGGACAAAATAGCTGTTCTGGTTCCGTGCTATAATGAAGAGAAGACCATTGCCAAGGTAGTAAGAGATGCGCGAGAGGCGCTTCCCGAGGCAGTGGTTTATGTCTATGACAATAATTCCAAAGACCGCACCGTGGAGCTTGCCAGAGAGGCCGGTGCAATTGTCCGATATGAGTACATGCAGGGTAAGGGCAATGTAATTCGCCGTATGTTCCGTGAGATTGAAGCGGAGTGTTATATTATGGTGGACGGAGACGATACTTATCCGATGGAATATGCCCGTGAGATGGCGGATAAAGTGCTTGATCACAATGCGGACATGGTAGTGGGAGACAGGCTTTCGTCTACCTATTTTACGGAGAATAAGAGACCGTTCCATAATTTCGGTAATTCAATCGTACGCAGCAGCATAAATCGGCTTTTTCACTGTGAGATTAAGGATATTATGACAGGATATCGTGCGTTCAGCTATGGGTTTGTAAAGACGTTTCCCGTGCTGTCCACCGGTTTTGAGATTGAGACGGAGATGACGATTCATGCTGTCTACAACAAGATGCAGATTGAAAATGTAGTTGTGGATTATCGGGACAGACCTGAAGGAAGTGTGTCCAAGCTCAATACGTTCTCCGACGGATTTAAGGTGTTGCACACAATTATGAAGCTCTATCGGGACTATAAGCCGCTGGGATTTTTCGGATTGTGTTCGGCCATTCTGTCTGTTATTGCGGTTGTTCTGTTTATTCCGATTCTGATTTCATATCTCGAGACGGGACTGGTACAGCGTTTTCCTACACTGTTTGTCTGTGGTTTTCTTGGACTTGCGGCGATACAGTCTCTGTTTGCAGGATTAATCTTGTCTAATATGGCATTGAAGAACAGACGTGATTTTGAGTATAGATTAACCCTCGTGACACGCAGGGTGAATCATGCAGACTAACGCATAAAGGGATTTTATGCATCTAAGATCATGTCAAGGGACAGTGCATAAGCATTGCCATGGCATCAGTATGTATATTTACGACTTTTGACTTATATACTATAATAGAAGCCGGCTGTAATAATCTTGTGTTCCAAATCTTAAGATTTTAGAAAAGTTTTTTTAATAAACATAAAAAAACCACTCAAGCCGTTTAAAAAGTGATATGCTGTTTGTGGAGGTGTAAGATGGATAAAAAAGATGGTTTGGGAAAAGGTAAATTCAGAAATAATGCATGGCTGCTTGCTGTGCTTATAGGTTTCTGTATTTTGGCGATTATAGAGATTGTCTACGGGCAGGCCCAGCTTAGAATGGAGAGGGAGAGACTGGCTCTGGCCGAAGAAAACAATCAAGCAGTGCAGGAATTGAAAGATGAATGGAATAATCTAAAAGGCGAGCCCAGTGTGGGCAGCGGATCTGTCGAAGCGGTAGGAGAGGAACAGAGCGTCAGTGAACAACCGGAGAAAACATTAATTAATACGGATGAGCCCGCCGTCGAGAGTTCCGAGAGTTCACCAACCGAAGAAGACGATAGGCATTATGATATGCAGATTGTATTTATGGGTGACAGTATTTTGGATAGCGACAGGGATAATGCGGGCGTGCCGGCACTCATTGGCGAGGGATGTAATGCCAAAATATATAATATGGCGATAGGTGGCACCACTGCGGCAGTCATGTACGATGAGACAAGAGAGTTTGATAGATGGGAATCCACATCGCTTGTGGGTATCGTCAATGCGATTGTTGGGAATATAAGTCCTGAGATTTTTGACAAATACGAGGCGGGGAAAGTTTTAAAGGAATGTGATTTCTCTCAAACGGACTATTTTGTCATTGAGTACGGACTGAATGATTTCCTGTGCGGCAAAGTACCTCAGAGCAAGTATTGGCCGGAGGGTGAGGAACTGGATATTTCTGCAATATGCACTTACGTTGGTGCGGTGGAGTATGCGGTAAATACACTGAGGACTCATTTTCCCAATGCAAAAATATTTGTTTTTCTTCCGCATTACTGTCAGTTTTTTGACGGAGAGAAGTACTTGGGTGATTCCTACACTGTGAATAAGGGTTACGGTACATTGCTTGATTTCTCCAGATGCTTGCAATCTGTGTTGACCGCAAATTACAGAGAATATGTGATGTGCTATGATACCATAGAATACAGCGGTATTGATGCATACACGGCGGATGAATATTTGGAGGACGGAATTCACTTGTCGGAGGCGGGGCGGAGGTCCTATGCCGAACATGCGGTTTATCGTATTTTAGCGGATTTTTATCCGGAAGAATAGATGTTAAGAGTTGGCTGATCGGCCAACTCTTTTTATGTATGAGAAAATGCCAATACTTATTAATGTTTGATGTACATATGCAGAATATGTTATAATAAACAAATAGCAAAGGCAGGCGGAGGCGTTACATGAGAGAGTTGGAGTATCCCTTTGACGGTGAATATATTCTCAAAAAATCCAAGAAGATTAAGCGCGAATTATTGGAGAGCGGCACGGATTTTCTGCATAAGAAGATAGCGGTACTGGGCGGCAGTACGACTCACGACATTATCAGGGTATTGGAAGTGTTTTTGCTAGACCGCGGTATAGAGCCGGAGTTCTATGAATCGGAGTACGCGCAATACTGGCAGGACGTGATGTTTGACAATCCGGAGCTTACCGAATTTGCGCCGGATTTAATTTACATTCATACGTCTAACCGAAACGTTACATCTTATCCGACGGTGGCGGATGATGCAGAGCGGATCGATGCCATATTGGAAGAACAGTATGAACACTTCTGCGTTATGTGGAATAAAATCGAGGAGAAGTACCATTGTCCCGTAATACAGAATAATTTTGAGTATCCTTTCTACAGGCTTCTGGGAAATCAAGAGGCAGTGCTTATGCAGGGTCGTATCAGTTTCTTAAACAGATTAAACGAGAAATTCTATCAATATGCGAGGAGCCATGAGGGATTCTATATCCATGATATCAACTATATCTCGGCGGCTTATGGTTTGGACAAGTGGGCCGATCCATTCTATTGGCATATGTACAAATATGCCATGTGTATGCAGGCAATTCCGGAGTTTGCATATAATCTGTCTAATATTATTAAATCCATTTTCGGCAAGAATAAGAAATCTCTCGTATTGGATTTAGACAATACATTATGGGGCGGTATTGTAGGGGACGATGGCGTAGAGAATCTGGAGATCGGTCAGGAAACTTCTATGGGACAGGTTTACTCGGAATTTCAGAGCTATGTCAAAGCACAGAAAGAGATTGGTGTTATGCTGAACATCAATTCCAAGAATGAATATGACAACGCGATCGCAGGCTTAAATCATCCTGACGGCATTTTAAAGCCGGAGGACTTTATCCTGATCAAGGCTAATTGGGAGCCTAAGAGCAGGAATATTGCGGCAATCGCAGAAGAGTTGAATATTCTGCCCGACAGTCTGGTGTTCGTTGACGACAATCCGGCGGAGCGGAATATCGTAGGTGTGCAGAATGCCGGAGTTGCGGTTCCGGAGATCGGTACACCGGAGCAGTATATCAGAGTGCTGGATCATGCGGGATTCTTCGAGGTGACAAACCTGTCGGAGGATGACAGAAAACGCAGTGAGATGTATAAGGCGAATATGGAGCGTGAAAAGCAGCAGCTGAATTTCGGGGATTACAGAGAATATCTACTTTCTTTGGAAATGAAGGCGCGGATTATGGCCTTCGAACCGATGTATATGGCGCGAATTTCACAGCTCTCCAACAAGAGCAATCAGTTTAACTTAACAACCAGAAGATATACACAAAGTGATATTGAGCAATTTGCGGCAGATGAAAATTATATCACCAGATATGGTAAACTTGAGGATAAGTTTGGTGACAATGGAGTTGTTTCTGTTGTGATCGGCAGGAAAGACATGACCGAGAAGGCGCTGCATCTGGAGTTGTGGCTGATGAGCTGTCGTGTATTAAAGCGCGATATGGAATATGCTATGATGGACGCCGTGGTACAGGAGTGCCGGACGTGCAGCATCAGGACAATCTACGGATATTATTATCCTACTGCCAAGAATGGCATGGTTAAGGAGTTCTATGCGGATATGGGCTTTGTGAAGATCGGGGAAGAGACGGACGGCAGCACAGTCTGGCAGTTTGATATTCCCGCAGATTACGAGAACAGAAATACGGTGATTGAGGTTGCGAAATCATAGAAAAACCTTTATAGTATTTAGTGATATATGACAGAATAAATCAGAATCTGTATACGTAATAACTAATATAAGGAGATTGGCATATGAGCAGAGAAGAAGTATTTGCAAAACTGAATGAAGTGTTTCGGGATGTGTTTGACGATGATTCCATCACCGTGACGGATACTACTACGGCAGATGACATCGAGGAATGGGATTCTTTGGAGCATATCAATCTTCTGGCTGCCGTAGAGCAGGAGTTTGGTATGAAGTTCAATATGGGACAGGTAGTATCCATGAAGAACGTGGGAGAAATGGCGGATATTATTATCAGTCAGATTTAATCAGTTCAATCATGCCGAGCGCTGCATGAGTCATAAAGACAACTTCCTTATCGGAGAGAGCAGGTGCAGGCGTGAGGGTATCGATGGGCATGAAACCTTCCGAGCGCAATGCCTCAAAGTCCTTCTCAAAATCTGTCGTTTCATAGCAGATATGATAAGGACAGTTTTTATATTTTTTTAACAGACCTGCCACGACGGAGTCCTCTGACACAGGAGAGACAAGCTCTATGCAGTAACCGTCTTTTTCGAGAAAGCATATGTCTACTTTGCGGATATCATCGTAGATAGTGTCCTGTATGACACGGTATTCCAGGTTTTTGAAAGTAAGGATTGCAGCATCCATCTTTTTAACGAGGTAACCGATATGGTGTATATTTAACATCAACATATCACCGCTCCTTGATTGATAATGCGTTCAAAAGCCATATAAGATACGGGCAACTGTTATGCAAATTTATTATATATGAAGAGGCTTACTTTGGCAAGTTGGATGAGGTTTTGGGTATGAAAAAATATTTGACGGAAAAGAGAATCAAGTATTTTGCTATCATAAATTTATTGTTGTTTTGTATTCTGTTGCTGCCCATTGTATATCTCACCTTTGTGAACAGGGCATCAGGAGATGATTATGGATATTGTATTTACACCAGACCCACATGGATGAAAACCCATTCTCTTATAGAAGTGGGCAAATCTGTGTGCACTACTGTCAGGTCGTTTTATGATGGGTGGCAGGGGACATGGTTCAGTATAGCACTTTTTTCTTTACAGCCTGAAGTGTTTCATGATGATGCATATGTCATTGTGGCCGTACTAATGCTGTTTCTGTGGATTGGAAGTACTTTCTATTTATTTAATCAGATTTTATGTAAAAATATGGGATTCAATAAATGGAGTTATTTACTGATTACAGTATTATTTTTAATGATTAGTATTGAGTTTATTCCAAATCCCAGGTCCTCGATTTTTTGGTTTAACGGATGTGCGCACTACATTGTTCCGTTTTCCATGTGTCAAATGGCGGCAGCATGGTTATTAAAATATGCTTCGGGATACAAGAAGAGTACTTTTATAGGAATTGCTGTTTTTATGACATTGCTCGGAGGCTCTAACTATCAGGCGGCACTGCTTGTGCTGATTGTTGCTTTCTATGTAGGTATTGCGACGTATGTTTTGAAAAAAGATAAGCGTATTTTTGCCTTGTGTATTCCGGTTTTGACGGAACTCATAGGACTTGTTGTGAGTGCTATGGCACCGGGAAACAAAAGACGTGCAGGAGAAGAATTTGGGTTTTCTGCTTTTAAGGCTGTGAGTACGATTGCGAAATCTTTTTTGTATGGTATAAAAAATATCCGAGTATATGCGAAAGAAAGACCATTGATATTTGTTGGATTACTGTTGCTGTTTATTGTTTTTGTAGCAGTCTTTTATCTTTGGGAAGATGCTTTCCGTTTCAGACATCCAATCTGGCTTTCGGCTATGCTCTTCTGCCTTTACAGCGCTATGCAGGCACCGGCCATTTATGCGGATGTATCGGTTTCGGGAGGAGTTCCGAATACAAATTACCAAGTATTTTTATTGACGGCCTCAGGCATACTGCTCATAGCTGCAGAAAAAATTGCAGCCAAAATGAAGAATGTCCGTGAAGAAAAATCGGGCAGAAAAGAGTGGCAGTCTGCTGTTCTTTGTGGGGTGGGGTTACTGCTCTGCGTGCTTCTGACTTTTTGCTGGCGCGGCAATATTAAAATAAGTACATCTTATGTATCGCTGCTTTACATTATGAGTGGACAAGCGGAAGATTATAAGTCTCAGATGGATTTACAGACAAATCTTATGGAGGATGAAAATACGGAAGATGTGATACTTCCGGAAATCAATGATGTACAGGGACCGTTGATGCATATGCCGGTTACCGAGAATAAAGAAGATTGGACGAATACAGTTACGGCAGGATTTTATGGGAAACACAGCGTTATCAGCATGAATCGTTCCGAGTGGATGGAGCTGTATGGTGATTAAGATGAAAAAAATAAAAGAGCTGTATATACAGCATAAAAGTTTTATCATGGAAGTCATTCATTTCGGTATGGTTGGTGTGATGAACACCCTTCTCGGCTATGTGATCATATGGGTTTTATATAATCTTGTTCATTTAGATTACTGGATTTCCAGCGGCATTTCGTACTTTATCGGAAGTGTCTTTTCCTATCATGCCAACGGGAAATTGACCTTTAAGGTAGAGAATAAAGATAAGTGGCTGCCGTGGAGATTTGCGGCAAACATTATCGTATGCTATGCGGTTTCTTTCGGTATTGCACGGCCGCTTGTAAGATATTTGCTTGCCTCGCAGTCCCCGGCGCTCGTGGATAATGTAGCGGTGATTCTGGGTATGGGTATCTTTGTATTTATGAATTTCTTCGGGCAGAAATTGTTTGTCTTTCGGAAAAGAGGAAATAAATCTGAGGAAACGTTAGGATGAAAAACTTGACGCGGCAAAAATGGTTCATATGGTTGACTAAATATTGGTTTGTCTTTCCGATTACAGGATTTCTGCTTCTTGTGGCAGGAGTGTTTTTCGGGTACGGAGAGCACAGCTATGTCGGCGTGCATGATAATATGGATTTGTTTCTGGCGCAGTTTCAAATGTTAAAAAATACGGGAACATTTTTTAAGCACGGCGTTGATGTGCCGTTTCTCGGAGGTGTCAGCAGAGACAATCTGCCTTCGGAGCTTTCTCTGTACAGTGTGCTCTATATGATTTTTCCGACCTATACCGCATATGTAGTTGGTATTCTGGGGAAGATTTTGTTGGGAATATTCTCTTTCCGACTGTTGGCGAAAGAACTGTATCATAAAGGGTATGAGTTGTACCGTCCCGTGGTTTATATGACGGGATTCGCATATGGTATCCTCTGGGTTTTTCCTGCGTTTGGTTTTGCGTTTGCGTCCATTCCACTGTGTGTATATCTGCTTATCAAAATATACCGTCGTGAGGGAATGTATTGGTATTTGGCGCTGTTTGCTTATCCGCTAGTATCTTATTTCTCCTACCATGGTATTTTTATATTGGGATATCTGGTAATTGCCGTTATATGGCTGTCTATAAGGGACAGAAAACCGGCCTGGTCTCTGTGTGTGGGTCTTATCGTGTTGTCACTTGGCTATGTGGTGTGTGAGTATCGTCTGTTCGGACAGATGCTTTTTGGCGACGAGGTGACAATACGTTCCACCATGGTAAATCCGAACCTTTCCGCGTCAGAGATCTTTCGGGAAATCGGAACGGTCTGGCGGGAAGGAATTTTTCATGCCGACAGTGTGCACGGCAAGGTGGTGCTGCCTGTCTGTATAGTGTATTTTTTGATTCATAACGGTATGTATCTGTGGAAGAAAAAATGGAAAAAAATATTTCATGATTCCTATAATTTTATTATGTTGTTTCTTCTGTTTAACAGTGTAATTTACGGGTTGTATGACTGTGGACCGTTCCGCACCTTTGTGGAAAAATTGATACCGCAGCTTACGGGATGGCAGTTTAACAGAACGATTTTTTTTAATCCTTTCCTCTGGTATGCGGCTCTTTTTGTGGTGTTGATTAGACTGTATAATGCGGGAGTTTGGCAGATGTGGCTTGCAAACGTCATAATCTGTATTGCTGTTCTTGTGATTATTTTGACACCGAACCGTTACAATGATTTATATGCCACCTGTTATAACAGAGCGTACGAGTACTTTCACGGTGCGGAAGTAGATGATTTGGATTATGAACAATTCTATGCGCAGGAACTTTTTCGGGAGATTAAGGAGGACATCGATTATCACGGTGAGTGGTCAGTGGCTTACGGAATGCACCCTGCGATACTTGAATATAACGGAATTGCCACGCTGGACGGATACTTGGGTTTTTATTCCCAGCAGTACAAGGAAGACTTTCGCAAGGTGATTGCGCCTGCCTTAGAGCGGGTGGAAGCGACGCGAATATATTATGATGACTGGGGTGCAAGGGCATATCTGTATTCGGGGACGGATTTAAGTATTGTGAATCCTACGAAAACCGTGTATGCTACGGATTTTGATATCTACATTGATACCAAGGCACTTCGTGCTTTGGACGGAGAATATGTTTTCTCCCGGATAGAGCTTGGCAATGCAGATGAGAATATGCTTCGTCTTCAGGGTAGTTATACGTCGCAGGACGGAAGCTGTACGGTATATGTATACAGGATAGACAGCGAGGCGGATTTGCGGTAAACTTGTATAGATATGGATAATACCACAAATATATAAAACGAAAGTGAGAAAACAATGTCAATCAGAGTACACAATTTTGCGGGTGTGTTTGGCTGGAATGCCAGAAAGTACCTGCCTAAGTTATCCAGTGAGAGCTATCTGAAACTTCAATTTGTTTTAAGAAGGCGGCAGCAGAAGAAGTACATCGAGTATTTTTATGCGCAGAAAGAGGCACCCCATCCCGTGGTGGTCAATCTGGAGACGGTGAATAGGTGCAACAGTACGTGCGAGTTCTGTACCGCCAATATTCATGCTGAGAAGCGCCCTTATATGAAAATGGAGGACGAGCTGTACTACTCCGTTATCGATCAGCTTCGTGATTGGAATTATAAAGGGCATTTGACCCTGTACGGTAATAATGAGCCATGGCTTGACAAGCGTATCGTAGAATTTCATGAGTATGCACGTAAGCAGCTTCCCGATGCGTTTATATTCATGTCGACCAACGGGCTGCTCCTGGACATTGATAAAGTGAAATCAATCGTTCCGTATGTGAATCAGCTCATTATCAATAACTATTGTCTCGATATGAAGATGCACGACAATATTAAGGAAATCTACGATTATGTGAAGGCACATCCCGATGAGTTTACGGATGTGGATATTCTGATTCAGATTCGTTATCTGAAGGAGGTGCTTACGAATCGTGCCGGAAGTGCACCGAACAAGCACAGCACGAAGAAGGTTATCAAGGAAACCTGTCTTATGCCGTATACGGATATGTGGATTATGCCCAATGGCAAAATGGGCATCTGTTGCTGCGACAATTTTGAGGTGACGGATTTGGCCGATCTGCACGAGGTATCTATTAAGGACGGCTGGAACAGTAAGCCCTATCAGGAGCTTCGTCAGGCAATCAAGGACGGCAGACAGAATTACCCGTTCTGTAAATATTGTGATTTCATTGATGCGGGACTGCGTATGGATGCAGTGGACGATGTTCTGAAGCATCACGATAAGCTGCACGGGGCAAGGCAGTCTGTATTTAAAAGATAGAAGTCAAACAACCAAAGGGGTATCTGATTGGGTGAGGATTCTTCTCCGAGCAGACTTAAAAGACGTGGGGGACATAATGAGGAACAACAGATGGAAAAGCATATTGCTGTGTGCGTGGTTGACGGCGATGTGTTTGACGGGGTGCGGAGCAGCTGCGGCTGATAACGATACGGATGCAGCTTCCGTGACAGACGAAGCGAACGACACGGCGGATGAAGCGCCACAGGCGAATGAAAGCGACAAGATTGCAGATGTGGCGGAAATCGAGGATGCGAACGAGACGGAAAGTGAAAGTGTATTTGAGGGATGTGCGCTTTCGATTCTGGGTGACAGTATCTCCACTTATGATGGATGGATTATGGAGGGTGCAGCCATATTTTATCCCTTCTACGGAGATTTGACGGATGTATCGCAAACATGGTGGATGCGTTTGCTTGATGATACGGGGATGGAACTGTGTGCCAATGATTCCAGTTCAGGCAGCACATGTGTAGGTGATTCTTTGGATGTTGGAGATTTTAGATACGGCTGCAGTAGTTACAGGCTGTCATTTCTGACCGGAAAGCAGGGGAAAATGCCTGATGTCATAATTATTTATATGGGTACCAACGACTTGCTGAAAGATATTCCCATCGGTGATAATGACGGCACACAATTGGTCGAAGAGGGCATAGTTGAGAATTTCAGTGACGCATACTGCCTGATTCTGGATAAACTGGCAAGCGAATATCCCGCGTCCGAAATCTACTGCTGTACGCTTCCTCCGATAGGTGATGGGGGAGATGATATGGTGTATGAGGACTATGTGAATAAACTGGGCTTAATCTCTCAGGATTACTCAGAGAGAATTGAAGCTATTGCAGACAGCAAGGGTATTTCGGTGATTGATTTGTCCGATTGTGGAATTGGATTGTCCGATTTAAGCGAAATGACAATAGACGGTGTACACTTTACGACTGCCGGTATGGAATATATAGAGCAGGCAATGCTTACCGGGCTTGTGGGTACATCAAACGAGTAGGAAGATTGTCCGTTAGAGACAATCGTTGAGAACTAAATAATATAGTCTGAACAGGCTTCGACATATTTGGAAAAGATACTTTTCAGAAAGGTCATCTTTTTTAGATATGTCGGAGTTATTTTATTTGACAGGGCACTCTGCGCTGAATATGTAATCTTAAACGAAACTTAAGATTAACTTAAGAATACTTTGAAGACAATGCAAGGTTTATTCCGTTATGATAGGTAGATAGATAAAAAGGAAAAGCAGAATGGACAGAGAGATAAAGAAAATCATACACTGAAAATTTGGAGGTTAGGATATGCCGGAAAGTGAAGGAGTAAAATACATATCATTTGCAGTGCCCTGCTACAATTCACAGGACTATATGAGACGCTGTATAGATTCGCTTCTCGTAGGTGGGGAAGACATAGAGATTATTATTGTGGATGATGGTTCCACGGATACCACCGGCGATATTGCCGACTATTATGAGAGGACGTATCCCGATATTGTCAAAGCCGTGCATAAAAAGAATGGCGGGCACGGTTCAGGTGTCAATAAAGGATTGGAATTGGCAAGCGGATTATTCTTTAAAGTAGTGGACTCGGACGACTGGCTGGATGCAGGTGCATATCGCAGACTGCTCGCACAAATTAAGAAGTTTTGTGACATGAAAGACACAAGACTTATCCGCGAAATACCTGATTTGTTTGTCTGTAATTACATCTACGACCATCTGGATGAAGGTACGCACCATACGATTCATTACAGAAATGTATTTCCGACGGAAGAAATCTGTGATTGGAATGATATAGGCAGATTTCACACATCTCAATACCTGATTATGCATGCGCTCATGTTCAGAACCGCACTTCTTAAGACAGCAGAAGTTGTTCTGCCGGAGCATACCTTCTATGTTGACAATATTTTTGCTTATAAGCCGCTGCCCTATGTACAGCGCATCTATTATATGGATATCGATTTGTATCACTATTATATCGGACGTGCCGACCAGTCTGTAAATGAAAAGGTACTGATGAGTCGCATTGATCAGCAGATTAAAGTAACGGAAATCGTATTTAAGTGTGTGGATTTAAATGCAGTGCGGGAGAAGTATCCGAAGCTGGCCGAGTATATGTGCCGTAATATATCCATTATGATGGCGATTTCTTCGGTTCACCTGCTACTTATCAATTCTCGGGAGGCATATGGCAAGCGTAAGCGTCTGTGGAATCAGGTAAAAGAGGAGAACATCAGACTGTATTTGCGTTTAAAATACACCACGCTCAGCGGACTGACTTATCTGCCGGGCAGACTGGGCGGGCTTCTTACCCGCAGCGGTTATCGTGCCGCTCGCAAAATATATCAATTTCAGTGATTGGATGAGGGATGGTTATGGAACATATCTATCTTGCAATGGTGGACACACCGGGACTGTTTGCTTATCTGATACGTCGGTTCCTCAAACAGAAATACATTCATGTGGTGATTTCTATGGATGAGCGGCTTGATGAGGCGTACAGCTTCGGAAGAAGAAATCCGCGAATTCCGATTTTTGCTGGCTTTGAACGGGAGGACAAAGAAAGGATACTGCAGGCGTTCCCGACGGCGGACTACAAGATCTGCGAGTTGGAGTGCAGTTCGTGGCAGAAGGAAAAGATTCGTCAAAGGCTTCGGGAGGATTATCGGATGCGTTTACATTATCATTATGCGGTGCTGGGGCTTGTTTTTATTGTTCGAGGTATTCCTTTCTACCGAAAAAATTACTATACCTGCTCTTCCTACATAGCCAGACTGCTGCACGAGGCTCAGATTGACATTTCACCGAAGCATTTTTCGCTGGTGACACCGAAGGATTTCTGCCTCTATCCGTATAAGAAAACACTCTTTGAAGGGAGGCTGGCGGAATTTGTTACCGGTTAGTAAGAAAAGATTGGCGGAAGGTGTCTTCTTCCTGGTTGTCATGGGATTGTCATTTTACACGGTTTTTCACGGGCAGGATATGGGCGAGGTGGCAAATGCTCTGCGTAAGCTTTCCCCGTGGGCTCTGTGTGTGGCCGTTTTGACGGCATTATTTTTTGTCAGTGCGGAAGGCATAATGATATGGTACCTGCTTCGGAGCTTAAGCGCTGAAACCACCCTGAGAAGATGCATAGTATACTCCTTTATCGGATTTTTCTACTCCGGAATCACGCCCTCGGCTACAGGTGGACAGCCGATGCAGCTCTATTATATGAGTAAAGATAAACACGCTCTGTCGGAGTCATCCGTAGTTTTGATGACGGTGGCACTGATTTATAAGCTTGTGCTTGTTTTGATGGGGATTGGCATGTTGATTTTTGGGTATGATATTCTTCGGTTTTATCTGCGGGAATTCTTTCCGCTGTATTTGCTGGGATTGGGATTAAATACAACGTTGGTTTTGATTCTTCTGGCAGTTATGCTTGCGCCGAAAGGAATCAGAAGCGTGCTTATGCGTGTGGAAAAACTGCTTGTGAAATGCAGAATTTTAAGAGTGTCAGAGCACAGAGTTGAGAAAATAGAGGGATTTGTGGGAGGATATCGGGAAGCGGTGCATTTTCTGCTTGCGCACAAACGCAAGGTTTTGAACGTATGCCTTTTCACGACACTGCAAAGATGCAGTGTCTTTGTCTTGGCATGGATTGTCTACCGGGGTTTTGCACTGCAGGGAGCCGACGCCGTGACGGTGATGATGCTGCAGGCATCTGTCTATATTGCTGTGGATATGCTGCCGTTACCGGGCGCACAAGGCATTACAGAGCTCATGTACCGGAATATATTCGCCGGGATTTTTACGGGCGGATATCTTATGCCGTCCCTGTACGTAACGCGGGGAATCAGCTTCTATTTCGTGCTGCTTACAGGCATGGCAGTGGTGATTGGCAATCTGGTGCTGTCTCGCCGTCAGGAAGTCGATTCATGATACTCTTTTTCGGTATTTACACTCCAAATATTATCTTTATTTTCTACGCCGTTTATGATATTTTTGACCGTCTCAAAGGAGGTCATCATGGAGTGATCGATATTGTTGTAGCGGTGCTGCCCATTGCGTCCCACACAGTAGAGATTGTCGATGCTCTTTAAGTAATTTACCAGAGTATCAATCTCACTGTAAGTATCAAAATAAGCAGGATAAGCTTTCTTCACGGACTCTGAATGGGTGTCGAGTACATCCTCTTTGCTGTCGATTAATCCCATCTTAATCATCTCTGAAACGCCGAAAGCGGAGAACTCTTCCTCGGACATATTCCAGAGGTCGTCACCTTCGTTGCAGAAATATTCCAAGCCTATCCAGACAGTGTGCTCCAGATCCACTACCATATAGGGTGACCAGTTGTTGTATATCTGGAAACGCCCCACCTGCACTGTGCGGTCATGCACATAAATCCAGTTGTCCGGCACGATGTTGCCGATGGTTTTTATCTTAGTTTTGTTTTTTAGATTCAGTTTACGGATCAGTACGCCCAGTGTTCTGTAATCACGGTACGGCAGACCCGCTGCGATTTCCGCTTCCTTAGCGGGCACATCGTTCATGCCGCCTACCAGATCCTTAACGGGCATGGAGGAGATAAAGATATCGCCATCCTCTTTATGAGCCTGTCCGTCCTTTTCATAAGTCAGGGAAACAATATGGTTGTCCGCATTTTTTTCAAGAGAAACAACCTTGCATCCTGTCTGTATTGTGCCGCCCATCTTCCTGATTTCTTCTGCCGTCACATCCCAGAGCTGACCGGGTCCCAGTTTCGGATAGCTGAAGGATTCAATCAGAGAGGTTTCCACGTGACGGTTTTTCTTACCCGGCAGCAGTTTTCCGAACATATCCTTGATGATGGCGAACACGGAAAGACCTTTGGCACGCTGTGCTCCCCAGCTTGGGTCGATTTCGCTTGGGTGGCGACCCCAAAGATTTTCGGTATAGCGCTCAAAAAACATGGAATACAGCTTTCTGCCGAAACGGTTGATATAGAAGTCTTCCAGAGATTTCTCTTCCCGTTTGTGAATGACGCTTGCCAAATAGCTGAATGCCGCAACAATATCCGTAGCAAGTCCCATATTGGCAAAGGTTTCCCACTTTAAGCTGATGGGATAGTCAAAGAACTTCTGGTCATAGTAAATGCGGGAGACGCGGTTTCTTTTCAGCATAACGCGGTCTTCCTTCTCGGGGTCGGGGCCGCCTTTTGCAAGCTGCACGTCTCTAACCAGTTTGATATCATCGTAAGCGGGGCTGCCCTGCAGAGGAAGCATCTTGTTCCACCATTCGTTCACTTCCGGAACCTTGGAGAAGAAACGATGTCCACCCATGTCCATGCGGTTGCCTTTATAGTTGATGGTTTTGGAGATGCCGCCCATGTCATTGCTTTCCTCTAAGACAATGACTTCGTAGTCCTTACTCTGTTTTAACAATTCATAAGCGGCGGTCAGACCGGCAGGACCGGCACCGATAACGTATACTTTTTTCATGGGGTACCTCGCTTTCTTTCTATGAGTTACAATATATAAATAGTATATCATTTATTCAAACTGACAGACATCAGTTTATCATATTTGCGGCAAAATGTACAGTGTGGTATAATATGCGCTAAGGGCAGAGGAAAATGTATAGACAGATAGATGCTGAGCTTGCTCAAGCAGATATCTGTCTGTACATTTGACGAGCGAAGCGAACGAGGAAATGCGAAGCATTTTCGAGTCTCTGCCCAAATTGAGAGGTTCGCCTATGTTACACGTCCTTGGTTTGTTATTCTGGCTTGTGATTATACCGTTTTGCATCGGTATGATACCCGCTAATTTCATATCGGAAGATAAGAGAAATCCGGGTTTCGTGATGTTGGCCGGCTATTTTATGATGTGGGCCGTGTTTGAAGTGGTGGCGATTCCGGCTGTGATTTTTCTCAAATATGATAACTTTAAGGTGGCGTCTGTCTCATTTACAATCTCTGCAATTCTGTGTGCCGCTGTGGGAGTGTGGCTTACGTACCGGAATCGGAAGAAGATAAAGCTGCACCCCATGCCTGCTCTGTCGTGGGCGGAACGGATTGAGTGGCTGTTGTTTTTTGTGCTGCTCGGCTTTCAGTTGTATAAGGCGGCGGCCTACGCATCTTTTGACGGGGACGATGCATATTATGTGGTGGAGTCCTTGATTGCGCAGCAGGCGGGCGTTATGTATCGTATTCTGCCTTATACGGGTCGCTCGACAGGTTTGGATATCAGACATATGCTCGCCGTTTTTCCGATTTGGATTGCATTTGTTGGGGTTAAAAGTGATATTCATACGACAATTGTGTCACATTTAGTGATGCCGTTCGTCCTCATTCCATTGAGTTATCTTGTATACTATGAGATTGGCAAAGTGCTCTTCCGTACAAAGCCGGAGGAACAGGATAGTCTGTTTCATAGAGAAAATCTGCCGATTTTTATGATTATTATGTGTATGTTTCAGATTTTCGGCAATGTATCAATCTATACCAACGAGACCTTTTTCCTGACCAGAACATGGCAGGGAAAAGCGGTGGCAGGCAGCCTGGTCATTCCGGCGTTGTTTCTGATGTTTCTGTGGATTTATAGCGACGCGGGAAGAAAGCCTGAGACAGGTACGAAGGCAAAGCGCTTCGGAGATGTGGGGCAGTGGATGGTGCTTGTCGGTATCAACGTTACGGCGGGTATTTGCAGTTCCCTGGCGGTCTTTCTCTCCTGCATTCTGATGGCGATTACGGCGTTTTGTCTGGCGCTTACAGAGCGGGATTATAAAGTGATTATTAAAATGGGCGCAGCGTGTATTCCACATGTGATTTATATTGCAATTTATTTATTTGTGGGTTACAGTCACCTTTGGATATAGGAGCAGGTTATGTGGGGCATTTTTTTAGAGAGTGTGGTCGTTTTTAAAAATTATATGGGTTTCCATGAAAACGGTTATCTGGCGGGAATTTATCTCTTCGCGCTGCTCTATCTGTGGCTGACGGAGAAGGACAAGCATAGAAGGACGTTCTTTGTTTATGTGCCGACACTTATCCTTTTCATGTTTTTCTGCCCTTTGTTCCGTAAAGTATTTGTTCGGCTTATGGAAGATGGGGAGACATACTACAGATTGTTATGGCTTCTGCAGATGAGTCTTGTGAGCGCTTACGGTCTGCTCAAACTGTGCGGCAGGCATCGCAGGATTGGATTGGCGATTATATGTGTGGCGATTATTGCATGCGGCAATTATGTATATGACAGTCAATATATTACGAAGGCGGAGAATGTGTATCATCTTCCGCAGGATGTGATTGATATCGTGGATTTAATCGAGCCGGAGGAAGGGCGTATTACGGCGCTTGTGCCGGCGGATTTGATTTATTATGTGCGGCAATACAGCACGAATATTGAGTTGCCTTACGGACGGCAGGCGCTTATTGCCAGATGGGAATTTCATCATGATTTGTATGATGTGATGGAGGAGTCGGAAGTCATTGACACGGATGCTCTGGTAGAATTGGCGAGGGAGTATCCCTGCGCCTATATCGTGTTAAAAGAGAATCGAAAGACTACTGTGCCTTTGACACAGCACGGGTTTATCCTATACGAACGGGTTGGGAATTATCTGATTTATCAGGATACCCAAGTGATAAAGGCGGAGTTTGCAAGCAATTAGTGAGAATTCGGCTAAACGGAGCGGAACAATGTTATTTAACTCTTATATCTTTGTATTTCTTTTCTTTCCCATATGTCTGCTTGGCTATTACGGACTTGTGCATTTTCACAAGGCTGAGGCGGCTAAGGTATTCCTGATTGCCATGTCTCTGTGGTTCTATGGATATTTTAATCTCTCCTACTTGCTTATTATGGTGTGCAGCATCGGCGCAAATTATATGTTTCATCGTATACTGTCACGCAGAACTCGGAAATCTGTCATGATTATTGCGGTGGCGGCGAATTTGGGAGTGCTTTTTTATTTTAAATATTTTGATTTCTTCCTTTCAACAATCAATACAGTGTTCGGTGCTTCTGTTGCACTTCGCAATATTCTGCTGCCTTTGGGAATCAGTTTTTTTACCTTTCAGCAGATTTCCTTTGTGGTGGACACGTACCGTGGAGAAGTGCGGGACTGCTCGCTTGTGGATTATGCGTTGTTTGTCTCCTTCTTCCCGCAGTTGATTGCAGGACCCATCGTCAATCACGAGGAGATGCTGCCGCAGTTTCGCCGGATTGGGCAGCAATCCGTTCTGTGGGAGAGAATCGCGGAAGGAATGGGGCTTTTTATTCTGGGATTGGCTAAAAAAGTGCTGATTGCGGATACTTTCGGAGCGGGAGTGGATTACGGCTATACAAATATTGAGCTTCTGGGGCGCGCAGATGCGATTCTGGTCATAATCAGTTATTCGCTTCAGTTGTACTTTGATTTCAGCGGGTACTGCGATATGGCAAGAGGTATCGGTAAGATGCTCGGTATAGAGATTCCGATTAATTTTAATTCGCCGTACAAGGCTGTGAATATTGTTGATTTCTGGAAAAGATGGCATATAACGTTAAATCGTTTTTTTACGAAATATGTCTATATTCCGCTGGGTGGAAGCCGAAGGGGTGCAGCGAGGATGTATTGCAATCTGATGCTTGTGTTTCTCTTAAGCGGTCTGTGGCACGGTGCCGGTTGGAATTTCATTATATGGGGTGCGATGCATGGGGTACTTTATGTACTGACCAGACTGTGGCAGAGGAGTGTGAAACCGGGGGCTATGCATCATAATGGGTTTACGACACTGATGTCACGTCTGCTCTTGTTTGTCTATGTAGCCGTGGCGTGGGTTTATTTCCGTGCCGCGGATATTGCACAGGCGAATCGGATGCTCTACACTGCAGTCAAGGGACCTATACAGAAGATTTCTACGGGTCTGACAGCCTGCTTTCAAGTGGACGAGTTCTGGTATGTCATTAAAGTATTGCATTTCGACAATAAGACATACAGCAGATATATCCTGATGTGGGTGATTCTCGGTGTCGGCATCTACCTGTCGATGATTGGCAGAAACGCGGCACAGCGCATGGAGCGGGTGAAGTATTCTGTCGTCTCTGCATCCGTAATTGCTGTATTGACAGTGTGGTGTGTACTCACCTTCTCGGAGGTCAGTACGTTTTTATACTTCAATTTTTAGAAATTTATTTCCGTCTGGGCTAAATATTTAATAAAATACAAGGTAAAAAGTATGAACAAATTCAAAAAGTGGATTATCTCCACCACAGCCTTTATCTTAATATTGTTTCTCCTCACAGCGGCGCTGGTAATCATCGTAGACCCCTTTTTCCAATATCACGCACCGCTTGAGAAATTCCCTTATCTGGTGGATAATCAGCTCAGCCAGAATCCGGGAATGGCGAAGAATATGGAGTATGACAGTGTGATTCTCGGTTCTTCCATGACGGTAAATTTCAATACCCGTTGGTTTGAAGAGTTGATGGGGCTTAATACAATCAAACTGAGTTACAGCGGTGCTTACCCCAAGGACCAGGCCAATATCATGGAGATTATTTTTGACAGCGATCATCAGGTAGATACGGTTTTTCTGGGCGTGGATGTTATGACTTATACAGGCGGTGTGGATGAGACAAAGTATCCGATTCCGGAATATCTCTACGATAAAAACTATATTAACGACGTGCAGTACATTTTCAATAAGGATGTGGTGCTGAATTATATTTTAAGGCCCATCGCTGACCCGGATAAGACGGATTTGGCTACGGTTTATGAGAGTTGGTGGACGGACGAATACTATAATATTCAGTGGGTTATGCACAATTACGAGCCGCCGCAGACCGTGGAAGAAGAGACGCCGTCACAAGCCTATACGGAGGGCGCAGCCAGGAATCTGCAGGTGAATATCTGTCCCTATATTGAGCAGAATCCGGATACCGTGTTTTATATTTTTTTTCCGCCATACAGCATTCTGTACTGGAATGATGTGATACTGGAAAATCATTTGGAGGCCACTATGGCGGAGTATGAGTATATTGCGGATACTCTGCTTTCTTATGACAATGTACGGGTCTTCTTTTTTCCGGATCAGGAATGGATTGTGACCAACTTAAATAACTATGCGGATTACACGCATTATCATAAGGACATTAACCGATATATGACGGAATGCTTCGCGGACGGAACATGTGAAGTGACAAGTGAAGAGGAAATGAAAGGCGCGCTCCTTCGGATGCGCGCCGTGATTGAACAATTTGATTTTGAAACGTTGTTCTCGGTAGATTACTGACATTCATGTCATATACTATTCTGCATTCGTCAGATTTGGGAAAATGCACTGTACAAATCTGTCTGCCAGAAGCTCTCTGCCGTCATCGTTGAAGTGGATGTAATCCGTCATATATTCCAAATAGTTGTCTTCGTTGACGGAGCCGTAGAAATTATCTATAAAAGAGACACCACAGTCCATGGTCACATCCATTTCTTTCTGCCAATAGTGGCTTATGGTTCCGTGTCCTAAGTCCGCGCGGTCACCATTCTGAAAATTGCCTTCCTCATTGATGGAGTGGCAGAATGTGTGGGACAGGATAACGATACGGATGTGCGGGTACGCTTCCTGAATGGCCTCAATGCCGGTGCGCAGCGCACCTGTATAAGCGAGGATGTTATAAGGGTCGTTGGGGTCATCGCTGGGATGCATCTGGATATAATCACTAGCGTCGTACATTACACACAGTACATCCACACTGTTCATGTCAAGCGATGCAAGCATTTCCGTAGTGGATGGAACGGCCTCATCGTAGCTGTAGGTGGCGGCCTCTCTCATCACACTGAAATCGCCCGATGCGAGACTCTGCGCTATAAACACGAATGAATATGCGTCAATGCTATACCAGTTCTGCCACGTCTGGTACTGCATGGCGATGGTGGAGCCTGTGACGGAACCGTTGTAGACGGTTGCCCCGGTCTTTTTTGCTATCTGTTCCGCCAGACCGCCTTCTCCCTGATTCAGAGAAAAAGGATCGTCGCCCAGACACAGGATGGTAGTTACGCCGTCATCCTCGTGTCCCTCCAGCTTGTCGGGAGCGAGGGGAATAATACTGTCCATTACCTCTATGTCGAAATCTGAGGTCTGATAGTTCGGGTCGTAATCGGACGGAACGCCTTTGTTCCATACATACAGTCTGTAGGCAGAAAAGCCCACTAGAGCGACAATGATGCCTAGGATTACAAGATGGATATTTATGTGAAAACCTCCGCTTTCGCCGGTTTCCTCTTCCGATGTTTCGTCCACATCTATCCCTGTTTCATCCTCATCCGCCTCTATTTCCTGTATTTCGATATCTTCCGTTTTCTGCTGTTTATTTTGTCTCATATGCCCCTCCTTTTCCGGATGGTTTTACCGTTTCGTAAATTGTTGTCTTGTAAAATCTTACTGATTATTTTACTATGAAAATATTTAAAAATCCATGCTTTCCGTATTATTTAATAAAATCTTTTATTTTTCGTAAAATTTGCGCACACTGAGAATACTTTTCGCTGACACGAAAAAGAGCGCGACCGAAAATTTGAAAATTTTCAGAGGCGCTCTTTAACGGGTGCATCACACGGCTATTAGACCATGGACACAGCGTTTTCCATCGGGGTCATGTCTGTCATCGGATATGTAATGATTGCAGTTGGTTGAAACTGCGTTTGTAGTTCTTTGTACCACTTGCTGTATTTGTACATGCGGTATGTGGTACTCAGACTTTGCAGCTGATCTGCGTCCGCGCAACAGTCGCTGAACTGTTCTCTCGCATCCATATCCATGCTGACATAATCCATGTACGTGATTTTCAGTTCCGTGATGTTCTCACGGCACTTCGGACAATGCTGTTTATGCCCGTTTAGCATATAGACCCGATGGCAACGCTTACAATAGTGCATATACATCATAGTAAAATCCCCTTTGCCTATTAAAATGAATGTTGAAATTGTAAGGTTGCACTTGTATTGTGTCAGTTATAAGAGATAAAGTCAAGCGTATTTTAACGGAATATGGCGGTTTTGGCGATGTTAAATATCGCGTAAAAATACAAATATTATGTAAATCTTACTAAAATCGAAAGAATTGCAAACAGCCTTGATGTTATAGTGGTTGTATGATATAATATTACAAAATTGTTAAAAAATAAGGGTTTACATAAGGTGAATACCGCGATGTAAATTACATACGGTTCAGCGGCCGATCCATAGAGGGGCGGGATTGGTTCGGAATGGAGGAAAAATGAAAGACGGTAAAAACAATAGAAAAAAGAACCCTAAAGACAAAGTGCGTTTGGATGAATTCTTCGCGGAAGAAAGGTTTGACGAGGAAGACGAAGACAGTGTGACGGATGACACACTGGAATTCCTCTGTCTGGACGATGATGCGATAGAATCATACCAAAGTGAGCATAAAGGTGTGCGTCCGGCTTCCAAGACATCTGTGTCCCGGTATGAGGACGATGAAGAATTGGAAGATGAAGACTACGAGGATGAAGACTACGAAGACGAAGACTACGAGGATGAAGATTACGAAGACGAAGATTACGAAGATGAGGACTACGAGGACGATGAGGAGGACGAGTACGACTACGACGATGATGAGGGCGGGGTACTCGTACGTTTCAAACGATTCTTAGTGGATATGAGCACGCTTGACATGATTGTGGCAATGTTGGGAATTGTCGTAATAGCGGGCGTTATTGTCACAAGCGCACTTTTTGTCAATGCCAAAACGATAGAGAAGCAGGTGGAAGCATTTGCCTCTGTCGGCGAGGAAGTTCAGGGTATCTCTGTAATCGGTGAGAGCGGACTTATCGCGGTATCCGAGTCTGCCAAGCTATCCGGCATGATTGATTTGGAAGAAGAGACGGAAGAACCCGTAGAAGTAGAAGAGCAGAGTCAAGGTATTGAGGTGACGCTTAATCTTACTTCAATTCAATCCGATCTGAAGATTAAGTTTGTGAATAAGGCGACAGGCAAACTGATTGGCGGAGTTCCTTTTGAGGTAGAGGTATCAAACGGAAAAAAGACATTCGACTTGAGGGACGATGACAAAGACGGAATTATTTATCAAACCGGGATCGAAGCAGGGACTTATCAGGTGACTGCAAAACCCTTCAAGGATGGCAGTTATGAGGATTATAAGCTTCCTTTATCTGCCACGAGCGTTAAGGTAACGGATACTATCGCCTATAAGAAAGTGGATGTGTCTGACGAAGTTAAGTCCGAATCGGAAATTAATGCCGCAAAGGAAGACACTGCCCTACAGGATATGACGGAAGAGTCGGCGCTTGCCGATACGGTGGAGTGGGTGGAGTCCACCAAGACGCAGATAGATTCCAATGTGAACTACAAAGAAATTAATAAAGACCAAATTCCTGATCCTGCAACTCTCAGTGCGGCAGGCGGATTTATGAAGATGGTGAATGAAGGCATTGTGCCGTTGTCGGAACAATCGCCGACGTGTACATGTACATCAAAATGTGCAAATGAGGAAGCCGCTAAAGGTACGGATTGTGATGTATGTAAGGCAGATTATACTCAATGTAACGCGGCAGGCTCATCCGAGCCGCAGGGGCCTTCGGATCAAGATAAAGTGGATAAACTTAGTTTAAGCGCCACATCACTGGATATGAAACAGGGCGATACGGCATCTCTCAGTATTGTGGGAGAGTACACGCCGGATACTGTTTCATGGTCGAGTGAAAATGACGGTATTGCCGGTATAAATGGCGGTACGGTTACCGCTAATGGGGCAGGCGACACAATAATCAAAGCATCGGTAACAATCGGCGGTGCATCAAAAACATTTGAATGTAAGGTGAAGGTTACTGCATCGCAGCCGGAGCAGAAAGAGCCTACAGATCAGGAGAAACTGAACAAGCTTGCGTTGGATAAGACTTCGCTTAGTTTGACACAGGGCGGAACAGATACTCTTTCCGTTACCGGAGAATACGTTTCCTCCATATCTTCCTATACATGGGGAAGCAGCAATGATAAAGTGGCAAGCGTGGACAGCAACGGAAAGGTAACTGCTGTCGCGGCGGGCGATGCCGATATTACAGTTAAAATTAAAATCGGATCCGCGGAAACCACATTGAAATGTACCGTTAAGGTTACGGCACAGACATATAAGATCACCAAGATTGACGGAAGCGTCACAATCAAAGTAGGCGGTACAGGTACGATAAACGTAACCACAGAGCCGTCCGGCGGCACGATTTCCTGGACAAGCGATAACGATAAGGTCGCCAAGATTGAGAGCAGCAATGCCACTTCCGCAACCATCAAGGGTGTTGCGGCAGGTACGGCGACAATCACCGCCAAATGCGGCGATGCCACTGCTACGTGTAAAGTTACGGTAGTTAAGGATACGGCGGGAGATACTACCAGTAAGTTAAAGGATAAAAACGGCAATCAGGTCTATATATATAAGGACGGTAAATATATAGAGGCTACATATGCCGATTATTATACTGCCAGCAAATTTTATCTGCCTCAACCCACGTACAGATATACAGGGTGGCAGACTATAGACGGCAGCGTATACTACTTTGATAAGGACGGTAACTATGTGACCGGGGAGCAGGTCATTCAGGGTGCAAGATACACTTTCGGAAGCGACGGAAAGCTCTCTGCCGGCTCCGGAACGATGGGAATCGACGTGTCTAAGTGGAATGGCAATATCGATTGGAATGCTGTGAAAAATTCCGGTGTATCTTATGTAATTATCCGGTGCGGATACCGAGGATCATCTACGGGAGTGCTCGTTGAGGATCCGAAGTTCAGGAGCAATATTAAGGGCGCGAAGGCAGCAGGACTGAAGGTAGGAGTTTATTTCTTCAGCCAGGCAGTCAATGAGGTGGAAGCGGTGGAGGAAGCTTCCATGGCACTGAGTCTGGTCAACGGATACGGACTGAACTATCCAATCTTCTTGGATGTGGAGTCCAGCGGCGGTCGTGGAGACGGTATCAGCAAAGAGACACGAACGGCGGTCTGCAAGGCATTTTGTCAAACCATACAGAATTCCGGTTATTCGGCAGGCGTATATGCCAATAAAACATGGTTTACCGATAAAATCAATACAAGCAGTCTGACAGGATACAAGATTTGGCTTGCACAGTACGCCAGCACACCGACCTACACGGCAACTCGGTATGATATGTGGCAGTATT
This sequence comes from Lachnospiraceae bacterium, assembly GCA_022510565.1. Taxonomy (GTDB): domain Bacteria; phylum Bacillota; class Clostridia; order Lachnospirales; family Lachnospiraceae; genus UBA3282. Next base: position 136,593 of record JAFLTE010000001.1, on the reverse strand, counting down.
CCTCCAAAGGACATGTAAGCGGTATCAGCGGATATGTCGATATGAATATCAGCTACATGAGTTATTAAGCCGTGCGGAATCGAGGTGAGCACGGCTAAATACAAATAAACAAAAAGGAGAAAAACCATGAGAACTTACCTTGTAACGGGAGGTGCCGGTTTTATCGGTTCTAACTATATACACTATATGTTCCGCAAGTATGATAATGATATTCGCATAATCAACGTGGATGTGTTGACATACGCGGGCAATCCGGAGAATTTGAAGGATGTCGAGAACAGGGAGAATTATACCTTTGTCAAAGCGGATATCTGCGACAGAGAGGCAATTTCCAAAATATTTGCAGAGAACGATATAGACAGGGTTGTCCATTTTGCGGCTGAGAGCCATGTGGACAGGAGTATCCGCAATCCCGAGGTGTTTGTGCAGACCAATGTGCTCGGTACAGCGGTAATGCTGAACTGCGCCAAGGTGGCATGGGAACTTCCGGACGGCAGTTTTAAGGCGGATAAGAAATTCCTGCATGTCTCCACGGATGAAGTGTATGGTTCATTGGATGAGGACGGCGGCTATTTCTACGAGACGACACCTTATGCGCCTCATAGTCCGTATTCTGCGAGCAAGGCGTCTTCCGATATGTTGGTTCGGGCTTATATGGATACCTATAAATTTCCTGCCAATATCACAAACTGCTCCAACAACTACGGGCCTTATCAGTTTCCGGAGAAACTCATCCCGCTCATTATCAACAATGCATTGCAGGGCAAGAAACTGCCTGTCTACGGAGATGGTAAGAATGTTCGTGACTGGCTGTATGTGGAAGATCATGCCAAGGCAATCGATATGGTTCAGGAGCAGGGAAGGCTGTTTGAGACTTACAATGTAGGCGGACATAATGAAAAACAGAATATTGAGATTATTAAAATTATTATAGAGACGCTCAGAGAGATGCTGCCGGACGGTGATCCGCGCAAATCTCATGTCAGCGAAGATTTAATCACCTATGTGGAGGACCGTAAGGGTCATGACAGAAGATATGCAATCGCGCCCGATAAAATCAAGGCGGAGATTGGCTGGGAGCCGGAGACGATGTTTAGAGAAGGCATTCGACGCACGATTCAGTGGTATTTTGAGAACGAAGACTGGATGCGCAACGTGACAAGCGGCGATTACCAGAAGTATTACGAGGAGATGTACAAGCATTAACAGACGGGAGAGAAACTGATGAAAGGAATCATTCTGGCGGGCGGCTCGGGAACACGGCTGTATCCGCTGACAAAGGCAATCTCTAAGCAGATTATGCCTGTATACGATAAACCAATGATTTATTATCCCTTGTCGATTCTTATGTTGGCAGGGATAAGAGATATTTTGATTATTTCCACGCCGAGGGATTTGCCGGTATTTGAGGAGCTGTTCGGAACAGGCGAGCAGCTTGGCCTTCGTATGGAATATGCCGTGCAGGAGTATCCCAGAGGTCTTGCGGACGCTTTTATCATTGGAGCGGATTTTATTGGCAACGACAGTGTGGCGCTTGTGCTCGGCGACAATATTTTCTACGGACAGAGTTTTTCCAAGGTGCTTAGGGAAGTGGCATCCAGACAGTCCGGAGCGACAATATTCGGCTACTATGTCAGAGACCCGAGAGAGTACGGTGTGGTAGAGTTTGATGAGAACGGCGTGGCGCTTTCCATAGAGGAAAAGCCGGAACATCCCAAGAGTAATTATGCGGTTCCCGGCCTGTATTTCTACGATAATAAAGTGGTGGAGATTGCAGCCAACGTGAAGCCTTCCGCCAGAGGTGAGATAGAAATTACGAGTATCAACAATGAGTATCTGAGCAGAGGAGAACTTCGCGTGGAGACTTTAGGGCGTGGATTTGCGTGGCTGGATACGGGGAATCATGATTCTTTATTGGATGCAGCGGATTTCGTGTCTGCTTTTCAGAAGAGACAGGGACTGTACATCTCCTGTATTGAGGAGATTGCCTATAAGAGAGGATTTATTACAAAGGAACAACTGTTAAAGCTGGCTGAGCCGCTTATGAAGACGGAATACGGAAAGTACATGGTTGAGGTTGCCAATGGACTATAAGAAAATGAAAAGAACGCTGATTGCCATGATTGCCATGTTTGTGGTGTTAATCGGCGTGATTGCGCTCACCAATCTGGAAACTGTAATGAAGAAGTTAGGACTGACAGACGGGCAGGTTCAGGAGACGGCGGCGGTGGAAGAAGATACAACCGGCGGTCAGCGGGGTAATGATCTGTCAGCCTTTTTGCGCGATGAAACCTTTTTTGATCCGGAAGTAAAGTTCAAGAGTATCGAAAGCTTTTCCGGCAAAAAGGTTTTCCTTGTGATGAGCTCCGTTGCGAAGGATCTGCGTATTATGGTTGTGGACAGCGTGGGCAGGTTGGTGACGGGCACTCCTTTTACAATCAGAATCCAGGGATTCGGTGAGTATACGGACTATGACGAAGACGGTATTATCTATATAGACGGTCTGCGCTCCGGAGAGTATAGTGTACTGTTGGAGGAGGCAGAAGGTTTTATTGTCCCCAACACCATCACTTCGATTCAGGTCAAGCAGGAGATTGAGTATCGTGTCTTGGATGATATCGAGTACATGATTTTGACGGAAGATGACATAGATGTGGAGAAGGACGATAAGTTCCTGCACAGCGCCGAGGAGAGCGCGGACGGCAGTGAGAATACGGAACTTGGTTTTGCCAACGGCACAGGTAAGCTTGGCATAGACGTTTCCAGATGGAATAAGGAGATTGATTGGGAGAAGGTCAAGGCTGACGGAATTGAGTTTGCCATTATCCGATGCGGATATCGCGGTGCTACCAGCGGTTCGCTGGTGTTGGATGCCATGTATGAGGCCAATATCAAGGGTGCTATAGAGGCGGGAATTCCGGTAGGCGTGTATTTCTTTACTCAGGCGACGAGCGAAGTGGAAGCGGTTGAAGAAGCCAGCATGGTTATTAGCCTGATTGAGAACTACGATGTGGATTATCCTGTGTTCCTCGACAGTGAGAGCGCCGGGGGCAACGGTCGCGCAGACCAGCTCGATGCTGAGGAACGGGCCCGATATCACAAGGCGTTTTTGGAGACGATTGCCTCTGCGGGCTACGAGACAGGTGTTTATGCGTCAAAGAACTGGTTAAACAATCGGCTGGATATGACACAACTGTCACAATACAAGGTTTGGTTGGCAGAATATGCGGATGCCCCCACATATGAAGAATATTACGATATGTGGCAGTACACGTCGAAGGGTACTGTGGACGGTATAGAGACGAGGGTCGATCTGGACTTGAGTTTTATGAACATCGATACGTCAATCAACCATGCCAAAGGTGCAGCGGGTTATACAGGCGTTATCGACGGAGACAGCGGCAACGTGCCTACGGGTTCCGATACAAATTAGAAGAAAGGAATTATGGATTATGGGAAAAATAACGGTGGAAACGTGTGAGATAGAAGGTTTGAAGGTGATTACCCCGAAGGTGTTTGAAGATGCCAGGGGATATTTCATGGAAACATATAATTATAATGATTATAAGGAAGCTGGGATTGATCAGGTATTCGTGCAGGATAATCAGTCCGCATCCACTAAGGGAGTGCTGCGTGGACTGCATTTCCAGATTCAGTATCCGCAGGACAAGCTTGTGCGTGTACTGAGCGGCGAGGTTTATGACGTGGCGGTGGATTTGCGTGCAGGATCCGCGACATATGGCAAGTGGTATGGCGTGCTGCTGTCGGCAGAGAATAAAAAGCAGTTTTTTATCCCCAAGAATTTTGCTCACGGTTTCTACGTAGTATCCGACTATGCAGAATTTGCCTATAAATGCACGGAATTTTATCATCCTAATGATGAGGGCGGCATTATCTGGAACGATCCGGATATCGGTATCGAGTGGCCGATTCACGGGGGAGTGCAGCCTGTACTGTCTGACAAGGATATCCGCAACGGAAGTTTTGCGGCATATACGGAGCAGTATCGTAGATAATAAGGGAATATAAGTGTGAAGATGACTGAGCATACGAACCATTCCGACAAAAAAATAAAGCATTTTCAAAAGCCCGCAGGAGTTGCAATTTTCTGGGGGCTTGGTTTGATTTTAGCGCTGGTTCTTATCAATCATCACAATCCGCTGGCGGATCAGGTGACGGAGCAGATGAAGAAAGTCAGCGGATGCGTGCTCATCGCCTTTACCTGTATTATTTTCACCATATATTATGATAGGATTATGACGATTCCGGCAGAACTCTTTCAGAGCAGAAAGATGATTTGGAAGCTGGCGAAGAATGATTTCAAGAAGCGTTACGCCGGTTCTTACCTCGGTATTGTCTGGGGGATGGCACAGCCCGTGGTGACTGTGGTGATGTATTGGATTGTCTTTGATAAAGTGTTTGACACGAGAAGTCAGATGGTAGCAAGCGGTTTAGAAGTGCCCTATGTGCTCTATCTGACGGCGGGTCTGGTGCCTTGGTTTTATTTCTCCGAGGCGATTTCCCAGGGTACGATGGCATTGCTTGAATATAATTATCTGGTCAAAAAAGTGGTGTTCAATATTAGTATTCTGCCGATTATCAAGATCATTGCAGCAACATTTATTCATGTCTTTTTTGTTGTAGTTTTACTTCTGGTTTCGGTGGGGTATGGGTATTACCCCAGCGTCTATACATTACAATTGATTTATTACAGTTTCTGTATGTTTCTGTTTGTGCTCGGTATGAGCTATCTGACCTGTGCACTGGTAGTGTTTATCAGGGACTTGCAGCAGATTATAGGTATTGCCCTGCAGATTGGCATGTGGGCGACGCCCATTCTCTGGAATATAGAGATGTTGACAACTGACAATATGAAAACTCTATTTAAATTGAATCCGCTTGTCTATATCGTTAACGGATACAGAAGTGCAATTTACGAAAAAATATGGTTTTGGGAGCACTTCTATTCTTCCACGTACTTCTGGATATTTACCGTCAGCCTTTTCTGCATCGGTACACTTATCTTCAGGAAGCTGAGAGGACACTTTGCGGATGTGCTATGAGCAATGTCGAAAGACGGACAAGAAACTGCGCGTGCTTGCACGAGCGCAGATTCGTGTACGTCTTTCGATAAGGCGACAGCCTGCGAGCGAGATGGAGCGAAGCGGAATCGAGCTGCGGCATTGCTCATATGCGGAGCTGGGGTATTGCAAGGATTAAGTATAGGAAAATATTATGGAAAATATTGCAATTCAAGTTACGGACGTAGAAAAAGTATATAATCTGTACGACAAGCCTTCGGATCGAATCAAGGAAGCGCTTGGTTTCGGACGCGGCAAGCATCACACGCAGCACCATGCCCTCAAGGGAGTTGATTTGACTATCCGCCAGGGAGAGTGTGTGGGAATTATCGGCACCAACGGCTCCGGCAAATCGACGCTTTTAAAGATTATTACGGGTGTTTTAAACCCGACAGACGGCAGTGTAACAGTGAATGGACGCATTTCTGCACTTTTGGAGCTGGGTGCGGGATTTAACATGGAATATAACGGAATTGAGAATATATATCTAAACGGCACCATGATCGGATTCAGCGAGAAAGAGATTGATGAGAAGATGGATGCGATTCTGGAATTTGCGGATATAGGCGAGTATGTTTATCAGCCGGTGAAGACTTATTCCAGCGGTATGTTCGTGCGGCTTGCTTTCGCTGTGGCAATCAATATTGAACCGGAAATCCTTATCGTGGACGAAGCGCTTTCCGTGGGAGATGTCTTTTTTCAGGCGAAATGTTACCACAAATTTGAAGAATTTAAGGAGATGGGCAAGACCATCGTATTTGTCAGTCACGACCTAAGCAGTATCAGTAAGTACTGTGACAGAGTCGTGCTCCTCAATCAGGGAACCAAGCTGGGCGAGGGTGAACCTAAGAAAATGATTGATATCTACAAGCAGGTACTTGTAGGACAGTATACTATACCGGAGTCGGGAGCCGATAACCTCTTGGACGATGAGGAACTTCGCAGGGCGGCAGCAGGCAATCCGGAGTTGTTGGAATACGGTTCTAAGAAAGCGGTAATTACGGAATACTATATCACGGATGAAAAAGGTATAAAAGCTCCTGCCATTCTTAAAGGGAGCACCTTTGCAATTCACATGAAGGTGCGTATGGAAGAGGATTTACAGGCACCAATCTTTGCCTTCACCATTAAAAATGTGCGAGGTACGGAAATCACAGGAACCAATACAATGTTTGAAAAAGCATTTCTGGAACCCGTGAAGGCCGGTGAAGAGAAAGAAGTGACTTTTACGCAGAATATGAATCTTCAAGGCGGAGACTATCTGCTGTCGCTGGGAGTGACCGGCTATGAGAACGATGACTTCACGGTGTACCACAGACTCTATGATGTGCTTAACCTGACGGTCATCTCCGACAAGGATACGGTAGGGTTCTACGATATGAATTCCGTAGTGGAAGTGCGGTAGGAAGTGAGACGACATAGGAATATATGTTTGCCCAAGCGCACATATTGAAACAGCGAGCGGTTGTATATTTAAGGGAAGGACGGACGGCCATGCCGGAAAACAATATTGAAGAAATCGGCAAAATCAAACTGAATTTAACACATTATCCGGGTGAGGACTATTATTGCGACGGCGATGTGGAGGACGAGCTTCTGGATATTACCCGCAATTATGCCACTGTGGAGTATCAACGCATTATTGAGGAAAGAAAAAGCTGGCCTATTCTGTACCATCTCTCGCCGCAGCGTGAAAATATTGTGGAATGGCTGCCTATCACGAAGGACATGAAGGTGTTGGAAGTGGGTTCCGGCTGTGGAGCTATTACGGGTGCGCTTGCGAAGAAAGCCGGGGAAGTGACCTGCATTGACTTATCCAGAAAAAGGAGCAGAATTAACGCCTACAGGCATATGGATGCGGACAATGTGACAATTCATGTGGGTAATTTTCAGGATGTGGAGCCGGAGTTGCCCTGTGATTATGACTATATATGCCTGATTGGTGTGTTTGAGTATGCACAGGCATATATACAGTCGAATACGCCTTATGAAGATTTTCTGCAGATTATTAAGAAACACGTCAAATCGCAGGGACACATTGCGATTGCCATAGAGAATAAATTTGGTTTAAAATATTGGGCGGGGTGTAAGGAAGACCATCTGGGCAGTTATTTCAGTAGTCTGGAAAATTATCCCGACGGTGGAGTGGTTCGGACTTTTACGGCAGACGGGTTGCGTGAAATTGCACGCAAATGCGGCTATAAGCAGGCGCAGATGTACTATCCCTATCCGGATTACAAGTTTATGACAAACCTCTACTCTGACGACAGACTGCCGCAGGTTGGTGAACTGTCCGATAATCTGCGCAATTTTGACAGAGACAGACTGTTGCTTTTCGATGAGAAAAAGGTGTTCGATACAATCATACAGGAGAAACAATTTCCGCTTTTTTCCAATTCTTACATGATGCTGCTGGGACCTGCCTTGGAAGAAAAATATGTGAAATACTCTAATGACAGAGCACCGGAATTTTGCATTAAGACAATTCTGAAAGAAAATAAATCAGGACGAACAATAGAAAAACATCCGTTATGCAATGAGGCGTGGCAGCATATTGAGAAGACCGCATCCGACTATGATAAGCTTTCGGAGCGCTATACGGGAAGCGGTCTGTCCGTCAATCGATGTACATTAATGAGAGACGGACATGCTCCGTATTTACGATTGGAGTATATCGAGGGAAGAACGTTGGAGGAGATACTGGACGATTGTCTTGCCCGCGATGATGTGGAGGGCTTTCACCGGCTGTTCGATGAATATCTCAAGAGAATTTCCGTCGGCGAAGACGAAAAAATCGCCGATTATGACTTGATTTTTGCAAATATTCTCGTGCCAAACGATGAAAATAACATGCGATATTGCGATAACGAGTGGTATGTTATTGACTGCGAATGGAGTTTTGAGAAGGTTGTTGAGACAAAACAGATTGCGTTTCGTGCCGTTTATTGTTATTTGCTGGAGAATGAAAAAAGGAACGTATTAAATCTTGATATAATTTTGCAAAAGCTAAATCTTGACCAATCCGATGCAGAACAGTATCGTAAACAGGAGATGAAATTCCAAAAGTACGTGACCGGCAAAAATATGTCCATGACACAAATAAGGGGTGTTATTGATTATCCGGTATATACCGTAGAGGCTTTCTGCGAAGGACAGAATGCGGCGGAGCATAGAGAACGTGTACAGATATATGAGGATACGGGCAGAGGTTTCTCGGAAGAACAGTCATTTTTCTTAGATGAAAAGGCGGGAGAACAGATTCGCATAACACCGGAAGGTACGACAGAGCTTTCAGTGACTGTTCCCGGCGGCAGGAGCGCGCTGCGTGTTGATCCATGTAATAGTTTCTGCATGATTTACATTCGGGAGATTAAGTGGAACGGAATGTCCGTACCGTGGAAGGGTAAGCAAATACAGACGAACGGATTCAAGGTCGGGGAGAACACTTACGTATTTCCCACTTGTGACCCGAATATTACGATATCTTTAGCCGGTCTGCCGGGTGAGGAAAGCAATCTTTTTCAAATGACTATGGAAGTGACAAAATTGCCGGAAGATACGGCAAAACATATACGAAAAAGGGGATTTCGTTAGGCGATGAGAGGAAATGCAAATCGTTATGACTGGGCGGCATATTATGCTGCCGCATATGAGAGAGAACGCAAAAAGAATATTGTGATGGCGGGAAAGATTGCGGATGCCGAAAGGCGGCAGTCAGACTTAAACGATAACCTGAACCGCATATATGCCAATCCTTTCTGGAAGGCCACGGCTCCTTTCAGAAAGCTGTATCATACTGCAAAGGGCGAAACAAGGCGCTCTAAAGAGACAGATGAAAGCCGGCAGACGAACGCTCATGCTCTGCATTATGAAAGCGAAGTGCGCAAGCAGAAACGTTCTTATCCGGAATGGATTCGAGAAGAAAATAACGTATGTTACGATACTGAAATTTTAGTGAACGGATGGCAGGCGGTTCGAATTCCGGAGTCGGATATTATGCTTTTGACTTACGGCAAAGGAATTATAGACAAGAGCGCGATTGGTAAAATTAAATCATGCTTTAATAAGAACGCGTCATGCAAAATAGCTTATGCCGATGAAGATTTCTATTGGGAAGATTTGTCCTGCCGTATGCAGCCGTGGTTCAAACCGAGTTATTCGCCGGACACCCTGATGGCTTTTAACTACTGGGGTCATTTGGTGGCGGCTAAGGCAGAGCTTCTTTCCGACGTTCTGTCGGGTGAGGAGATGACGAGCAGGAAAGAGAAAGTCGGGCAGGCGGCACGATTCTATGACTTGTGTCTGTGTTTGGAGGAAGCGGTGCAGCGACGGTGCAGACTGGACGGTACACCGTGGCAGGAGAGTATATGCCATATTGATACCGTGCTCTATCATCAGGCATACGAGCCGGAGGATGAACTTCTCTCTAAATTAGAAGAATGCACGGAGCAGGAGGAATGTTTCCTTGCTGTTGAGCAGTCTTTGGTGGAGGAACTTAACACAGGGAAATATCTGATTGGTGCGGGTGCAGATTGTGTACCGCTTCGTGAGGCGGCTCTTGTGCGGCGCGGAATAGTGGGAAATTTTGTGAGTGGGCAGGAGCCGGAACTCTATCATGTTGTCTATGACACGTCTATTTCCGGCAGGGAGCGGTGCGCACGTGCCCAGAGTGAGGACAGACATATTCCGCCGCATCATCTCGTCTCCGTCGTGATTCCTTCTAAGGATCATCCGGATGTGTTGGAGCGGTGTTTGAAGTCTTTTCGGGATAAAACGGATTACGAATACTATGAGTGGATTGTTGTGGACAACGGCAGTAGTGATGAGAATCGCTCCAAGGTGGAGGAACTGCGGCAAAAGTACGAATTTACTTATATTTATGAAAAAATGCCTTTTAATTTTTCCAAGATGTGCAATATGGGTGCAGCACGGGCGGCAGGTGATTTGATTCTCTTCTTAAATGATGATATTGAGATTATAGAGCACAGTTGGCTAAGGCGTATGACGGGACAGGCGTTGCAGCCCCACGTGGGCGCGGTGGGTGCCAAGCTGTGGTATGCGGATACGCAGAATATTCAGCATGCCGGCATTACCAATATGCGGATTGGGCCTTCTCATAAGTTGATTACATTTCCTGATGATAAAGATTATTATTTCGGGCGCAACAGGGTAGTTTATAATATGATTGGCGTGACAGGGGCGTGCCTGATGGTGAGCAGTGAAAAGTATGCCGAAGTAGGCGGCTTGGACGAAAGTATGGCTGTCGCCTACAATGATGTGGATTTCTGCTTTAAGCTGGCGGAGGCAGGCTATTACAATGTGCAGCGAAATGACGTGGTTTTGTATCATCACGAATCGCTAAGCCGTGGGTTGGATGAGCAGGATGAGGGCAAGTGGGAGAGACTGCTGGAGGAAAAGGAAAGCCTCTACACAAAGCATCCGCAGATGAACGGGCAGGATCCTTTTTACCACAGAGCACTTATTGACAATGCTTCCCATTACGGGTGTAATTATAAGTTTTCGTATGAAAAGCATCTGTTTACGACCGAGACGGAGCCGTTGGAGGGCGGGTTGACCAAGCGAGTCAAAACAAATCGTCTGAAGCTTACCGTAGACAGAGCGGAAATACAGCACAAGATACATGCGGGCGAACCGGACATTCTATGGATTATGGGATGGAATTACGTGCCGGGCGCGGACAATGCTCTTTATGACAGGCGTGTTTTGTTGGAGCGCACCGAAGGCGGAGGTTACAGTGCTGCTCCTTCGGACTGGTATCGCAGGGATGTGGAGGCGATTCTGCCTGAGGAGCGAAATATTGCTCTGGCAGGTTTTGTGCTTCGCGTACTTCGGGAAGAGCTGCAGGAAGGAACATATCGTGTCGGTATGCTTTGCACCAATGAACAGGGTGAAAAGCTGCTTGCATGGAGCGACAAGACGTTTGAGATATAGGCGTATAGAAGAGCAGGAAAGGATACTGCGGATATGGTACAAAAAGACCCAAAGCAAATGACGGCGGACGAAAGACTCCGTTACTATAAGGAAGCGTATGAACGTGAGAAGAAAAAGGGCGATGTGCTCGCAGGCAAACTTGCCGAAGCCGAGAATAAAGGCGCGGAGCTTGAAGAGCGCCTGAATCACATTAAAGGGAGCATCGTCTGGCGTATGTCCAAACCGCTGCGTTCTCTGGTACATTTTATACGCAGAAGTAAGGAACGGCTGGGTTATTACGGCAGCGTGAAGGGCGTAATGCGCAAGCTGAACGCCAAGAAGATCGAGAGAAAGGCGCGTACACAGCACGGGACGGCAAGCTTCCCGAATGAAGAGGAAGCGGTCAGACAGGGTAAGGAAACTTTTAGCAGAAATGTGAAATTCAGCTTACTCGTGCCTCTTTACAATACGCCGGAGAAATTCCTGCGCCAGGCAATCAACTCCGTCAGAGCGCAGACCTACACGAATTGGGAGCTGTGTCTGGCGGACGGTTCCGATGCACAGCATAGTGACGTGGAGCGAATCTGCAAGGAGTACGCAGAGACAGACTCCCGTATCCGCTATCGTAAGCTGCCGAAAAATGAAGGCATATCAGGGAATACAAACGCCTGCCTTTCCATGGCAAGCGGCGATTATATTGCACTTTTTGACCACGATGATGTGCTTCATCCCAGTGCGCTTTATGAGTATATGAAGGTTATCTGTGACAAGGGAGCGGACTATATCTACTGTGATGAAGCAACCTTCAAGGGCAATAAATCCATAGACCACATGATTACGCTGCACTTTAAGCCGGATTATGCGCCGGATAATCTGCGGGCGAACAACTACATCTGCCATTTCAGCGCCTTTGACAAGAATCTCATCGAAGGCGTTCGGCTGTTCCGTTCGGAGTTTGACGGCAGTCAGGACCATGACGCGATATTGCGGTTGACAAGCAAGGCAAAATGCGTGGTGCATGTCCCTAAACTACTCTATTACTGGCGTTCCCACGCGGACAGTGTGGCGGCTGACATCAATGCCAAAAGTTATGCCATCGACGCGGCAAAAGGCGCCGTGTCGGCACATCTTAGAGAGCGGGGATATGAGAATTTCGAGATTCTCTCCACCAAGGCGTTCGAGACAATTTTTCAGATTAAATACGAGATTAAAGGCAATCCCTTGGTGAGTATCGTCATTCCCAATAAGGATCACGTGGAAGATCTGCAGCGCTGTATATCCTCGATTCTTGAGAAGAGCAGTTATGAACATTACGAGATTCTTGTGGTGGAGAATAACAGCACCACGAAAGAGATTTTTGACTATTATAAGAAAGTACAGGAAAACCCCAACGTCAAGGTGATTACCTACGAGGGAGATTTCAATTATTCCAAGATTAATAATCTGGGCGTATCCAAAGCCCGCGGCGATTATATTTTGTTGCTGAATAATGACACTAGTGTCATAAGTTTGGACTGGATTGAGGAACTGCTCATGTATGCCCAACGAAGCGATGTGGGTGCGGTGGGTGCCAAGCTCTATTATGAGGACAGGACAATCCAGCATGCGGGTGTAGTGCTGGGATTGGGACAGCACAGGACGGCGGGACACACACATTATCGTGTCAGCAGTAACAATCTGGGTTACATGGGACGGCTGTGTTACGCGCAGAACGTGATGGCGGTGACGGGCGCCTGCCTGATGATGCGTAAAGCTTTATTCAATGAGCTGGGAGGTCTGGACGAGGACTTTGCCGTATCCCTGAATGATGTGGATTTATGCGTCAGGGCATGGAAAGCAGGCTATGTCAACGTTTTCACTCCTTTCGCCGAGCTGTATCACTTCGAGTCTGTCTCCCGCGGGCTGGATGACCATGGTGAGAAAGCAGAGCGTTACGAGCGGGAATCCGAAGCTTTCCGCACGAAATGGAAGGAGCTGCTCGTAAAAGGCGACCCGTACTACAATCCCAATTTCTCGCTTGACAGGAGTGATTTTGCACTGAAATTGGATTAAAAATATTTACGAGTGAGTCAGCAATGTGATAAAATAATTTTTATGAAGAAAAACGGAGGTAACATCATGGGCTACAGAGAACAATTTGATTTTTGGACAACAGACTCTTACTTTGACGACGCGACCAAGCAAGAGCTTCTTGCAATCAAGGACAATGAGAAAGAGGTCGAGGACCGCTTCTATAAAGACCTTGAGTTCGGCACCGGCGGACTTCGCGGTGTAATCGGTGCGGGAACGAACCGCATGAATATTTACACCGTGCGCAAAGCGACACAGGGTCTTGCCAATTACATAAAGAAACAGGGTGGAGAAGAAAAAGGCGTGGCGATTGCTTACGATTCCAGAAGAATGTCCCCTGAATTTGCGGACGAGGCGGCACTCTGCCTGGCAGCTAACGGTATTAAGGCTTACGTCTTTGATGCACTTCGTCCTACACCCGAATTATCTTTCGCGCTGCGCGAACTCAAATGTATTTCGGGTATCGTCATCACCGCCAGCCACAATCCGCCGGAATATAACGGCTATAAGTGCTATTGGGAAGACGGTGCGCAGGTTACCGCTCCGAAAGATAAAGAGATCATCACGGAAGTAAACAATGTGACCGATTATCATACCGTTAAGACCATGGACAAGGAGGAGGCGAAGAAAGCCGGACTCTACGTGGTTATCGGTAAAGAGATTGACGACAAGTACATGGAGGAACTGAAGAAGCAGATTATTCATCCGGATGTGATTAAAGACATGGCGGAAGACATGAGGATTGTCTACTCTCCGTTTAACGGAACGGGCAATGTGCCTGTCAGAAGAATTCTGTCGGAGCTTGGCTTTAAGAATGTATATGTGGTTCCTGAGCAGGAGAATCCCGATCCCAATTTCACTACATTGGAGTACCCGAATCCGGAAGATCCCAAGGCGTTCACACTGGCACTGAAGCTGGCGAAGGAGAAAAATGCGGATATCGTGCTTGCGACAGACCCCGATGCAGACCGACTGGGTATCTATGCGCTTGACAAAGGGTCCGGCGAGTATGTGCCTTTTACGGGCAATATGTCCGGTATGTTGATTGCAGAGTACATACTGCGTGAGAGAACGGCTACCGGCAAGATGCCGCAGAATCCCGCACTTGTCACCACGATTGTTACCACCAATATGGCGCGTGCCATTGCGGAAGACTATAAAGTAAAATTTATTGAGGTTCTGACAGGTTTCAAATTCATCGGTGAGCAGATTAAGTGGTTCGAGCAGAGCGGTTCCAATAACTATGTGTTTGGTCTTGAGGAAAGCTACGGTTGTCTTGCGGGAACACATGCCAGAGACAAGGACGCAGTGGTTGCCGTAATGTGCCTGTGTGAGATGGCTGCATGGTGTAAGAAGAACGGCAAGACCGTATGGGACCAGATGATTGAACTGTATGAGAAGTACGGATATTTCAAAGAGAGCCAGTATTCCATTACGATGAAGGGTATTGACGGTGCGAAGCAGATCGAGGAGCTCATGGGTAAACTTCGAAGCAATCCGCCCAAGAACTTCGGCGAGCTTAAAGTTAAGGAATTCAGGGACTACAATACAGGCAAGACATTGAATCTGGAGACCGGAGCAGAGGGTGAGACGGGGCTTCCGAAGTCCAACGTGCTCTATTTCGATTTGACCAACGATTCATGGTGCTGTGCCCGTCCTTCCGGCACCGAGCCGAAAATTAAGTTCTACATGGGCGTGAAGGGCACCAATTTAGCGGATGCCGAGGAACGGCTGAATAAATTGACAGAAGATTTGAAAGCATATCTCTAAGAGAGAACGACGATATCGCCTTGCCTTGCGCAGGGCGATACGTCTATGCGGGGTGTAGTATGGGTAATGGCATTATCAAAATCAACAACTTAATAAAAACCGCGCGTTATTTAAAGAAAAACGGTGTCCGACACACATACTATGCTGCTAAGGAGCGGATTGAGGAAGAAAGAAACAGCGACTATTATTATAAGGAACCGTCCGAGGAGAAGCTTGCTGCACAGCGAATAGAGTCAGCGGCATATACTGCCCTGTTCAGCATCGTCGTGCCTGCCTATAATACCGACGAGAAATTTCTGCGTGAGATGATAGACTCCGTATGCCGGCAGAGCTACGACAAATGGGAACTGATTATTGTGGATGCGAGCACCGGGTGCATCGTGGAAAATGTCGTAAAACAAATATCTGATGAACGGACGGACAAGAGCATCAAATATATCCGGATAACAGAGAATAAAGGTATATCGGATAATACAAATGTCGGCATTGCATCGGCAGCAGGAGATTATATTGCCCTATTGGACCATGACGATTTTCTGGCACCGGATGCACTATATCACATGGCAACGGCGCTTCACGGTGCGGAACAACGTGAAATAACACCCGTCCTGATATATACGGATGAAGACAAATATGATGATAACACCCATTGTTTTATATCACCGCACAGGAAGTGTTTATTTAATCTAGATTTAATTTTATCAAACAATTACATCTGTCACTTTATGGCGGTGGAAGCCAAACTTATGAAAAAGCTGCGATTACGCGGCGAATATGACGGTGCGCAGGATTACGACCTGGTACTTCGGACGGTAGGAGATTTATGTCGAACAATGACTCCGGAGGAACTGTCGGAGAGAGTTATTCACATACCGAAAGTTCTCTATCACTGGCGCTGTCATGTGAATTCTACGGCGGACAATACCTCCAGCAAAACTTATGCCTATGAGGCAGGAAAAGCAACACTTGAGGATTTCTGTCGGGGACAGGGCTGGCCTGTGGAAGTGAAGCATAGTCTGCATTTGGGATTCTATGAGATTACTTATCTGCCGGATATTTTGACGGCCCGAAAAGATGTGGGAATTGTGGGAGGCAGAATTCTGGACAGGAGAAAGCGCATCTGTGCGGGTGCCATGGCGGAAGACGGAAGCAGCCTGTATCTGGGACTTCACCGGGAATACAGCGGCGGCAGCACCCACCGGGCAGCAATGAAGCAGGATGTGGCGGCGGCAGATATCCGCTGTGTGCAGGTCAGAGAGGAATTAAGAGAAGAATTTGAACATATTACGGGACTTCCCTATGTGGAACGGACTGTTCGATGCAGGATGGGACGTGGCAGCAGGCAGATACGGATTGCGGATGTATCGGGACTTTCCTGTGATGAGGCGGGATACCGTAAGTTGAGCATGGAACTGGGAAGAGCGGCACGTAAACACGGATACCGTGTTTTGTGGGATCCGCAGATAACGATAGACATTAATCAATAGGAGGGGTGGCATGGAACGGCATATACGATCCACGATTGTGATTCCAAATTATAACGGCATAAATTATATTGAGAACTGCCTTCGGTTTTTGGCTGACGAGCCTGCGCACATTATTGTGGTAGACAACGGATCAACGGACGGCAGCAGACAGCTCGTACAGGAAAAATTCCCGCAGGTTGAAATGATTTGTCTGGACAAAAACTACGGATTCTGTAAAGCAGTCAATATAGGCATTGAGGCCAGTAAAACAACATATGTTATTTTACTGAATAACGATACGGAAGTACAGTCCGGTTTTGTTCGGGCATTGGAGCAGCCGTTGGAGCAGCATCCCGAAGTGTTTTCAGGTTCGGCACAGATGA
Source organism: Lachnospiraceae bacterium (assembly GCA_022510565.1). GTDB lineage: Bacteria > Bacillota > Clostridia > Lachnospirales > Lachnospiraceae > UBA3282. Next base: position 119,892 of record JAFLTE010000001.1, on the reverse strand, counting down.
GAAATCTGCACCGTCCCGGTCTGATTGACGATGCGGGGGATTATTACTGCGCGCTGGGGTGGGCGTTTGCCTATGGCAAGGATAAACCACTGCAGGATTACCGATATAAACGCAGGATTTTTGCGGCCTGCGGCGGTGCGGCCATTTACCGCAGGAAGGTGTTTGACGAGATCGGATGCATGGACGAGAACCATTTTGCCTACCTGGAGGACATTGACCTTGGATACCGTGCAAGAATCCACGGCTATGTCAATCTGTATATTCCGGATGCGGTAGTCTACCATGCGGGCAGCGGTGCCAGCGGTTCCAGATACAATGACTTTAAGGTTTCGTTGACTTCCAGAAACAGCATATATCTCATTTACAAGAATATGCCGGCTGCACAGGTTTTTCTGAATCTTCCATTTCTTCTTACGGGATTCGCGGTGAAGACAGCTTTCTTTATAAAGAAAGGGTTGGGTTCCACATACATGAAAGGTCTGTGTGAAGGAGTTATGTTGTGTCTTTCTGAAGAAGGCAGAGCGCATAAGCTTAAGTTTAGCAGGGAGAGACTCTACAACTATGTGATGATACAGTTGGAGCTGTGGCGCAATATATGGTATCGCTTTATGGGTTGATATGCGCAGGTTGTGTTTTTGGACAAAATATTGTATGATACATCCAAAGAGGATTAAGGGATGATTAAAGATAACCAGAAGTATTTCAACAGACTGCATGTAGTCTTGGATGCCTTGATTATAGCGGCTTCCTATATGTTAGCTTGGTATTTGAAGTTCGCCAGTCCTTTTACCGATGTCAGTGATAACGTCGGTGTACTTCCTACGCGCACATATTTTGAGATGCTCTATGTGATCGTTCCCGGTTATCTCATTCTGTACTATATTTTCAATCTGTATACCCCTAAGCGTGCCACAGTTCACAAATACGAAATTCTCAATATCTTTCAGGCCAATGTGGTGGGCTTGATTCTTTTGATGGCGGGCTGGTATCTCGTCTCGCAGATTCACTTTTCCCGTGCTATGATGGCGTATTTCTTTGTCATCAATATTTTGTTTACGAATATTGCACGCTCCGTAATCCGTGCACTCTTACAGTATTTCCGAGAAAAAGGGTACAATTTGAAATATATTCTGCTGGTGGGATATTCCCGTGCGGCGGAGGAGTATATTAATCGTATCAATTCCAATCCCCAATGGGGTTATGTGGTGCGGGGGATTCTTGATGACAGTGTACCTGCCGGTACGCTCTATAAGGGCGTAAAGGTTCTGGGAACTGTTGAAAATCTGTTCTATATTCTGCCGGCGAGCACTCTTGATGAGATTGCGATTACACTTCCTCTGAAGGATTACGACAATCTGGAGCATATAGTGGATATTTGCGAGAAATCCGGTGTCCACACCAAATTTATTCCGGACTATAACAGTATGTTCCCCAGCCGTCCGTATACGGAAGACCTGATGGGGCTTCCGGTAATCAATATCCGTTATGTGCCGCTCACCAATACGCTCAATTGGATTGCCAAGCGGGTGGTTGATATTATCGTATCGCTGGTAGGTTTGGTAGTGTCTTCGCCGGTTATGCTGATTGCCGCCATAGCTGTGGGCTGCACTTCAAGAGGTCCTGTCATTTTTAAGCAGGAGCGTATCGGGCTGCACAATAAACCTTTTAAAATGTATAAATTCCGTACCATGGAAGTGCAGAAGCCTTCCGCAGAGAAAACGGGGTGGACGACCAAGGATGATCCGCGTGTCACCAAAGTGGGTAAATTCTTGCGAAGGACAAGCATTGATGAGCTGCCACAGCTGTTCAACATCATAGTGGGCGATATGAGCGTAGTGGGCCCCAGACCGGAGCGCCCTCAGTTCGTGGAGAAGTTTAAGGAAGAAATACCGCGCTATATGGTGAAGCATCAGGTCAGACCGGGACTTACAGGCTGGGCGCAGATCAACGGTTACCGCGGCGATACATCCATCAAACGGCGGATAGAGCACGATATTTTCTATATTGAGAACTGGACTATGTCCTTTGATATCAAGATTATGTTTCTGACGATTTTCAAAGGGTTTATAAATAAAAACGCCTATTAGTGAAATACTAATTATATTGCAATTATATCAAGATGTAGTATAATGATAGGGAGACTTGCGCTACAACTTGATTTTTATATCAGGTTGTGAGAGAATAGAAGGCAGGAATCGTTTTACGATGATATGTAAATTAAGGGAGTACGACGTATGGCTAAATATGTAGAAGATGAATATGAAGATGAACGTCCGAGAAAAAAATCCTCCTCCGGAAGCAAGAGCGGTAAGAAGCCTTCCGGCAAAAAGAGTTCAGGAAAGAAGGGTTCGGGCAAAAAAGCTTCAAGTAAGAAACAGCAGGCAAAGAAACAGCGCAGAAGAATTATTATTTTTATAGTAGAAATTATTATTCTCGTTGTGGCGGTAGTGGTTCTCTATAGTGTCCTGACCGCGACTAAGGGCGGCAAGATGGAGATTAAGGAAGACGATATCATCATCAACGAGCCGGTCAAGGAAGCGCAGGAGACCACCATGAAGGGCTATCGGAATATTGCCCTGTTCGGTGTGGATTCTACAACCGGTGCTCTGACGAAGAACACGCGAAGCGATACGATTATGATTGCATCCATCAACCAGGATACGGGCGAATGCAAGCTTGTGTCGGTATACCGTGATACTTATCTGAATCTGAGTAACGATACCTATAATAAATGTAATGCCGCATACGCTAAGGGCGGTCCGGAGATGGCGATTAATATGCTGAACATGAATCTGGATATGAATATCACGGATTTCGTCACTGTAGGATTTGCGGGATTGACGGATACTGTAGACGCTCTGGGCGGTGTCTGGATTGATGTGGATGATGCGGAAATCAGTCACTTAAATAACTATCAGCTCTGCATTGCCGAGGATTTGAAGCGCTCCTATACTCCGGTGACTTCCACGGGATATCAGCTTTTGGACGGCTTGCAGGCAACAGGCTACTGCCGTATTCGTTACACGGCGGGTGATGACTTTAAGCGTGCGGAGAGACAGAGGGAAGTATTGTCCGCAGTAGCGGATCAGGCGAAGAAGGCTTCCCTTACTAAGCTGACAGATACGGCCAGCAGTGTGTTCAGTGAAACATACACATCCTTAGACTTGTCGGAAATTCTGGAGATGCTGGGTGATGTGAACAAATATTATATCTCCGATACGGCAGGATTCCCGCAGGAGTCTAACCGTGCAACCGGAACAATCGGTTCGAAGGGTTCCTGTGTAGTTCCTACCAGTCTGGAGGACAACGTAAAATGGCTGCATCAGTTCCTGTTTGACGATTATGACTATGAGCCTTCGGAAACCGTTAAGCGGTGCAGCGAAAAGATTTATTCCGATACAAATGGATATTTGAGAAAATAAGCAGAGCAAAGGAGCCTGTTTTTCGGGCTCCTTTTATTTCGGGAGGGGGAAAAACGTGGATAAGGTAGATGTCATCATCCCCGTCTACAAGCCCGATCACAAATTCCTGACTCTGATTGAGCATTTGGAGCACCAGAGTGTTCCGATCAACCGGATTATTGTCATAAACACAGAGCAGAAATATTTTGACCGGTTATTTTATGGGATTTCTTTTCCGAAGAACTACCATAACATTACAGTAAAACATATATCTAAGAGAGAGTTTAACCACGGAAAGACAAGAAATTTCGGCGTACGGCAATCGGATGCGGATTTTTTTGTTATGATGACGGATGATGCCGTGCCGGCGGATGAATATCTGGTGGAAGAGCTTTTAAAGCAGCTTCGTGAGGACGGCGTTGCGGTCGCATACGCCAGACAGCTTGCTAATAAGGACAGCAGTGAAGCCGAAAAATATACAAGAAATTTCAATTATCCGGACAAATCTGTAATTAAGACTAAAGCAGACTTGGAAAGGCTGGGCATCAAGACATTTTTCTGTTCCAATGTGTGTGCTGCCTATAACCGGAAAATATTTGACGAATTGGGCGGTTTTATCAAACATACAATATTCAATGAAGATATGATTTATGCTGCGGGGGCTGTGGAAGCAGGGTACGGCATAGCGTATGCGGCTGATGCGAAGGTGTTTCATTCCCATGATTACAACTGTCGGGAACAGTTTCACAGGAATTTTGATTTGGGTGTCTCGCAGGCACAACACCCGGAAGTGTTTGCGGCATACCCGTCGGAATCAGAGGGTATCCGCTTGGTCCGCCAGACCGTACGGCATCTGTGGAATTCAGGTGCCAAGCTCCGGATTCCCCGTGTAATATTATTGAGTGGTTTCAAGTATATGGGATATTGGTTCGGAAAACACTATCGTTATCTACCGAGGAAGTTAGTCGTTATGATGTCTTCCGACAAGGAATACTGGAACAAAGCAAACAAGTTTGTTTAAGAGATGTCGCTTCGCGAACTCTGAGGGAGGATTTGGAATATGTGTGGAATCGTAGGGTATATCGGAACGAAACATGCTGCGCCCATTATTTTGGACGGATTGTCGAAGTTAGAGTACCGTGGATACGACTCGGCGGGCATGGCAGTCTATGACGGCGCTAAAATTAATATTACGAAGTCCGTAGGCAGGCTCAAAGTGTTGGAGAATCTCACCCGCGGAGGGGAGACGATGCCGGGTGTCTGTGGTATCGGACATACCAGATGGGCGACCCACGGTGTTCCGAACGATACGAATGCGCATCCCCATTTTAATATGGATGAGACGATTACGGTCGTACATAACGGTATTATTGAGAACTATTTGCAGCTGCGCCAGATGTTGACCGACAAAGGATACAAGTTTGTGTCGGAGACCGACACAGAGGTGCTGGCGCATATGTTGGATTATTATTATAAGGGAAATCCGTTGGAGGCGGTGACGAAAGTACTGCACCGTGTGGAGGGTTCCTATGCATTGGGCATTCTCTTTGCGGACTGCCCGGATCAGATTTTTGCGGCCAGAAAGGACTCGCCGCTTATTGTGGGACAGAATGAAGATGGGTGTTTCATTGCCTCCGATGTGCCTGCCATTCTGAAATATACGCGCAAAGTATACTATGTGGATAATCAGGAAGTGGTGCGTCTGCGTGCGGACCATATGCATTTCTATACGGTGGACGAGGAAGAGATTCGCAAGGAAGCCGTTACCATTGATTGGGATGCCGATGCGGCAGAAAAAGCAGGTTATGAGCACTTTATGCTGAAGGAGATGTACGAACAGCCCAAAACCGTGACCGACACTCTCATGCCGCGCATTAAGAAAGATGATATTGTCATTGAAGAGCTGAATATGACGGATGAGGAGCTTGCGTCTATTAATAAGATTCATATTGTAGCGTGTGGTTCGGCATACCATGCGGGTGTTACCGGCAAATACGTCATAGAGGGTTTGGCGCGTATTCCGGTGGAGGTGGACTTGGCCTCCGAATTCCGGTATCGCAATCCGATTCTGGAGAAAGGTGCCATGGTGGTTGTAATCAGCCAGTCCGGTGAGACTGCGGATACGTTGGCGGCACTTCGGGAGTCCAAGGCAAGAGGATTTAAGGTGCTCGGCATTGTCAATGTGGTGGGAAGCTCTATCGCAAGAGAGGCTGACAATGTCATGTACACTTGGGCAGGACCGGAGATTGCCGTGGCTACCACGAAAGCATACAGTGCGCAGCTTATTGCGCTGTATCTTTTGGCGATGAAACTCGGCAAGGTGCGGGGACAGCTTGATAATGAGACGTTTACGTCGCTTCTGGGAGATTTAAAATGTCTGCCCGACCAGATTGAGTTGCTTTTGAACAATAAGTTGAAAATACAGAAATTTGCCAATCGCTATGTGGGTGCCAAAGACGTATTTTTTATCGGCAGAGGCATCGACTATGCGATTTCGCTGGAGGGCTCATTGAAATTAAAGGAGATTTCCTATATTCATTCTGAAGCTTATGCGGCGGGAGAATTAAAGCACGGTACGATTTCCCTGATTGAGGAGGGGACGTTAGTTGCGGCTGTATCCACGCAGCCTGAACTGTATGCCAAGACCATCAGCAATATGGTGGAAGTAAAGGCAAGAGGCGCGTTTGTGCTGGCAGTCACCTGTGAGGAGAATAAGGAGATTGAGAAAGCGGCGGACTATGTAATCTATATTCCGGAGACGAACCCATACTTTGCCAATTCACTGGCGATTATACCGCTGCAGCTTTTCGGATACTATGTGTCCGTAGGCAAGGGTTGTGATGTGGATAAGCCGAGAAATCTTGCGAAATCTGTCACGGTAGAATAAATCATTCTGATTTTGATAAAAAACAGAAAACACAATTTTTATAAAAAGTCGTCACACTTTATACACAATTGAAGGATATACTAGCCTCAAGATCAAAGGAAAGATCGGCATCAAACCGGTCTGACGCTTAGGAAGGAGTAAAGTATTATGTACGACAATAACAATAATTATCCAAATGACAATCTTTATCAGAATCAGAATACGAATCAAAACGTGAATCAGAGTCAGAATATATACAGCGATAGCGTATATGGGCAGCATACGGTGTCCAATCCGTATGAGAACAGTACCACCAGTTATCAATACGGCAACACATATCCCAACAGTTATGCGCAGGTCAATCAGAATGGGAGTCTTAATCAGAATGGAAATATAAATCAGGACAAGAAAGCGCAGCAAAAAAAGACGACGCAAGGCAGTTTTCTGAAAAAAGCGCTGGTAAGCGTATCTCTCGGGTTGCTTTTTGGTGTGTTTGCGGGATTGGGACTGTTTGCGGTGCAATCTGTGACAAGCAGAGTGGGCGGCAATACCAATGAGACGAATGTTTCCCTGGAGGCTGTCGGAGAAGAGGTTTTGAACGAGAGTGGTAAATCCGGTATTGATGCCTACAGCAACGATAATCTGGTGCAGGCGGAAAGTGGTATCCGTGTAACCGACAGTATCACTACGGTGGTGTCTGATGTGTCAGATGTTGTCACGGAAGTTATGCCTGCGATTGTGTCAATAGATAATCATTATACAGAGAAGATGTCTTTCTTCGGACAGTACATTATTAATGAGGCGGATGCCAGTGGTTCGGGCATTATCGTGGGACAGAATGACACGGAGCTCTTAATTGTGACGAATTATCATGTGATTGCGGACACTGAGAAGCTGACGGTGCAGTTCGTGGAAGGCAGCGAGGCGGAAGCCTCCGTTAAGGGAACCGATGCGGATATGGATTTGGCGGTAATCGCGGTTCCGCTCACGAAGATTGACAGTGATACACTGCAGGAAATTGCAGTTGCAACGCTTGGTGATTCCGATTCCCTGAAAGTGGGAGAGCCTGCAATTGCCATCGGTAACTCTCTGGGGTACGGTCAGTCCGTTACCACGGGCGTAATCAGTGCCTTGAACAGAAGTATACAGCTTTCAGACGGTTCCGACGGTACTTTTATCCAGACGGATGCGGCAATCAATCCGGGCAATTCCGGTGGTGCCCTTCTGAATGTGAAGGGTGAAGTCATCGGAATTAACTCCAACAAGATTGGCGGCAGCTCCATAGAAGGTATGGGATATGCCATCCCGATTTCCTCCGCAAGCCCGATTATAGCGGAATTAATGTTAAAGGAAACCAAAAACAAAGTTGCGGAAGATGAGAGAGGATATTTGGGTATTACAGGCCTTACGGTCACAGCGGACGTATCCGAACCGTACGGAATACCGGAAGGTGTGTTTATCACTCAAGTGTATGACAATACGGCGGCAGCGGCGGCAGGGCTGAAGAAGGGCGATATTATCACCGAGTTCGACGGTGAGGAGATTACCTCCATGGACGAATTGCAGAAGGAACTGGAATTCCATGCCAAAGGCGATACGGTCGAAATTACTGTTATGTCGGCATCCAACAACGGTTATGTGAGCAGAAAAGTGGAGTTGACTCTCGGCAATAAGGTTCAGAATTAGTATTGACAAGATATATACAGAAAAGGCGGTCGTTAGGCCGCCTTTTGCGCGTATAAATTAGCGTTTTAGAAAATGTTTACTTGTGGGAAACACCTTTTTATACTATGATAGGAATAGAGCGATAAGTGCTATATACAAGAGGAAAGGTATGGAGCTTTGACATGAGTGATGACAGATATAATGACACCAATGATGAGATAAAGGATGAAAAAAATACAGACAAGAACAGTTCTCATGACGATTACGAGGATGTCTGCTTCATTTGCCGCAGACCGGAGAGTAAGGCCGGCAAAATGTTCCGTCTGCCTAATCATATATGCGTTTGTGACGACTGTATGCAGAAGACGATGGATACGGTCAGCCAGTTTGATTATCAAGGTCTGTTAAATCAGCCTCCCAACTCCGATTTTCGTAACGGGCAGGGCTTTCCCAATATCAGCTTTGTCAATCTGGCGGATCTGCAAGGGGACGGCGGCATTCCCAACAAGCAGAAAATAAAGAAAAAGAAGCAATCTGACGGCAAGCCGGAAATTGATATCAAGAATATTATGCCGCCTCATAAGATTAAGGCGAAATTGGATGAGTATGTAGTGGGACAGGAATACGCGAAGAAGGTCATGTCTGTGGCAGTGTACAATCACTATAAACGTGTGGCTACCGGAACGATGGACGAAATCGAAATCGAGAAATCCAACATGCTGATGATTGGACCTACGGGCTGCGGCAAAACATATCTGGTTAAGACGCTGGCACAGCTTCTGGATGTCCCGCTCGCAATCACCGATGCCACATCCCTGACAGAAGCGGGATATATCGGCGATGACATTGAAAGCGTAGTTTCCAAGCTTCTGGCGGCTGCTGAGAATGACGTAGAGCGGGCGGAACGAGGCATTATATTTATTGATGAGATTGACAAGATTGCCAAGAAGAAAAATACCAATTCCCGGGATGTCAGCGGGGAATCCGTGCAGCAGGGTATGTTGAAGCTGTTAGAGGGTGCGGAGGTGGAAGTTCCGGTCGGTGCCAATTCCAAGAACGCCATGGTGCCTCTTGCCACAGTGAATACGAGGAATATTCTCTTTATCTGCGGAGGAGCATTCCCGGATTTGGAGGAGATTATTAAGCAGAGATTGAATAAACGTACGTCCATTGGTTACAATGCTGAGCTGCGTGATAAGTATGATAAGGATAAGAATATTTTGAGCAGGGTGACGGTGGAGGATATTAAGAAATTCGGTATGATTCCGGAGTTTATCGGCCGTCTTCCGGTGATTTTTACGCTGGAAGGCTTAAGTAAAGAGATGATGGTTAAGATTCTCGAAGAGCCCAAGAATGCTATTTTAAAACAGTATCAGAAGCTGCTTGAGTTAGATGAGGTAAAGCTGGATTTCGAGCACGGCGCATTGGAAGCGATTGCGGAAAAGGCTATGGAGAAGGAAACAGGAGCCAGAGCGCTGCGTGCCATTATCGAAGAATTTATGCTTGATATTATGTATGAAGTGCCCAAGGATGACAATATCGGCAGGGTGACGATTACCAGAGAGTACATTGAAGGAACGGGTGGCCCTATCATCGATATTCGCAGCAATTCGCTGGAACATCCGGATAATTTGAATGTGATTGCGGGCAGCGGGCAGAATAAATAATGAAGTATAATGACGGGACATGCAGTATAGACATAGTATAAAGGAAAGCATGAGAAAGAACAGTTTGAATATAATATTAACTGTTATTTAATGAGATGACATGTAAGGAAAAAATCCTTTCAAACGAGTATGCAGACTTTATTACAGACTATGTGACGGCAGATGAATTGTCAGGACTTACGCCGCTTGATTTCTGTTTTCACGCTATCGACGGCGGTTACGGTGTTGCCAATGTGAATCGAAGCATGATACCGCCGATGTCCGTGTCTTACTACGGATACTCGATGATTCCCACGTTGTACGGCCTGATGCAGACTGAAGAGGTGTTTAATCCGGATAATTTGGCGGCCATGGGTAATATTCGCGTGCAGAATCCGCCGTTGTCGCTTCAGGGAGCCGGTGTAGTGGTAGGCTTTATAGATACCGGCATACGATATCAGTTGGATGTGTTCCGTCGCTCAGACGGTTCCAGCCGCATTATGGCAATTTGGGATCAAACCATACAGGACGGGAATCCGCCGGAAGGTTTTCAGTACGGAACGGAATATATGCGCTCGGACATTGAGCGGGCGCTTTCGTCGGATACACCGGAGTTAATTGTGCCCTCTACCGATACGGATGGGCACGGCACACGACTTGCATCGGCAGCAGTCGGATCAATATTAAGCCAAGGATTAGCATTTAGAGGCGCTGCGCCTCAGGCAGATATTGCAGTCGTCAAATTAAAGGGTGCCAAGCAGTATTTACGGGACTATTATCTGATTGCCGACGGCGTGGCGGCATATCAGGAGAACGATATTATGGAGGCGGTCAAATATCTGGAGCGTATGGCGATTGCTCTCAGAAGGCCGGTGGTGATTGTACTGGGATTGGGATCCAATCAGGGCAGTCATAACGGAACATCGCCTTTAGCTTCCTATCTGAATATTGTTGCGAACAGGAGAAGCCGCGCGGTCGTCGTGTGCGGTGGCAATGAGGGGGACAAAGAACATCATTATGAGGGTGTTGTGCCGGATGTGGTAGAAATTCGTGTCGCGGGACAGACCAAGGGGTTCTGCCTGGAACTGTGGGGAAATCTGCCTGATACCTACGCGGTGAGGGTGCGTTCGCCCGGTGGTGAGACGTCTCAGGAGATTGATTTCAGGAGCAAAGTGGACAGGGAAATTAATTTTGTCTTCGAACAGACACGAATTATCGTGAGCAATGTGATCGTGGAGCGTAATTCGGGAGAACAGTTGATTTTCTTCCGTTTTGAGAATCCCACGCCGGGGGTGTGGAATGTGCGTGTCGATTCTTCGGAGGAAGAGCAAAACGGCATGGGGATTTTTCATATGTGGCTGCCGATTACCGATTTCCTTGAGACAAACGTAACTTTCTTAGCGCCCAGCCCGGATGTGACATTGACGGAGCCCGCCAATGCGCAGCAGGTCATTACGATATCGGCTTACAACGGCTTATCGGGAAGTTGGTTTCCCCAGTCGGGCAGAGGATTTACGAAGAACGGAGATATCAAGCCTGATTTATCTGCGCCCGGCGTACAGGTTTCCACGGCATTGGGAACGACCACCGGATCCAGCATTGCGGCAGCGCTTGCAGCCGGCTGTGTGGCGCAGTTCATGGAATGGGCAGTGGTGGACGGCAATGTGCCTACAGTGGCCACCAGAGGGGTCAAGAGCTATTTGATTCGTGGTGCTGCCAGACCGGATAATATTGTGTATCCCGATAATCGCTGGGGATACGGCAGAGTCAGCATTAGCGGTACGTTTGAGATGTTGGCGAGGACGTAACTGTATGTGACAAACGCGGAGGAAATTATGGCAATCTTAGGATGTTCGCTTCTGGCGATGGCAATATTCGTCGCAGATTTGCTCATTAAAAATCACATTGAACGTATGGAAGATGACGGGCAGGAACATACTTTCTGGAATGGTAGATTACTGCTTCGTCGTCACCACAATCAGGGTGCCTTTCTCAACGTCGGAGAGCGCAGACGCAGTCTGATAGCAGCGCTTTCTCTTGTTCTGACCTTGGGTGCAACGGTGCTTTTTCTGGTGACCTTTACTTACAGGGGCAGTGGCATACTGAAAGCAGGGCTGGCTTTTCTCCTGGGAGGTGCCTACAGCAATACTTATGACCGCTTGATGCGTCAATATGTAGTGGACTACATCAGTTTTCCTGTGAAAAATGAAAAAATCAGAAATATTGTTTTCAATATCTCTGATTTCTGTATTATGATAGGTGCATTTCTGATGGTGCTCGGGAGCGCCAATACCAAGTAAAATCTGAATGTGACACGTGTGTCATCTATACGGTAATAACCGTGCCGTTCTTGCCTTTGATAGCCTCGGAGACAGCGGATATAGAAGTGATCAGCACGCTGCCTGCAGGATTTTTCTCCAGATAGGCGATTGCCGCTTCAATCTTAGGAAGCATCGTGCCTTCCTCGAACTGCCCTTGGGTTATCAATTCTTTCGCCTCGGAGACTGTCAGGTTATTTAATGCCTCTTGACCAGGCATACCGAAATTCTTATACACACACGGAACGCCGGTGAGAATAATCAGTTCATCGGCGTTTAAGTCGCCCGCCAGCTTGCCTGCGATAGAATCTTTCTCGATAACTGCGGAAGCACCCTTCAACACATGGTTTTGCTCGATTACAGGGATGCCGCCGCCGCCGCAGGCGATAACGACCTGGTCCGCATCTGCCAGTGCGCGTATGGCATCAATCTCTACAATATCAATGGGCTTGGGAGCTGCCACTACGCGGCGGAACCCCTTTCCGGATTCTTCTATTACATAGTTTCCCTTTTTGATTTCTACTTCAGCGTCCTCCTTGGACATATAGCGCCCGATTACCTTGGTGGGCTCGTAGAACGCTTCGTCGTAAGGGTCCACAGTCACCTGTGTCAGGATTGTGCTGACAGGCTTGGAAATACCACGGCTGAGCAGTTCGGCGCGCAGGGCATTCTGAATGTCATAGCCTACATATCCCTGACTCATAGCGGAACAAACACACATAGGCGCGGGCGTGTAATCGATATAGATACGGCGAAGTTCCGTCATGGCTTTATGTATCATGCTGACCTGAGGACCGTTGCTGTGGGTGATTGTGAGCTGGTAGTTAGACTCCACCAGGTCTGCCAGTGACCGCGCGGTTACCTTGACGGCATCCCACTGTTCCAGTATTGTATAGCCAAGAGCTTCGTGTCCCAACGAAACAACTGCTTTTTTTCTGCTCATCTCAATTTCCTCCGTTTTGCTTATAGAAGTTTAATTATCACGAAAAAATGCCGAAATATAATAATATATTTAGTATATCAAAAGACATATCTTTTGTATAGAATATATTTGTTCGTGTATTTTTAATAAAAATCAAAAAAATGAAAAAGAAAAAATAGTCAAAAGTGACAAAGGCTGATTGACATTAAATATAGGGGCGAGTATAATGTTAGTAAGTATACACTATAGATTTGTTTGCCCACATATATTTGGGAAATTACGAAGGGTTGATATAGTGAAAGTGAAGGGCGGTGCATTCTTATGAAATATGTGGCAGCATTGCAAGATATGTCGCTGGAACAACTGATAGCGGTCCTGGAAGTACTTCAGAGGTCTTCCGATTCCTATTATTATGTTATGGATTTAACCACCGATACATATATAGTGACGAATAAAATGGTCGAGAGATTTCCGTTTGCAAATAATGTGACTGAGAATGCAGGACTGTTTTTCCCGGAGCTGATTTATCCATCGGATTTGCCGAAGGTGGAAGAGGATATCAGAAAATGCGCTGCGGGTGAGCAGGATGTCCATGAGCTGGAGTACCGTTGGTTTGACAGAGCGCATAAGATGGTTTGGATTAACTGCAGAGGCACGGTCATTACGGGTAATGGCGGACACAAACTTTTATTCGGCAGAGTGACGGAGCTTGGCAAGGAAGCGAAGGCAGACAATGTTACCGGACTTCGCAAAGAAGTGCGGTTTCAGTATGATATGGAAGAAATTCTTCGCGACAGACCACAGACAATCAACTATATGATGCGAATTGGCATTGATAATTTTAAGGAGATTAATGAGAAGGAAGGTATAGAGGCAGGAGACAATGTACTGCGCGAGTTGGCCGACTGCATCATGGCGACGGTAGATCCCCGCGTAGACGTGTACCGTTTGATGGCGGATGAGTTCATGGTGGTGGATTCATATTCGGATTCCGACTGCAATGCCGGTGACATTTATAACGAAATTAGAAACAAAGTCAGTGAGACAGTCCGTAGAAAAGAATACAGTTGTTTTTATACAATATCTGCAGGCATCATGCAGGATGAGTTTGAGGGAAAAAACGCTGAGACGATTTTGCGCTTGACGGAGTTTGCCCTGAATGAGGCGAAACGCCGCGGCAAAAATCAAATGGCACTGTTTGACAAAGAAGCATATGACGGATATTTGAGAAGACTGGATATCCGTAAGCTCATGCGGCAGGATATCAATAATAATTTTAGGGGATTTCAGGTATTTTATCAGCCTATCGTATCAACGCCAGACTATAAGTTGATTGGTGCCGAGGCGCTTCTTCGGTGGAACTGTGAGAAGTACGGGAATATGTCCCCGGCTGTATTTATTCCGATTCTCGAGGAGAGCGGTCTGATCATCCCCGTAGGGAAATATGTCATGTGGCAGGCGGCGCACACTTGTAAGAAATGGAGAGAGGTAGTGCCGGATTTTCACGTGAATGTAAATTTGTCTTATGTACAGATTCACAAGAGTGATCTGATGGATGATGTAGACAAGTGCATAAAAGAGGTGGGAATTCCGCCGGAAAGTCTGGTGCTGGAGCTGACGGAGAGCGGTTATATAGAGACGGACGGCAGGATTAAGGAGCTGTTCAGAAATCTGAAGACGAAGAATTTCGATGTGGCGATTGACGATTTCGGAACCGGTTATTCCAATATGCGATATCTGCAGGAAATCGAGGCTACGACGGTCAAAATCGACAGAAGCTTCGTTGTACAGGCGCTTCAGAATGAGCATGATTACAATATCATCAGCCATATCATAGATATGGTACACAGTCTTGGTTCCTTAGTCTGTATGGAGGGAATCGAGGAGGAAGATGAGCTGAATAAGATGATGAATACGAAGCCGGACATGATACAGGGGTATTATTTCGGCAAACCCGCATCCGAGAGCCAGTTTGAGGAGCAGTATTTACGAACTCTGAGTTCTACCTAAAGCGGAAAGCGATGCTTACATAGGCCTGATAAAAGGACTGCTGGCAGATAGTTACTGCGGACAGTCCTTTTTCTTTTTATTATGCGCAGGGAAAATATTACCCATTGCTTGGAAAATACATTCTTCTATTGATTTTCTTTGTTGCAAATATTATTATTGAAATATGAGAAATTAACCGAAACAGGAGGGGTATCATGCTGTACATTGGTGTTGATTTGGGGACAAGTGCCGTTAAGCTTCTTTTGATGGAAGGAAACGGCAAAATTGTGAATATTGTATCAAAGGAATATCCGCTTTATTTTCCGCATCCGGGCTGGTCGGAGCAAAAGCCGGAAGACTGGTATGAGCAGAGTATGGCGGGTATTAAAGAGTTGATTGCCGGAGTGGATAAGAGTCAGATCGCCGGTATCAGTTTCGGCGGGCAGATGCACGGACTTGTCATTCTGGACGAGAATGACGAGGTTATCAGACCTGCTATTTTATGGAACGACGGAAGAACCGCGGAGGAGTGCGATTATCTGAACAATGTGATCGGCAAGGACAAACTCTCGGCATACACGGCGAATATCTCTTTTACCGGCTTTACCGCGCCGAAGGTATTGTGGGTGAAGAATAAGGAGCCTGAGAACTTTGCTCGGATTAAGAAGATTATGCTCCCTAAGGACTATATTGCCTACAAGCTGACAGGTGTACACTGCACCGATGTATCGGATGCCTCCGGTATGCTGTTGTTTGATGTGAAGAATCGCTGTTGGTCGAAAGAAATGTGCGATATATGCGGTGTCAAGGAAGAACAACTTGCTAAAATTTATGAAAGTTATGAGACGGTGGGGACGGTTTTACCACAGATAGCGGAAGAACTGGGAATTCCTGCGACGGTGAAAGTGGCGGCAGGCGGCGGCGATAACGCAGCTGCAGCCGTGGGAACAGGTACGGTCGGAGACGGTATGTGCAATATTTCCCTCGGCACAAGCGGAACTATCTTTATCTCCTCTGATAAGTTTGGAGTGGATAAATACAATGCGCTGCACGCTTTTGCTCATGCGGATGGGCATTATCATTTGATGGGCTGTATGTTGAGCGCAGCTTCCTGTAATAAATGGTGGATGGACGAGATTATCGGCACCACGGATTATGCAGCAGAGCAGAAGGATATTACCAATGATAAATTGGGAGAGAATCATGTGTATTTCCTGCCCTATTTGATGGGAGAACGCTCGCCTCACAATAATCCCAATGCCAGAGGTACATTTATCGGTATGACGATGGACACTACCAGAGCGGATATGACTCAGGCGGTTTTAGAAGGTGTTGCTTTTGCACTGCGCGATTCTCTGGAAGTGGCAAAATCTCTGGGAATCAAGATTGAGAGGACTAAGATTTGCGGCGGTGGTGCGAAGAGTCCGCTGTGGAAAAAGATGATTGCCAATATTATGAACTTGAAGGTGGATGTGATTGAGAGCGAGGAAGGTCCTGCCATGGGCGGTGCTATGCTTGCGGCGGTTGCGTGCGGAGAGTACGCCGATGTGGAAGAAGCGGCCGCTAAGATTGTCAAAGTAGTGGATACCGTAGAGCCGGAGGCGGATCTTGTGGCAAAGTACGAGGCACGCTATCAGCAGTTTAGACAGATTTATCCGGCATGTAAGGAATTGTTCGATAAAATTCAGTAGTTTCAGTGAAAGGAAAGGGGTATGAACAAATGGAGATTAAGAAGATAACGGATCCTGCATTCCGTAAATACGGTAGGGTTGTACAGGGAATCGATTTCAGCGATTTGGTGGAAGTATTGAAGAAAGAGACTCCCTTACCGGAGGATGTGGCTTATGAACCGTCGATTGCGGCGCTGGAGGCTACCCGGTGTGCTAAGGAGCTGCAGAGACGTACATACGGAGAACTACCTATTGAGGTGGGGTACTGCAATGGGCATAATTACAAGTTGAACGCAGTAGAATATCACAGAAGCTCCGAGATTAATGTGGCGGCGACGGACGCAGTGCTTATTTTAGGTATGCAGCAGGATATTACGGATGACTTTACATATGACACATCGAAGATGGAGGCTTTCCTCGTGCCGGAGGGAACCGCGGTAGAGATTTATGCTACCACATTGCACTATGCACCTTGCAGCGCAAATGAAGGCGGATTCAAGGTGGGAATTGTCCTTCCTGCCAAAACCAACTATCCGTTAGATGAAAAGCATGAAGGATGGGAGGATTCCCTGATTACAGCACAGAACAAGTGGCTGATCGGTCATGCGGAAGGTGGTCTGGATGCGGGTGCACACATCGGACTGGTCGGAAAGAACCTGGATATCAGAGAGTAAATATTACCGGCAGCGCCGGTTTAAAAGGAGGATATAATCTATGAACAATTTACCAAAAGTTAAAATTGGTATTGTTGCTGTAAGCCGTGACTGTTTCCCGGCATCACTTGCAGTCAACAGAAGAAAAGCCTTGGTGGGAGCGTATAAGGCAAAATATGATGCAGCAGACATTTATGAGTGCCCGGTCTGCATTATCGAGAGTGAGATTGATATGGTAAATGCACTCAAGGACATTAAAGATAACGGGTGTAATGCTTTGTGCGTATATCTGGGCAACTTTGGTCCGGAGATATCTGAGACTCTGCTGGCAAAGCATTTCGAAGGTCCCAAGATGTTTGTTGCAGCGGCTGAGGAATCCCAGAATGATTTGGTTCAGGGAAGAGGCGATGCATACTGCGGTATGTTAAATGCAAGCTATAACTTAAAACTTCGTAACGTTAAGGCATATATTCCGGAGTATCCGGTAGGGGATGCGGAAGATTGCGCGGATATGATCCATGAGTTTATTCCGATTGCCCGTGCCATCGTTGGACTTGCCGGCTTAAAGATTATATCTTTCGGTCCCAGACCGCTTAACTTCCTTGCTTGTAACGCACCGATTAAGCAGTTATACAACCTGGGTGTAGAGATTGAGGAAAACTCCGAATTGGATCTGTTTGAGGCCTTCAATAAGCACGCAGATGATCCTCGTATTCCCGACGTGGTTAAGGATATGGAAGCAGAGCTTGGTGCAGGCAACAATAAGCCTACCATTCTGCCGAAGCTGGCACAGTATGAGCTGACACTGCTTGACTGGGTTGAGGAGCACAAAGGCTATCGTGAGTATGTAGCGATTGCTGGTAAATGTTGGCCTGCATTCCAGACACAGTTTGGTTTCGTTCCCTGCTATGTAAACAGCCGTCTGACAGGAAGAGGCATTCCGGTTTCCTGTGAGGTAGATATTTACGGATGCTTGAGCGAGTTTATCGGTACAGCTGTCAGCGATGATATCGTTACATTGCTCGACATCAACAACTCCGTACCGAAGGATATGTACAAAGAATCTATCGAAGGCAAATTCGATTATAAGTTTACGGATACTTTCATGGGCTTCCATTGTGGCAATACCTGCTCCAAGAAGCTGTCCAAGTGCAGCATGGAGTATCAGATGATTATGGCAAGAACATTGCCTGAGGAAGTGACACAAGGTACTTTGGAAGGAGATATCGTTCCCGGCGACATTACCTTCTATCGTCTGCAGAGCACGGCTGACAACATTCTGCGTGCCTATGTGGCAGAAGGTGAGGTTCTTCCTGTAGCGACCAAGTCCTTCGGCGGTATCGGCGTATTCGCTATTCCGGAGATGGGCAGATTCTATCGTCATGTGCTGATTGAGAAGAATTATCCTCATCATGGTGCGGTTGCATTCGGACACTTTGGAAAAGCGTTGTATGAGGTATTTAAGTATATCGGCGTAGAAGTAGGCGAGATTGGTTACAACCAGCCTAAGAGCTTACCGTATCCGACTGAGAATCCTTTCGCATAAGACAAACAAAAGAAAAGCACCGAGATTTCGGTGCTTTTCTCTATTTGTTCATTTTTTACAGGGTGGTATCTAATGTTGTACCTGCGTTAATAGCAGAGTAGGCACCCTGATTGGTATAAGTCTGCGTTTCCAAAGAACCACCGCTACTAGCATAACGATAAATCTGATTGATTCTGTCTTTCATCTTTTCGGCGAAAGAGTATGAACCCTCAAACAGACTCTTTACATCGCTCATATTGGCTTCCTTGAACTTATCCTCGTCGATAGACAGAGATTTGTCGGAATTAACGGTAATGCCGATTTTGGCGAAAGCACTCTTGTTGTTGCTGATAAGATTCTTTAAATAGTCAACCTGATTGGTGACTTTGGTATTTTCACTCTTCTCAGCATCTTTAAGCAGAGCGTTGTAATCCTTGATAAAGGCAGACAAAGCGTCATATACGCTATCCTTATGATCGCTGTCGAATGTCGTGTTGCCTAATTTCTCAAGAGTTTTATACAGCGTGCTTGCGGAAGATGCCATCTTTGAATCGCTCGTCTTGGTATCAGAATCGCTGTCTTTCTTACTGCTGGAGCCGGCAACGTAGCTTCCTGTACTTCCGGCATATTTTGCCTTAGAGGAAGTAACATAGTCGCCGTCGCTTGCGAGACTGTATATTTTGCTTGCTCTGTCAGCTGACTTATCCGCAAAAGAGTTGATACCTTGGAAAAGAGTCTTCAAGGTAGGAATGTTCGTTGCGCCGGTCTTGTTGTCAACCTTCTTAAATGTATCCTCGTCAATTGACAAAGTACGATCTGAATTCATGGTAATACCAAGTCGGGCAAACAACTTATAATTCTGATAAGTATAATCATTCAAAGCGTCTGCCTGAGCCTTAACAGAAGCGTTCTCACTCTTGGAAGCAGCGGTCATCAAAGCATTGTAATTCTTAACATACTCCGATACTTTGTCATACAACTCATCAATGTTATCTTCGCTGTAATCAAGAGAGCTCATCGCTGTTGCGCTCTCATAAAACTTTCTTGCCGCACTGGCAGATGCAGCATCTGTATTTTTTGTCTTCGAATTACTGCCGGAAGAAGTAGATTCTTCCTCGTTTACCTTGGCATAGTATGATTTCATCATCTTGCCATAGCTTCCGTTCTTGATGGATGCATAATCTGTCAATAAAGTGCTTGATGCGTCGGAGCCTGTTGAACCTCCCAATAAACTGGAATAAATGTCCGACATACCTGAATTAAATCCGCCTAAACCAATACCCATTTCTTTACCCTCCATGTTCTTAAAATTGCGACTTCCATGTCTTATGTATCGTGTTCGTATGTTCTTTAGCGCCGTCTGTATGGACGCACTTAGATATAATTAATCTTACATATATTATTTCGGTATTTATGGTGATTTGTAAAGAGGAAAATCGAAAAAATTTCTAAATCTGATTACATTTTTTTGGACGCTCGCAACATCATCATGATTTGGGTGTTATTATTTTGAGTGAAAAGTCACTTAATCAAAAGCAGCAGGATTTACATTGCAGTAAAAATCGGATATACTTTTATTAATATAGGTGTTTATTTAACGGCAGTATACAAAATATAACAGACTGATACGGAGGATACGATGAAGAAGGCAAGAAACGAACTTTTGCAGTTTTTAGCGGGCTTGGCAATGCTCATAGCAGGATTGTTTATTTTTTCTCAGAAAGTCATAGTGTACTCGTCGCTTTGGGGATATGGTTTCAGAATTGGCGGATTTAACATGAGTAATGGGCTGATTATGGTGCCTTTTATCATCGGAGTTGTATGGATGTTTGCATCGGAGGGCAGTTTTCCTTCCAAAATGTTTACCGCAGCCGGTGTGTTGATTATAGTCTTGGCAATCATCATGACGACAACTGTCAGGTTGACGCGCCTTACCTTGTATGAGTGGGTGCTGATTTTAGTGCTTATCTTCGGCGGCGCCGGTCTATTGGCTCGCATCCTCTTTGCAAACAGGAAGACGTTTTCGGAGCCGGAGCGGTCCGATGATCCACGAATACAGCAGACGAGTGCCAGAGTCGATGCCATAGAAGCGGAATTGGAGCGCATGAAGAAAGATAATCAAAAATAATCGTAAATAAGAAGATGCCCTGACAATACGTTTTCAAATCCATTTGACATAGTAAAATATTTATGTAAATATTAATGGAGTTGGAGGTCATGTATGGCAACGGTAAAAGAAATAGCAGAGATTGTGGGCGTTTCGAGCGCAGCGGTATCAAGAGTATTGAATTATGATGAGGGAATATCCGTCAGTCAGGAAACGCGGGAAGCAATTTTTGCGACGGCAGAAAAAATAGGATATAAGAAAAAGATAATATACCCTAAAATCGAAAATGCAGCGTTTTTGTTTTGGATATCGCCGGGAGAAGAGCTGGAAGATATTTATTACCGGGCGATTTATGATGAATTGCTGAGTCAGGCTAAGAAAGTAAATATTCATTTAAGCGTAATTACAAAAGAAGAAGGAATAGAGGCGGTTCCTTCAGATTTAAATGCGTTTGTTGCATTAGGGTGGATGAATCGGAAAGAGTTGGAACAATTGTACGGAAAATGCGAGAACGGTGTGTTTATCGACACATCTCCGAATGAAAAACTTTTTGACGCGGTGCGCCCTAATTTAGATTCCTTTGTTACGCAGATGGTAGACTATTTTGTGGAGAAAGGACATAAGAAGATAGGTTTCGTCGGCGGGACGGACAAGAATGTGGATACAGAGCAGCCATCCATGGATATACGGGAATGGTCCTTTCGCCAGAGCGCGGCGTATTATGGCTGCCTATGCGAGGATGACATATATATTACACAGAAGTATTCGGTGGCGGAGGGATATAGAGCGGGAAAAGAACTGGCAACGCGGAAAGATATGCCGACGGCGCTCTGCGTCGCAAACGATACCCTTGCGGTCGGAGTTCTGCAAGCATTGAATGAGGCGGGCGTGCAGATACCGGAGCGAATTGCGGTGTTCAGCATTAATGATGTCAATGTGGCACAGTATGTATCGCCCCCGTTAACAACATTCCATATTGATATACCAATCATCTGTGAGTCGGCGCTGGATTTATTGAGAAACCGGGCGCTGAACGGTGGAAAAGTCACAAAAGTCATCTTTGTAAACGGAATTCCCATATTCCGTAAAAGTTGTTAAAAGAAACTTCAAAAGAACCTTCGGGTTCTTTTTTATTTTGTGCCATTTGTCTTAAAAAGCGCTTATAAAATTGTGTATTTAGTCAAATTATCTATTGTTTGTTGACAGATAAAAAGTAAAGTGTTATTGTAATTATAAGTAAATAATTTATTTATATAATAATAATTTATTTATTTATTTATTACGCACAAAATAAATGTGTGGTGTTCCATCAATTAGCACTAACTATATTATTTATGTAAAGGAGATTGATATCATGAACAAAAAAGTATGTTTGGCATTACTTTTCACAGGCATGATTGTTGTGCTTGCAGGATGCGGAAACTCAGGGGCAAAGGCTCAGGCAGATGAAAACGGTAATTACGTGGTAAACGGAAGCTTTGAGGAAGCTGATTTCACAGGCTGGAATGTTACCAATATTGATAATGTTACGGAAGAACTTGATATTTACACGCGCGATACAGATTGCTATGCGGGTGTGCAGTCTCTTCATTTCTATTCGGGATCCAATGATGTTAATTTTACTGCGGAACAGACAATTTCAGGATTGGAGACAGGTTCTTACAAACTGACGGGGCATATACAAGGTGAGGCAGCCGGAGATGAAAATGCGTCAGTTTACTTTTATGCGATTATAGGTGGAAATACTGTTACGGTAGACGCTTCGCTTAATGGATATGTAAACTGGTATACGGCAGAACTTGCGGGGCTTAATGTAACGGACGGAGAGATTACCATTGGTGTCAGCGTTACGACCGCTCCCGGCGGATGGGGAACAATTGATGATATTACATTGGTTAAGGAGTAATAGATGCAGTTTGTCAAAGGAATGGATGTATCTATGATTAAAGAGCTTGAGGCTCATGGTGCATCATATTATATGGATGGTCAAAAGAAAGACTTGTTTCACATTTTGCAAAAATGTGGTACGAATATGATTAGGCTCAGGATATGGCAGGATCCATATGATGAATATGGGAAGCCGTATGGCGGTGGTATGAATGATCTGCAAACAACAATTGAACTTGCAAAACGTACTCTGAGCAGCGAGATGTCATATATGTTGGATTTTCATTACAGTGATTTTTGGGCTGATCCTGCAAAGCAGATGAAACCTAAAACATGGGAGAATCTCGAAGGTGAGAATCTTGAAACGGCAGTATATTTACATACAGTCAATACTCTGAAAGCTCTGAAAAATGTAGGGTTAATTCCGGAAATGATACAGATTGGAAACGAAATTACGAAAGGATTGCTCTGGCCGGACGGACATATTGATAATACAGAAACAATGGTCATGCTTTTAAAAGCAGGAGTCAGAGGTGCGAGGGAACAATGTCCTAAAGCAAAAATCGTGCTCCATCTTGATTTTGGAACGAATAATGAACAATACAGGCAGTGGTTTGATAAAATACAGCCATTTGATATTGATTATGATGTGATTGGAATGTCATATTATCCACATTGGAATGGCAGTCTGCAGCTTCTTCTTGATAATATGAATGATGTGAGCAGCAGATATGATAAGGATATAATCGTTGCCGAAACATCAATTGGATACACAACAGATACGCTGGGATGCACAGGGATTGTTTTTTTGGAGGAACAGGAAAAAGCCACCGGTTATCCGGCAACAATGGAGGGCCAAGAGAGGTTTTTGAAAGATCTGTTTGCCACAGTCAGAAGCGTAAACAATAACAGGGGTATTGGCGTTTTTTACTGGGAGCCTGCATGGCTTCCGATTCCCGATTGCAAGTGGGCTAACCAAAACGGTTGTGATTATATGCAAGATAAGGTAGAGGCAGGGAATTCAATGGCGAATCAGGCGTTATTTGATTCTAAAGGAAATGCTAACAGAGCTTTGTTGAATCTAAAAATGATGTAGGGAGGGCACTCAATGAAAAAGAAAATAACAGTTGTATCTATGGTATGTGTGCTGGTTGCCTCAACTCTTTCAGGGTGCGGAGCGTCCAAAGGTCCGGACAATAAGCTCACCATATGGACTAACATGGATGTAGAAGCGGAAACGATTCAGAAGTATGCCGATGAGTGGGGAGAGGCAAACGGATTTGAGGTTCAGGTGATTCATCAGTCGCCGTCTGTGCAACAATTTGCTCAGGCAATCAACAGCGCAGATGGACCGGATGCGGTGGTGGGAATACCGAACGACCAGCTTGCTGATTATATCAATGCAGGATTGGCAGCAGAAGTTCCTGATGAACTTTACAATAACAAAGACTTTTCCGATGCCGCCATACAGGCATGCTACGTAAACGGTATTAGGTATGCTGCCCCGCTTTCCGTTGAGACAACGGCGCTGTTCTACAATACAGATATGATATCCGAAGTGCCGGATACATGGGAGGAGCTTGTTGAACAAGCCACAGAAGGCGGTGGTGTACAGTTTGATGCCACAAGTATTTATTATGACCTTGGATTTGTAAGAGCATGTGGGGGATACATTTTTAAATACGAAAATGGAGCATATGATGTGAAAAATATTGGTTTAGCTAATGGCGGGGCCGTACAGGCATATGAATTTATTAACGATTTGTGTAATGAATATCAATTGCTTTCGGCGGATGTTACGGCTGATATAGCGAGGAGTAATTTCCAGAATGGGCAGACTGCATACTACATTGGTGGCCCGTGGGATATTGATGGATTTACGTCCGCCGGGACGCCGTTTGCTATCGTAGAGATGCCGACATTTAACGGTCAGCCGTTTGTTACACCGGTAGGAACGCAGATAAGCTTTGTAAGCAATAAGAGCGACAGTCAGGATAAGGCATGGGACTTTATTATGTATCTGATTGATAACGGGGCTATGGGAATGTATGAGTCAGGTGACAGGATTCCGGCAAAATTATCTGATCAGCAAGACGAGCAGATACAGGGTAATGAATACTCAAAGGCATTTATAGCCCAAATCAATAATGGTGAACCGATGCCTACCGTTTCGGAAATGGGACAGCTTTGGGCGATACATACGAATAATATCCGTTCCATGTGGATGGGAGAGCTTACGCCGCAGGAAACTGCAGAAAATATAGTAAACCAACTGATGGAAGCTGTTGAATTAATGAATTCAGGAAAGTAGTGATATTATGAAAAAAAGGAATAATGCAGGAGCATATCCATACCTACTGCCGGCGTTAGTGTCAATCTTTGTTGTGACGTGCCTGCCGATTGTATATACGGTTGTCATTTCGTTTACCAATTATAATATGTATCACTTAAGCGATTTTTCTTTTGTGGGATTGGAGAATTATCTTACAGTTTTTTCGGGAAGTATCAAAAATGTTTTCTTTCCGGTGCTTGGCTGGACGGTATGCTTCGCAATCTTAAGTACAGCGGGTTCGTATGCTACAGGACTTATTCTGGCGATTTTGTTGAATAATCCGCATATGAAAGAGTCGAAAATATACAGAGCTGTATTGATTGTTCCTTGGGCACTGCCGTCTACGATAGCAATTCTCGCATGGCAAGGATTGTTAAACGAACAGTATGGTGGAATCAACAATTTACTTCATACTATAGGAATCATGTGGAATGTGCCATGGCTTACAGACCCGTTTTGGGCACGTGCGGGAATTATAATTGTCAATGTATGGCTCGGTTTCCCTTATATGATGAATGTTTGTCTTGGAGGGCTGCAGGCGATTTCCAATGATTATTATGAGGCGGCGAGGATAGACGGTGCATCAAAGTTTCAATGTTTTAAAAGTATCACGCTGCCCATGGTTACAAGGCTTTCCGTACCGTTAGTAATCTCAACTTTTGCTTCTAATTTTAATAATTTTGGAAATATCTATATGATTACGCAAGGTGGTCCTGCAAGAGTGGATAACCAGTTTGCAGGATATACGGATATACTTGCAAGTACTACATATAAGATGACGACGTGGTCAAACAGATATGAGCTTTCGGCAACGTTTAGCGTACTAATATTTCTTATTGTTGGTACATTTACACTGGTCAACATGCATTTATCCGGATCATTTAAGGAGGTGGACTAAAAATGAAATATAAAGAAAAAATGTCTCCTTCGGATTTAAGGAGCTTGTGGATCAGCCGTGTGGTCATATGGATCACTATGGTTTTAGTAATCTTTCCGGCCTTGTGGATTGTCATGTCATCATTTTCGGCGGGAGATAGTTTCTTTTTGTCATCCCTGTTTCCGAATAAGTTGAGCACGGAACATTATGTTAAATTGTTTCGGGAAACAAATTTTACCAAATGGGTGTTCAATTCATTAAAGTTGTGCCTGATTGTTGCAATAATTCAGTTAGCATTGACTTCTCTGGCGGCATACGCGTTTGCAAGACTTCGCTTTACAGGCAGGAAATATGGATTAATGTCGCTTTTGGTGCTTCAGGTTTTTCCTAACAGCATGGCAGTGGCCGGTTATTACATCTTGATATACAACTTTGGGCTTGTTGACAGCAGTATAGCACTTATTTTTGTGCTGGCTGGAGGAAGCGCATTCAATATATGGCTTTTAAAGTCATATATTGACGGGATACCTATAGAACTTGATGAGGCGGCACTGGTGGACGGAGCAAATCAGTTTCAGGTGTTTTATAAGATTGTCATGCCATTGGCGATGCCTCAGCTGGCGGTGCTGTTTTTGTTTTCATTTATAGCAACGTACAGTGAATATGTAATTACTTCCATATTTTTACAGACGCCGGGCAAAATGACTCTGGCATTAGGATTACAGTCATTTATCAGTGACCAGTTTGCTGCACACTGGACGATGTTCTCGGCAGCAGCGGTTATCTCATCCTTACCGATTATGGTAGTGTTTATGGGGTTGCAGCGATTTATTCAGAATGGGTTGGTAGCCGGAGGCGTAAAAGGCTAACTTTCCAGATAAAATTAATCATGGTAAACGAAAGGAGAAGGTATGAAAAAAAGTAAATTCATTAAAACTACAATTGCAGTGGCACTTGCGATGACGCAACTATTTACCGGTATGTCAGCACATGCATATACAAATACCGGAGCGGTTGACACCTCGAATTTTATCAGAGGTGTGGATGTCTCAACACTTGATATGCTAGAGGATTTAGGGGCAAAATACTATCAAAACGGATCGGAGAGTGATGCGCTTACAATCTTACGCAACAATGGAGCAAATTATGTTCGTTTAAAATTATGGGTAAACCCATATGATAAAGATGGGAATGCATATGGAGGCGGAAATAACGATTATGCTACCACTCTGGCACTGGCACAGAGAGCTAAGAATCTTGGAATGGGAATCCTTATTGATTTTCATTTAAGTGATTTCTGGGCAGATCCGGCAAATCAAATTAAGCCAAAAGATTGGGAAAATCTTACATATTCTGAACTTAAGACAACACTATATAATTATATGAAGACAACCTTAAATGATTTTGCTTCAGCGGGAATAGTTCCTGACATGGTTCAAGTAGGGAATGAGATTTCAACCGGTATTCTTCACGATGACGGTAAAGTAGGGGATGGAATTGAAGATTTTTCAAATCTTGCGGGACTTTTAGAGTCAGCTATTTCGGGTGTAAGAGATTCTGCGGCCTCGAATGCCAAGATTATTCTTCATTTGGACCAAGGGGGACAAAATTCATTATATACTTGGTTTTTTGGAAACTTGCTGAAAACATCACCAAACCTTGACTTTGATGTTTTTGGACTTTCTTATTATCCTATGTGGCATGGGACTATGGAAGGCCTGCAATATAATTTGAATTATCTGGCCTCAACCTATAATAAAGAGGTTTGCATTGTTGAAACGGCATATGCATGGACGACAGAAGACGGAGATGGTGTGGGCAATGTATTTATCAGCGGGGATGAGGACATAGCTGGATATCCGGCAACCACCGATGGTCAATTTGAATTTATGAATGATTTGGAGTCAATACTTCTCAATGTTCCGAATGATAAAGGGATAGGATTCTTTTATTGGGAACCGGAATGGCTGCCCGTTGAAGGTGGCACATATGCATCCGACGCAGGAGTTGCCTACAAAAATGATACTGTTACTCCGAGTAACACGTGGGATAATATGACACTGTTTGATTTTAACGGTAATGCACTTGATTCAATCAAAGTGTTGAATCAGCCGACGCAGAACTTGCTTAGCAATATAAGCTTTGAAGCCGATGGAATTACGACCACGCCCTCCGGTTGGAATGTATGGCGCAGTGATTCGACAAGTGATGAAACTATAAAAACCGAATATGGTAATGCCTATGATGGAAATTATAAACTCACGTTTTGGGACGATGAAGCATATAGCTGCTCTGTTTACAAAACATTTACGAATTTACCAAACGGCACATACCAATTCTCCGTATGGGCAATGACTAATGGAGACCAAAATGTACTACAGTTATACGCAAAAAATTATGGAGGAAGTGAACTTAACACAACAATTACTACCAGCGATATAAATTGGAATATTTATTCGATTGACGAGATTGTTGTAACGAATAATACATTGGAAATCGGTGTATATACAGTTGCAGACGCAGGTGATTGGTGTAATTTGGATATGGCTATTCTGAGAAAGGTTGACTGAGTGGAATATATTAAGCGCATGAAGAAAGATAATCAAAAATAATCGTAAATAAGAAGATGCCCTGCATATACTTTAATAACAATTATATGCAGGGTATTATTATGAGTAAATACGGAATGCGTTGGAACGATAAGATTAAGCTTGCTTTGCATGAACTGGAAGGAAAAGTGCAAAGGGATTCTGCGGGGCGCACCGGTGAAGTCTGGCCGGCACCGGAGCAGGTTGAAGCGTGGACAGCGGAGCGTCAGCAGCAACGACGTTACGGACAGTATTGCGGTGGAAGCGTACATTCGGACGGCATAACGAAAGAGGAGCATAAAAGAAAAGGTTTTATGCAGGCTGTCCTTTTGCAGGTGGTACAATCTGCAGCGTTTGCTTTGGCGACTATCGCGTTAATACAAGGCATGACCAGAATACTGCCGGATTCAATTACGGTCAGTAATACGGTGAATGGGCGTGAACTTCCTATCTACTGTGTGCAGACCAACGAGAATAAGGTCGCGCTGAGCTTCGACGCGGCATGGGGAAATGAAGACACGCAGACAATCTTGGATATTCTGAAAAAACATAATGTAAAGGCAACTTTTTTTATGACGGGAGGCTGGGTAGAGTCTTATCCGGATGATGTTAAAAGGATTCTGGCGGACGGACACGACCTCGGCAATCACAGTGAGAACCATAAAAATATGAGTCAGTTGTCCGATGAGGAGAAGCGGACGGAGTTGATGGATGTACATACTAAGGTACAGGAACTGACAGGGTATGAAATGTTCCTGTTCAGGCCGCCCTACGGAGATTATGACAACAATGTCATAAAAGTGGCGAAGGATTGCGGATACTTTTCCATACAGTGGGATGTGGACTCTCTCGACTGGAAAGACTACGGTGTAGATTCCATCATCAAGACGGTGACGGAGCACAAGCATCTCGGAAACGGCAGTATTATTCTCTGTCATAACGGCGCCAAGTACACCGCGGATGCGTTGGATACCTTAATTACAACGCTTCAGGATAAAGGATATGAACTGGTGCCGATTTCAGAGCTGATTTATCGGAATAACTATCATCTGGACCACGAAGGACGGCAGATAGCGGATTAAATTACATAGTTAATGGGAGCGGGAAGAGGCTGAAACGGGTTTCTTCCCCTTTCTATATTCTTTACCCCAGTGCTTTTGTGCTGCCAATCATTGGATTAAATACTAAAATCAGAGCCTAAACATGTATATTGTGCTATAATAGTTGTAAAGAAATGAACTGAAATTTATGAGAGTGACTTATGGATAAAACGATAATTAACGATGCTGTCAAATTTGTTATAAATACCTTTAAGGATGACTATAGTGGTCATGATTATTTTCATACTCTGAGAGTATACAAAATGGCAACGAGAATTGCAGAACAAGAGAATGCTGATTTAACGATTGTCCAGCTGGCTGCGTTGTTGCATGATGTGGATGACATCAAGTTATCGCCTGAAACACATGCAAATAAGGACAGAGCGGTTGCCTTTTTGAGAAAGCACAGTATATCGGAACAAATGATAAAATCAATATGCGATATCATTGGAGAAGTGTCCTTTAGAGGAACAGATTCCATTATACCCAAAACGATTGAGGGTAGGTGTGTGCAGGATGCCGACAGACTGGATGCCATAGGGGCTATCGGTATTGCCAGAGCTTTTGCGTATGGAGGTAGCCATAATCGAATCATTCATGACCCTGAGATTAAACCAATTGTAAACATGAATGCGGATGAATACCAAAATCATATTTCTACGACGATCAACCATTTTTATGAAAAGCTGTTCCAACTCAAAGATTTGATGAATACCGCCACAGCGAAAAAGATAGCCGAACAAAGAGATGCCTATATGAAAACCTATATGTCGGAATTTCTAGATGAATGGGATGGAATTCGGTAAATTCCGGTATTTTCAGAATTGATTATCTTTTTGTCAACTATGTAAACTTTCTGCGGGTGCTGAATGAAGTATAGAAAAATAGAGTTTTTATGTTATACTAGCTATGGCGAGTTTTATATAGTTGGGCAGATTAAGAGGTGGGGGAATAATGCATGATTCAGCAATAGAAATGGCAAAAAGGCTATTGGTAGATAGTATATGGAAGAGTGCAAATCTTGAAGGGTTAGGAACGACTTTTCCCAAGACAGAAGCAATATTAGCCAATGCGGTAACTACCACAAAGACGGAAGAAGTCTTGTTTATTATTAACATGAAGAGAGCATGGCAATTCTTGTTAGATAATCTTGACTACAGCAATAATCTTATGCTGCTCAGGGAATATAATAAGATTGTCGGAGAATTATTATTTAATTATGCCGGAGAAATTAGAACAATTCCGGTGCAGATAGGCGGTACTTCATGGGAATCGGAGGTGCCACATACAGGAGTTATTATAGATAGGTTAGAAAGTATTGAACAGATAGAAGACATTGAGTTACGTGCCTTAAAATATTTTTTGTTATGTTGCAAGAACACAAATGTTTATAGATGGAAATAAGCGTGTAGCGCAACTTATCGCAAATAAAATATTAGTTCAGCATGATGTTGGCATTTTTCAAATCCCGATTGAAAAACTGGAAGAATTCAAGACTCTATTATTAAAGTTTTACGAGACAGATAATGACAAAGCGATAATTGACTTTATGCAGACTTGTTGTGTGAAAAGAATACGCTAGACAAGAGGACATCGGCGAAAACTGTATCAATAGCCTTTTCTAATGAGGAAATTATTGGTTGCAAAGGAGAGAAGTCATATGAGTTTACTGATTAAAGATACTACGAGGCAGGAGCGGGAACAGATCATAAGGCAGTCACTGGACTGCGGCGGCGGATGTGAAAATTGTTCTTCCTGTTGGCTTGGCGGCGGAAGTCCTTTTGATATGTATCAGGATTACATAGACGGTAAAAAGGAGATAGCGCAGATTAATGCTGAGTATCATGCGCGCTATCAGCGAGGATAAAATGTTAATCATCTCCCAAAATCCTATTGACATAGTAGGAAAATAGGTATACAATGCATACATTGAAATACACGCGGATAATTTCCGCAGGGAGGAGAACTAAAATGAAAAAATTTAACACAACAAAGACAAGTAAACTTCTTGCGCTGCTTCTTATAGCGACATTGTCACTATCCTTGCTTGCCGGCTGCGGTAACTCTGATGCATCCGCATCGAATTCGGCACCTAATGCATCGAACGCAGCAAGTACCGAGTCAGAGGAGCCTGTAGCGGTTGCTCTTGACAAAGACGCATTTGATGCACTTATTGCTTCCGGCATTGTAGCCGACGATGCTGATATCGCAGCAAGTGCTTGGGCTTCCGCAGTTAAGGAAGCGGGCGTACTGAGAGTCGGCGGTACACGTACTTCTTTCCTGTTCAGCCAGCTCGATGAGACTGATGACAGTCTCCGTGGTTTTGATGCAGGTCTTTATCAGTTGCTTGCACGCTATATCTTGGGTGATGAGAGCAAGTATGAACTGACGCAGGTTGATTCCAGCACCCGTGAATCCGTTCTGCAGAGTGATCAGGTTGATGTAGTGTTCGCAACATATTCCATCACACCGGCTCGTCAGGAGGTTATTTCCTTTGCGGGTCCGTACTACACATCTCAGCAGGCTGTTCTTGTAAAAGCCGGCAATACCGAGATTACAGGTGTTGACAGTCTGGCAGGTAAGATCGTGGCAACGCAGGCAGGCTCTACGGGCCCCGATATTTTGGCCGAGTTTGCACCTGATGCCGTTGTTCAGGAATTTGAAACCGATGCCGAGGCACGTACTGCTCTGGAGCAGGGGCGTGTGGATGCTTATGTCACCGACTACACACTGCTTCTGAACGCTATTGTTAAGAATCCGGGCGTATATGAGATTGCAGGTGATGTTTTCGGTCCCGAAGATAATTACGGTGTTGGTCTTCCGCTTGATTCCGACGGTGTAGCCTTTGTAAATGATTTTCTGCAGAAACTTGTAGATGACGGTACATGGGCAGATTTGTGGCAGATTACTTTGGGCGATCGTACCGGTATTGACACAGCACCGGCAGCTCCCGTAATCCAATAATATTGCAACAGATATGTATGAATATGTCTCTCGGGTCGAAATGATTCGGGAGACATTTATGAAAGAGAAAGATATGAGTATAAACGCGCTTCTCTCCCAGTATGGAGACAAATATTTATCAGCATTGCTGACTACATATGAGCTCACTGCGTTAGCATTTATATTCGCAGTAATCATCGGTATTATCATTACGGTTATGCGTATATCTCCAATCAAGCCTTTGCGGGTCGCAGCGGATTTCTATGTGCAGGTATTCAGGAATATTCCCGGTGCGGCGCTGCTTATTCTTTTGGTGTATGCATTGCCGTATCTTAATATTGTGCTGTCGTATTATATATGTGTTTTGATTGCACTCACACTAATCCCGTCTGCGTTTTGCTCTGAGTACCTTATGGCGGGTATGAACACCATAAGTCCGGGTCAAATTGAAGCGGCTCGATCTCTTGGGATGACCTTTATGCAGATGGTCAAAAATGTCGTGCTTCCGCAGGCAGTGCGTTCTACTGTATTGCAGATGACAAATTTACTGGTCGCAACCATGCTCACATCGGCGTTGGCATCACAGGTTCCCTTAAATCCCACAGATCTTACCGGTATTGTTTCCTACATCAATACACATGCAGTGGGTGGTGTTACAGCGTTTATGATTTCGGCGGTTCTATACTGTGTAACTGCTGTTGTGATTGGACAGTTGGGTAATTATATTGACCGGAAAGTGAGGATACTGCGATGAGTACTGCAAATGTTTCTATAAGAGATATACTCTATGAAGCTCCGGGTCCGAAAACAAGAAGGTATATTGCAGTTGCTACAGTAATTTCGCTTATCGCCCTGACTGCACTGCTAGTGGTTATTGTTCGACAGTTTTATATCACAGGACAGTTGAGTGCAAAATACTGGTCAATTTTCACGAGATATACAACGTGGAGATTTCTCGGTCGCGGTCTCGCGGGTACTGTAAAGGTCGCGCTTATGTCAAGTGTAGTCACTTTTGCGGCGGGTCTTCTGCTGATGCTTGGCAGAATAAGCAGAAGCAGAATTTTGCGTGGACTCAGTACTGTATTAATTGAGATTACCCGCGGTATACCTACCTTGCTGTTTATATACTTCTTTTTCCTTCTTGCTCCGCAATTTGGGTTGAAGCTTCCGGCATTTTGGAAGATAGTGCTTCCTGTCTCAATTTCAGCGGCAGGAGTGGTTGCCGAGGTGCTGCGCTCCGGGGTCAATGCTGTACCTAAGGGGCAGACAGAGGCGGCGGTTTCACTGGGAATGCGCAGCGGCAGCGTGTTTTTTAAGATAGTTTTTCCTCAGGGATTCCGATATGTGATTCCGGCGTTGATTGCGGAAATCGTTATTGTTTTAAAAGATACAACCTTTGCGTATGTGGTAAATTACGCGGATTTAATGCAGAATGCAAAGGTTCTCATCAGCAACTATGATGCACTTCTCTCGGTGTACCTGGTGGCGGCTGTAATTTATATTATCATAAATTATTTGTTGAATAAGTTGTCTGTTGCGATTGCCGGGCGCCGTAAGGTTTCCGCTGTAACGGTGAAATGAGATAGAAAAGGAGATAAAGCTTATGGCACAGGAACAGAATAAACCCGATGCTTTACAGCAGGTCCCTGTTATTGAACTGCGGCACATAGATAAGTATTTTGGAACACATCACGTACTGAAGGACATCAGTCTTACGGTAAATCAGGGAGAGGTGGTCGTGATTATCGGACCGTCGGGCTCCGGGAAATCCACACTCTGCCGCACGATTAACCGGCTGGAGACTGTCGATTCCGGCGAGATTATTATTGCCGGAGATGTCATGCCCGAGGAGGGAAAGGAACTTGCAAGACTTCGCTCCGAAATAGGTATGGTATTTCAGTCCTTTAATCTTTTCGCGCATAAGAGTATAATAGATAATGTGACAATCGCCCCCAGAGATGTGCTTCATCGACCGAAGAAGGAAGCGTACGAGGAAGGTATGCAGCTTCTGAAAAGAGTCGGTGTGGACAATCAGGCACATAAAGTGCCGGCACAGCTTTCCGGCGGTCAGCAGCAGCGCGTTGCCATAGCGCGTGCTCTGGCGATGCACCCGAAAGCAATTTTGTTTGATGAACCCACGAGCGCTTTGGATCCGGAAATGATAGGTGAGGTTTTGGATGTAATGACAGAGCTTGCAAAGGAAGGCATGACGATGGTCATAGTTACGCATGAAATGAACTTTGCCAGACGCGTGGCGGACAGAATCATCTTTATGGACGGCGGCATAATTCTTGAGGAAAATACCCCGGAAGAATTTTTTACTGCACCTAAAACACAGCGTGCCAGGGATTTCCTTAATTCACTCAAAGATCGAGAGAGGTAAACTAAAATGTGTGAACTATTCGGCTTTTGCGCGGCTAAAAATCATGATCTTACAAAATGGCTGAAGGAGTTTTATTCTCATAGCCCCAACCATCCCGACGGTTGGGGTCTTGCCACTTTCTACGGCAATGCGGTTTCTGTTGAAAAGGAGCCTATATGTGCCAATGACAGTACCTATCTTATGAATCGGCTCTCTGTACCGGTCGAGGAATCTTTGCTTTTGGCACATATTCGTAAGGCCAGTGTGGGTGCCCTGGAATTTTCAAACTGTCATCCTTTTGTAAAGCGTGATGCGGGTGACCGCTGTTGGACGCTCATTCACAACGGCACCATCTTCCAAAGTGAAGTGCTTGAAAAGTACACGCAGGTTCAGCGAGGTTCCTCTGACAGCGAGAGAATATTGCTTTATATAATTGAAAATATTGACAGTCTTGAAAACCGCCTCGGTCGGGCAGCGACGAGTAAGGAGCGGTTTGATGTCGTTGAGTCTTCCATTGCCGAAATCGCTCCCGGTAATAAGGTGAATCTTATGATCTATGACAGCGAGCAGTTCTATGTACATGCCAATATGGCTTCATCTCTCCATTATCTGGAGCTGCCCGACGGTATCATGCTCTCAACCAAACCGCTCTCGGATGAGTCGTGGCATGAGGTTCCGCTTTCCACGGTCATAGTATATCGCGACGGCCGGGAAATATTTCGCGGTGAAGATAGGCATCACGTATATACCGATCCGGTTCCGCCGGAGGAGATGCAATCGGGATTGACCGCACTTTTTGACGGATTCGGCATATAATATCATAATATTTTACCGATGGGGAATCGGGTATGAGACAATGCATTACGAAATGTGAGGAGATACCGGCTCCGTTTCCGCCTCAGCATCAGGACAGACAACCGGGATTCGAGTATGTTATGGTGCCGCAGCCTGTCTCGGAGTGCGGCAGGGAAAAAGCAAAGCTTGCAGGAAAGGTAGCATTGATTACAGGCGGGGACAGCGGAATCGGCAGAGCTGTAGCATATGCTTTTGCTAAAGAGGGCGCACATATAGCGATTGTGTATCTTGACGAGGAGAAAGACGCGCAGGAGACGGCGGAGCATATTGAGCAGATTGGAAGAACGTGCCATCTGTTTTCAGGCGATTTAAAAGACCCCGACTTTGTCAAGGAATGTGTGGATAAAACGGTAGAATACTTCGGCGCACTGGATATTCTGGTGAATAATCACGCGGTACAATATATATGTAGGAGTATTACGGATATCAGCATGGAACAGTTGGAAAATACATTTCGGACCAATGTTTTTTCCTATTTTTATCTCATTCAAAATGCGCTGCCCCATATGAAGGAAGGCGCAAGTATTATCAATACCGCTTCGGTCACTGCTTACGAGGGCAATAAAGATTTGATTGATTACAGTGCCGCTAAAGGAGCTATTGTGTCGCTTACGAGGTCATTGGCATTGTCGTTAGTAGACAAGGGCATTCGCGTCAATGCGGTTTCTCCCGGCCCGATATGGACTCCGTTGATTCCGGCCTCCTACTCTGCGGAGGAAGTGCGGACTTTCGGAAGTGGAACGGCGCAGGTTCCCATGATGCGTGCAGGACAGCCCGGCGAAGTGGCACCGTGCTATGTTTTTCTGGCCTCTGACGATGCAAGTTATATGACCGGACAGGTGCTTCATCCGAACGGCGGTACGATTGTGGGGTCGTAAAGAATTTGTAAGCAGGACACACTAATTATTTGAAACCGTAAAAGATAACGGGAGAAGCAAGGTGCTTCTCCTAAATTTTGCAGGAGGCATTATTAAGCCGCTTACAGGTGAAGTAATTCCAGACTTTTTCAAGCAGACATTACATGTCTAAACTGCAAAATTTCATATTCTCTCACTTTGTGTCGTGTTATCGTCTGTCTGAAGAGGATATTCTGAGGACAGAAAGGAGGCAACCATGGACCAGAAAAAGATTGGCAGCTTTTTAAAGGAGCTTCGAAAGGAAAAAGGAGTTACGCAGGAACACCTGGCGGAAACTCTCGGAGTATCGGGAAGAACTGTTTCCAGATGGGAAACGGGCTTCAATATGCCGGATTTGGACGTTCTGATTCAAATTGCGGATTACTATGATGTAGAACTCAGGGAGCTGTTGGACGGAGAAAGGAGAAGTGAGAGTATGAATGAAGAGATGAAGGAAACCGTATTAAAGGTCGCGGATTACAGTAATGAGGAGAAGAAGAAATTATCCAGAAGAATGTGTATCCTTTTTAGTGCGGGTGCAGTCCTATTTACCTTTTATGTAGTGGCAGAAATGTGTTTCGAGGGCGTTCATAATGAACTGCTTGATTTCTGCGAGGGATTTACGCTCGGTTTTTCTTACAGCGTGATGATTGGAGGTATACTGTATACAAGCGGTTGTCTGGCAAAGCTTCAAGCGTTTAAGAAAAGGATAATGGGTAAGTAGTTTTCTTCAGTCACATCATTGATTTGCGGGGTTGCCGGCAGTATAATAAAACTGTCAGCTGCTCCGTTTCTTTTTATGAAGGGAGCAACAAAATGAATAACATAATAGACGCGCTCAACAAAAGATGAGAAAGAGATTGTACAATGAAAAAGTTTATTACAAAAAATTGGTTTAACACAATATTATTTTGTCTGGTGGCGATTGTTGCAAGTTTTGGGATATACAATATCATCCATGTGCTGCTTACGCATATCCGTGTAGAGCAGCGGTTAGCCGAAACGATTGGCAGGA
The DNA here is from genome assembly GCA_022510565.1 of Lachnospiraceae bacterium. Taxonomy (GTDB): domain Bacteria; phylum Bacillota; class Clostridia; order Lachnospirales; family Lachnospiraceae; genus UBA3282. The sequence goes on along the minus strand of JAFLTE010000001.1, from coordinate 82,275 downwards.
TTATTGCCGGTTTCGGGATACTTATTTTTTATAAAACTTATTTTGGGATAGAGAGTTTTGGATTAAGGAGAGAGAATTTTTTAAAAGGTATTGGGATTGGAGGCTTTATGCTGCTTGCCACACTCAATAATCTGGCAGGTTCGCTGTTGGAGGTGGCGGAATATCCCGCAGTTTCACCATCATTTTACCTTATCATCATCGTAATCATAGAGCAGATATTTGTGGGAGTTTTTGAAGAATTTCTGGTCAGAGGTCTTGTGTTGAATGTTCTTATGGCAAAAATACAGAATGATCGATTTAAGGGGAAAATGGAAGCGATTATTTTATCAGCCCTTTTCTTTGGAGCCATACATCTGTTAAATTTGTTTTCTGAACCCCGGATGCTATATGCAACGATTGCTCAGGTGTTTTATGCTACGTTTATTGGCATATTTTTGGGAGCCCTATATTTGAGGACAAATAATATATGGGTTGTAGTATTTTATCATGCGATTTATGATATCGTCTCTGAACTCCCCGCAATATTTCATATAATTCCGGTTCAGGAGATGGCGGACATATCTGTCTCAGATGCTATAATAACTGCTGCCTTTGCATTCATATTTGTGGTGGTTGGCCTGTTTCTCGCGAGAAAATGGAGGGATACCGGCACCTCTGCCGACTGAAAATGTTGAGAGCAATCTAAAAATAGTAAAGTGGAATTGCGTGTGCACTTATGGTAAAATAGTGAAATACAATATCTTGAAAAAATAAAGTTGGGGAGGAACGATTATGGATAATGAATTATTGGACAGATTGATGTGGATATCAATTACAGGACTGTTTTTGGCAGGAGTGATGTTCATTGGTGTATATTTTTTTCAGGGAAGAAAAGATAATGCATTGTTATTTGCCACTCTTTGTTGTAATGTACTTGCAGGTCTGTTTAATATTATCAGAGGCCTTCATAAAAAATAATCTCTTTATTTTGTAGGGAGATATGACGATATATGATTTGATACACGGAAGTATACGCATTTTACGGGAACAAAAACTGTGGAATGTACATAACACATGGATGGTGGTATATATGAAAATCGGAGAAGCGCAGCAAATCTACAGAGAACAGGTCAAGGCGTATCAGCAGCAAAAGTCTGCCTTATCGAAACAGTTGAAGAATGTACAGTCCCGCATGGAATCCACACAGAACGAAGAAGATAAAGCGTTATTCAGCAAGGATGCCGCTGTCTTGGAATTATCCATTAAAGAGTTGGATGAGAAGCAGAAGGAATATCAGGATTATCTGGACAAATTGGCGGATCAGTATTGCGCGTACTGGAATGCAACGGTGGCGGAGCAGCAGGCGGATGCATATAAAGAATACGGAGAAGAAATGGGCAAAATCATGGAAGTTGCCCGCCGTATTATGAAAGGAGCGACCGTGCCGCAGTCGGATGAAAAGAAGCTGATGGACTTCAGTTACGAGTTGTATACGGCGGCCAAGACCGTAGGTGAGATGGTTAAGCGTCAGAAGGAAAAGGACGAAGAGTATGACACACTCTGGGGCAAAGAGGAGAAGAAGGAGTACGACGACCCTCAGGAGGTTGCGGAAAATGCAACGGCAGCTTCGGACGGTCCGGAAATTGTGAGCGCGGAGGATACGTTAGCGGGAGTCTTCGTGGCGGAGGAGTAGCGCCGAAAGGTGATGTGCATGGACCGGTGATACAGTGATAAATTGACAAACCTGTGTGTTTGTGATATATTTACAACAATATAATTATATATGAGTATATTATGAAAGGTGGCTTACGTGTGTTAATTTGTATTCGTATTGCTCGCATCCGTATACAGGGGCGATAAGAAAGCAGATATAGTGTCTCATGTAAATGGGATTTTTTTGCGTGCGAATACAAACGGCCTTTTTTGATTGCTTAGCATTCTTGTATAAGTTGAGCAGGAATATTTCCATTCATGGGGGATATCCTGCTTTTTTATTGCCTTTTTCATCCGGATGCGAGCGGCGGTCTCATAGACTGTCGGATACGAAATATGAAGGAGGCACACAATGCAAAAGAGCGGGCAATCATTCAAGTACAGTCGTTTCAATGCGGGATACCCTAAAACCAATGGGGCTAAAGCGCATAAGACAAATTCTGAGTATGTGACGCACGTGTCACATTCACAAAATTTCATAACAGACAAAAAAATCATAAACAGGATTGTACATCTTAGCAATATTGATAAAAACGATACAGTCATAGAAATTGGAACAGGTAAGGGACACTTGACGGAGGCGTTGTGCCGGAAGGGTGGCTGTGTCTATTCGGTTGAAATTGACAGAAATCTGTACGAAAGTACGAAGGAAAAGCTGTCACATATTTCCAATTTAAGGTTGATACACGGGGATTTTCTCAACTATTCTCTGCCTAAAAAGGGAGATTACAAGGTTTTTGCAAATATTCCCTATTTTATTACGACGCAGATTGTTGAGAAACTGACACAAGTGTCAAATCTTCCTGTGGATATATGGCTTGTCATGGAAAAGGGAGCGGCAAAAAGGTTTGCGGGTCTTCCGAGGGAAACGGAGAAATCCCTATTGCTTAAGGTGAATTGGGAGACGGAGATTGTTTATCATTTCCGCAGGGAAGATTTTCATCCTATGCCGTCGGTAGATTCCGTGCTGCTTCATTTTGTGAGGAAAGCAGTACCGGATCTAAATAGAAAAGAGTGTGGCGCTTTCCGAAAATTTATTGAGCACGGTATGAAATACGGGATTTGTGGAAAAAACGGGCTGCTCACCAAAAGACAGGTGTCAGTGGCGCTAAAGCAGGCAGGTCTGCCTGATTTGCCCGAAAACGGTGCAACACTGTATATTCAGTGGCTATGCTTGTTTCGATGTTATCAACGTATCAGACATAGTTGAGTATGCACATGATTGTACAATTTCACATCTTGAGATATAATAAAACATATAAATTAATATTATGATTATTTGAATTAGGAAAAATGAAAAAAATTCTGATTGTAGATGACGATGCCAGCATAGGAAATATGCTGGAGGAAATGCTTATAAAAGAAGGTTATGCGGTGCTTCGTGCCTATTCGGGCACAGAAGCACTGCTTGTTTTGCGTGAGGACAAGCCGGATTTGGTGTTGCTGGATCTGATGCTGCCGGGACTGAAGGGTGAGGAGGTTCTGCCTCATCTTAAGGATATTCCGGTGATTGTAGTGAGCGCCAGGGCGGATGTGGAGGATAAGGTGGAACTTCTGCTTGGCGGTGCCGTAGATTATGTCACGAAGCCTTTCTCCGGTAAGGAGCTGATGGCGAGAATCGCAGTGCACCTTCGTAAAAATAGAATAACGGATGATACAAATGGAGAAAACGGCTGTGATAGCGTGTCGGAAACAAGTAACGATGAAGTTAAATCCACATTAAACTATCGAGAAATTGCCATAAATACTACATCTCTACAGTGTTTTGCGGACGGTCGGGAGGTTCGGCTGACCAGAACGGAGTTTGCTATTCTGAAACTTCTTATGTCGAATCCAACCCAGATTATTTCGCGCTCTGTCATGTTGGAACGTATCAGCGAGGATACGCCTGACTGTATGGAAAGTTCGCTGAAAGTGCATATCAGCCACCTGCGCGGGAAATTGCGAGAGGTAACGGGCAAGGACTATATTGAGGCGGTGTGGGGCATCGGTTTTCGTCTGCGTGCGAACTTTACCAATTCTTAACCTTTTCCTTAACCGATTTCTTAACCTTTCGGTGTTAGTATTGTGACAGGCGCGAGGGTCAAAGGAAATGCGCCGGAAGGAGGAAAAATTATGGATGTTATTCTAACTGTAGACGGGCTGTGCAAATATTATAGGCACGATAAGGCGTTGGACGGCCTGTCTCTATCTGTCCCGAAAAGGGCAATCTACGGTCTGGTGGGTCAGAACGGCTCCGGTAAGACTACTCTGATTCGTCTGCTCAGCGGCTTACAGAAGCCTAGTGATGGGAATTTCACTTTATACGGAGTACAGAATAATGAAAAGGGTATCGACAAGGTTAGAAGACGAACAAGCGCCATTGTTGAAACACCTGCTATGTATCGAAATATGACGGCGAAAGAAAATCTGCGTCAACAGTACCGTGTTCTGGGACTGCCTTCGGAGGAGGGAATAGACGAACTGCTGCACCTGGTGGGGCTTCATGATACGGGCAGCAAGAAGGCAGGGAACTTTTCTCTCGGTATGCGTCAACGGCTCGGTATAGCGATTGCGCTGGCGGGTGCCCCGGACTTTCTGATGCTGGATGAACCTGTCAATGGACTGGATCCGCAGGGCATTGTTGAAATCAGGGAACTGCTCCTTAAGTTAAACAGGGAGAAGCAAATGACAATCTTGATTTCAAGTCATATTCTGGAGGAGCTTTCCAAGTTGGCCACTCACTACGGCTTTATTGACCACGGACATATGGTGAAGGAGATTACTGCAAAGGAGCTGGAGGAAGCCTGTAGGAAATCTCTGCGATTGACGGTGTCTGACGGAAAGTCACTGGCTGTTGTGTTGGACGGTATGCAGGCGGAGTATTGCTTCCTGTCGGAGCGGGAGGCGGAAATCTATAGTGACACGCGTGTCACAAAACTGGTCTGTGCACTGGCGGAAGCGGGCTGTGAGGTGCTTTCTATCAATGAGAAAGAGGAAAGCTTGGAAAGTTATTATATCAGACTGATCGGAGGTGGCAGATATGAGCAGACTGTTTAGGGCAAATATGATGAGACTTAAGACTAGCTGGGTTTTTCTGCTGGGAGAGGTTTTTATGGTAGGCTATGCGATATTTGTATATGCTAATGCCGGGATGCATGTAGCACAGAGGGGCGTGGTTGAGAACTGGAATATTTATTTCTATAATGTACTGCTTTTATCCGGTATCACCATGGCGATATTTGTTTCGATTTTTCTAAATAGAGAGTACGGTGACGGTACGATTCGCAATAAGCTGATGGTAGGACACAGGCGAAGGGACATCTATCTGGTTAATTTTGCGACCTGTTTATTGGCAGGTATGATTATGTGTACTACTTATTACCTGTCTGCCGTCTTCTTCGGTTTTCTTTGTGTAGGGAAAGAAATATTGCAAATACAAAATATCGGTGCAGGCATGTTTTACAGTATTCTCGTTTTCGCGGTATATACAGCGTTTTTTGTATTGGTGGAAATGTTGGATAGAAACAAAGCAAGGTCGGTAGAAATTAACCTGATTGGAGCGTTGGTTATCCTGGTGTTAGGTATGATATGCTACGGAGAATTGATGGGACAGCCCGACACTGCGGGATTTGTGTGGCATATTATAGGATTACTGTTTCCTTCTACTTTAGTGATGTACGTTGCAGGAGCAGAGCAAGCGCCCTATATATCGACTGTACTGGCACTGTTGACAGAGACGGCGTGCCTTGTAGGTTTCGGCGTATGGAAATTTGAAGGAAAGGATATTCAGTAATCATGTACGTCGGTGTCTGGACTTGGGGTCTGTTTGGGATATGTGCGGTTGTTATTGTGATGTTGTGCGGTAAGATTCTGCTTATGAGGAAAGCGGCCAATGAAATAAGGGAAGGCGTTTCGTACAGACTGAAGACGGATACCAACACATTGATTGATATCGCAAGCCGGGATAAAGCCATGTGTGCGCTTGCAGAAAGTCTGAACGAAGAACTGCGTGTGCTGCGTAATCAAAGGCAGATTTACTATCAGGGCAACTTGGCATTGAAGGAGGCGGTTACCAATATTTCCCACGATATCAGAACACCTTTGACGGCAATCCGCGGTTATCTGGAACTGTTGGAAGGAGAGGAAAAAACAGAAAATATCAACCGTTATTTAAGTGTCATAGCTGAAAGAACCGAAGTTTTGAGCCAGTTGACGGAAGAGTTATTCAAGTATACGGTGGCTGTGCCGATAACGGAGGAGGGAGATATGGCAGAGGAAGACTTGGGCATGCTTCTTGAGGAAAGCGTGTTGGCGTCTTATGCTGTCCTAATGAAAAAAGGCATTAATCCTGACATCCGATTGCCGGAAGAAAAAGTTAAATGTAGAATTAATGCAAAGATAACACATCGTATCTTTGAAAATATACTGCATAATGCGTTGAAATACAGCGACGGAGATCTGCGAATTACCTTAAGTGAGCAGGGCGAAGTAGTCTTTGCAAACCATGCTGCCGCGCTGGACGAGGTACAGGTCGGACGGCTGTTTGACAGATTCTACACTGTGGAGAATGCGAAAACTGCTACGGGGCTCGGTCTTGCTATCGCCAAGCAGTTGACGGAACAGATGAGCGGCAGTATCACGGCGTGGTATGAGGACGGGATGTTATATCTGAAGTTAAGGTTTCCGCTTGTGGAGGAGTAGGAAGTGGTGCATAGGCATGGAGAATCGGTCTGCAAGGGTAGATTGCGGGCTAATAGACAGTCTCTACGTCTACCAGTTCGTTGTCCTGCACTCTGAATCTCCATACCGAATGCCCCGGCAGTCTGTGTTCCGTCAGGTAATAAGCATCCTCAAAGGCAGTGATATAGTAAGGCGTACCGCCGCCGATAAAATTCTCATAAATATCTTCATAATCTCCCTGTATAAGCCCCGACAGGTCTTGCGTGCGCACGATCGTAGCGTAGTCCTGATTTCCGGTGATATCTGTAGAGACGGTAATATAATAGTAGTCCTGAATTTTGGTGAGCTGAATCATGCCCGCCATGGAATCCGGCACAGGGTAGGCTTCCAGAAGCTCAAAAGTGTCTAAATCGACTCGCAGAATACTGGAATTACCCGAAACAAAGTAGATTTCATCGTCCAGAATCGTAAAAGAGCGGACATATACATTATCAAGCTGTTCTATGCGACGGATTTCACTTAAGTACATACGGCTGTCATCCTGCTCGTGCCGGAACAGGTACATTTCCCCGCTCATAGAGCTCCATGCGTAGAAGGTGTCTGTGGGCGAGTCATAGATGACGTAGTGTGGTCTGTTTCCGATATCCGAGAAGGTCTGCGTGTGGACGAAGAATCCATCCTTCTTTTCGAACACGAGAATGCGGTGGTTCTCCGTATCGTCGGCCAGGTAGACGAGCCCGTCGCCGGCAATCGTATGTCCTTTGTTGATCTCATCCGTCATAACAAGCCACTCTGTCAGCGGGTCAGTCAAATTGTCGTGATATAGAATCCGGTCGTGATAGCAATCCACCAGAAAATAGAGGTCGTCTATTTTGGTAATATAGGTGGGGACACTTAAATCGGGGTATAAGTTGGGCGCAGGAAGCGTCGACATATCAGGTGTCTGTTCCGGGTCGGAATAGGCAAGGACTTCCACTTTCCGATTTGGAGCAGAAGTTCGATTGCTCAGCATAAAGAAAGATAAAATAACACACGTTACAATTATGGTGCATAAAATCAGTATATTATTTTTAGGATATCTCCTATAGTATTTCATCTTTAATCTGTTGCGCTCCATATATTCTCTCGTGAAAGGCATAGTAATTGTTAAGTAGATATATTTTACTATATATTTGTCCTTATTTAAATAGGAGAATGCGAAGCATTTTCGAGATTGGCACGCGAAGGTGAGTAATATGTGATATAATATACATAGAATATGCAGAAATACAGATGCAAATGAGGGAGGATATCATGATAAAAAGAGGATTAGCTGTATTTATGACGGCGACGTTGTTAGCCACCTCGCTGTGCGCCTGCGGCGGGCAGGAGCAGCCGGGAGATGCCGGTATTGTGCAGGGGGATGAGGCCAATGATGGTACGGAGGAAGCAGTTGGCGCACCGGAGGAAAATACTGCACCGGATCAAAATGATGTTCCTGAACAGGACGAAAGCGATAACGAGCAGTTTGACGATGCAAGGGATGCATTATTATATACCGGAGATATCGAGATAAAAGTCAGAGAGACGGATGTGACACCAAACGTGGCACCCTACACGGTGGAGGAGGACTTAAGCAACATTGATAATCTGTGGCAGTTTTATCTGCAGGATGGGGTACAGGAGAAGCTGGTACAGAACAATTTTGTCGTGTGCGGTGATGCGGGCAGTGAGTTTTTTGAGATTTATGAGTATAACAGATATGACCAGATTGCGAGTTTTGTGACGGTTGATTCGTTGATGCACACCTATCACCTGTATTTTGCCTATCTGCAGAAAAATATAGAGAGAGATTATCTGGCGGACAGAGTTGAGCAGTTGAGTCGCAGGATGCTCGACGACAGCATCAATGAGTACGAGAAGTTGAAAGGCAGCGAGTGGGAGAATGCTGCAAGACGCAATGTGCCTTTCTTCACCGTAGGTCTGAAGCTGCTTGACGATAAAACTGCTGTAAATGATGATGTAAAGGATATTGTGGAGTTTGAGCTGGAGCATATTAGCAAGGAAGAAGGAATAGAAATATCTAAAATAACGGGCGTCATGGAAGATTATTCGCAGTATGCGCCGCGTGGATATTATGAGGGCGATGAGCAGCTGGAGCGCTATTTCCGGGCAATGATGTGGTACGGCAGAATTCATTTTAAACAAGATGATGAGGAGCTGGACAGAAGTGCGCTCTTAGTCAGCAAAACGATTTCTGAGGACACAGAAGCCTATGATTTGTGGAAATCCATCTATGAGATAACAGCGTTTTTCGTGGGTGTCAGCGATGATTCGGGCGTGAACGAATACATACCGATTTTAAATGAGGCTTATGAAAACGGTGTTACAACGGACGACTTAATCGGGGATAAAGATTTGTTTGCGCGCTTACATAAGGCGACCGGCGAACTTGCGCCTCCGCAAATCAATTCTATACCGATTATAGACGGGGTTGACAACATCATTCCGGGATTCCGATTTATGGGACAGCGGTTTACCATAGACGCGTCGATCATGCAGAAACTGATTTACAGCCGTGTCAAGGAGAATAAGGCCCATGAGAAGAGGCTGCTTCCGGATGTGCTGGACGTTCCGGCGGCACTCGGCAGTGATATTGCACTCGGTATTCTGGAAGAGGGTGATGTCACAAGCTATCCGGGATATTCGGAGAACATGAGTGCACTCAGGGAAACTTTGGCGGAAGAAAATGAGGAGTTGTGGTCGGCGAGCCTGTATGCGGGATGGCTCAATACGCTTCGGCCGCTCTTGGATGTTAAGGGCGAAGGATATCCGATGTTCATGCAGGGCGAAGAGTGGGCGAAAAAAGATTTGGAATGTTTTGCGGGCAGCTTTACGGAGTTAAAGCACGATACCGTCCTATATACAAAACAAGTGATGGCGGAAATGGGAGGCGGCTGGATTGAAGAACCCGACGATAGAGGGTATGTAGAGCCGGAACCGCTTGTATATGCCAGATTGGCCGAGTTGGCAGAGCGTACGGCATATGGTCTTAATGAGTACGGTATGCTCACGGTCAATCAATATGAAAATCTGACGCGGTTGTCACAAATAGCAGATACGATGCTGGAAATTTCCAAGAAGGAGCTTCGTGACGAGAATTTGACAGAAGAAGAATATGAGTTTATCAGAAGCTACGGCGGAAATATTGAGCATTTCTGGCTTGAGGCCATTAAGGAGGAGACGGGCGGCGAGACGGTGGCTACGCAGGAGTGTCCGGCGGCGGTTGTCGTGGATATAGCGACAAATCCTAACGGCTGGGTTCTTGAGGCAGGAACCGGAAATCCTTCGCAAATATATGCGATTGTCAAGGTTGAGGGTAAAATTAAGATTGCCAAGGGAAGCGTATATTCTTTCTATCAGTTCCCGTGGCCTATAGATGACAGGCTGACGGACAGCAGATGGCATCAAATGAGGGGAATCAAGCCTAACGAGGACGGTAACTACGAACGCGATAAGTCGATTGAGCAACCGGAATGGACGGAAAGTTATCGATACAAATATGAGTGGGAATAGGTACATTTTGACGGCACTCGCAGTTGTCTGCGCGTGCTTGGGGTTTATATGGATTCGATGGAGTGACACATATGTCTTGCCCCAATGGATAGAGTGGAAAAGCAGAACCTCATCAGATGCATCAGGGCAGTATGAGATTATTCTGAAGCGCAAAGCAGTCAAGATTATTTATGACAGTAGTGTCATATGGGCCTCTTCAAAGGATATCAAGGTGCAGGATGCGATGTCCTGCGACATAGACGGTGACGGTGTGGATGAACTTGTGCTGCTCTGCTGGAAAGTGGGACGGTTTGGCAGAAGTAAGCCTTTCTGGGTGGAAGAGGACGAGCAGACATGGTCTCAGCATATTTTCGTCTATTCCTATGACGGAGAGGGTGTCAAGCCTAAGTGGATGTCATCCTACATAGGGGTGGATGTGGTCGCGATATCTGCGAAGGACCGAGACTGTGTGCAAACCGGTGGTACGGTAAGCAACACGGATGGTAGACGGCAGCGTCTCCTTCTGACAGAACCGGACGGACGTGTGAGTAGCTGGGTCTGGGATTCGTGGGGGTTTACGAAAGAGGACACGGACGTTTCCTTTGTTGTATTCGGGGATAATCTAATACATGAGCCAATCTATCTATATGGTTTACATAACTCAAACAACAACTTTGATTTCTTATTTGAGAATAAGGAAGTAAAAAATGCAATCACCAAAAGTGATGTCGCAGTAATCAATCAGGAGACACCTTTTACGGATGAGCCATCCAAGTACAGCGGATACCCGCGATTCGGCACACCGGTGGAGGTTGGAGAGGCGATGACTGCAGTCGGCTTTGACGTAGTAACCTGTGCCACCAACCACGCACTTGACCAAGGTGTGGAAGGCATCGATTTTACGAAAAGCTTTTTTGATTCACATGATGTCATGTGTATTGGCATACAATCCGAGGAGGAGAAGGAGTATCGTCCTTATGAAGTCCTTACAAGGAATGGTGTGCGGTTTGCTCTTTTCAACTATACCTATGGGACAAACGGGTCTACGCTTCCGAAAGATAAGGCGTATATGCTTCATTTATTAGAGGATGAAGATCAGGTCAAAGCAGACCTTACCGCCGCGAGAGAAGAGACGGACTTTGTGATGGTGTTTGTCCATTGGGGGACGGAATACGAGCAGCAGCCGGATGAATTCCAGAGAAAGTGGTCGGAAGTTTTTCTGGAAGGCAAGGCAGATGTGGTAATCGGCACACATCCTCATGTGCTGCAGCCCTACGAAATACTGCGGGATGACAGCGGACATGAGATGTTAGTCTACTACTCCTTGGGAAATTATATCAGCGCTCAGCAGGAGAAATCCTGTGTAAAAGGCGGTATGGCACAGTTTACCGTATCACTTACACAAGACGGCTATAAAGTTGCGGAATATTCGCTGCAGCCTCTTGTGATCACGTGCTTTGAGGACGGAAAGTACACGGTGGAATATTCCGAGGATTCTTTGGAAAAATTATCGCCGAATCTGTGACAGGAATACCCAATATATGGTACACTATATATATATATGCAGTAAGGAGGACCGGCATATGAAGAATTATGTAATTGCGATTGGACGCGGATTCGGAAGCGGAGGTAAGGCAATCGGAACACAGCTTGCCAAAGAACTGGGGATTCCGTGCTATGAACGACAGCTTCTCGACATGGCTTCAGAGTACAGCGGTATTAACAAGCAGTTATTCGCGGAAGTGGATGAAAAGCTGCGCGGCAGCTACGCGATGAAGCATTTGATGAAGATTCCGTACACTTACGTGGTGGAGCCCAGAGACAAGGAATTTACGTCGGACATCAATCTCTTTAATATCCAGTCCGAAATTATCAGAGAGCTGGCCAAGACAGAGTCCTTCGTGGTGATCGGTAAATGTGCGGATTATATTCTGCGGGATGAGCCCAACGTAATCAGTGTCTATGTGGAGGCACCGGAAAAGGATTGCGTAGCAACTGTTATGGATAGAATGCAGGTGTCGGAAAACAGGGCAAAAGAACTGGTGCACAAGACAGATAAGTATCGTGCCGATTATTATAAATATTACACCAGGGGACGAAATTGGAAAGATCCTTTAAATTACGATTTAATACTTAACAGCTCCAAGGTGGGTTGGGACAATTGTGTGAAATTGATTAAAGAGTATTTGGATATGAAAGTTGGTCCTTTGGGTGATTGATATAACGGTGTTCGCAAAATGACCGACTGTCGGCATACTTATGTTATAGAGAGAATCCCTTGGGATTGTACATCCCAAGGGATTTGATGTGAAAAGAGGATGGATAAAACGGTACAAAATGTGATAAAATGAGCGTTTCTGATTAAAAATAACATACGATTTTTGCCTAGATGCCGCAAACGACGGTTTGTATAATTTCAGGTGTTACTGGTAAAATAACGCAAAATATTTAAACTTGCTTTTTATTATTCAAACTGATTCGAAAAAAATCGAAAAAATAGATAGACTTATTTACGAATATTTTAAGATGTATATACGTAAACACAAATGTGGACAAACACAAAGAAACAAATCATGATTTAACCATATAAATTTGACTGGAAAAGTGATACAAGGTATTCATATAGACAGATTATACGAATTGCAAACATATGTTATCAATGTATGATATGTGATTTGAAAATAGCATAATGAGCGAGATGGCTCTTTTATGTATAGGAAAGGAATTGGCTTATGGAGGATAAGAGATTTGCGATTTTGATTGATACGGATAATATTTCTTCTAAATATATATCCGCAATCATGGATGAGATGACTAAGCACGGAATCGTCACATACCGTAGGGCGTACGGCGACTGGACAAGTACGCAGGCAAAGGGATGGAAGACAAAGTTGGTGGAGAATTCCATCACACCCATGCAGCAGTTCAGCAATACGGTGGGTAAGAATGCCACAGATTCCACGCTTATCATTGATGCCATGGATATTTTATACACGGGAAATGTGGACGGGTTCTGTATTGTATCAAGCGACGGTGATTTTACTCGATTGGCCATCAGACTCAGGGAATCGGGCATGATGGTGGTCGGTATGGGTGAGGAGAAAACGCCCCGCTCATTCAGAACGGCATGCTCCCAGTTTACCGTTCTGGAAAATCTGATAGATGAGGACGAAGAAGATCTGCAGGAGGAGGATACGCAGGATAGCGCAAAGAGTGCTGCGGCGAAAGCGTCGGGCGCATCTTCGGGAAAAGGTGCTAAGAATAAGAAAGCATCGGTTAAGAGCGGCACAAACGATAAAGAATCCACATCCATCAGCAAGGAAGTGATTGAGAGTGCGATTATCAATATTATTACGGAGAATGAAAATAAGGATAAGGAGACAGGGCTTGGAGAGATTGGAAGCAGACTGCTGAACAAATATCCTGATTTCGATGTGCGAAACTATGGTTACAGCCTTCTGTCTCGTTTCCTGGAGGAGATTCCGAGTCTGAAGCTTGTGAAGAATAACACGAGAATCAACGTAGAACTTATCGCTAACAGGGAGACGGAGGAGGAAGTCGTCGGCTATATCAAGGCGACTGTGAAGGAGAAGGGGAAGAAAGGAATCAGGGTGAATGAGCTGAGTAATAACGTACATCAGAAATATACCCGTTTTAAGCCGAAAAATTACGGTTATTCTCAATTTACCAAATTCCTGCAGGCGATTCCCGAGCTGGAACTCTACGGTGACATCAATGCAAGAAAAGTACGGTTTGCGGAGGATAAATAGTTGGAGCAAAAGCAGTACAATATGACGTTCTGTATCTTGTCCGCACTGGCAATCATTATGGTAGTGGCGGGGCATGTCGGTTATAACATTATGACGGTGGGGGAGTTGTTCCCGTACTATTCCTTCCATATACCTCTTTTTATGTTTATTTCGGGATATTTCTATAAAGAGTCAGAAGAAAAACATCCGTTATTATATCTGAAAAAGAAAATATGCAGATTGCTTGTTCCCTATTTTATATGGAATCTGGTCTACGGAATCATTGCGTGGCTTATGCGGGGATTCGGTTTTTCCATGGGAGAAGGAATCGGATTTCAGACACTTTTTATTGCGCCATTTCTGCATGGTTATCAGTTTATTTATAACTATGCGGCATGGTTTGTTCCGGTTTTGTTTGTTGTGGAAATGATGAATCTGGCAGCGCGGTTAATATTGTCATGGATTACGAAGCCAATTACCGGGGCGTCCGGGAGGCGGGACGGCGGTCGGGAAGGAGATGCTTCGCGGCAGTCTGCAGTTATAGATTGGGTTATGCTTGTCGGCAGTCTGCTCGTGGGCATGGCAGTGGTATGGCTTGCCATCGGCGGGCATGTCTGGGGATATTACAAGGCTCCCGGGAAAATCCTTTTTCTGTTCCCGTGTTTCCAGATGGGACGATTCTACCGTACAAAGTTAGAAAAACATGATACGCTCGGCAATCTGCCCTATTTTGTTATTGTGGTGGGGATTCAGGTGCTTCTTAATTTGTGCTGTTACGGATTGGCGTACAGCAGCGTATGGTGTACAGGTTTTGCAAACGGGCCTGTGATTCCGTATGTGACAGCTGTGTCAGGAATAGCTTTTTGGCAACGGATTGCCAGAGTGCTTACACCGATTATGCAGAACAGCAAAGCGGTGCGGTATCTTGGCCGGAATACATATGCGGTGATGATGCATCATGTGCTGGTTTTTATGATTATTAAGACGGTAATTGCGTTGATTGCCGCCTCTACGGGACTCTGCGGAGATTTTGACTTTGCGCAGTTCTATACGAATATTGATTACTACTATTTCGTGAGGGGCGCAGAACAGTTCAAAATGGTTTATCTGGCACTTGGGGTTATAGTACCGCTGGGGATTCAGTACGGTTTATCCGGGCTTGGAAAGCGGATTGTGAGTAAGCGCCGCAATTGATGCGCGCAGCAGACGGTTCGGTTTGCAATCCGCGGGGGAGTATGCTACTCTAAGGTATATGTGCGATATTTTTACAGGATATATTGTACAGTCTGCCGGCTAAACCTATACAGGAGGAAATTAAGCTTGATTTTTCAAGATTTCAATGTCACATACGCAGCAACATGTTTGACTGTGTTGTCGATATTATTAATATTTGCGCTGTACATTGTACAGTATCGCACGGTACGAATCTATAACTGGAACGGCGATAGGTACTGCTATCTGGGTCGGGCCGTACTTCGCCATAACGGTGGTGGTTATCAGGTGCGGATTGGGGAGCGGATGGCTGATTTATCCTACACGACGCTGTATCAAGTCTGTCCGTCGAAAGGTTTCGTGCGAAGGAACAGATACTCGGACATGATGCTCTGTGCAGGGCGGGCCAAGAGCCTGCTGCACATGGAGGAATGTATGAGGAAGTCAATATATTATAAGAGGGGAACGTTATGATCACAGTCAGCTTATGCATGATCGTGAAAAATGAAGAGAGGATTCTGGCAAGATGCCTTGACAGCGTAGCGGGCCTGATGAACGAGATTATTATTGTGGACACGGGCTCAACGGATGCAACGAAGGCTATTGCGGCGAAATATACGGATAAAATTTATGATTTTGCGTGGATCGGAGACTTTGCGGCAGCGCGAAACTTTGCTTTTTCTAAGGCAAATATGGAGTATATTTACTCCGCCGATGCGGATGAGGTCTTAGATGAGGACAATCGGAAAGCTTTTCGTCAGCTTAAAGAAACGCTTTTGCCGGAGATTGACATCGTTCAGATGTACTATGCCAATCAGCTTGCCCACGGCACCATCTACAATTTTGATAAGGAACTTCGCCCGAAGCTGTTTAAAAGACTTAGGACCTTTCAGTGGCAGGGGGCAATCCACGAGCAGGTAGGTTTGGATCCGGTCATTTATGACAGTGAGATAGAGATATGCCATATGCCCGAGAATAACCATAAAGACAGAGATTTGGCGGCTTTTGTGCGCATGACGGGCGAGGGGCACAGATTGGACAAGCGTCTTCACAATATCTATGCCAAGGAGCTGTTTATATCCGGAGAAGATAAAGATTTTATCGCAGCGAGAGATTTTTTCCGACACTCATGTCAGGATACGGAGAGAAGTGAAGAGGAAATCAAGGAAGCGGCGTGTGTTGCGGCGAGGGCGGCAAGGTTATGCGGCGATACAGCAGACTTTTTTAAGTATGCTATGAAGGTGATTGCCTGCGATGGCTGTGCGGAAATCTGCTGCGAATTGGGCGATTACTATTTGCAGAGGCGGGATATAGACGAGGCCATTGTATGGTTTTATAATGCCGCTTATGAGACGGAGAGCATTTTAAATATCCACAGCGGAGGGGATATCCCTCTGTACGGTCTTGCAAAATGCTATCGCGTGGCGGGCAATGAGGCGCAGGCGGAGGAGTACGAGAGGCTTGCGAGGGAGTGGAAAGCATGATGAGTTGGGAAGACAATGTGCGTAAAGTAGTTCCTTACACGGCGGGGGAACAGCCGAGAGGAACAGGTGTTATTAAATTAAATACGAATGAGAGTCCGTATCCGCCCGCACCGGGCGTTGCGGCGAAGATTGCCGCACTTGATGCTGAGCAGATGCGGTTATATCCGGCATTTCCCGAGAAAACCGAGCTTGCGGCGGCCCTTGCGGACTATTACGGAATCGGCACGGATGAACTTTTTATCGGAGTGGGCTCTGATGATGTGCTGTGTCAGGCGTTTGTGACCTTTTTTAATTCCGACAAGCCGATTCTGTTTCCGGACATTACTTACTCTTTTTATGATGTGTGGGCCGATTTATATCGAATTCCGTATAAGCGGCAGCCTTTGGATGAGAATTTTCTGATTCGGAAAGAGGATTATATTCCCCGAGAGAGCGGTATGGAAAACGGCGGTATTGTTTTCCCTAACCCGAATGCGCCCACCGGTGTGCTGATGAGTGTTTCGGAAATCGAGGAGATTGTGGCGGCCAACCGGGATGTGGTGGTGATTGTGGATGAGGCATACATCGATTTCGGCGGAACAAGCTGTCTGCCGCTGATTCATAAGTACGACAATCTTCTGGTGGTGCAGACTTTCTCTAAGTCAAGGGCGATGGCGGGTATGAGAATCGGATATGCCATGGGAAATCCGAGACTGATTAAGTACTTAAACGATGTGAAATATTCCGTTAATTCTTACACGATGAATTATACCGCACTGCAGCTTGGTGTGGAGTCGGTGAAGGATACAGCGTATTTCAATGAATGCTGCGAGAAGATTGTGAGAACCCGCGAGACGGCGGAGAAGGAATTGACAAGGCTGGGCTTTACATTTCCCAAGTCTTACGGCAATTTTATTTTTGCCGCTCACGGCAGCATGCCGGCGAAAGAGATTTTCGAGAAATTAAAAGAAAATGACATATATGTCAGATACTGGAACAAGGAGCGAATAGACAATCATCTGCGTATTACGATCGGCACGGACGAGCAGATGCAGGCATTGTACCGCGCTTTGGAGAATATATTATAAATCAAGTTTTACGCTAAATGGACATATAATATACAGAAACTAAATATTTAGGACATATCTTGGCGAAAAAATCACAGGTAAGAGGTAAGGAATATGGAAAAATTAGCGACAGCGTTTGCGGTTACACTGGGTAAATATGTATCAAAGGAAGTCGTTGTGTTCATCATATCGATGATACCGATTCTGGAGCTTCGAGGGGGACTGATTGTAGCTTCCCTGCTGCAAGTTCCGATCACCACGGCAATCCCGCTGTGTATTATCGGCAATATCATTCCGATTCCCTTTATACTGCTGTTTATTAAGCAGGTTTTTAAATGGTTGAAGAAAATCAAGATTTTCCGTGGACTGATTGAGAAACTGGAAAACCGCGCCATGAGTAAAAGCGACAATATCAAGAAGTACGAGTTCTGGGGGTTGGTGCTGTTCGTAGGCATCCCTCTGCCGGGTACGGGTGCGTGGACGGGTTCGCTCATCGCGGCGCTGCTTGACGTGGATTTCAAGAAAGCGGTGCTTGCGGAGCTTCTCGGTATTGCTATAGCTACGGTTATCATGTCGATTGTTTCATATGGGCTTCTGGGGGCCTTGTTACATTAAGTCTGAATCATGACGGGAAGATACAATGACGATGGATGCATACACGGATTTTGCGCTTGTCTATGATACTTTTATGGATGATACGCCCTACGAGGAGTGGTGTGATTATCTGGTGGAATTGATGAAGAAGTACCGCCAAGAAAATGACATAGATGTCATTAATGGCAATTTACAGCAGGAACGCAATACCATACTGGATTTAGGATGTGGTACAGGCACATTGACACAGCTTCTCGCGAGGCGCGGATACGACATGATCGGAGTTGACAATGCGCAGGAAATGCTGCAGATTGCCATGGACAAGCGGGAGCAGTCCGGCTTGGATATTCTGTATCTTATGCAGGATATGCGCTCTTTTGAACTTTACGGGGCAGTCGGCACCGTAATCAGCATCTGCGATTCTGTTAATTATCTGCTTGAAGATGAGGACGTAGTTCAGACCTTTCGCTTAGTCAATAACTATCTTTTACCGGATGGTATCTTTATCTTTGATTTCAATACAGTGTACAAATATGAGCATGTTATCGGAGACGCTACGATAGCGGAGAACAGAGAGCGGTGCAGCTTTATCTGGGATAATTATTATCATAAGGACAAGCAGATTAACGAGTATGATCTGACCGTATTCGTGCAGGAAGATGAAAAGGCGGATTTATACAGGCGCTTTCAGGAAACCCATTATCAGCGGGGGTATTGCCTTAAGCAGATGCAGGCATACTTAGAGCAGGCGGGGCTTGTGTTCGTGGAGGCAATCGACGCGGACACCCACGGAGAAATCAACGATACCAGCGAGCGTATCTACGTGGTGGCGAGAAAAGGAGAAAGTAAAGAAACATGACAGACTATATTGTGAGAGCAACGGCGGCGAATGCGCAGATACGCGCCTTCGCCATTACATCGAGAGAGACGGTGGAGCATGCGAGAAGCGCCCATGATTTAAGTCCCGTGGTGACAGCGGCGTTGGGGCGGCTTATGACGGGCGCCCTTATGATGGGCAGTATGCTCAAGGGAGAGAAGGATATGCTGACGCTTCAGATAAACGGAGCGGGCCCCGTCCATGGTCTGACTGTGACGGCGGATTCTCAGGGTAATGTGAAGGGGTATGCGGACAATCCGCAGGCGATGATGCCGCCCAACAGTGTCGGCAAACTGGACGTAGGCGGTGTGATTGGCGCAGGCGTACTTACCGTGATTAAGGATATGGGGTTGAAAGAACCTTATTCTTCCACTATCGAGCTTACCACGGGAGAGATAGGGGATGATCTGACCTATTATTTCGCGGCATCCGAACAGGTTCCGTCCAGTGTGGCGCTGGGAGTTCTGATGGAGAAAAATAACACCGTAAAGCAGGCGGGTGGATTGATTATTCAGCTTATGCCTTTTACGAGCGAGGAAGTAATCGCAAAATTAGAAGAAAAACTGACAACCATGTCACCTATAACAACACTCCTGGAAGAGGGACAGACACCGGAGCAGATTTTGGAGACAGTATTGGGTGAGCTTGGACTTGAAATTACCGACACCATGCCGGTGCGTTTTTGCTGTAACTGCAGTAAGGAGCGGGTGGAAAAAGTACTCCTGAGCCTCGGCAGGAAAGAATTGCAGGATTTAATTGATGAGGGACAGGATGTGGAATTAAACTGCCATTTCTGCAACACGAATTATGTGTTCACGGTGGAGGAGCTTCAGAAAATTCATGGAAAGATTCATGTGTGATGATATTTTACACAATTTGGGACAGAATATATTTATGCGGTACACTAGCAAAACATAGAAAGGCGGTACTCCATGAAGCATGGATTCATCAAAGTGGCGGCAATGACCCCCAAAATCAAGGTTGCCGATCCTGAATATAACGCAAAAGAAGTATGCAAGGGAATCGAGGAGGCGTGCACGAACGGTGCGAAAATCGTTGTTTTCCCCGAATTGTGTCTTACAGGCTACACCTGCGGCGACCTGTTTTTGCAGGAGCTTCTGCTGGAACAGGCTAAAGAAGCTCTGCGAAAAGCAGCGGAAGCCACGGAGGGCAGCGATGCGCTGGTATTCGTGGGACTGCCTCTGGAAAAAGACGGTAAACTCTACAATGTGGCAGCGGCACTGCAAAACGGGGAAATCCTTGCTTTTATCCCAAAGAAATTCATTCCGTCCTACGCCGAATTTTACGAGACAAGGCACTTTGCTGCGGGTAACGAGGCGGCGCAGGATTTTCTTTTCGACGGACATACAATCCCCTTTGGCACGAATATTTTATTTGAGGCGGATGCACCCTGCGGTTTGACGGTGGGATGTGAACTGTGCGAGGATATATGGGCACCATTGTCACCTTCCACGCTGCATGCGTTGGCCGGAGCCACGGTGATTGTCAATTTGTCAGCTTCCAACGAAACTATCGGTAAAGATGAATACAGGCAGCTGCTTGTAAAATCGTCCAGTGCAAAGCAGGTTTCAGCTTATATTTATACTTCCGCCGCGGAGGGAGAGTCCACTCAGGACCTGGTTTTCGGCGGACACAACATGATTGCGGAAAACGGTACGATTCTGGCACAGGCGAAACGGTTCGTGCCGGAGAATATCTATGCGGAGGTTGATATCCATAGGCTTCGCCACGAAAGACGCAGGATGTCAACGTTTCCACCGAAAAATAACGCAGGTTATTCAATTCTGTCTGTTCATATGGAGGAGGAGGATACGGTGCTTACGCGGGTTTTCGAGCCGCAGCCCTTCGTGCCGGCAGTTCGCTCGGAGAGGGAAAAACGGTGCGAGGAGATTCTTTCGATTCAGTCCTACGGTTTGAAAAAGCGATACGAACATACGGGGTGTCGGTCTGCGGTGGTGGGGATTTCAGGAGGTTTGGATTCCACATTGGCGCTTCTGGTGACGGCACGGGCTTTTGATATGTTGGGGCTGGAGAGAGGGCAGATTACGGCAGTGACGATGCCTTGCTTCGGAACCACGGACAGAACCTATGAAAATGCTTGTAAAATGGCGCGGGCATTGGGCGTATGTCTGGAGAAAATCGATATCAAAGAAGCGGTGACGGTGCATTTCAAGGATATCGGACAGAATATGGAACAGCATGACGTGACTTACGAGAACGGACAGGCGAGAGAGCGCACTCAGATTTTGATGGATATCGCCAACCGTAAAGGCGGCATGGTCATCGGCACCGGCGATATGTCGGAGCTGGCACTCGGCTGGGCGACCTATAACGGCGACCACATGTCCATGTACGGTGTGAATGCGGGCGTGCCCAAGACCTTAGTACGGCATCTTGTCCAGTACTATGCGGACACCTGCGATAACGCAGAACTTCGGATGGTGCTTCTGGATGTACTTGACACACCTGTCAGTCCGGAACTTCTGCCGCCTACAGACGGCATGATTTCACAGAAGACCGAGGATTTGGTCGGTCCCTATGAACTCCACGACTTTTTCCTGTATTATATGCTGCGCTGTGGTTTCGAGCCGGCTAAAATATATCGCATTGCCTGTCAGTCTTTCCGAGGAATTTATGACAAGAATGTCATATTAAAGTGGCTCAAAACCTTCTATAACAGATTCTTCACGCAGCAGTTTAAACGTTCCTGTTTGCCCGACGGCCCTAAAGTCGGCAGCGTAGCTGTGTCGCCCAGGGGTGATTTGCGCATGCCTTCCGATGCCTGTGCAGCTCTTTGGCTGAAGCAGGTGGAGGAATTGTAGGGCAGTGAATGCCGCCTTATTCGGTGTCCCCTTCATTTTCGAGAGCCTTGTTTAACGATGTGGTGATGGCATCCAGAAGAATCATGGACGTATATTTACTGTCGTCCGGATAGGTGATGCCTTCCAGGCTCTGATTGACGATGATTTGATTCGCCAAATCCTCAAAGGAAGGCTGAATCAGAGGATACATGGTGGTCACGGCTTCGTCCAGATTAATCAGGCGTATGGAGTTAATGTTCTTTTCATCCACAGTCACCTCGATTTCCACCACATTGTCGTTTAAAATCAAGGACGTCGTATACACACCGGGTATGTAAGTGTTGGTAGTTGTCTGCGTCACGGTGGACATGGTCGCTCTTTTTTCCTCTTTCGGCAGGAACATAATGATGAGCAGCACAATAAAAAGGATACCGAGCACGGCGAAGATTCCGGTATATATCAATTCTTTTACATGAAGCACAATAATTTTTGTTTTGGAACTCATAGTTGTATATCCCCATAGAAAATCTTTTTTATAATGTATGACGGCAGGAAGGAGATTATGCTATCATAACGCAGATTGACAAATCTGCAGGCGAAATGTTATTCTGATACAGGACGAAGGTGTTCTTATTCTGTGGAATAGGAATGCCTTTTTGTGTTTATTTGCTCAGAAAGGAAGGAAATTATGAGAAAAAATTATACGAAGCAGGATATTATCAGGCTGGTAGAGGAAGAAGACGTAGAGTTTATCCGTCTGCAGTTTACGGATATTTTCGGCAATATGAAAAACATGGCGGTGACGGCAAGCCAGTTGGAAAAGGCGCTTGATAACGGCTGTATGTTCGATGGTTCTTCCATAGAGGGTTTTGCCAGAATCGAGGAATCCGATATGTGCCTGCATCCGGATTTGAGCACCTTCGAGATTTTTCCTTGGCGACCCCAGCAGGGCAAGGTGGCAAGATTGATCTGCGATGTATACAGACCGAACGGTAAGCCTTTTGAGGGAGATCCCAGATATATTTTGAAAAGGGCAATCAAGGAGGCGGAGAAGCTGGGCTATTCTTTTGAGGTCGGTCCGGAGTGCGAATTTTTCCTATTTAATACGGATGAAAATGCATTGCCTACAACGATGACTCACGAGAAGGCCGGATATTTTGATTTGGGCCCGGTAGATTTCGGTGAAAATGCAAGGCGGGATATTGTACTGACGTTGGAGGATATGGGCTTTGTCATTGAGTACTCCCATCATGAGGTCGCTCCCGCGCAGCATGAAGTGGATTTCCGGCACGATGAGGCTTTGTCCACGGCGGACAACATTATGACTTTCAAACTGGCGGTCAAGACCATAGCCAAAAGACACGGACTTCATGCCACCTTTATGCCTAAGCCGACCTGCGGCGTAAACGGCTCCGGTATGCACATCAATATGGCATTATTCAAGGACGGCAAGAATATTTTTATAGATGAAAATGATGAATACCGATTGAGTAAGGAAGCTTATTGGTTTATCGGAGGTATTATGAGGCATATAAAGGGCATGACGGCGATCACAAATCCTCTTGTCAATTCCTACAAGAGACTGGTGCCGGGATACGAAGCTCCTGTCTACATTGCGTGGAGCGTGACAAACCGCTCGCCTCTTATCAGAATCCCTTCCTCCCATACCGGCAGTGTCAGAATCGAGTTGCGCTCTCCCGACCCGTCGGCGAATCCGTATCTGGCTCTGGCGGTGTGCCTGAGCGCGGGACTGCAGGGAATTTTGAATCAGACTAAGCCGCCTAAGTGCATAGAGGGCAATATCTTTGAGATGAGTGAGAGGGAGCGGGAGGAGAACCATATCGAGGAGCTGCCGGGCACGCTGATTGAGGCAGTCCATGATATGGAAAATGATGAGGTATTTCTAAAGGGTGTGTTGGGCGATCATGCCTACAATAAGTATATTGACGCGAAGAAGGAGGAGTGGCACCGCTACCGTTCCCAGGTGACGGAATGGGAAATTAACGAATACTTGAATAACTATTGATACCTGAATAGTTACCAAAATACGACAGATGGGAGGTGAGCGTGTGATTAATATTATTGTGGTTTTGCCGAAAATCGAAGACGCCAAGGGAATCCGCGGTGTGCTGATGAAAAATGGTTTTCAAGTGACTGCGGCATGTTCTACGGGTGCACAGGTCTTAAGCCAGATTCAGGATATAAATGACGGCATTGTCATATGTAGCTACAAAATGGCAGACATGATATATTCGGAATTACACGATTGCCTCCCGCCGGGATTTGATATGCTGCTGTTGGCTTCCCAAGCCGTCCTGAATGAACACCGCCGCAGTGACATCATGTGCCTTGCCATGCCCCTTAAAGTACATGAGCTGATCAACACGGTAGAGATGATGAGTCAGGCAATCGCTCGAAGGAGACGAAGAGAAAAAGCGAAACCTAGAGTGCGCAGACCCGAAGAGGAAGCACTCATCAAGGAGGCAAAGGAACTCTTGATGAGCCGCAACCACATGACGGAGGAGGAAGCTCACCGCTACATTCAGAAAAGCAGTATGGACAGCGGCACCAATATGGTGGAGACAGCACAGATGGTGCTGACGATGGTGCGTAAATAATGTGCTTTATTTGTTGTGAAAATAGAGTATAATCTTATTAAACAGATAATACGCTCTGGCAGAAGACAGAGTTTGTCATCACGCTATAAACAGAATCCTACACAGAAAGGCAGGGATATTCCATGAAATTTACCAAGATGCAGGGATGCGGCAACGATTATATCTATATTAATGGGTTTGCGGAGAAGATTCCGCAGGAGGAAAAGCCCGCGCTTGTTCGGAAAATCAGTGACAGACACTTCGGAATTGGCGGCGACGGAGCGATTTTTATCAATCCCTCCTCTGAGGCGGATTTCGAGATGGAGATGTACAATGCCGACGGCAGCCGCGCCGAGATGTGCGGTAACGGTATTCGCTGTGTGGCAAAATACGTCTATGATTATGGACTGACGGACAAAACCGACATAAGTGTCATAAGTTGCGGTAAGATTAAGTACTTACAACTTTTCCTAAAAGAGGGCAAGGTGGACACGGTAAAAGTCAACATGGGAACCCCTATTCTTACAGCGGAGGAGATTCCGGTGACGCCGCTGCCCGGCGGGGAAGGGAACAGTATCGTTGATGAACCCATTCCGGTACAGGGAAAAGAATATAAAATGACATGTGTGTCAATGGGAAATCCCCACGCGGTTGTTTTTATGGAAGATGTGACGAACCTGGAGATTGAGAAGCTGGGTCCGCACTTTGAGAATCACGAGCGGTTTCCCAACCGAATCAACACAGAGTTTGTGAAGGTTCTGGACAGACAGACTGTGCAGATGCGTGTGTGGGAGCGAGGTACAGGGGAGACCCTCGCCTGTGGTACGGGCTGCTGTGCCACGGTGGTCGCCTGTATTTTAAATGGTTTGACGGATAACACGGTTACTGTTAAACTATTAGGTGGCGAAATTGAAATCACTTGGGACAGAGAGGCGAATCTGGTCTATATGACAGGACCGGCGGTCACAGTGTTTGAAGGAGAGGTATAGAAGACATGGTTAAAGTAAACGACAATTATTTAAAATTACCCGGCAGCTATCTTTTCTCTACAATCGGAAAGAAAGTGAATGCATATGCGGCTGCTAATCCTGATAAGAAGATTATCAGACTGGGCATCGGCGATGTGACGCAGCCTTTGTCGCCTGCGGTTATAAACGCCCTTCACGGTGCGGTGGACGAGATGGCGGATGCTGCCACATTCCGCGGATATGCGCCGGATTTGGGATATGAGTTTCTGAGGACAGCGATTGCCGACAGTGATTATAAGGCGAGAGGATGCCAGATTGAGGCGGACGAGATTTTCGTCTCCGACGGTGCGAAATGCGACTCCGGCAATATACAGGAGATTTTTGCACTGGATAACAAGATTGCGGTCTGCGACCCGGTTTATCCTGTATATGTGGACACTAATGTTATGGCGGGCAGGACGGGTACATACGATGCCGCTACGGGCAACTGGAGTGACGTAATCTATATGCCGTGTACCGCAGAGAATAACTTTGCACCGGAGCTGCCCAAGACCGTTCCGGATTTGATTTATCTGTGCTTCCCTAACAATCCTACCGGTTCCACCATCACCAAGGCACAGTTGCAGGAATGGGTAGATTACGCCAATAAGAACGGTTCCGTTATTATATATGATGCGGCTTATGAAGCGTATATTTCCGAGAAAGACGTACCTCATACGATATACGAGTGTGAGGGTGCCAGAACTTGTGCGATTGAGCTCCGCTCTTTCTCCAAAAATGCAGGATTTACGGGAGTTCGCCTGGGATTTACCGTGATTCCGAAAGAGTTAAAAGTCGGAGATGTGGCGCTCCATGATTTGTGGGCAAGACGCCACGGTACCAAGTACAACGGTGCGCCGTATATTATTCAGAGAGCCGGAGAAGCTGTGTACAGCGAGGCGGGCAAGAAAGAGACGAAAGAATTGGTTGCCTACTATATGAAAAATGCAGCTTATATCTTAGACGGATTAAAGTCCGCAGGCTATACCGTGTCCGGTGGTGTGAACGCTCCTTATATTTGGTTAAAAGCGCCTAACGGTATGACCAGCTGGGAGTTCTTCGATTACTTGTTGGAGAATGTCAACGTGGTCGGTACGCCCGGTTCGGGATTCGGACCCAGCGGAGAGACTTATTTCCGTTTGACCGCATTCGGCAGCTATGAGAATACTGTGGAAGCGGTGGACAGAATCAAGAAGATGTCAATTTAAAATATTGATTTAGATAAAACCTATTGCAAAATATGTGATATTTTGTTACGATAAACTCGCCGCTGTAAATAGCAGCGGCAGAATTTCAGCGTTGTACAAAAGTCATTAAAATTTCTTACATGAGGAGGAGAAGTAGCATGAGTTATAGTTATAATTCAACGTATGGAGCAGCTACAGGGGCCATGGCTATCTATTATATTATTATGCTTGCGCTTACAGTTTTACTGCTGGTTTCATTGTGGAAAATATTCGTAAAAGCAGGCAAGCCGGGATGGGCCGCTATCGTACCTTTCTATAATTTCTATTGTCTGTTTGAGATTTCTTTCGGTAACGGATGGTTGTTCCTTTTAATTTTCGTTCCGTGCGTGAATGTTGTCATGCAGATTATTGCGTATGTTAAGCTGGCTCAGGCATTCGGTAAGAGTGGCGGATTTGCCGTAGGAGTAATCTTCCTGCCCTATATTTTCCTGCCGATTCTGGCATTCGACGGTTCGCAGTATTACGGTCCCGCATAAGGATGGGCTTATAGAAAATATTGTTTATGGAGGCAGCCTTTGTATTTTTTTCAATACAAAGGTTGCTTTTTGTTTGTTATTATGTTATATACATAATATAGATTGTATACATGCATTAATGTATAAGCGCATATATGCAGTTTAAACAGATGAAAATATAAATGCTATGAAAGAGACTCGCCCTGCGGAAAACGACAGGAATACGGCGTCACCGACTGAGAGCGCTGTTTGTGGGAAACAGGGAAGGGAACACTCCGGAGCAGATTACCTGAATCGTATTTTGTACGCTAGGGTAGTACGTAGCGCGCGTTAAGCGTTTTGAGAGGGTAAGCCGAGCATACATCTTGTTGGAGATGGCGGCTTATCAATGCGGGTGGCACCGCGGATAATCACAACTATCCGTCCCGGAATACAGCAATGTATTCCGGGACTTTTTTTGCGCGAACGAGAAATGCGAAGTATTCCGAGTCTGCTCATTCGTAAACGATCAAGAAAGGAATGGTACAATTATGACAAACAAAAACATTTACAGAGACGTAACATTACAACAGATTGGCGAGAGCGATATCGGCAAAGAAATCCGTGTGGCAGGCTGGATTGAGAATATCAGGGACCATGGCGGGGTGTCCTTTGTGGATTTGCGTGATATGTACGGCGTACTGCAGGTCGTTATGCGTGACACTACGCTGTTAAATGGATTGTCAAGAGAGATGAGTGTATCCATCGAGGGACTGATTGAGCAGAGAGACGAGGAGACATACAATCCCCGGATTCCTACCGGCACTATTGAGCTGGAAGCGCATAAGGTAGATGTACTGGGCAGGGTATATAAGCAGCTTCCTTTTGAAATTATGACTTCCAAGGAGACGAGAGAAGATGTGCGTCTGAAATACCGTTATCTGGATTTGCGTAATCAGAAAGTCAAGGACAAC
Organism: Lachnospiraceae bacterium; assembly: GCA_022510565.1. Classification (GTDB taxonomy): domain Bacteria; phylum Bacillota; class Clostridia; order Lachnospirales; family Lachnospiraceae; genus UBA3282. The sequence continues at coordinate 54,344 of JAFLTE010000001.1, read as the reverse complement.
ATTATTTTCCGCTCTAAGGTGATTGCTTATCTGCGCGAGAAGATGACAGAGATGGGATTTCTGGAAATTCAGACACCGATTCTGTGCGCATCCTCACCGGAAGGCGCCAGGGACTACATTGTACCGTCCAGAAAATATAAGGGTAAATTCTATGCGCTGCCTCAGGCGCCGCAACAGTATAAACAGCTTCTCATGGTGTCCGGATTTGATAAATATTTTCAGATTGCGCCTTGTTTCAGGGACGAGGATGCCAGAGCCGACCGTTCACCGGGCGAGTTCTATCAGTTGGACTTTGAGATGAGCTTTGCGACGCAGGAAGATGTGTTCCGTGCAGGCGAGGAAGTGCTCTCGGCGACTTTTGAAAAATTTGCACCGGAAGGGTATGAGGTGACGAAAGCGCCTTACCCCATTATCAGCTACAAGCAGGCCATGCTGGAGTTCGGCACAGATAAGCCGGACCTAAGAAATCCGCTTCGGATCATTGATTTGACAGAATTTTTCCAGGCATGTACGTTTAAGCCCTTCCATGGAAGAACGGTTCGAGCCATCAGGGTACACGCCGACATGTCCAAGGGGTTCCACGAGAAACTGCTGAAGTTTGCAACCGACATGGGCATGGGTGGCCTCGGTTATCTGGAAGTGGATGAAGATATGAGCTATAAGGGGCCTATCGATAAGTTTATTCCGGATGAGAAAAAGGGCGAGCTGGCAGACTTGGCACAGCTTGCGGCGGGTGACACGATTTTCTTTATTGCGGATAAAGAGGAAAGGGCGGCATACTATGCGGGGCAGATTCGCACCGAGCTTGGTCAGAAGCTTGATTTGATAGAGAAGAACGCATACCGTTTCTGCTATGTCAATGATTTCCCGATGTATGAGCTTGACCCGGACACGAAACAGATTGGTTTCACGCATAATCCCTTTTCCATGCCGCAGGGCGGCTTAGAGGCGCTTAACACGAAAGATCCGCTGGAGGTACTTGCCTATCAGTATGACATCGTGTGCAACGGTGTGGAGCTTTCTTCCGGTGCGGTTCGTAACCACGATATGGATATCATGGTTAAGGCGTTCGAGATTGCGGGATATGATGAGGAGACACTGAAAAACAAATTCGGCGCACTGTACAATGCATTTCAGTTCGGCGCACCGCCGCATGCGGGTATGGCACCGGGTGTGGACCGTATGATTATGCTGCTTAGAAATGAGGAGAATATCAGGGAAGTCATTGCATTCCCTATGAGCGGATCGGCGCAGGACTTGATGTGTGGTGCGCCTAGCGACGTGACGGAACAGCAGCTTCGGGAAGTGCACATCAAAATAAGACAATAGGAGAGTAAACAATGGCAAATATCATCAGTGACGAGACAATAGAATATGTAGGGATTCTGGCGAAACTGGAGTTGTCCGACGAGGAGAAGGAGCAGGCTAAGTCTGACATGGGAAGAATGCTTGACTACATTGACAAACTTGGTGAACTGGACACCACGGACGTAGAGCCTATGTCCCACGTATTTCCGGTGCAGAATGTATTTCGCGAGGATGTGGTGACGAACGCGGATACGCGGGAACAATTACTGACTAACGCACCGGAGCAAAAGAACGGTATGTTTATGGTTCCGAAGACTTTTGATTAATAAGGAGAGCCGATATGAGTATCATGGATATGACAGCGGTAGAGCTGGCGGCGGCAATCAAGGCGGGTAAGACGACCGCCGTGGAAGCGACTGAAGCCATGCTCGCACGCATAGAGGAAAAGGATAAAAATTACAACTGTTATGTAACGGTGGACAAGAAAGGCGCTCTGGCACAGGCTAAAGAGATACAGACCAAAATAGAAGCCGGAGAATTGACGGGGCCGCTTGCCGGGGTGCCGGTAGCAATCAAGGACAATATGTGTACGGAAGGGCTGCTTACTACTTGTTCCTCCAAGATACTGCACAATTTTGTGCCCACCTACACGGCGGAGGCGGTGCTTAATCTACAGAGAGCGGGAGCGGTTATTTTAGGCAAGACGAACATGGACGAGTTTGCCATGGGTTCCACAACCGAGACTTCCGCCTATGGGGTGACGAAAAACCCGTGGAATACCGAACACGTGCCGGGCGGTTCCTCTGGTGGCTCTGCGGCTGCGGTGGCGGCGAATGAGTGCTATTATGCGTTGGGCTCTGATACCGGCGGTTCCATCAGACAGCCCGCGTCCTACTGCGGCACGGTGGGTATGAAACCCACATACGGTACGGTGTCCCGCTACGGACTGATTGCCTATGGGTCTTCCCTGGACCAGATCGGTCCGCTGACAAAAGATGTGACGGACTGCGCCACAGTGCTTGAGATGATTGCATCTCATGACGAGAAAGATTCCACTTCCGTAGAGCGGCAGGATACCGATTTTACATCCGCTCTGATTGATGACGTGCAGGGAATGCGCATCGGTATTCCGAGCGATTATTTCGGGGAAGGATTGGACGAAGAAGTTAAGGCAGCAGTGCTGAAGGTAGCAGAGCAATTAGAGCAAAAGGGGGCTGTCGTGGAGAATTTTGATCTGAGTTTGGTCGAGTATGCAATTCCTACTTATTATACGATTGCGGCAGCCGAGGCAAGCTCTAATCTGGAGCGGTTTGACGGTATCAAGTACGGGTATCGTACTCAGGACTATGCCGGACTCCATAACATGTATAAGAAATCCCGCTCGGAAGGCTTTGGCGAAGAAGTGAAGCGCCGTATTATGCTGGGTTCGTTTGTTTTAAGCTCCGGCTATTACGATGCCTATTATCTGAAAGCGCTTCGTGTTAAGGCGCTGATTAAGAAGGCTTTCGATGAAGCGTTTTCCAAATATGATGTGATTTTAGGACCGGTAGCGCCCACCACGGCGCCCAAGCTTGGTTCCAGTCTTGCGGACCCGATTAAGATGTATCTTGGCGACATTTACACGATTGCCGTGAATCTTGCGGGACTTCCGGGTATCAGCCTGCCTTGTGGGGCAGATAAGAACGGACTGCCTATCGGATTGCAGCTTATCGGCGATTGTTTTCAGGAGAAAAAACTAATTCAGACGGCATATACTTATGAAAAAGTACGGGGTGCATTCCCCGCAGCGTCAAAGGAGGTGGGTTAAATGGCTAAAGAGTACGAAACAGTCATCGGTCTGGAAGTGCATGTAGAACTTGCCACGAAGACAAAGATTTTCTGCGGCTGCTCCACCGCTTTCGGTGCCCAACCCAACACCCAGACCTGTCCGGTATGTACCGGTATGCCCGGCTCCCTTCCGGTGTTAAATAAGCAAGTGTTGGAATATGCCATCGCGGTAGGACTTGCCACCAACTGCGATATTACGCGATACGCGAAATTTGACAGGAAGAACTATTTCTATCCGGACAATCCGCAGAACTACCAAATCTCTCAGCTTTATCTGCCTATCTGCAGAAACGGCGGTGTGGAGATTGAGACGCAGGAAGGCGGAGTCAAGACCGTAGGTATCCACGAGATACACATGGAAGAGGATGCGGGCAAGCTGATTCATGATGAGTGGGAGGACTGCTCTCTGGTGGACTATAACCGTTCCGGTGTACCGCTTATTGAGATTGTATCCGAGCCGGATATGCGAAGTGCCGAGGAGGTCATTGCTTATCTGGAAAAGCTGCGCCTGATTATTCAGTATCTGGGAGCTTCCGACTGTAAATTGCAGGAGGGTTCCATGCGTGCCGATGTCAATCTGTCCGTGCGGGAAGTAGGTGCGAAGGAGTTTGGTACCAGAACAGAGATGAAGAATCTGAATTCCTTTAAGGCGATTTCCAGAGCGATTGCGGGCGAGACAGAGCGCCAGATTGATTTGCTTGAGTCCGGTGAAAAAGTAGTGCAGGAGACGAGAAGATGGGATGATACCAAGGGCGAATCCTACGCCATGAGAAGCAAAGAAGATGCACAGGATTACCGCTATTTCCCGGACCCGGACCTAGTGCCCATCTTGGTGAGTGACGAGATGCTTGCCGATATCAAGGCAAGGCAGCCTGAATTCAGGACGGAAAAGATGAAGCGGTACAAAGAGGAGTTTGATATTCCCGATTACGATATCGAAATTATCACGGGCTCCAAACATATGGCGGATCTCTTTGAGGCAGCCACCGCAATCTGCAAGCAGCCTAAGAAAGTGTCCAACTGGCTTATGGTGGAGACACTGCGTCTGATGAAAGAGAAAGAGGTAGAGGTGGAGGATTTGCGATTCTCGCCGGAAAACCTTGCGAAATTGATTGCACTCACGGATTGCAAGGCAATTAACAGCTCCGTGGCAAAAGAAGTCTTTGAGGTAATGTTCGATGAGAACGTTGACCCCGAGCAATATGTGGAAGAGAAAGGTTTAAAAACCGTCAACGACGAGGGGACACTTAGAAAGACAATCGAGGAAGTTATCGCCGCAAATCCACAGTCCGTGGATGATTATCATAACGGCAAGGAAAAAGCCATTGGATTTCTCGTAGGGCAGACCATGAAGGCTATGAAAGGCAAGGCGGACCCTGCCATGGTAAATCAGATGTTGAAGGAACTGCTGTGATATTCGAATCATTTATTATTCAAATATATATTCCAGGAACCGGATTACCAAGTCCGGTTCTTGGTTTGACAGGGGGATGCCCAGAACAACATCGGAAGGATAGCCTTGATAATTGAACTGTGCATCTTCCAGATAAGCATAGTAACCTGCGTCGGCAATCTTATTGTCCTTGGTGAGAATCACACCGACAGCCACGGGACGCTCCATGGTGGAAGGGTCGCGGTGATTGACAGTCAGCTCGGCGGGATTCACCGCTTCGCTTGTGATAGGCTCGTCGGAGTCTGAAAAGGTAGCGGCATCCGTGTAGTATAGGTACGGACCGTATTTTGCCAGTTCATCTTCCGACATCACGGATTCTAAGGGGTAAAAGAAATCGGCCTGTGCATAGAGTTCAAAATTTTCCGTATCGGCAGCCATGGCGCTCACATCGCCGGACTGTATCATGGCTACTATTTTCTCCTGATTGGCCATAACATATTGTGCATCCACGCTGTCGAACAAAGTGACACTAGTGTCAATATATACCTCATACTCATCAGGATCAAACTGTGCGTATTCCAGAAATTCCCTATTCATGGTCTCTGACGTTTCATAGCTTAAATCATCGGACACCGCATTGATGAGTATAGCATAGAACGCGTACTCTTTGCTGGTGATATAGTGGTGAATCGTAGAGATAACCACGATAATCGCCACGATTACGGCAATTGCGTGTATTTTATAATACTCCCAGAAGTACTCAAGTTTTTTCTTGGTACTCATGGTCTTCAGCGCTTGTTTCTGCTCTTCTCTGATTTCTTTTGCTACCGACATGGCGGACACCTCATCTTTACTAATATATCTATATCAATATAGCTTTTCGGGTGGGGGATGTCAATGTTTTTGCAAGTGCAGATTAACGAACCTGCCATTGCAATATTATGCAGTGGCAGGATTTTTGTTTTTATGGTATGATAGTCAAATAAACTATATGAGGTATATGATTTCATGCGTAAATTTCAGCAACAACAGATATTAGATGTCATTCAAAGTTTACATATACTCCATGGACAGATTAAGGACAGACTGAACGGCAAAGATTACGATACCGTGCAGACTGCACTTGCTGACTGTCAGGAGGCGGCAATCCAAGTGGGAGAGGCGATAGAACAGATGGAAGGCACCGGAACGCAGGCGGTGGCTTATCTGGAGCAGTACTGCGAGAATGTTTATCAGATCAGCGTACAGATACAGGAGATTTCCGCGCAGAAGGTCTATAAATCTTTAGAAAGTAATTTGATCAAAGCAGAGAATGATATCAAGCATATGCCGGTGAAGCTGGAGGCAGTATTTCTTCCGTATAAAGTCAGCATGTGGGATTCCCTGGAAAGTGTCTGGATGGCTGCCGACCAAGACCCGAATTGCGATGCATATGTGATACCGATTCCTTATTATGACAAGAATCGGGACGGAAATTTCAGTGCGGAGCATTACGAGGGAGATCGATATCCCGATTATGTGCCGGTGACTCACTATAACGAATATGATTTTGAGAGCCGTCGTCCGGATATGATTTTTATTCATAATCCTTATGATGAATTTAATCACGTGACGAGCGTGCATCCGTTTTTCTATTCCAAGAACTTGAAGCAGTATACGGATTGCTTAGTGTATATACCATATTATTGTACATCGGGAGGAATGAATGAGGCACAGGGTTATGCTCTGTCTTACTACTTTGCAGACTGCATTGTAATACAGGCGGAGAAGTATCGTAAATTCTTTGATCCGAGCCTTCCGCATGGTAAACTGCTTCCGCTGGGATCACCCAAATTCGATAAGGTGGTCCGCCTGTGCAATAACCCACCGGAGCCGCCGGAAGAGTGGAAAGAGAAGATGGCGGGGAAGAAGGTCTGTTTCTATAATACCAGTATCAGTGGGATGCTTGCAAATACGGAAGCTTTTCTTAAGAAAATGGAATATGTTTTCAAATGCTTCGCAGGCTGTGAGAATGCTTGTCTGTTGTGGCGGCCACATCCTCTGTTGGAGTCCACCTTTGATTCCATGCGTGCAAGCTACAAACCGGTATACGAGAAATTGAAGCAGTATTTTTTCGAGAACGGTATCGGTATCTATGACGATACACCGGAGATTGAGACGACGATTGCTCTATGTGATGCGTATGTCGGGGATTCCGGGACTTCCGTGACTTCGTTGTTCGGTGTTGCGGGGAAGCCGTTGTTTATCTTAAATAATCGTATTAATAGTGCGCCGGCGAAAGATGACTGGAAGGGTGAGATTATCACAGGATTATCTGCAGGTGGAAACAGGCAGTTTATGATAACTCATGGAAACAAACTTTTTTATTCACCGGACAATGATTATCAATATCAATACTGTTGTGATTTGTCGGATTATGCTTATGGGAGTTATTACTCAAGAGTAATAACTGTCAGAGGGAAAGATTATATATGTCCGGCCAATGCACAGGATATTCTCGTGATCAAGGATGGCGGAATTGAAAAGAAAATTGAATTGGAACATTATTTAGAGAAAGCGGGTGCATTTTATAGTGCAATCGGGTGTGCAGGTTATCTGTTTTTGATTCCCAATAACTATCCGGCTATTGTCAGGTATAATACGCAGAGCGGTGAGGTTCGATACTTTACGGAACATTTGAATATTTTTGTGGATAGTGTACAGGGAGAAAAAAGATTCGGAGGATTCTGTGCTTGGAATGGTTATTTATTCTTAGCCTCCCCGGTTGATAATCATGTGCTGGCCATTCATGCGGAGACAGGGAAAACGCAGGTCTTGACGACAAACGCAGCAAATTCCTGTGGGTGTGCGGTGCTTGCTTCAGACGGTACGGATTTGTGGTTCCTTCCGTATGAAGGATATACTGTTACGAGATGGAATCCGGACAGCGGAGAGGTTCGTGAATATGTAATTAATATAGATGGGCTTCAGTGTTATAATCCAACGCATGGGTACGAATGTGAGAGTATACCGTTTAGTCGTCCTGCCTTCTATGGAAACCATGTTTACTTGCCGCCACGGTGGGGAAATAAGTATGTTTGTCTGGATAAGAATTCGGGCGAGGTGAGAGAGTGGATACCGCCCTTTGAGCAATCCAATCAGATAAAACCCGGTTATTACCGGCTCGGAACAAAGGCAAAGTTTATAGATCCGACAGAAAATGCAGAAAGCAGAGAACATTGTTTGTTTTCCTTCTATGACAAAAAGTTGTACAATGTCAATTTTGAGACCGGCAGTTATTCGGAAATCGAGCTTGGATTTAAGGAGCAGGAATTACGAAATTTAGCGTCGGGTTTCGGAGAAATCTCCGAATGGATGCAATATGGCTGCATGGAAGACTCATTCAACTCCCTTTCGGATTTTCTGGAAAACAGAATCACGGGCAATCCGTTTGACAGAGACAGGGCTATCCAAGCCTTTGGGGAAATCGCAGCCAATGTTGACGGAACAAGCGGTAACAAGATATATGAATTTGTGTGCGGAAAACTATCCGCGCGGTAGGAGACTATAATCATGACAAGGGTGATTACATACGGGACATTCGATTTGTTCCATGAGGGCCATTACAGAATATTGGAAAGGGCGAAACAGCTCGGAGATTACCTGATCGTAGGGGTGACTACGGAAGGGTACGACCAGACCAGAGGAAAGCTGAATGTGATAGACTCGCTGATGACAAGAATCGAGAATGTCAAGAAAACCGGATTCGCCGATGATGTCATCATCGAGGAATCGCCGGGACAGAAATTTCGGGATATCAAGAAATATCAGATTGATATCTTTACGGTCGGTTCGGACTGGATCGGACAGTTTGATTACTTGAAAGATTACTGTGAAGTCGTATATCTGGACAGAACGAAGAATATTTCCAGTACGATGCTGCGGACACAAAATAAGCAGATTCAGCGGATGGGCATTATCGGAACAGGGCGGATTGCAGAGAGGTTCATTCCCGAAGCAAAATTGGTCAGCGGTATTAATACGCAGGGCGTATACAATCCGCACACGGAAAGCGCGGTTAAGTTTGCCGAAAAGTGGGGGATTGATTTTTATAAAGATATAGAAGATTTCTATGAAGCGGTAGATGCGGTCTATATCGCGACACCACATGAAACACACTATGAATATATTAAATCCGCATTGGAACACGGCAAACATGTACTCTGTGAGAAACCGATGGTACTGCAGAAGGCACAGGCGGAAGAATTATTCCCTTACGCAAAGGAGAGAAACCTGATTCTGTTTGAGGGGATTAAGACAGCGTATTGTCCCGGATTTACACAACTCTTAGGAATCGCATGCAGCGGTATGATCGGTAATGTCAGGAACGTGGAAGCGTGCTTTACGAAATTGGAAAGCCCTGAAAGCAGAGAACTTACCGATTTGAAATACGGCGGCAGCTTCACGGAACTGGGAAGTTATTGTATGCTTCCGATTATCAAAATATTCGGGGAAGAATACACACAGGTGCGGTTTGATGCGATCAACGGCGATAACGGACTTGACCTGTTTACGAAAGTATCTTTCAAGTATCCGAACGGTATTGCAACAGCGACCTGCGGATTGGGCGTGAAGTCGGAAGGGAGATTGCTGATTTCCGGAACGAAAGGATATATAATCGCGGAAGCACCATGGTGGAAGACCACATACTTTGAGGTGCATCACGAGAATCCGAGTGATATTGAGAAATACTCCGACAGATTCCTGGGGGATGGCTTGCGTTATGAAATCAGTGATTTTCTGTCCATGATCAACGGAAGCAGCAAGAGCGAATTTAAGCTGACACGGAGCGAATCGGTGGCTTTTGCCGATGTGATGGAGAGGTTTTTGCGGGAAAACAGATAATTGCAGAAATTTCTTGAGTTTCCGCAAACGAGAATTTAGCGCATAAACAATGTGCAAATAGAATTAGCAAAAAATAAGATTAGAACGTCACTAGGTCATGTACTGTATGGAGGAAAGAAATGGATATTATATTATATGGAGCAGGAAAAAAAGGAAAAAAAGTTGAAGGCCTGTTATTTTCAAAGGGTATAGCTATAAAAGGGTTTTATGATAGTAACAAAAAAGGGCAAGTTGAATGTGAAAGTGGTAGAATATATCCTATAGTTTCTGAAGCAGAACTGTTAGGAGAAGATGTTTGCGTAATTGTGACAATTGCAACTTATAGTGATAGTGCTGAGATTGCTGAGTGGTTGTCAAAAAATAATGTTGCAATGACATCTGTTGAGAAACTCATAAAAAATACAGGGGATATCGTTGCTGATAACAGAGCCTACATAGCAGACTATCATGTTGACAAAATGGATGATTATTTTGAACGGGCAGAAAAAGAAAGCAGTTTGTCAATTTTTTGGAATAAAGATAGTGTCTTTTATGGAATGTTCTGCAAACTGGATTTGGATAATGTAGTTGAACTGGCCTGCGGAAGAGGGCGGCATGTACCGCGTTATATTGAAAAATCAGGTAGGATTACGCTAGTAGATATATTAGATAAGAATATTGAGTATTGCAAAGAGCGGTTTAGAGATGAAAAGAATATAGTTTATTATAAGAATAATGGATATGATCTGCAGGATTTACAATCGGGAGTATATACAAGCCTGTTTACATATGATGCGATGGTACATTTTGAGATGTTGGACATATTTAATTACCTAAAAGAGACGGAGCGTATTTTAGTGGGGGGGGGTAAAGCGTTGTTCCATCATTCTAACAATACTGAGGATTATAAAATTACATTTTCTTCAGCTACACGTGGCAGAAATTATATGAGCAGGGACTTGTTCGCTCATCTTGTAAACAGGGCAGGAATGAGAGTAGTGAAACAAGAAGTATTTGACTGGGGTGGAAGCAAAGAATTAGATTGTTTAACTTTGGTTGAGAAACCAGAAAATTAGAAAGAGTAGTTGTGATTAAACAAAAAATTTTGTTTGGATTCGAAAAATATGGAATTCTTGGATTGTTGCGCCGATTTCGTAACTGTGTGGCGGGAACCCACTTATTATGGTAAAGAAGCTATCGTCATATCCCCTGTCCATGGCGAAAGTGGTTCTCCCAAACATGGCAGCCGGCGATATAGCATATCAAGAGATGCTGTTCCGGGAGATGGGGATATAAGGTTTGGTATCATATGAATCGATATTTCGAAACAACCGAACGGCACTTTATAAGAAAACCAAAGAAACGCAATATGCAGTATTGGATACAGACAAACAAACTATATATTGCGTTTATTTTATAAGGAAATTTCGCTTAAATACTACAAAAAATAGTAAAAAAATTCTAAATAAATTTGGGAACTGCCCGATATATATTACAGTAGCAAACACGGATGTTTGTAGAGAACGCATGGAGGCAGAGATCTGAATGTAATACATGAGAATTAAAATCTGCCATTGCAACATTTGTTGTTGCAGTTTTTTTATATTTGTGATAAGATAAGATTGAAAGTGGTATGTTAGATATACATCTAACGAACTGAGCGCCTATAACGACACGGCGGATTGAAACAGTGCAATTGCTTTGAGTGATGCCTATTACGGCGATGGTGTTCTATAATGCTAATACAATATACGTAAGAATTGCGAGAAGAATACATGGAGGTATTATCATGTCTGATAATTCAAATAGTCAAGATAAAGCAAAAGGGACAAACAAAAGTCTTCTTATTGTCTGCATCGTAGCAGCGGTGATCATTGCAGTATTGATTGGTATTATTGTTGTCATGATGAATTCTTCCAAATCAGATGAAAATGTAACCGCAGAAGGAACCGAAGAAAAAAGGCCTGTATTATTAACCGAAGATAATATTGGTGAAATGGCGGATGAGATTCTTAATCAGTCTGAGACGGAAGGGATACCGATGAGCTATCAGGTTACCATGAATTCCACATGGGAGTTTGAAGACGGAGAGACGGCATCAAGAAATGCCTATGTAGCCAATTCGGAGAATAACGAGACGCCGGTTTACTTCGATGTAATCAGGAACGATACACAGGAAGTTATTTATCAGTCCCCGGTGATACCGTTGGGAATGGATCTGGACGACATCGTGCTGGATGTGGATCTGGATGCAGGGAGTTATGAATGCACCATGATTTATCATCTGTTGGATGAGGATCAAAATACACTCACCACAGTGAATATGTGGCTGATGATAAAGGTGGAAAATTAGACTGCCCATTCATCTGAGCAGTATGTAACGCAAGGATGAGTTGCATTATATAAAATATTATAACCAAGGAGGAAAAGGAAATGAAAAACTTCAAAAAAATCACAGCCGTAACCATGGCAGCAACCATGCTGTTAGGCAGCAGCCTTACGGTTTCGGCAGCCGGACCCACAGGAGGAGATACCGGTAGCGGTTCATACGAAGGATACGTGGATGAGACATCCGTGTTTTCTGCAAGCATACCCACTAATGCAGCAAATGTATTTAACTTCTTCGTTGACCCTAATGGACTTCTGGAGGAAACCGGTTACGCACGTTTAACAGGAAAGTCAGCTGCTGACTTTGAAGCCGGCGCTACCTTGTTCTTCACCAGAACAGGTGCCGAAAAGGAGTTTGGTAAGGACAGCGACAAAGTAACAGCTAAGAACATGAGTTCTTATGACGTTAATATCGAGGTAAGCGCAACTGTTACAGGTATTGACGGCATTACTATGGCGGAGTCGGATACAATCGCTCCCGAAGAGCAGAACCCTACTCTTTATCTGGCAATTGTACATGATTCGGATACAGAGGCAGTTAGTGCAGAAGAAGGCGGTTTGCTCTCAGGAACAATTGCGGGTACACCCACTAACTTCGAGATTCAGTACAATACCGAGAAAGGTAAGTATGAATATGCGCAGAAAGCCGCAGATCAGTTGTCTGATTGGGCGACATATGACTTCTACTTGACAGGTGCATGTGGCGGAGTTTGGACCGATGAACAGGCTGAGGCAACACCTGAGATTGCTTTGATATGGAAGATTACAGATCCGTTAGCACAGGAAGCTCCGAGCATTGCAGAACCTTATTATACTATGGCTGCAGGAAAAGATGTGAAGATTCCGGTTGATCTTGGTGCCGGTGATCTGGCAGCAACGGGTATCAGCAAGATTACTTTTGTTAAAGGTGCAGAGACGAAAGAAGTGGCTGCTACAAATTATACTTTAGCAAATGGTATGCTGACAATTAAAGCATCGTATATTGATACTCTGACTGTTGATTCTCGTGAATATACGATTACTTTTAATGATGCTGCAAAAACAAAAGTGAAATTCACACTGCGGAAAGCGGCAGCTCCGAGTATTGCGACGACTACTTATACTATCACTAGCGGAGAGGATGTAGTGATTCCGGTTGATCTTGGTGCCGGTGATTTGGCAGCAACGGGCATCAGCAAGATTGCCTTTGATAAATCTGGCACGATGAAAGAAGTGGAGGCTACAAATTATACTTTAGCAAATGGTGTGCTGACAATTAAAGCATCGTATCTTGCTACTCTTACTGTTGATTCTCGTGATTATGTGATTACTTTTGATGATGCCGCACAAACTACAGTAACGATTACGTTGCACAAATAAATATATAGTTGGCATTTTATAGGGGAGAGGCGTTTGAAACGCCTCCCTCTTATATTGTACATATTTTATAGCAAAATTTATATTAGTATTGGTGGGTGGCGGAGCATGGTGTATACTCATCCTTTAGCGCATTGGCGTTAGAAAAAATTCGGAGTATGAATGTTGAGGCAGAGATTGATATTTTGGATTCCAGAGTATCAGACTGTCTTTTTCAGTTAAAAGGAGGCTGTAGTGCTAATGCACTGAATCCGTAATATCCGCAAAAACAGCCGGTACAAAACCGGACTTAAATAAGTTGGAAAAGTTGGGTATTACAGGTGTATTTTTGAATGAGCCGGAAAGATATTTAAGAGAATTAGATGTTGGAGGTTAAATAGAATGGCATTCACAGAGGTGTTGAAACTTGCCTTTTGGGGAATTAATGAAACCATATTAAACGTAATCAGAAAAGAGATTGATCCGAGGAGAGCCAGAATCACTTTGTTTATAGATAGCAATCCTGAAGTACAAGGCTCAATGTATATGGGTGTTCCGGTGGTTTCTCCTGACCGGTTTTCTGCAGATGATGTGGATCATGTTGTTATAGGCGCTTTGTCAGCGTTTGAGAAGATTAAACAGAAATTGGTAGAGTCCGGATGTCCGGAAAAGAAAATACATCCGTTTGTGACCCCGCAGCTTCCGGAGTATTGCCTTGGGGATATTACAGATGCGAACAAACAGTTAGTAGAATTAATCTATTTTGAACCTAAACCATTGATGGAAATTATGATGCGATATGAGAAATTATATCGGGCATATCGGGATATTCCACCACTGCCTGAGAATGGTAAAGAATGGTATCAGAAAAGTGATTTGATTTCTCATGCTTGTGGCGGAGTAATAAATGGCAGAAGGTTCATGTATACAAACTCTAAAGAGGCATTGGAATATTCCTTTGAACAAAATTTTAAGCTGATTGAATGTGATGTGTGTGGCCTTATGACAGGAGAACCTGTGTTGGCTCATAAGTATATGAATATATACGAATCGATGGAAGAGGGATATACCCTCTTGAGTCTGGCTGAGGCTATACGACGGATCAGCGAACACCCGGAAGTGAGTCTGTTATTGGATATTAAGTGGACAGATTATGAAGAGTATGAGAAGTATATAACATATATAGAACAGGTAATTAATCAGATAACGCTAAATGAGGATGAGAAGACAAGACTGAAAAGTCAGATTATTCCGGAAGTTTACGATGAACCAACAATTAAAATTGCCTATGCATATGGATACGAAATGGCTTTGACATCGTACCGAAATCCGGATAGCCGTATTTTAATGAACACAGCAATATTGTGCCATAAGTATAATATTAAGGTTGTGCTTATTGGGGCTAATGTGCTTTTATGGAATAAGGAAAGTGGAATATCCAAATTTTTGCATATATTAACGGACAAAAATATAAAGATTTTCTGCTATAGTACAGATTCTATTAAAGATTATCAATACTTAAAGAAAATAGGAGTAAAGGGTATTTTTACAAATTATCTAACCTATGAAAAGATATTGGAGATTGATAGGATAGGGATGTTGTAGAAGTTGCATGGAAGCGGAAATAGGAAAATATAGCCTGTCATTGCGATTTTATGCAGTGGCAGGTTTTTCTAATGTATGTTATGATTAATCGAAAGGACATAATACACCTAAAATTGTTAAAAATTTTCGGAGGTAACGTCGTGGACTGGATAGAAGATATTGTTGAAAATACTTACCGCAATTATGGCAACAGACAAATCGTTCTGTGGGGAAAGTATAGTGTATCTGAGAAAATAACGGATAGATTGAAAGATATATATGGAATAGATACGGCGTTTTATGTAGATAAGGATCCTTCAAAAATTGATAACAGGCAGGTATTTCCCACAGGATGCTTACAGGGAAAGTCAGATGAATACTATGTGGTAGTTCCGGTTGCATATTATAAGTCATTAAAGGATGAACTTGATGGGGGGGGGTATAAGAAGGATCAGGACTATTACTATTTCTGTGATTGCATCGTCAAGACGACAGATGATTATTATGAGGACTCACACAGGAATAAAATCATAGGGTCGTATAACAAATTGAAATTTGTATTTTCGGGATTCAATTCTGTTGTGAGAATCGGAGAAAATGTTAACTTGCATAACAGTAGTTTTTACATACATAGTGATGCGGAGATTGAAATTGGAGATAGTTGTACGATAGAAGATAGCGTGTGGAATATAGACGGTACACAAATTGAGGTTGGGGATGGATGCATAATTAGCAATTGTGTGTGGAATGCAGATGGAGCACATATTGAGATTGGAAAAAAGTGTGGTATCTATAATAATTACTGTTTAGCTAAACCGCAATCATACGTTAAATTGGGCGACGGCGGACGATATCAAGAGGGAACAATAGCGGTAAGGGAACATGCTCAAATTATTATAGGCCGAGCTTTCTCCATTGAATCCGGATATTCGGTTCATGTACTCCTATATACACAGATTATCATTGGAGATGATGTCATGTGTTCCCATGCTGTTTGTTTTTGGAGCAGTGACGGACATTCCGTATTTGATGTCCGCACCGGAATGAATATAAGTTCTACTGAAGCAATCAGTAAAAACAGAAAGATTGTGATCGGAGATCATGTATGGATTGGTTCAAACGCTATTATTCTTTATAACACAGAGATTCGTGATGGAAGTATCATAGGTGCCGGAAGCTTGGTAAAAAGCAAGATTCCAAATAACTGCATTGCTGCGGGGGTGCCGGCACAAGTTATAAGAAAAGATATTGCATGGAGTAGAAAAGCGGGTGCAGATCAGTTGATGGAACATGAGAGAGTTTATGCACGGTTGACGGAATAGTATGGAATAAGCAATATAAAGAGAATGAAGATATAGAAAAGAATTTACTTTTTAATGTTTTTAGAAGAAAACAACTTACGCGACGGCGAACCGTTCGGTCTCGTCCAAAATTTCTATGACGAAACAGTGTCTCTTATCCCAAAGTAATATTTGAGATCTTGATTTGAAAGACAGCGATAGAGAATTGCTCCGGGAGATGGGTATATAATGCTGAACTGGCAGTTAATTAATTCATGCACTTTGCCGATATATAATACGGTAATAAATATAACTGAATGATATAACAAGGATGTTGTAGAAGTTGCATGGAAGCAGAAATAGGAAAATATAACCTGTCATTGCAATTTTATGCAGTGTCAGGTTGTTTAGATTTATGGTATGATTTAGGTAATGATTATGAGTGAACAAATAGTCAGAGAAGGATATGCTTTGTCAGACGATGAATTGAAGCAAGTACAGGATATCCAGAAAGAACTAATCAGTGAAGTAAAGCGAATATGCAAGAAATGTAATATTCATTTCGGAATGGTCGGCGGAACGATGCTTGGGGCGATCCGTCACAAGGGATACATACCGTGGGACGACGACGCGGATATTGGATTTCTCAGAACAGAGTATGAAAAATTCCGGGAGGCTTGCGAGACAGAGTTAAACCATGAAAAGTATTATATGCAGGATCTGCGCAATACGGAAGGTTATCGTTGGGGCTATGGAAAACTGCGCAGAAAAAATACAGAATTTGTAAGACTTAATCAGGAAT
The DNA here is from genome assembly GCA_022510565.1 of Lachnospiraceae bacterium. GTDB lineage: Bacteria > Bacillota > Clostridia > Lachnospirales > Lachnospiraceae > UBA3282. The sequence goes on along the minus strand of JAFLTE010000001.1, from coordinate 37,564 downwards.
TCATGCCATATGAGCAGGGAATATCAATTGACCTCATGCCATTTGACAATGTTCCGGATGGTTGGCTGGCGAGAAGAGTTCATTTCTTCCGCTGTTTTGTCTATCGTAAGTTGTTCTGGTCGGAAGTGGGGAGCAGAGCGGAAGAGAATATTCGGATCAAGCTTGTTTATAAAATAATGAGATTAATACCGATGAAACCGGTTATAAAAAGCTACCAACGTTTCATTGATGCCGGCCAGAAAAAGAAAACACAGCTTGTTCGGATATTAACCTTTCCGACGCCAAAGGGAGTCTTCGGGTATGAAAGAAGATGGTATACCCAATTGGGCATGTATCAGTTTGGCGATATGATGCTTCCCGGTGCGAAAGACTATGACGGTTATCTTAAGGTCAAGTATGGAAATTATATGGAGCAGCCGCCGATAGAAAAGCGTAAGACGCATCCGATTTCTAAATTGAAGTTACTTGAGGAGTAATACATATTGAATACAAATCAAAAATATAAAATTGGATACACAGACGGTGTATATGATCTGTTTCATGTCGGTCACTTAAATATGATTCAGACTGCAAAACAGCATTGCGAATATTTGATCGTAGGCGTACATGGGGATGATGTGGTGGAAGAATATAAGCATCGTAGGCCCATCATTAACGAGAATGATCGCAAGAGAATTATAGAATCCATCAAAGGTGTTGACCGAGCAGTAATCAATCGCTTTCGAGATAAACTGAAATTACGGGAGTTGTATCATTTTGATGTGGTGTTTATCGGGGATGACTGGAAAGGAACTGACCGATGGAATAACTTCGAAAAGATACTTGCGGAGCATAATGTGGATGTTGTGTACGTCCCGTATACGCAGGGGATTTCCACTACGGAAATCAGAAAAAAAATAATGGAAGAATAGGAGTCATCCATGAAAAACGATAGAGTGTGGATTGCCATTACAATGGGAGATCCTGCAGGTATAGGTCCGGAAATCATAGTTAAAGCATTAAGCCACGTGGAAATCTATCAAAAATGTATTCCGGTGGTTATAGGTGATCGAGCGGCTTTGGCAGATGCCATACGCTTCTGTAATCTACCGATTGAGTTGCGTGAACTAGCGGATGTGACGGAAGCAAAAGGGGATTTTGGCAATATTGATTTCATCAATCTGAATAAACTTCAACCCGGAGAGTGGGAATATAAGAAGAACAGTGCCAAGTGTGGAGAGGCATCTTTTCAATATGTTGTATATGGAATCAAACAGGCATTAGAAGGAAAAGTAAAGGCAGTGGTAACGGCACCGATCAGCAAAGAGTCAATCAATATGGCCGGCTATAATTATAGCGGTCATACGGAAATCTTCGCAGAATATACGGGTACTGATGATTTTGCGATGTTGCTTGCAAGTAGGGAATTGCATGTCATCCATGTTTCTACACATTGCTCTCTGAGGGAGGCTTGTGACAGGGTCAAAAAGGACAGAGTGCTAAAGGTAATCAGGCTTGCTCAGGAAGGCATGAAACAGTTAGGTTATCAAAATCCTAAAATAGGTGTTGCCGGGCTGAACCCTCATTGTTCGGAGAATGGACTGTTCGGCACAGAGGAGGAGAAGGAAATATTTCCGGCGATAGAAGAAGCAAGAAAAGAAGGCATCAATGTTACCGGACCGGAATCACCGGATACGGTATTCGTGAAATGTCAGGCAGGACAGTATGACATTGTTGTGGCCATGTATCATGATCAGGGACATATTCCGTTGAAACTAAGCGGGTTTAAATATAATCTGTTGGAGAATAAGTATGAGTCGGTAAGTGGAATTAATTGTACTATCGGGCTGCCGATTGTGAGGACAAGTGTGGATCATGGAACAGCTTTCGGCAAAGCCGGAGAAGGCAGAGCCAATGAAGGGAGTATGATGGATGCTATTTTTGCGGGGGTGAAGATGGCAGAATACAGGAAATCTGGATTTTAGAGGATATACTCTTATATGCAAACAATCATTTACAAAGTATTCCGGCTGCAATACAAGCTGAAAAGCCTTTGTTTTATGAAAAGTACAATAATATTTTAATAAGAGATGAACAGAGGTGAATTGATATGAGGAAAATAAAGGTATTACAATTTTCAGTTGCTGCTAGTAAAGGCGGACAAACCTTATATGTCCTAAATAGTTGGAAGTACATTGATAAGACAAAATTTCAGTTTGATTTTATCACATTTGACTCCGAGCCTGATTTTGAACAGCAGTTGATAGACGAGGGATGTAAGGTATATCATATGTCTTGTTATCCGGAAGAAAATATGGAGCAGTTTATTAAAGAATTTGATGCAATATTAGATCGGCATTATGACGTAATACATATACAGACATCTTTTTGGAAAGATACAATTGTAGAACAGAGAGCAATGTTAAAAGGTGTTAAAAAAGTTATTATTCATTCTCATAACACAGGATGTGCAAGGGCATGGATAAAGGGACCGAATGAAGAAGCATTGCAGAGGCATCTTGAGGTTCAGGCGAGATTAAATGACAAAACGGCAACAGATTTTTGGGCATGTTCTGCAGAAGCAGCAAAATGGCTATATGGAGATAAAATAAAAAGTGATCAGATCAAAATAATGAAGAATGCTATTGACACTGAGCATTTTTCTTATAAACCTAATCTTAGAGCACAAGTGAGAAAAGAATTAGGGATAGAAGATTCATTTGTAGTAGGCCATGTGGGAAGATTTGTTTATCAAAAGAACCACAAATTCTTGGTTGAGGTGTATAATGAGGTTCAAAAAAAATGTTCAGACGCAGTTTTACTACTTATAGGACGCGGTGATTTGCGAGACGATATAGAAAAACAAGTAAAAAATCTGGGTTTAAATACAAAAGTTTATTTTATTGATTTTCAAAATGATGTAAGTAAGTATTATCAAGCAATGGATGTCTTTGCATTTCCTTCTTTTTTTGAAGGTTTCCCTTTTACTTTAGTAGAAGCTCAAACAGCCGGGCTCCCATGTTTGTGCAGTAATCGGATATCAGAAGAAATCCTTTTGACAGACAATATTCAACAATTAAGCCTTGATGATATAGATGTCTGGGTGGATAAAATATTGGGATTGTCGCAAGGATATGAACGAAAGGATTATAGTAAATTAATCAGTGATGCGGGGCATGATATACGAAAACAAGTTAAGGAATTGGAAAAAGAATATATGAATGCAAACTTATAAAGAGATTGTAAGAATTTGTGAAAAACGTGTTGGAACAAGTACCTGAGGAGGAAAAAGGGGAAATGAATTTAACCAAAGGGAAAAAGTTGGTATTTTGGGGAACAGGAACTATTGCTAATGTATGTTTGAAACAATTCCCTGAAGTGAGACCCCAGTTTTTTATAGATAGCAGTTGGAATAACGAAAATAAGTTCTGTGATATTACGGTGGTCAGACCTGATGAAGTTGATAGGTGGGATGAGTTGTTTGTAGTCATAATGGTATCATCGGCAGCCGCATTAGAGGAAATAGAAAATATTCTTAAAAAAAAAGGATTGAAAAAGGAAAAAGATTATATAGGTTTTGGTGATTTTTTTGGATATCATAAAAAGAATATTGCGGAAAGCTTAACTTATATCAATAGTTTTATTAGAGATAGGAAAGATTACAAAAATTGTACATTAATTGTTGCGCCGGTGTTTTCTAGTAGAACGGCGGATATTATGCTGAATTTTTTTCGAATGTATGGGCAAAAGAAAGTATTTGGGAAATGTGTGCTGTTTTCATCGTTGAAAATAATGGATGAAGATTATGCTGAGAATCAAATAGGTTTTCCGGTATTGGATATGCCTCAAATCTGCCAATGGTCAGGAAGAAAAGACCAAGATATTTTAGATTTAGAAGGAGAATTGAATCATGTAATTGAATTATCTGATGATGAGCGCAAATGTATTGAAGATTTGGAACAGAGAAAAATTTCTGAGAATAACGAATTATCATTTCGTGTTTCTGCCGAAATGTATTGGTACTGCAAACAGATTCTTACAATTCTTCAACCCAGAGAAGTTATTATTTGGAGCGGATGGTCGCGTTTATCATATATACTGGCGGAGATTTCCGGAAGAAATAGTATTTCCTATGGATTTATGGAACTTGGCTGGATTCCGGGTACATTTCAGTTTGATCGGAGAGGAGTAGGCGGACAGTGCGAATACGCTGTTTATCCTGAAAAAATTTTAAATATTCCTATAACAAACAAAGATATGGATGTGAAAGCAATCCGGGAATATATTAGAAAAACTCAACTAGATAACAGAAAATTCCGTATAAACGATCTGGATGAAAGAAATTTTTCACATGTGGACAGATGTAGAAAGACAGTTTTCTTTGTTGGAATGGCTGATTCCATAATGGAAATGAATCCTCAATCAGAATACTGGTCTGAATACATATCAAGCCACTTCCCTTCTACGTTGGATGCTGCGTTATATGTGGCAGAAATATGTGAGCGTAATCAGTGGAATTTTATTTTCAAGCCACATCCAAGCACGGTAAATGATACAGGAATCAATCCTGATTGTTTACCTGAAAACATAATTTTTATAAAAGATATGCAAATAGACAGGTTAATTGAAGCGGCCGATGTTGTAATAAGTATAGCATCTGCTGTGGATTATAAAGCATTGATATATGGTAGGCCACTTGTTTCATTAGGTCATACGACATTGCATAAAAAGGGATGTTGTTATGAACCCAAAGACAAGAAAGATATTGAAAGTCAGTTAATAATGGCAGTTAATAATGGCATGACCGAAGAACAAAATGAAAATTTCGAACAACTTATGATTCGATTATTGGAGAATTATCTTTGGGATGATTTGTCTGAAAGAGATTTAAGGTATGGATTATCTCTAGAGATAGATTTTTTTACCAGAAATTAGTACATGAGTTTAATGCCCAGAAAGGAATTAGGATGAAAGCTGTTATTTTAGGAAAAGCAGGTTCAGTAAGAGTTAAGGAAAAGAATTATCGCCCTTTTTTCAAGGATCAATCGCTAATGGATATTCTGATTGCTAAGTTAATCAAAGTTATGGATAAAAATGACATATATTTATCCTGTGAGCGAGAGGAATATAGAAGCGTTGCTGAGAAATGGGGTATTCATTTTATACTACGTAATGAAACATATACATTGATCAGTACAAGTAATGTTGATGTTGTTCGCAATGTTTGTAAAGATATACCTACTAATGATGATATTTTATGGGTAACTCCGGTCGAACCGTTGTTTGATGAGTTTCAGGAGATTTTAGATTGTTGGCATGACTTGGATAAAAGTAAGTACGATTCATTGAATGTGGTTTATCCCCAAAAAAGATTTTTACTTGACCAGAACCATAATCCTATTGGGTTCGGTTTTGGGCATTGGCATAAATATTCGCAAGAAATACCGCCAATATACCAGTTGAGCTGGTCGATTTGTGTTTTGTCCAGAAAGTGTATAGATGAAGTGAGTTATATGGTAGGAGCTCATCCCTACTGGTATGAGTGTTTTTCGCAGGTTGTGGATATTGATACAGAAGAAGATTGGGAACTTGCTGCTATTATTTATCAAAAGAGTATGGAGCGTAAAGAATTAAATGACAACCATTACTGAGGAGCTTCACATTATCCTGACACAAGTCAGGGAATTGATTAAGGAATCTCATGTTGTACTGCCTAAAAAGGGTGAAATAAAATTGTATCATCATAAAGGAATTGACAATTTTGCATCCGTAGGGGCAATGTTTATTAGTGTGATACAACATGATTATTGCAAATTCATAGTTGTGATGTTAAAAGGACAAACATATCCTCTTCATTATCATCGTATAAAGGAGGAATCCTATTTTATTCTTTATGGTGACTTAAAGGTGCAAATAGAAGACGAGACGGTAGAATTATCGAAAGGTGATTTAGTGAATGTTCCAAGACGTTATGCACATAGTTTTTCTACTGCCAATGGATGTGTTTTTGAAGAGGTATCCACAGCGTATTTGAATAATGATTCCGTATATGATGATCCAAGTATCAAAAGGATGGTTACTGACGAAAAAGTGACTAGCTTGCCAATATCTGTTTTATTAAATGATGAAAAGGAGCGTTACAATGCCTAAGATGCACCCAGTTAAAGTCGGCGACTTTTTTGAGATCGACCGGAGCAGATTTTATCTGATCGGCGGTCCATGTTCTATTGAAAATGAAGATATGGCATTTGAAGTGGCTGAGACCGTGAAGAAAATATGCGATATATTAAATATCTGCTATGTTTTTAAAGGATCCTTTGATAAAGCCAATCGTTCAGCACTTAATGCGGGACGTGCTGTAGGTATAGATAAGGGACTGGATATTTTAGCCAAGATTAGAAGCAGTCTACAGATACCTGTAACCACAGATGTTCACGAAACATGGCAATGTGCACAGGTAGGTGAAGTGGTGGATATTCTGCAGATTCCGGCCTATCTGTGTCGGCAGACAGATTTATTGATTGCGGCAGCAGAAACAGGGAAAACGGTCAGTGTAAAAAAGGGGCAATTTATGGCGCCCCAGAATATGGATAACGTGATAGAAAAAATTGTTTCAACAGGAAACAATAATTGCATTTTGATGGAACGTGGATCTTCCTTTGGGTATAATAAACTTGTTGTAGACATGACAGGATTGCCAATAATGAGAGAATTGGGTTATCCGGTATTTATTGATGCGACTCATTCCGTGCAAGAACCCGGTGGGAATAAAACTTTCACAAAAGGCAATCGTAAATTTGCTGAGACTGTTATGTATGCTGCGTTAGGGGCTGGAGTGGATGGTGTGTTTGCTGAAATACATCCGGATCCTGACAACGCCATTTCTGATGTGGGCAGTCAGCTAAAGCTTTCTGAGATAGAGCCTATTCTTAGAAAAGCGATTTTAATTGATCGTGCGGCAAAAGGAGAATAATTAAATATATGAAAGCAGTTATTTTGGCAAAGTCGGCGGAACGGCTTATCCCTAACAAAAACTATCGCCCATTTTATAATGATTCGTCTTTAATAGATATTTTGATCAGCAAGTTGCTAAAAGTTTTGCCCAAAGAAGATATTTATCTTTCTTGTGAAGATGAAGCATGCAAAAGTGTTTCTGATATATGGGGAATCCATTTCTTACATCGGGATAAAAGATTAGTTGATTATAATGTCAGTAATGTGGATGTGGTAGCCCATGTTTGTGAGAGTGTTCCTTATGATGATGCTATTCTGTGGTGTACCTGTGTGGAACCGTTTTTTGACGAGTATGCAGAATTGCTCGAATGTTGGAACAATTTAGATAAGACACAATATGATTCACTGAATGTAGTTTACCCTATGAAGAAGTATATGCTGGATCAGAGTCATAATCCTATCGGTTTTGGCTTTGGGCATTGGCACAAATATTCGCAGACAGTTCCTCCGCTTTATCAAATAAGTTGGGCAACAGCGATACTCACAAGGGAATGCATTGAAAAGGTAAGTTATTTAGTAGGGCGAAATCCTTATTGGTATGACTCTTATTCGCCGATAATAGATATTGATACCTTAGATGATTTTAAATTTGCAGGCTTGGCCTATAAAGCTTTTATAGAAAATTGTGATATGTAATAAATTTGTTCATTTTATATTGGAGCATAGTGGAGTATGGTTTCTTATTTAGTTCTTGATGTCGATGGTACTCTTACTGATAGTGGAGTATATTATGACAGTATGGGTAATGAGCTGAAGAAATTCAGTACAAAGGACGGTGCCGGATTCGACATTGCTCATGCTGCAGGAATACAACTGATTGTGCTGACAGGCCGTGAATGTGAAGCGACTTCCAGACGGATGAAAGAGCTTAAAGTGGATATCCTTGCACAGCATATTCGAGACAAAGCCATATGGTTAAAGGAATATATGACGGCAAATAACCTTACCGGTGATGAGGTAGGATATATCGGAGATGATTTAAATGACATTCCGGCGATGAAACTATGCGGTTTTGTAGGCTGTCCCTCAGATTCCTGCAAGGAGGTAAAAACTTTGGCAGATTATGTGTCTCCAATAAGAGGCGGACATGGAGCGGTTCGGGATTGTATAGAACATTTGCTTGCGGAAAGCGGACAATGGGAATCAGCAGTGAAACAAGCATTTGGTTAATCAGGAGAATAAAAAGGTAATTGCTATGGGAAATAGTAACATAACAGCAATGAAACGTTTGGGGATATATGTTTTTTATGATAGTGAAGGAATTGTGGACAGGTATGTTGTACACTTCCTGACGGCAGTAAGACCATTAATTGATCATTTAGTAGTCGTTTGTAACGGAATTGTTTCAGATGCAGGTATGGATGCACTGAGAATATGTTCTGACAATGTAATAGTTAGAGAAAATTTTGGATATGATGCCATGGCTGTACGCTGTGTGTTGGTTGATAAGTATGGATGGGACAAGATAAGTAAATATGATTGCATTGTAGTTATGAATGATACATTTTATGGACCATTTTGGCCCCTTGCAGATATCTTCGCGGAAATGGAGAACAGATGCGCTGATCTTTGGGGAATGCTTGCAAGAATCCAAAATCCTGTACAAAATATACCCAATACAGCAATAGCCAGTTTTTTTTATGTAATGAGTCAAAAGCTTATTATGAATAAACAGTGGCAACAGTTTTGGGAAACAATGGACGGAACGGATTGGTGTTTTTCAGAGGCTGTCAGCGAATACGAAGACAAACTGATTCCTGAGTGTGAGAAAGCAGGATGTGTCTGGGATGCTTATTTACGTAGTGACAGACAAAATAACGAAAGAAAGCAGTTGAGTTTTTTTGATTATGTGAATTTGGCATATGACTTGATTAAATATCATAAATTTCCTTTTTTAAAGAGAAAGCCTATAGCTGATTTTTTGGATTTTAGTATCTCCGATGCCTCGGCAAGAAGGAATGCAATAGAATTTCTGAAAAATGAAACGAATTATGATGTAGATATGATCTGGGAAAATATTATACGAAAGTATGATATAGCGGAAATTAAAAAATGCTTACAATTAACCAAGATTTTTGCAGAAGAAAAAACAATAAGAACAGAGTATTGTTTTGACAATATTATAGTTGTTTTAAGAATTGAGCAGATACATTGGCTTTTGGATTATGTTTCTTTGATAAATAAATTGAATGCTACACTTTCCGTATGTATATTTACCAGTAATGAAAAGATTTATGTAAATCTGAATAAAGAATTAGGGAAGGAAACTCCTAATGTTCAGTTAAATAAGTTTTTAGATATCCGGCATTTTGTGAAAAGTATCCGGGAATATATTAAAGATAAGAATCTGGTATTATTTATAGACGATAGTGAACGCTTCAATGATAATAAAGTATTAATTCCAGGTAGAACTTTCCAAAAGATGGTGGAAATGTGTATGTGGAAAGATGATGCATATATAGAGATGGTTGTTGAAGAATTCAGAAAAGAAAATCGTTTGGGAGCGGGAATCCTTCCAAAGCCTTATCATGGAGAATATATTCAAACTATGCAAAACTCATGGAACAAAGAGAACAGTTTTGCAGTGATTCGTAATTTAATGCGGCAACAGGGTTGTCACACTGTGTTGACAGAAAAAAATGACTGCATAAACTGTTACCCTGTTTTTTGGACAAGAAGTTCGATCCTTTCTGAATGCTGTGATGCATTATTGAAAAACGACGAGCTGTTAACAGAAGGAATAGTTGATATTATAGGGCGGCTAGTGCCGTATATAGCTCAAAGGCAAGGGTACTATACAGAAGAATTCATGAGCGTAGAATGTGCGGAAAAGAATTACTCGAACTTGCAGACCATTATACAGAGATTATTAAAGAAGGAATTGCAATATGGATTGAGATTAAGTGGATATCGTGATTTGAGGTATATTAATCTAAAGGAGTTTTGCCTTGAGCATGAAAGAATTTATATATATGGAGCAGGAACGTGGGGAAAAAGGGTCTTGGCATTGATTAATCAACTGGGTATCAGTAATGTATCAGGATTCATTGTGACGGATGGACAAGAACATAATAAGAGTGTAGAAAATTATCCCGTTTATGAATTACATGAAATTAAATCTGAAGATGATGTGGGAATTATTGTTGCGGTCAGTAACACTACGCAGATTGTAATTAATCGAAAATTATCGGAGAGAGGTTTTCGAAATATTTATAATTTACATGATTAAAGTAATAAGCTATCAAACATGAGTACCATACGATAAAAGAAACCACCATTTTACAGGCGATTTCATAGATCAGGAAACGTTTAAGAGAACACTATTCTTGTGACATTATTTTAATTGAAGCATTTGTTTCAAATGTTGACTGCGGGCTGCAGAATGATAGAATGGATTGAAAGCGTGAGTAGTGAGTGAATAGGGATGGGAGAGTTGATGAATAATAGTGAAGTGGTAGTGTCAATTATAGTACCTACATATAATATAGAAAATTACATTGGGGATTGCATAAATAGTATTTTAAACCAGTCAATAAAGAACTTCGAATTGATTCTGGTGGATGATTGTTCCTGTGATCGTACCAAGGAGATTATAAAAGAATACATTGATAGTGAGAAATCAACAAATATTATTTTACTGGAAAATGACCAAAATATGGGGGCAGGTTATTCAAGAAATAGGGGGTTGGATATAGCAAGAGGTAAATACCTGCTATTTTTAGATGGTGATGATTTGTTTGAATATAATATGTTGGAAATATTATATAATGTATGCGAAAAAACTAAGGCGGATATCATAATTTACAATTCTTATACTTTTGATAATTGCACCAACCAAATGTCCACATATAATTCACCGCTTGATATGTTCATAAAGAAGCAAGAAAGTTTTCGTCTTAGTGATATAAAGGATTACGCTTTTCAATATATACGTGAAACAGCATGGGACAAAATGTTCCGTAGAGAATTTATTGTAAAAAATGAAATAAGATTTCAGTGCCAGAATAATGCTAACGATCAGTTCTTTGTGCAAGCAGGCTTGTTAAAGGCTGAAAGAATTGTAAAGATATCAGATCATTTATTAAGATACAGGACAAAAAGACCAAATCAATTGTCAACAAGTGGAAGTATATCCCGATATCCTTTATGCATATGGAATGCGACTAAAGCTACATTAGGTTACATTGATAGATTAGGTTTATATGCGTTGTATCGGAAAAGTTTTAATATATATGTTGTCACCAGATTAATGTTTTCTTTGCGCAAGGTAGACCTAATAACAAGAAGGGAGTTACTTGGATTTTATAAGAAGAAAGGCTTTGAATCCTTGAAATTAAAAGATTGTAGTATTGAAGATTTTGGTATTCCGTATTATTTTGCGCTATATAAATGGCTAATTCAATTAGAATCACCGGAGGAACTGGAAGGAACTGAAAGATGGATATTATGTAATAGTGGCGACAAGTTTGAAAAACTTATTGAGGAACTGAAGCAGGAGAAAAAAATGGTTCTTTGGGGAGCCGGAAAAAATGGTGACATATTTCTGGAAAAAGCTTGTAATAATAAATTGGACATAAGATGTGTAGTTGATATGAATGATAATAAAATAGGACAAACCATTCAGCGTTATACGGTGAAACATCATAATAGTGTTTGTGAGGGAGACTTGATTATTGCAACAAATCCTGCCCATATTCCCACAATTATGCGTCAAATGAACCAACAAAAGAAAAAGGTTAATATACTAGATGTACGCGCATATATTCGCTTTGATATTACGTTCGCACAGGCAAAAATTGAAATGCTATAAGCAGTAAGACAAAAGGATTGAGTATCTGCATAAGCGGGTAGGTGGGGGCAAATATGGATGCAATAGATAGAGCAATAGGGAAAGGCTCGCATATAACAGGTGATGATGAGCTAAATAAGCAGACATGGGATGATTTCGAGGAAATCTTATGTGGAAGAAAGGTTTATTTTTTCGGAGTAGGTACCAGCATAAGAATTTTTTTAAAGAAATATGAGGACCGGATAAATATTGCCGGTGTTATTGACAATGATGTTGAAAAACAAGGGTATAAGATTAATGATTTTGTTATGTGTGATGACATGGCAGGAAACATTAAGATAGATAATATCTCGGTTTTGAATCAATATTCTAAAGATCAAGTGGTCATATTGATATCCAGTATTAATTATTATCAGGAAATTACATTGCAGTTGCGGGATTTAGGATTTATACACATATTCTCTATATTTATCATGGAGGCAAATGGGCGGTTAAGCGGTGGAAAATATACATCGGATGAATTCGGAGAACAGAGGTTGTGGGCTGAGGAATGCTGTAAAGTGCCCATAAACAAAAAAAAGATTTTGTTTACGGCTTATGGGACATATACTGATCACGGAAAATATATTACAGAGCAATTATTGAAAATAAGAACAGATTTGGACATAGTGTGGGTGGTAAATAATTTAAACACAAAAGTACCAAAAGGGGTACGGCTTATTCATCAGTCTAACAACATGAAAGTCACTTATGAAACTGAAACTGCGGCCATATGGGTTACTAATGTAATATTTCCACACTACGTAGTAAAACGTTCCGGGCAAACATATATTGAGACAAAACACTGGGCAAGCGTGACATTAAAGTGTTTTTATTTAATCGAGTCTTCATTTAATGAATATAAAAATACTGAACTTGTAAAATACAATGGCAGTATTATGGATTACATTATTACCGGCAGTGACTTTGATTCGGAATCCTGTAGACGGGGATTTGATTTCCATAAAGAAGTAGTTCAAATCGGTTCGCCGCGTTCGGATGCAATGTTCAGATACGAGGAATTAAGAAAAAAGGTATATGAGCATTTTCAGTTGGATCAGAGTAAAAAGATGGTAGTTTATGCTCCTACATTCCGCTATAAAAAGGGGGATGATTGGCATATTCCGGAGATGAGAAATGTAGATCTGAATTATGAACTGCTAAAAGACGCGCTGGAAAAGAAGTTTGGCGGGGAGTGGTATGTGATGCTTCGTCTGCATCCGGGACTTGAAAAAGAAGTGAGCAAATTAAAAAAACCGCCATTTGTCATAGATGCCAGCAGATATGATGATGGGCAGGAAATTGCAGCGGCGTGTGACGTTATGATTTCGGATTATTCGAGCATTATGTTTGAACCGGCGTTTGTACATAAGCCTGTGTTTCTTTTTGCAACGGATATGGACGAGTATACCGGTGAAGAACGCGATTTATTGATAGATTATAATACTCTTCCGTTTCCAAAGGCAAAATCTAATGAAGAATTGGCACAGTGTATATTGGAATTTGATGAACAGAACTATAAAAGCGATGTTATAAATTTTTTAGAGAAATATGGTGTTCATGAGGATGGACATGCCAGTGAAAGGGCGGCGGCTTTTATATCAAATTTGATTGGAGAATTTACATGGTCAGAGCAACCGTAATTATGCCAGAAATGTTAAAATAACAGGAGGATGCGACGATGAATACGGAGCAACAGCGAATTTATTCTTTATTAGAGGATGAGGAATCGAGATTTATATTTGAGAATAGATTGCTCCATAACGAAAATAACGATTATCTTTATATACATAATATTGTAGAACGCTGTATTCCGGAGTCGTTACGGCAGAAACATACGGAATTAGAGGATGAATTAGTTGACATCCTTGGGGAGCATAAGAAAAATATATGGATTTGGGGTGCCGGCTTCTATTGTACAGAATTTCTTCGAAAAATTGTTCGAAAAGCTGACATTGATGGGGTAAGAGGAATTATTGACCGGAATCCCGCTAAAAAGGAAGTGTTGGGGATACCGGTTTATACTGCTGAGAAGGTGGATTTTAAGGCTATAGATTGTCTTGTTATTTCGATGGTGGATGATAATGCAATCCATAATTGTATGGAAGTAGCGGTTTCAAAAGGAATGGATAAGGACAATGTTGTGATGTATAAGAAGTATGTTAATGCCGGAGGGTGGATACATTTAGCCGAGCGACAGTATTTTGAAGATTTTGTTCAGTACGACGAAGGAGAGGCTTTTGTAGATGCGGGAGTACTGGATTTATACACAAGTTTCAGATTTGCAGAGGAATGTAAAAAAAGACACATTTCGAATTATAAAATATATGCGTTTGAGCCGGATTCAATATCATATGAAAGGTGTATTACGATTAAAGAACAGCATCCTGAAATAGATATAACATTAGTGAATAAAGGCTTGTGGAGTTCTGACACCATATTGCATTTTCAGGAAACCGGAAGAGGAAATGCAAAAGTTGCAGAAGAGGCTGGCGGTAGTGATCAGATATCAGTCGTGAGTCTGGATTCTTATATAAAAGAAAAAGTGACTTTTATTAAGATGGATATAGAAGGTGCAGAAATGGAAGCGCTTAAAGGATGTCAGAATACAATCAAGAAATATAGACCGAAACTTGCAATTAGTGTATACCATAAGAAAGAAGATATAATTGAGATTCCCATGTATATTATGAATTTAGTGCCGGATTATCATTACTATTTGAGGCATTATAGCAGTAATCATGCGGAAACAGTTTTATACGCATTACCTTGAGTGGTAGTACAATTCACTTGGCGTAGATAGGCTGGTAAGCGAAGAGGTTAAAATGATAACAGAATTGGTTAGTGTAATAATACCCGTCTATAATGCGGATTCATATTTGCCGGAATGTCTTGATAGCGTGATAGGACAAACATATTCCGACTTAGAGATTATTCTTATAGATGACGGAGCCACAGACAATACTGGCAAAATATGCGATCAATATGCAGATAAAGACCCGCGAATCCGGGTACTGCATCAAGAAAACCTTGGGGCTGCTGCTGCCCGCAAACAAGGAATACAAACAGCAAAAGGGCAGTATCTATGTTTTGTTGATGCCGATGACAAGGTTGATTCAACGATGTTTGAGTACATGGCGACAAATATCGGCGATTGTGACCTGATTACTAGCGGATGCCATTGTGAAAAGGAAAACGGAGAACGGTATCAGAGATACGACATTTTCACTCCGGGGATTTATGAAAGTGATGAGGAACTCCGCTATTTTTTGCGTAATTTTATTTCTTTTGATGATAGGACTGAAGACGGTGTGCTTCCTTTTTTGTGGACCAAAATGTTTAAGAAGGAAATTGCTCAAGAAGTGTTGAAGACGGTTGATTTGAATATACGATACGCAGAAGATAGGGATTTTCTCTTTCAATATATACTAAAGTGCAAATCAATTTGTATAACGCATGCATGTTTTTATCATTATCGAATTAACAGCGGTTCCATAGTGCAGGGTATAAACAAGAATATTATGAATGACTTAAATAACTTGTATTTGTCTCTGGAACGTGCATTTTCCAAGCATCATGAGAAGAAAGCCCTAATGCACCAATTGCAGTTATATATTATATCCAGAATCTATCAAATTCCGCGTTATATGCGATTTGATGAGGAGGTGCAGATTGTTCGGTATGCATTCCCTTTTAATAATCTGTCCGGAGAAAACAGACTGATTCTTTATGGTGCAGGCAAGATAGGATGTAGCTATTATCGGCAGATTAAACAGAAGAAAGAATTTGATTTGGCTTTATGGGTGGATAAAAATTGGGAGAAATATCAGGATAGATTTGTATCTGTAGTGTCTCCGGAGAATATAAAGGGGGTTGATTTTGACTATATTATAATTGGAGTTTTATATCCGCAGACCGCAGAAGAAATAAAAGAAGAATTAAAAGCACAGGGAATTCCGGAAGATAAGATCTGGTGGGAGGAACCGATTTCCTTGCGGGAGTATTAGGCAGGCATTTGATAAGGAAGAGTAAAATAATGGATATAATTTCAAGGGCGATACAAAAGAATCTGCATTTATGCGGAGATATCAACATAGAACAGCAGACATGGGAACAACTTAAAAACCAGTGTGTTAACAAAAAAGTATTTGTATTTGGCACAGGTCGTGCCCTAGATTATTTTTTTCGCAATCGTTGTGACCATATCAAAATTGCAGGTGTACTGGATAGCGATAAAGGGAAGCAGGGACAGAGGCTGGACTGGTATTGCGCTGAGGCATATCAGACAGAATATGAAGACATTCTGATCCAGAGTCCGGATATACTTAAGTCATACTCACCATCAGAGATAGCGATACTTATAGCAAGTGTCCGATGCTATAATGACATTATAGAACAGCTTCAAAATATAGGCATTACCAATTATTTTGTTCTGTTGATGATGGAGGTAAATGCTCGTAAGAATTTAGCGTTTGAGGAAGCAGATTTTATTCAGATTATAAATGATTATGTACAATACTGCTGCAGTCAGAGAATAATGTCTAATAAAGTCGTAATGAGCTATGGAAGATATGGTGGTCATGCGAAGTGCATTACAAAGCAAATATTAAAGCAGAGAAATGATTTGGATATCGTCTGGCTGACAGATGATCCGTATGTAGATGCGCCTGATGGAGTGCGGCTTGTACCTAGGATGAATTGGAAAAGATATACTTATGAGATGGAGACAGCTAAAATATGGTTGTTTGACATTATGGTACAGGATTATATTGTAAAGCGGCAGGGGCAGATTTATATTCAGGCAAAACATTGGTCCAGTATTACTCTAAAAAAATTCAACTTGGATGATAAATCATCATGTGTATCTCCCGAAGGTGTTTCACGGATGAAATATAATGGGGAGATGATGGATTATCTTTTGTCCGGAAGCGATTTTGACGAAGCTTCTTGCAGAAGTGGTTTTGCATTTACCGGTAAGTCTATTCGCGTTGGATCGTCGAGATCTGATATTCTTTTTGACGAAACGATAAAAGAAAAGGTATATCATAGGTTTGCTCTGGACATGGATGCACATATGCTGTTATATGCACCTACATATAGAGATGCAGAGTATAGGGAAAGTAAAAGTATGTCTATATCTCTGGATATAAATATGCTGTTAGATGTACTGCATAATAAATTTGGGGAAAAATGGTATGTTTTTGTGCGCCTCCACCCATGGCTCGATTGTAAAAAATGTGGCATAGAAGAAAGTGAACGAATTGTCAATGCCGGGAATTATCCGGACAGTGAAGAATTAGTGGCAGCCTCTGATATGATGATTACGGACTATTCCAGTATTATGTTTGAGGAAGCATTTGTAAAACGACCGGTTTTTCTATATGCTCCGGATAAAGACGAGTATATAGATGTCGAAAGAGGACTTTTGTTGGATTATAACTCTCTTCCGTTTCCGATAGCGGAAACCAATGATAAGCTCAGGCAAATAATAATGGACTTTGACAGGCAGAAATACGAAGAGGATGTAACTGACTTTTTAGCCGGTTATGGTGTTCATGAAGATGGACATGCCAGTGAACGGGCGGCACAGTTTATTTTAGATTTATTGGAATAAAAAAGGGAAGAACGGAGTACGAAATGACACCAAAAGTTACGGTAGTTATGCCGTCGTTAAATGTTGCTAAATATATAGATGCCTGCATGAAAAGTGTGGTTGCTCAGACCTTGCAAGATATAGAGATTTTAGTTATCGATGCAGGATCAACTGACGGTACTCTGGAGATATTAGAGAAATATGCAGAAAAAGATGCGCGCGTAAAAGTAATTCATTCTGACAAGAAGAGCTATGGATATCAATTAAATATTGGGATTGCCTTAGCGCAAGGTGAGTATGTTGGTATTGTTGAAACCGATGATATCATTGAGCTTGATATGTATGAGACGTTATATGATATAGCCGTTCGGACAAATGCAGAATATGTGAAAGGAACATTCGAGAAGTTTGTCGAAGTCGGAAAAGATATATGTTGGAATCAGACGGCGGGCACTCTCCTGCCCGATGCGGGTATGCTTGGTAAAGTGATTGAACCTCGTAAAATGCCGGAACTGCTTGTGACAGACTTTTACCTCTGGAACGGGATTTACAGGAAGGATTTTGTGGGTAAGATTAAATTGAATGAGACTCCCGGGGCGGCTTTTCAGGATGTGGGTTTCTTGCTTCAGACAATGAACTCTGCCGGTAAAGCCGTTTATATAGATAAGGTGGTTTATAAGTATCGGCAGGATAATGGTGGTTCTTCTACATTTAATAGAAAGGGATTTCATTATTTAGTGGAGGAATATGCTTTTACAGACAAATTTTTAGAGAATTTGGATGCGGATTGGAAGAACATATATTTTCAGAAGATGTTCATGCAGTGCTCAATGCGTTTTCGTATTATGGCTATCTCCGGTACATTTTGGGAGGAAGTATTTTCTGATATGGAAATCTTGCGTGAAAAATTGTTGTTTGCTGTGGAGAGCGGAGTATTAGATCCTTTGACTATGGATACTAAGTGGCAGGTAATATTGAAGCTGTTTCTACAAGGGGCACAAGATATATATAATTACTGGTTGGATGAATTCCGGAGAGAGGCCGCCCAAGCATATGAGGTGTTGAAAGTAATAGGCGGACATCAAGTAATCGTTTTTGGCTGTGGAAAATATGGAAAATTTTTTCATGCATTGCTGGAAAGTAAATGTCCGGGACAAGCGGCGGCTTATAGCGATAATAATACAAACCTTTGGAATACTGAGATACAAGGAATGCGGGTACTGTCACCGGAGAAAGCGGAAGAGCAATATCCGGAGGCAGTATATGTGATTGCGAATTTGAGGAGTGCGGAGGAAATCAAGAGTCAACTGCAGGGAATGGGTATTATGGATAAGCGTATATGTATTTATCAAGGATCGGTAAATATGGTGTTGTTTCATATGAAATATAAATAATGTACAACCGGCGAAATATAAGCTGCTATCTACCCTTTGAGGCAGTCAAAATAAGAAATTATGGGAGAGTGAGACAATGGATATGATGTTGGATGCAATAAAAAAAATATATTCTAAGCTGGAGGATGACCAATCCAGAGATATTTTTCTCAATCGCGTTTTATATAGTATTACAGGAGATAATACATATATAGATAATATTGTTTCTGTGTATTTTAAAAGAATGCAAAGAGAATTTTATGGGGGAGGGTATACAGATGCAATAAGCAATCTAAGACAACAGATTGGCAATAGAAAAGTGGTTATCTATGGCAAAGGAAATTGTGGTTTTGTTACATTGGCTCTGTTCACATCAGCCATGAAGGATATAGATGTGGTGGCATTTTGCGATCGCAACACAAGTGGCGGTGAATTTTATGGCTATAAGTTGGTGGATATAGATGAGTTGGCAAGGGATTATAAAGATGCTGTTATCCTCGTGACTCCTGTTGAGGAGAGGGTTAAGGATGAGATCATCTCAAACTTGGTAAAGAGAGGATTTAATTTAGACCAGATTATTGAGAAAGTTCCTTTTCGCGATTATGTTTTGAGAGGAGAATATTTTGACGAGGTAATGCAATTCGGTGAGGATGAAGTTTTTGTTGATGCAGGATGCTTTAATTGTGGAACGGCTATTGATTTTGTAGAAAGACATTCAAGTTATAAAAAGATTATTTCTTTCGAGCCGGACCTGGAGCAGTATAATCTATGTTTGCAGATCTCCCAAACACAAGAAATACGAAATCATACGATTTATAATATGGGATTATGGGATAAAAAAGATGAATTGTCTTTCATGCAAGCGGGATCAAGTGGATGTTTGTCCCAAGAAGGAAATATCAGTGTAAAAGTTGATGCGTTAGATCACATTTTGCAAGGTGAAAAAGTTACATTTATAAAAATGGATATTGAAGGAGCAGAATTAAGAGCTCTACATGGGTGCAGAAATACTATTGTTGAACATCGCCCGAAACTGGCAATCTGTGTTTATCATAAACCGGAAGATATCATTGAGATACCCTTTTATATACATGAAATTGCCCCGGAATATAAGTTCTATTTGCGGCATCACTCAAAAAGTCGCTCTGAGACGGTTTTATATGCAGTGCCATGAGACCGACCGTTAGTCGGCGTCATGCGCGATTGTTCCCAGTCCAACCGGTCAAATCGTTGGACTCAACTGTAATATTAAAAAATTTTTAAAGGAAAACCACTATGACCACATCATCAACAGAAGAATTAATAAGAGAACTTCCCAAAGGCCTGCTCAGTTGGTATGAGTTTAAACAGGATGCCACAGCACTGTGCATTGGAGAGGGCGAAGAGGCTTTAGCTGAATTATTGGAAGACAAAGGTCTAAGGGTTGTAACCGCATCTGTGAAGAACGTTTGTGATAAGGAATTTATTCGGAAATATCAACATGAGTTTGACTACATTGTCTCTGTAGAAGATCCGGAACGCTGGGAGCATCCTATAGACTTGCTTACTGCTTTGAAGACCTTGCTGCATTTTGACGGCAGGCTTCTTCTTGGTATGAACAATCGTCTCGGGATAAGATACTTCTGCGGTGACAGGGATCCCTATACGGAACGAAATTTTGACGGTATTGAGGGTTATCGAAGAGCATATTCAAAAAATGAAGACAAATTTAACGGAAGATGTTTTAGTCGGTCAGAGTTGGGGGACATGCTACAGCAATCAGGTTTTGAGCATATCTGTTTTTATTCGGTTTTTTCCGACCTGAAGAACCCCTTTTTAATATATGCGGAAGATTATTTCCCGAATGAGGATTTGGCGACAAGAGTATTTCCGGCATACAACTACTCTAAAGCTGTCTTTTTGGAGGAGGAGAGTCTCTACAGAAGTCTTCTGGACAATGGAATGTTTCATAAAATGGCGAATGCCTATCTGATTGACTGTGCATTGAATGGTGAGTTCTCGGATGTAAGTCAGGTTACATGCTCCATGGAAAGGGGCAGAGAAAAGGCACTGGTGACCATTATACATAGGTCCGGTATTGTGGAAAAAAAAGCGGTATATCCGGAGGGAGAAGACCGTATTAGGCAGCTGTTCGAGAATGGAGAAAATCTGCGGGCGCATGGCATATCGGTGATAGATGCGAAAATAGAAAACGGAGCATATGTGATGCCTTTCGTAAAGGCGGAAGTCGGACAAATGTATCTCAAGAGACTGCTGTTGACCGACAAGGAAAGCTTCTTGAAAGAAATGGACAAATTCAGAGACCTGATCTTGCAGTCGTCGGAGATTGTGGAACCGGATAAGGGTGATGGGCAGGGAGCTGTTTTGCGAAAAGGTTATCTTGACATGGTGCCCCTCAACAGCTTTTATATGAATGGCACTTTTCTGTTTTATGACCAGGAGGTTTGTGAAGAAAACTTTCCTGCCAATGTCATTATCAAGCGTATGATAACGACCTTTTATGCTGGTAATTCTGAGCTGAGTAAAATTCTGCCGGCGAGTAAATTACATGAACGTTATGGGTTGTTAGAAAATCTGAAACAGTGGACCAAGATAGAGAGAAGTTTTTTATCAGAACTTCGTAATGATGATGAATTGAGGGAGTATCACAGACAACATTGGCGTAACGCGGAACTGATTAATGCCAACCGCCAGCGTATGAATTATTCGGCAGAGGATTATGATCGTCTGTTTGTGAATATTTTTAATAATGCTGATACCCGGAAGTTGATTCTATTCGGATCAGGCATGTTTGCACAGAAGTTTCTTGCTTTGTACAGTCAGGATTATCCCGTTTACGCGATTGTTGACAACAGCAGTGAGAAATGGGGGCAGGAGCTTGAGGGTATTGTGATTCAGTCACCTGATTTGCTGAAGGAACTGCAGAGTGGAGAATACAAAGTGCTCATATGCATTAAAAACTATTTGTCTGTCATGAAACAGCTGGACAACATGGGTGTTACAGAGTACAGCATTTTTGATTCGGGCAAGGCATATCCCAGGAAACGCAAGCCTATTGCGGAAAATCAGGGAAAAGGCGGTGGGGATACGTCACCAAAGAAATATCATACCGGTTACATATCGGGTGTGTTTGACCTCTTCCACATAGGACATTTAAACATGTTTAAGAGGGCTAAAGAGCAGTGTGATTACCTGATTGTAGGAGTCGTGACGGATGAAGGAGTGCGTACCCTCAAGGAGAAGGAACCGTTCATCCCCTTCGATGAGCGGATTGAGATGGTGAGATCCTGCCGTTATGTGGATGAGGCTGTTGAGATACCGTTAGAGTATCATGATACACGTAATGCATGGCGTCTCTACCACTTTGATTGTCAGTTTTCGGGGAGCGACTATACGGATAATCCCAATTGGCTTGCCAATAAGAAATTTCTGGAGGAACACGGCGCAGAGATGGTGTTCTTTTCGTATACGGAACAGACAAGTTCGACGAAAATCAAAGAATTGATAGAGCGTGGTCTGGCATGAAATTAATAAGGGGTATACAAAGAGAGGTAGCATATGAATGTGATCTGCCACAATATAATGGTGAATATAGAAAGACCTGCCCAAGGAGTCAGGGATCTGAAAAGGGCTGGGTTTAACAGCCTGGCACCCGATATAAGTGTTCGGGTTCCGGATTTTTATGGAAGATATAAGAATAAAAACTCGAAGGGAATCGACTTATTGTCTGTTTCTGAACGCTGTTCTCCGCTTTTTGACTCGTGCCGGGAGAATGGGGTGCAGATTTCCTTTGTGTATGGTCCGTCTTATCAACTGATTGATCCTTTACAGGACAGGAAGGTTAAAGATAATTTCCTGAAAGAAGACGATTTGCCCGACATAGAAGCAATAGAGGCTGCAGAGGCAAAGCTTGAGGCATTCACCAGAAAATCAGCAGATGAATGCATTGAATTCTGTGGCAGCAATGGGGTTAAGTACATACTCATACCGCCGATTTCAGGTGACAGAACCCGGGGAAGGGAATGGGAATTAAACCGTGATTTTTATATGAGTTTTGTAAGGAAAGCAAAAGAATCCGGTGTGTGTATTTTGCTGCAAAATATGTGCAGAGATGTAGGTGGACATCTGGTGCGTGGCGTCTGTGCGGAAGCGTCGGATGCAGCGGATTGGGTAGATAGGCTGAATGAGGAAGCCGGAGCAGAGGTGTTTGGAGTCTGTGTGGATATAGGAATCTGCAGCCTTTGCGGAAATAATGTGCATGAATTTATCACCACGCTTGGCAGCAGAGTTAAGGCAGTGGTTTTGAGGGATTGCGATGGTCATAACGACGTGGCGTTGATGCCGTTTAGCTGTGCTCGGCGTGGAGTGGCACAGACGGACTGGATGGGGCTGATCAGAGGACTGAGGGATATTGATTATGACGGTGAACTGATTGTGAATTGTTCAGACACGGCAAGGGCATTTTCGCCGCTCCTGCGACCCACGGTTTTTCGACTTGCCAAGGAAGCAGGGGACTATATCCGGTGGCAGGTTCAGTTGGAGCAGAATCTGAAGAAGTACAAATCCATTGTTCTTTTTGGAGCCGGCAATATGTGCCGCAATTACATGAAGTGTTACGGCGAGCAGTATCCGCCACTCTTTACATGTGATAACAACCCGAAGCTGTGGAATACGGAGTTTGAAGGGCTCACGGTCAAGAATCCGGAGGAACTTAGGAATCTGCCGGAGGGCTGCGGTGTCTATATCTGCAATATCTATTACCGCGAGATTGAAACACAGCTTAAGGAGATGGGAATTAAGAACATTGAGTATTTCAATGATGAGTATATGCCGACATTTTACTTTGACAGGCTGGAAAGGGATAATCAATGAAAATCGGGGTACAGACCAAGAATGCTATAGTAGACAGAAATCTTCAGGAAGGTTTTACAATGCTGAGAGATGCGGGCTTTTCCTGCTGTGATTTCAGTCTGGATACCTATCTGAGAAATTATGATTTATATCAGGGTAAATTAAACAGTTTCTTTGACTATTCTGTGGAGGAACTGCGTGAGTATTTCACACCGCATAAGGAAGCAGCGCAGGTAGCAGGCATTGAGGTCAGCCAGATGCATATGCCGTATCCGAACTATGTTTCGGGGGAATCGGATGAACTGAACGATTATCTAAGAAATGTGGTAGCACCGAAGAGTATGGAGGTGTGTGCTTTTTTTGAATGTCCTTATATTGTAGTGCATGGCTTTAAGCTTTCCCATTATCTCGGCTCAGAGGCGGCGGAGTGGGAGAAGACTTCGGATTTTCTGGAGTTCCTTGCGCCTTTGGCCAAGGAATACGGCATTACCATATGTATAGAGAATCTTTATACAAGTCTGGGTGGGCATATCGTTGAAGGTCCGTGCTGTGATGCAAAGAAGGCGGCGGAACGCATTGACCGGATGAATGATAAGTTTGGTGCCGAGGTATTGGGTTTTTGTTTTGATACGGGGCATGCCAATCTGGTGGGGATTGATTTCGAAGATTTCATCGTCACACTGGGACATCGCCTAAAGGTGCTTCATGTCCACGATAATGACGGAATCATGGATCTGCACCAGCTCCCTTTTACCTTTACCCGAAGCAGAGAGAATACATCTTCCACAGATTGGGAAGGGTTTGTCAGCGGTTTGAGTAAAATTCATTATCAAGGGAACCTGTGCTTTGAGACAGGACCTGTTCTTTCCTCATTTCCGGATATAATGAAATCGGACGTGTTGGAAATTATAGCTAAAATCGGGAAATATTTTTCCGGAGAGATTTACCATGAAACAAGCAAAAACATATAAGATTATGGAATCCCGGCATCTATGGATTGCCGATTGTTGATATAATGGCTCCGGTATGCTATCATATGTATAATAAGTTTTGATAATGTAGCATAGGTTATTGCTGTTAGTTATATAAATTATTTCGGAGGATATAAGCTATGAAAATGAGGCGTTGTCAAATAATTCGATGCACAGCGATAATAGCCGCGGCTATGCTTGCGGTGTTTTCGATATATCCGATCAATGCATTTGCAGTAGAGAGCATAACGCTTCCGGTGCAAGTGATGGATGATGATGTAGTATCTATAAGTATTCCTGTTACCGGTGAGAGTGAGACTTCTGTTTTTGACTTTATTCTCGACCCGCAGGGACTGCTTTATCAAACGGATGCGGTCCGTTACGGCGGCGGAAGAGTCGAAGAGGGGGCTACCTTGCTCTTTCGTAATGAGGAAGGGGAGTATGATTTCTCAAAACGCAGTGATTGGCTGACGGTTACAAACCGGAGTACTGTGCCTGTTCGGGTGACGGTAACTGCACGGATTACGGATTTCGGAGATATCAGATTAGCTGAGAGTGATGACTTTGGGGAAAGTACAGAGCCCGAAGTATACCTTGCAATTGAGGACGACCAAGGAAATATTTTGCCGTTAGCTGCAGATGAGCCGGCGACACTTAATCTGGAGATGGCATCGGCACCGGAAAACACTTATGTGTTCAGACTGGATGAGGAAAATCATACTTATCAGTATGGGATGAGTATGGATCCGAGCCTGATTGATTTTGACACTTATTCCTTTGGATTAATAGGTGCGTGCAATTCCAATGCAGAGTGGCAGAACATATCTGTTCATCCGACGATAACGGTCACTTGGTATGTTGAGCCGATTATACCGGAGGAAGAGGAGGAAATATCTGAAGGGGTAGTTGTTGAAGGAACGAATGGGAGTACCACAGATGATATAGAAGAAAATGTGCCGGTTGATAAGCCTGCTGATAAGTCTAAGGATGAAGGTGAAGACGATGTAAATGGTGACTTAGACGATAAAGAGCAAGATAAAGGCACTGTTGGTGATGGCTCAGACGATGAGGAGCAATCGGGTAGTGAGTCTGATAATGATTATGATATGAATAACCCGGATGACACTCTTGAAGACAATAACGAGCAGAATGAGGATGGTGGAGGTGAGACAGCGGGATAGTAGTTTGATATATTCTGTTAATACCGGATCAAACACATGCAACCCTTGCATCTTTCACCGATTTGTTATATGATAAGTCTATATTTTCATAAGAGCTTGTTTGGATGTATAGCGTATGCATCAGACGGAGATAATTAAACTCTGGAGGTATCTATCATGGGCGACACATATGTGGAGTGTCTGGTGGCCAGAAAGCCATCAATGATGATGACATTTTTAAAATTTTTTCTCATAATGATGGCTGTGGTAATGCTGTTGTTCGGTCTGGGCACAGGCTATATTGTGCCTCTCATTTTGGGTATTGTCGCCGGTGTGGGAGCATATTTTGCCACCATGAATGCCAGTATTGAATACGAGTATCTGTATGTAGATAAAGAAGTCAGCATCGACAAGGTTCTGGCGAAGAGCAGAAGAAAGAAAGCAGGAACATATTCTGTGGAGCAGATGGAGATTTTTGCGCCGCTTAACTCCCACAGACTGGATTCATACAAGAACAGAGATGCGAAGACCGTGGATTACAGCTCTGGGATTGCCGCGCAGCCGGAGAGAAGATATATGATGGTCTGCAATGGAGGCACGCGTGTCATTTTGGAGCCGAACGAGGCGCTTATTAAGGCGATTCAGACGGTTGCGCCGCGTAAAGTTTTCACCGATTAATATTGCAATAATGGCAAGGAATACCGCCAGTCTTACAACTGACAGTATTCCTTTCCTTATAAATTAAGCTATTGTGCGGATATAGCACAGTTACCTTATTAATCATCACAACAACATAGGAGGAGAGAAGATGGGTCAGATTATTGGAGAGGGAATTACTTTTGATGATGTGCTTCTGGTGCCGAGCTACTCACAGGTGATTCCGAATCAGGTAGACTTAACAACATGGCTTACGAAGAAGATTAAGCTGAACATTCCGATGATGAGCGCGGGTATGGACACCGTAACCGAACATAGGATGGCGATTGCCATGGCCAGACAGGGTGGTATCGGCATCATACATAAAAATATGTCCATAGAAGCTCAGGCGGAAGAAGTTGATAAAGTCAAACGTTCAGAAAACGGAGTTATCACAGATCCATTCTCACTGACTCCGGATCATACATTAGCCGACGCGGATTCGCTGATGGCTAAATTCAGGATTTCCGGCGTTCCGATTACGGAGGGCAGGAAGTTAGTCGGTATCATAACCAATCGTGATTTAAAATTCGAAACAGATTTCACCAAGAAAATTAAAGAATCCATGACTTCTGAGGGGCTGATTACCGCGAAAGAAGGTATTACGCTGGATGAGGCGAAGAAGATTCTTGCCAAAGCGAGAAAAGAAAAACTGCCAATCGTAGATGACGACTACAATTTGACAGGTTTGATTACTATCAAAGATATTGAGAAAACGATTAAATATCCGCTGTCTGCAAAGGACAGCCAGGGCAGACTTCTGTGTGGCGCGGGCGTAGGCATTACCGCCAATGTACTGGATAGAGTGGGAGCGCTTGTGGATGCCAAGGTAGACGTGATTGTCTTGGACAGTGCCCACGGACATTCCGAGAACGTGCTTCGCTGTCTGAGAATGATTAAAGAGAAGTTCCCGGATGTGCAGGTGATTGCCGGCAATGTAGCAACCGGAGAAGGTACGAAGGCTCTGATTGATGCCGGTGCGGATGCGGTGAAGGTAGGTATCGGACCCGGCTCCATCTGTACCACCCGTGTGGTTGCAGGTATCGGTGTGCCGCAGATAAGCGCTATTATGGACGCATACTCTGTTGCTAAGGAATATGATATTCCGAT
Source organism: Lachnospiraceae bacterium (assembly GCA_022510565.1). Taxonomy (GTDB): domain Bacteria; phylum Bacillota; class Clostridia; order Lachnospirales; family Lachnospiraceae; genus UBA3282. Next base: position 9,989 of record JAFLTE010000001.1, on the reverse strand, counting down.
TATCGCCGACGGCGGTATTAAGTACTCCGGCGATATGACGAAGGCAATTGCGGCGGGCGGTAATGTCTGCATGATGGGTAGTATGTTTGCGGGATGCGACGAAAGCCCGGGTGATTATGAGCTTTATCAAGGAAGAAAATACAAGGTATATCGTGGTATGGGATCTATTGCGGCCATGGAGAACGGCAGCAAAGACCGCTATTTCCAGACTGACGCTAAAAAGCTGGTGCCTGAAGGTGTGGAAGGCCGTGTTGCCTATAAAGGTACTGTAGAGGATACTATCTTCCAGTTAATGGGTGGTTTACGCTCCGGCATGGGTTACTGCGGAACGGCTTCCATCGAGGAGTTAAAGAAGAACGGCAGGTTCGTCAAGATATCCGCGGCTTCCCTCAAAGAAAGCCATCCGCATGACATTCATATCACGAAAGAGGCTCCGAACTACAGCGTGGATGAATGACGAGCCGGCGAGTACCAACCATGAGCATGAAGCGCAGCGGAATGCGAATGGCAGTGTACGATGGGGGAATAAAAAATGGACACTATAAATGACACAGTCTTAGACCGTGAAAAACTGCAAAGTATACAGGATATATTTTGTGCTGCGGTAGGAATTTATGCATTTTGCGTGGATAAGAACGGTCTGGATATGACACGTGTGTCAGGAAATGAACGAGACAAAGCAGTGCTAAGTCAGCTGATACCCAAGGAAAAAATGTTGTCCTTGTCCCGCAGGGTATCGGAGAGCGAACTGGAAGAACAGGCAATAGAAGACACGGAGATAGATGCTCTCAAGTATGCAGCGGTATGTATAAAAAAAGACGGGCAAACTATTGTGACCTGGCTGGTATATGGTGTACTGTCCGATGCGGAATCGGAGGAAGGTCAGGAGTTTGCCCGCGATTTCCGGTATCGGATAACAGAGAAACGGTTTAGTCATGCACTTGATCTGATTCGCGAGACAAGTATGCATTTGATTGGCAACAAGATTAAGGCACAGAGTGCTCAAGTGGAGAGCTTCAGAAGCCGCTATTCCAAGGAAGAGATGGAAGGCATGCTCGTCAGAACCGAAGTCACCACGGAGATCGTACAGATGCTTGACAGTGATGCGCCGATAGAGGAGATTATGGTCAGCATTCTCACCGCAGTGGGCAGATATCTGCAGATTGACAGTGCGTACTTATGTTCCGTGGACGGTGTCGCGGAAGGGTATATGGATGTAATTGCGGAGTGGTGCAGTGACGGTGTGCCCTCCGGTTTTGAGCAGACGAAAAACCAGCGGCGGTTCTCTTTTCTGTATGGCGAGAAACTTCTGGTTCTGTCTTCGTCGTCCGGAGAGGAAAGATTTAAGGCTGAGATGGAGCAGACGGGAATCAAAGCGATTTCAGTACTTCCGATTGTTGTAAGAGACCGGGTCAGTATGTATGCATGCTTTGAAATGAAGCGTGTAGAGCGCAATTGGGAGCTGGAAGAGATTAAATTCCTGAGTGATTCCGTGAAAGTCATGCAGAGTATTCTGGTAAAACGAATTCAGAAAAACTCTCTTGCCGGCTCTTATGCCGCATTGGAAGAAATACTCAACAATGTGGGGAGTTCTATTTATGTGAGAGATAAACAGAGCGGCAGACTGCTATTTGCCAACAGATGTCTCAGGAACGATTTCCGTGATGAAGTAGAGCAAAACAGGCTGGCCGAAATCTTTGAGAGTGAAATACCGCAGGAGAGCGAGGAAGGCAGTCTCGAAATTAGTCTGGAGGATAAGGGTAGCTGGTACGACTTTTTTTATAAAAATATCATATGGGTGGACGGCAGGGAAGTGCGCATGTGTTCCGTCCAGGATGTAACTGAGAAAAAAATGTACCAGAAGAAGATTGAACGACAGGCTTACACGGATTTCCTGACAGGACTTTACAACCGATTGTGCTGTGAGCGTGATATGGCAAAGTATGTGGATACCGCCAAGAAGCTCGGAATAGAGGGTGCGGTACTCTATATGGATTTAGATGACTTTAAGCATATCAATGACAGCCTTGGACATCAGTACGGGGATGTCTTGCTCAAATCCATCGCTCAGGGTATACGCAATGTGCAGGGGATTCACAACTCCTGCTATCGCATGGGCGGAGATGAATTTGTCATTATTATACCGCCTGACCAGCATGGAATGCTGGAGCAGATTGTGGAGGGCATCAAGGCTGTTTTCAGCAGACCGTGGTTCTTAAAGGATGCCGATTATTATTGCACCATGAGTATGGGCATTGTGCATTTCCCAACGGAGGGAGAGGATGTAGCGGATCTGATTAAGAAAGCGGATATCGCTATGTACGAGGCGAAGAAATCCGGCAAGAATCGTGTCGCTGTCTATAACCGTAATATCAAGAGTGATTCCGGCAAGCGTTTGGACATGGAGAAAAATATGCGCGACGCGGCGTTGGACGGTTACAGGGAGTTTGAAGTATACTATCAGCCGATTATTGATATCCAGGAAAATAATAAGTGTACAGGCGCGGAAGCTCTGATTCGATGGAACAGCGAAGAGATGGGCTTCATGTCTCCGGCGGACTTTATTCCTCTGGCTGAGTATCTGGGACTCATCAATCCGATCGGAAGTCATGTTCTGTCACAGGCATGTGAGACGTGTAAACGTTGGAACGATAACGGGCATCCGGGATATAAAGTCAATGTGAATTTGTCGGTGATTCAGCTGCTGCAGCAGGATATTGTAGAGACGGTGTCGGATATTGTTAAGCGCAGTGGAATCAATCCGCACAATCTGACGTTGGAAGTGACGGAAGGACTGGCAATTAATGACTTGGAGCGCATGAAAAAGATACTGGCGCAGATTAAAGATTTGGGTATTCGAATTGCACTGGACGATTTTGGAACGGGATATTCATCGCTCAGTCATATCAGGGAACTGCCGTTTGACGTAATCAAGGTGGATCAGAGTTTTGTCAAGGATTTAGCGGAGGACGGTTACTCTAAATCCTTTATCAAGATGGTGTCGGATTTGGCGGATGCCATAGGGGTATCTATCTGTGTGGAGGGCATCGAGACGCAGGAGCAGTACAAGGTACTGGCGGACATGCATGTTAGAATGATTCAGGGCTACTACTTTGATAAGCCTATGTCCGCGGCAGATTTTGAGAAGAAATATATGATAGGCGCATAAGCGCTGAAAGCGCGGGCTTGTAAGCCTGTAGTACAAGAGGAGGAGAAAACATGAAAAAACAATCTTTGGCACAGGAACTGGCCGGAAATACCTATCCCGGCAGAGGTATCGTAATCGGTAAATCTGCAGACGCTAAATATGCGGTGGTGGCTTATTTTATCATGGGAAGAAGCACCAACAGCAGAAACCGTGTTTTCGTGGAAGAGGGAGCAGGTATCCGCACACAGGCATTTGATCCCGCCAAACTGGAAGACCCCAGTCTGGTTATCTATGCGCCGGTTAGGGTGCTGGGCAATAAAACCATTGTTACCAACGGTGACCAGACCGACACGATTTACGACTTGATGGATAGGCAGCAGACCTTTGAACAGGCGCTTCGAACCAGAAAGTTTGAGCCCGATGCGCCCAATTATACGCCCCGCATTTCCGGCATTATGCATTTGGAGAACGGCGGCTACAATTACGCCATGTCTATTTTAAAAAGCAACAACGGCAGCCCCGATTCCTGCAATCGATATACTTTTGCATATGAGAATCCGGCAGCAGGTGAGGGACATTTTATTCATACATATATGGGCGACGGTAATCCGCTGCCAAGCTTCGAGGGAGAGCCGACACTTGTCGGGATAGAAGGAGATATCGACAGCTTCGCCAAGATGATCTGGGAGAATCTGAACGAGGAGAATAAAGTGTCGCTGTTCGTCAGATATATTGAGATCGCAAGCGGTGAGTACGAGACGAGAATAATCAATAAAAACAACTAAAGCGATCAAACAGAAGTTAATTTCTACATTATAAATATTAATATGGAGGACCCTATGAACGAACTGGAACTGAAATATGGCTGTAACCCTAATCAAAAACCGTCCCGCATCTACATGGCGGACGGAAGCGAGCTTCCCATCAAGGTATTAAACGGCAAACCCGGATATATTAATTTTCTGGATGCTTTTAACGGCTGGCAGCTTGTGAAGGAACTGAAGAAGGCGACCGGACTTCCGGCAGCAACGTCATTTAAACATGTATCTCCGGCGGGGGCGGCAGTGGGATTGCCGTTATCCGATGTGGAGAAGAAAATATATTGGGTGGATGATTTGGATATGGAATTTACACCCCTTGCCAATGCCTATGCGAGAGCGAGAGGTGCGGACAGAATGAGCTCGTTTGGAGATTTTATTTCCCTCTCCGATGTCTGCGATGTGGCAACCGCCAAGATTATCAAGAGGGAAGTGTCCGACGGTGTGATCGCGCCGGGCTATGAGCCGGAGGCGCTGGAGATCCTGAAGGCAAAGAAAAGGGGCGGCTACAATGTGATCGAGATTGATGAAAACTATGTGCCGGCACCGATTGAGGTTAAGCAGGTATATGGTATCAGTTTCGAGCAGGGCAGAAATGAACTGAAGATTGACGATGCGTTTTTCGACAATATCGTGACGGAGAGTAAAGAACTGCCCGAACAGGCGAAAATCGATCTTGCCATCGCTATGATTACGCTGAAATATACGCAATCCAATTCCGTATGTTATGTGAAAGGCGGACAGGCAATCGGTATCGGTGCAGGTCAGCAGTCACGTATTCACTGTACCAGATTGGCAGGCTCCAAGGCGGATAACTGGTTTTTACGTCAGTCTCCGCAGGTGTTGGGATTACAGTTCGTGGACGGTATCGGGCGTGCGGACAGAGATAATTCCATCGATTTATATATCGGTGAGGACTACATGGATGTGCTTGCCGAGGGCGCATGGCAGAAAATTTTCAAGGTAAAACCGGAAGTATTTACGGCGGAGGCGAAACGTGCATGGCTTAATCAGATGAGCGATGTGGCGCTTGGTTCGGATGCGTTCTTTCCCTTCGGAGACAATATCGAGCGTGCCCACAGAAGCGGCGTAAAATATGTGGCGCAGCCGGGTGGTTCCGTGCGGGATGACAATGTAATTGAGACTTGCAACAAGTACGGCATGACCATGTGCTTTACGGGAATCAGGTTGTTCCATCATTGATGGGTTGACGTATTTTAGAGATACTTTCTCTAATTGTATTTTTTGGTAGAAAAGTTATTGAAAGTATGTTACGATAATGGCAATAATCAAAAATAAATGTAGTTTGTAGACAACTAATTAAACAAACTATGAAAATAAATAGAATGTAATATTGAGATGGTGATTCGTTGTAAAAGGGTAGCATAGGAGAAATATCCAAATGAAAATATTTAAGTTGGTCATGCATCTTCTGATATTGATAATGCTGATAGGCACGTCATATCTATGCGGCATTTATTCTACAAAGTACCAAAGAGCTATAGAAGAAAATAAAAGTACTGTCACAACAATTGCGGTGGTTAATGCAGATATTGGAAGTTATGCATCAGAATTGATTTGCTATCCGGACACCAATTTCCAGATGACCAGTCTGACTGCGGCAAAGGAAGGAATATTGAATGACCGGTATGCGGCATATATTTTGATTCCGGAAGATTTCTCCGCCAATGTGGAGAGTGTGAACCGTCAGCCTGTGAAATCGCAGATTACATATGCCATTGCTGAAGGATTGCGTCAGGACGTACAGTTCAAGGTCATCAATGACATTCACAATTTTATCGTGAACCTGAATGCTAACGTTTCCTATATGTACGTGGATGCTATTTTGAAAGAGTTACATAGCGTACAGGATGATTCGACCTCCATTATGCAGAATGACATAGCGGATATGAAAGCAATTGTGAGCGTGGAGAATGCCGAACTAATAGAAGAAGTTGTGTATGAACCGTTAGAAGTAGTGGAGACAGAAATAGAATATCTGGATTTATCCGATGATTATGAGAAACTTTCAGATGCTGTTACAGCAATTAATACTACTTATGAAGAGAACGTAACATCAGCGGAGACGGAATTAGAAGCCATACGAGAGAGAGGACAAGGAGTTTATGGGGAAATCTCAGTTATGTCAGAAGTTTTCGCCGGTGTGGATATTCTGACGGATGATGAAGGCAATGTGGTTTATGAAGAAGGGATGAAGCATGTACTGGAATATCCGGACGTGTTTGTGGAAGATGCAAAACAAAAGAAGTTAGCGGCCAAAATAAGTCTTGGGTATAAAGAAGGGGACCCGGAACCGGAGAAACCGGATTCAGCTAAGCAGGCGGAAACGGAAGCGATACAAAATGATGTGGAAGATATACAAGAGACGAGTCTGGAAGAACTGAGCGTGCAGGAGTCGGATGAAATACAAGAGGAGGAATACCCGGCTACAGAAGAACAGGAAAGTACGAGTACAGAACTGTGGAATCCACTGGTAGACGGCAAGACGGACGAGGACACAGAATCAGAAGAAAAGAAGCCGGGAGAGGACAAACCGGAAGAAGATCCAACGACTAAAGAAATATTGCTGTATAAGATCAATGAACAAATTGCGGCATTGGAGGCATTAGAAAAAGAAAGTTCCGATGTTAAATATACCCGACAAATCCAAGCTATCTTGAAAGATATGGATGAATTTAAAGATCTGTTTGAAGAGTATTATACAAATGCAATTATAGCTATTAACGACATACCCGATGCGGACACATTTGTGCAGGGAATACGAGATATTTATAATGATGAAATTGTAAAGCCGATAGATGCGGAGATAGCGGCGGAAGCGGAACGGGTGGAAAGTGCCGTAAGCAGCGTCGGTGAAGCGCTGGAAACATATGTAATGGAATTAGATGAATATGATTTCATGGAGTATTTGGAGGAAGAGAAGGTACGGGAACAACTTGATTTATTGTATGTGACTATTGAGGAGATGGAAGAAGAAATTATAGAGACGGATGATGCTTATATAACATACATAGATGAAGTGGTCACGACTGCGGACAGCAATACAGCGATGCTTCAGGAAAACCTGGATACTTCATATGAACAGACAGTGACAAACATTGGAAGCGTCATGGACGATTTCAAACAAAATCGCACCTCTTTGAATGAGCAGAATGTCATGATGTTGAATGATATTACGGAGAAACTTCCCTATACAAGACTGGGAAATCTTGAATATTTGCAAGTATATGATTTTATTGTTACACCGCTTGAGACTGATGATCGGTCCGTAGTTAAAGTAAATATGTCACCTACGGCAATCAGCATTGATATGCTGGACATCGCCTGTCTGTTTATCGGAATTATTGCACTGATTGCTATTTATATTAGCGTGCAATTAATTTATAGAAAAGAACTTATTAAAAGAAAGGAGGGAGTAACATGGCAGACGGAATTAAGATGAGCTATTCGGATATGGACACCATCAGCGGCGAACTGAACGCAATTGTGGGAGAGATTATTGGCAATAAAAATCAGATGATTTCTAAGGTCAATACCCTATGTGAGTCATGGGATTCGATGGCCAGCCAGAGACATCAGGACGAGTTTACGAACGTGGCAAATAATATTGACAAATTGACTACGATGGTTGATGAGTTGATTACCAGCATCAAGAATTATCGTGCGGACATGGAAAGCTTGGATCAAAGCTACGCATAGGATAATCTATCGGACGAGCAGCTTTTTTCGGGCGGTCTCTATCGAGATACGCCTGGAAGGAGCCGCGAGAAAAAACAGAAATGAAATATACGCACCAAAACAGAAATAGAATATATAAACGGAAAGTAAAATGGAAGAGAAAGACAGCGCTAATTTGGAACTGGATGCCGCAACGGCAGCTTACCGGCTTAATGTGAGATCATCCTTGACCGATTTGAACGGAATCCCTGTATTTAGTGATGAATTTGAGCGGATACGTCAGTGTACGGAGGATGGTCTGCGGCAAGCTCAGGGTATTTTAAAAGGTAAAATTTTTACCGAAGAGATGCAGGAGAATGAAACTGACAGTGTTATTACGCAAATGTTTATGTCTCAAGATGGGCAGGCAATTGTCAGAGCGGAGAGGCAGGAACAGACAGGTTATTCTGCCGCAGAGATGATTGGCAGTGTTGTGCTTTTCGGAATCGCTCTGCTGGTAGGAATAGGGATGCTTGTCAGAAAGAAAGGAACTGCAAGATATGACGATGACAATCAGCTTTCGGTTGAAGCATGAAGATAGAGAAGTGACAGTCATGGTAGACAGTATGCAGAATGTATCGGGAACATTGCATGTGCTTGCCGAAGCGGGAATATTTCCGTGTCGGGAATATACAATACGTTCTGTAAGAAGCGGCAGAAGGATTATGTCGGGATTAACTTATGAAGAGAGTAACATCTACAATGGCGATATTATTTTGTTAGAGTGGGAAGTATGAGGAACATATGAGCAGAGAAAAGACAGAAATCACGATAACCGTCAAAAAGTCGCAATTAACAGCCAAATCTCGGTATGACTATAATAAGCTGACTTATCGAAATGAAAGATTTATTGATTGTCACATAACAGAGAAGGAAGAAGAACTGGAATGTGTTTATGTACTGAACGGATATCATCCTTTCCGTGAGATACGCAGTTGTACAAAGCAGAAAAAGATGAACATACTGGAAGATGTGGTATGCCTGAAAGCATATAGAGAAGAGTATACATTCTCTATATCACCCGATAATCTCTATTTTGATGACCATGACAGAGTATATATTTTGCGAAGAGATATCAAAAATGCGGATACTGCAGATGATTTCCTGATGGAATATCAGGCGCTGGTTGCATATACAGTGCAAAAAAGATATGAATACGAAGATTATCTTGAAGGTGGCACGGGACTCTATTGTAAGAATAAGTTTCTAAAGACAATGAGTGCAGTGCAGACAGCGGAAGAGCTGGCGGATATTCTGCATGACGAGTATGAGAAGATTACGCAGGATATCAGGGATAACGAGCTTATGGTCAATAAAGGTAGATATAGAGGCGTCAAAGTGTGGGCGGTAATCAGCCTGCTTCTTCTTATAGGGTGTGTCCCGATCATCGGTTATTATGTGTTGTATCAAGAGCCTATACTGGGAGCGAAACTTCAGGCGGAGATAGACTTCATACATAACGATTATATACGAGTCGTGGAAGATTTAGAGCCGTTGACTATGGAACAGTTAGCTTTTGAACAGAAATACGTGTTGAGTGTGGCGTATGTGCATCTTGAGAGCCTTACGGCGGAACAGAAAGAGAATATCTTAAGCAGTCTGCCCATAAACGGTGAAGAGAAATTGATGGAATATTGGATATATATCGGCAGACTGAATCCGGTGGAGGCGGAAAATATCGCTATGCAGCGTTCAGATGATGAACTGCTCCTGTATGCGTATATGCTGGATAAAGATCTGACCCAGACGGATACAGTGATGACCGGAGAAGAAAAGGCGGCTAAGTTAGCCGATCTGGAAACAAAGATTCAGAACTTAGCCAAGCAGTATGAAACAGAAGAAGAGTAAATGATATCACATCAAGAAAGCGAGGGACATATGGCAGGGATAGGGAAGAACAGGGTATTTGACAAGGCGGCACTGGAAGAGCTCATGCAGCAGACGGAGGCGCTCCTAAACAGCGCAAGGGACGTATCGGAAGCCCTCAGTGAAGAGCTGCAGCAGCTGCAGGCGCTTGCGGGGGAGGTACCGGCGGAAGCGGCCCATCCGGCCATGGCGGCAAGGGCAGCTGCCTTCGCGGGAAAGATAGGAGGCAGCATCGCCTCCATCGAGTCCATTGAGAAGGCCATCAGGGAAAACCTTAAGAAGCTCATCAGCCAGATACCGGCGAACGACAGGCTCAGTGCTGCGGCCCTTAAGAGCATCACAACGACCACCACCGGCATGGTGGGGATGGTGGAAGAGCTGAGGAGCATGATCCGGCAGGGCGGCCTGCAGATGGGCAT